>NZ_JBITHD010000029.1:0-108742 GCF_044457685.1 Nonomuraea sp. NPDC050536
GGGTTGCCCTGCTCGGAAACCCATCCCTCGGGGTTCCCCTCCGGGGTGGGGGATGGGTTTCCGAGCAGGGCAACCACCCACCGGGACCCATTTGCCCAGGTCAGGCTCCTCATTTCGCGCTAGTTGCTGGGATAGCGGTTGAGACGGCGATCCAGTGCATTCGACGGTGGTTCCCTGCCGCTTCTTGATCGCTTCTACGCCTGACCTGGCAAGACCAGGTGTGTCAGGGGATAGGCCGTGACGATCGCCGGCGATGGCGGGCGTGATCGTACGGCTGGGGCGATCGGCGCCGTGGGACCTCCTCCGTCGGCCCCACGCCATCGAGCCCGGGCGCCGGTCGTGTCCGTCCGCGGCGTGGGCACGGCCAGCCGTACGGCGCAGCCGCGCCCCGTGCGCGGCGGCGGGCTAATCGTCAAGGATGGCCGGATGCTGTTGGCCTGGAGGCGGCCGGGAGCATCGCGATGGCGCTGGCGTCGGTGAGCACGGGAGCGTATCCGGCGCTGCGCAGCGCTCTGAGGGTCACTGCCGGGGGCTGGGCGGAGACGATGACCGTGGGAGCAACCAGCTGCAGGTCCAGCGGCTTCAGCGCGCGATGCGCCGAGCGGGTCACTTCGGCGGCCAGGCCGACGTCGGCACAGCGCAGGACGCAGCCGGCGGGAACGACCTCGAGGTGGCCGTGCCGGCGGGCCGCGTCGGCGATCAGGTATTCCAGCGCCTGCGGCAGGGGATTGTGGGCGGCTTGGCGGAGCCGGTGGAGCAGATCGTCGGCGTCCGCGCCGGCGTCCAAGGCGCGGCGGAGCGAGGCCTGACTGAAGCGCCAGATCCCAGCCTGGCCGTGGTGGTTTTCCCGGTCGGCGGCCTCGTCCAGCAGTGCCGTGAGGTCGGCGCTGGCCAGGCCGGGGACGAGCGCGGTCAGGTCGGTTTGGAAGTGCGCCTGCTGGTGAGGGGCGGGCAGGAGCGGGGTGAAGGCCTCGAGGAGTTCTTCGGTCAGCGCGGTGGCTGTGGCAGGGGAAAGCTGGTCGGCACAGTCGCCGCCTGGCAGGTGATCGTGCAGGATGCGTCCCGGCCGGGTGAGCGCGCCGAGGGCGACCAGGCCGAGCATCTGGGCTTCGGCCAGGGTAGCGGCGATCTCTTCGGCGGAGCGGTCGCCGATGCACTCGGGGCGCTGCCAGCGCACCGTCCATGCCAGGGGGCGCCCGGCAGGCCGGGTCCCGGCGGAGTCGGGGGGGTCGGGGGGGTCGGCCAGGCCGGTGCCGGGAGGAAGATTGGCCAGGCAGGCCAGGACGGCGCGGCGCAGCCCGGCCGCGCACCGGTCCTCGACAGCGGCCAGGACCGCGGGAACGTCCTTGTCGGAGGGATACCAGGTGATCGAACCGGGGAAGGCGGCCCAGGCGATGATCAGTGGGGTGAGCCGGGCAGCGGGGCTGTGCTGGGCCCAGGCGTGGTAGCGAGCCGAGGGCACCAGGGTGGGACCGGTAAGGGTGCCCTCCTCGACGGACGACGGCGTGGCCGATCCGGATCGGCCACGCTGGGCGGAGCCGCCCCGGCCAAGAGAGGCGGGCGGTGGGCCGGGGTCGACGGCGAGCAGGTGCGCGGCCCGGGCCAGCTCGATCCAGAACCGCACTTGTGGGAGTGGGATCTTCATGGCGGTGGCCAGGCGTTTGACCTCACGGGTGGCGAGTGCTCTATCCCTGCGGATGGTCGCCGGCCGCGCTGTCAGTGTGGCGCCCAGGAGTTCGACCATGGCCAGGGCGTGCGTGGCGGCCAGGTGAGCCTCGCCCGATATGCGCTCGGGCGGCAACTGCCGGGTGGCCGGGATGGCGGGCAGCGGGTCGAAGCGGTAGGCGGCACCGCCCAGGGCGGCGGCGACCTCGCGTGGGAGCCGGGCTCGGCCGCGCCCGGAGGGGACCAGCAAGGCGCGCTCGGCCAGCCAGCGCGCCGCCTCAGGCAGCTGACGGCCCAGCGGTGCGCTCCGGTCCGCCAGACCGGAGGAGGAGATTTGGATCTCCAGAGGGCCGGCGAGCAGGTCTGACAGCAGGGAGTTCGTCTGCAGTGGGGCGTTGGCCGTGATCGCGCGAACCCGGTCGGGGTCGGCCAGGACGGCGATCACGTCGTGTTGGATCTGTTCGCGGGTGGGCCCACCACGCGGCGCGGGGTCGGGGCCGGTCGGAGGGTAACGGTCGAGGAGCAGGAGGGCGGCGATCTGCTGGACCGGCTCCTTGGCGTAGCCGCCGGTCAGGGCTCGCTCCAGCGTCGGCGCGGCCGGCCGGGGGCCGGTGCAGTTGCGGATCAGGACCGGTACCCGGATACGGTCCGGCCCGGCGGGCCACAGCAGCAGCCGATCGACAAGGGAGTCGATCACTCGGTGGGCGTGGTCGGCCAGGTCGGGACGGGCGCTGCCGGCGACGGCAGCCACCAGATGGGCGATCTGGATGATCGTGGAGTGGCCGCCGCGGTAGCCGGTCATCGGCGCATAGCGGGAGGCCTTGGCCGGGTGCGGGGCGTCTGGGCCCTCGGCCAGGCTGACGGCGGCGCCCAGGACGTCGTGCTCGGCCATGGTCAGGGCATGCAGGGCCCGGCAGCCGTATTGGTCGTCACGGACAGCCTGCGCCAGCGCCTCCAGATCATCCGTCCGGCCGGGGTTCACGCCCGGGCGGGCGGCCAGCAGTGTGGCCATCTGCTGCGGGGTGCGGGTCGCGAGCCAGTCGGTGAGATCATTCAGCGCGCTCATGGCCGCATCTTCCTGTCCCTGCCGATCTTGGGGAAGATCGAATTCGTTGAAAGTGGTTGCGCGACACGCTCTCACAGTCCTGGAACCACGGTTCACAGTTGCGCCATGATTGGCGACCATGAGCGGACGCAAGCCCGGCCCTCCGGCCACCGTGGTACACCGGTACTCCCAGTCGATCACCGATGCCGAGTTGCTGCGTTTGCTGAAGGCGCGGCACGCCCAATGGGGCGGCTCGTTCGCCTCGACGGTCGAGCGCATCCTGGCCGAGGCTCTCAAACCGCAGTCTCAGTCCGCCGCGATTGCCCAGGAGGAGCTCCCGCTCGGCTCCAAGCCAATCCACGACGACAAGGTGGCCGCCTAGCCCTCCGTTCGGCTGGCTCACATCGCTATGGAGATGACCCCATGACGTAGAAAAGCCCCGCCAGGAGCGGGGCCCTTCTCGCAGACGTTACGAGTCTCCAGATCATTCAGCTCGGCACCGACCAAAGTTCGGGCTGAACGACGAAGAGATTCGTCCGGCGATCTTTACCGCTGGTCCGTGGGTGGACCGAGCGGCCTTTGTTGTGCCTCCCATACCTAGAAAGGCACGGCCATGCTACCTGGCCACCACGAGGTCATGCCAGCATGCCCGGATTCTCAATCCGTGGCGTGTCGGACATCCTCGCCGGAACCGCCCCTTCGCTCCTATCGTTATCCCGCTGCGGCTGCGGGGAGAAACGCGCGTTTTAGCCTTCCGCGCTGCCGTCGCGGCGGAGCTGGGTCGTGACGGCCGTGGCGGCTCATGCCCGGCTGGCGGAACTGCCGTGCGGCAGCGTGAAGATCCCGCTGGGTCTGCCGCGTGGCGCGGCCTGGCCGGTGGTGGCGCAGATCGCCGCGCTATCGCAGCGGGCCGCGGGCTGTACGGCCAGCATCGGCTACCTGGCCGGACGACTCGATCTGCATCCCTCCACGGTGTACGAGGCCCTGGTGGCGGCCGAGGGGTGGGTCGTCACCGAGACCCGGGGGCGGGTGACCCGGCGCTGGCTGGCGGCCATCCCGGCCGGCGGGGCGTGGGTGCGGATCTCCTATCGCGCCGCGGCCGGCGTCGGCTGCCACAGCGTAGACGGCAGGTGGACCGCTCGGCGCAATCGCTCGCTGCTGCTGGAGCTGTATTGCCAGCTGCGCCGCGACGAGGCGATAGGCCGGGTCCGTGATCAGAGCGCGCTGGCCGCTGCCTTGGCGGTCACCGACCGGACGGTGCGGTCCCTGCTGAGGACGCTGGAGTGCGATGGGTGGATCACGGCGCGCCGCTCCGGACGGTTGATTGCCTGGCGTACTCATGACGCGCCTCTGTACGTCGCCTCCTGCGCCGGCACCGACGAGCAGGGCCCAGACTCGCAGGAGGAGCCGGAACGATCTCGGAACCTGACCCGAAATGATCTTGGAACTTCGGGCGAAACGATCTCGGAAGCTGACGCGGTACAGAAGCGGGAGCCTGAAGCGGGATGTGAGAAGCGTGATGATCCTCCTCTCGCCGTAGGCGCCGCTGGGGTAGGTGAGGGCGGGGACCGCGACGCGCTGTCGCGCGAGAGGCCAACAGACCTCGAGCGCCAGGACCTACAGCGACCGCGAGTGCCGGGCGCGCCCAGCGTCGTGACAGCGATCCCGCTGGAGTGGCAGATCAGGATGACGGCCGACGAACGCGATCGCCTGGTCGGGGCCATCGAGCAGGAGATGTCCAGCGGCCGGAGCGTCGCCGAGATGCTGGCGCGTGTGCGCCGTCGGCTGAAGCCCTGGTGTGGCCAACGCCCGCGGCGAGCGATAGCCGCTGCGTTGATCGTTATCCGGCGTGGTTACGACTGCCCACGCCCCGATTGTGAGGATCATCTGCTGCCCTCCGGGCATCCATGCGGGGCCTGCGCCGAGCTCGGTGCTGAGGTGAACCGCGAGCGCCGCACAGCCTCCTTGACGTCCCGCTCTGCGGTCGGCGCGGCCGCAGAGCGGGAGGAAGAGGAGTCGCCACGGACGTCGGGGTGGCAACCACCGAGGGTGGTCGGCACAGCTGCCCAGGTTCGGGATGACGGCGGCGAGCAGGCACACCGGGGTGCCGCTTTGGCCCGCTGCCTGCTGCAGGCCAAGGGCCTTCCCGCATGATGTTGCCCAGCTCGTCTCGCACATGTTCCCGATCCCAACCGGGTCAGCGGGGTGATGGTGGGCGAGGATCTGAAGGTCGACAGGCAGGATTCGACACGGCGGCAGCTGCACGGCGCCGGGTATGCCAAGGGCCCGGACGCGTCAGGCTGTCCGGGCCCGTCGATGCCTTGCGGTCGTCTATGCCGTGATTGTCAGCCAGTGGAGGTCGCGTCGCCCGAGCCGAGCCCCTCTCTACCTGGTCGGGCGGTGCCGGGCGGTGTGCTTGCGCGCCTCGCGGATCTCAGCACACGTACTGTGTGCCATGACGTCGTCGAGCCTGAGTTCAGCGGTCTGGCATCGGGACGCGGCCAGACCGGTCAGATCCGAGGGCTTGGGGATGCCGGCGACCACGTGCTCGACCGTAGCGATCATCCGGTCCTCCCAGTCGACCGCCTCGGCTCCGCGACACTGGCCGGGCTGCATGTGCACGCGCGCCTTCCGGCAGACGGTCCTGCGGTCGGCGGGGCCGACCGAGGTGTACCGGTCGTGGGAGTTGCCCTCGCGATGGCAGCGGGTGCAGTGAAAGGTCACCATCGGCACCAGGTCCTGGCCGGACTTCTCCTGCATGGACCTCAGGGCCGGGTGGCCGACCAGCTCGTAGACGACGACCTGGCCGTTGCCGTCGCTGAAGGGGTATTCGGTGACGATGCCCTGCCCGTCCGGGTTCCAGGTGGTGACGGGGATCAGGGCGTTCCACGGGTCGGTGTTGGGCCACCGATCGGCGTACGTGCCGCGCTCGTTGAGGGCGGCGAAGGGGATTGGTGCCTGCGGATTAGCCTCGATCTGGGAGATCAGGTCGGCCGCTCCGATCCACAGCACGGAGTGCTCCTGGCTCTCGAGTCCCGCCACTCCGAAAGTGCCGGCCGGACGGAATTCCTCCGGGAAGACCTCGGTCAGCGGGCGGAACTGAGGGCTGTCGCGTTCGATAACGTCCACCCAGCTCAGCCGGTAGGAGTCAGCTCGTTGCACGTAGGTCTTGCTGGTGGCCGACAGGTGATGGGTATTTCCGGGGATATCGGCAGGGGGAAGAACCAGCATTGGATCTCTACCTCTCTGGAATTCGGATGACGCGCGGCAGGTGGGCATGGAGATGCTTGACCTCGACCTCGCGGCCGCGAGCGCGCACCTGGCGGGCTGTGATCTCGACCAGGCTGGCGGCGCGATGTTTGCCACCAGCACAGCCGATGGCGATCGCCTTCGGCCCCGCGGGCAGGAGCGCGTAGTCGACGAGGTTGTCGATGAGCTCGCGCGCGCCGGCGGTGTTGAGGACGATTTCCTGCACGCGGGGATGAAGGCCGTCCAGGTCGAGGATGTCGCGGGCGGCGGCGGGATCTCTGAGCCGGTCACGGACGTCTTCGACCCGGTCGGCGGCCGGGGGAATCGGACGTCCTTCGGAGTCAGTAGGCAGGTGCAGGTAGCCGAACGAGATGAGGCGCAGCGGGGTCATGGCTTCGAGGCTCCTGTCGATGCTGGGCAAGTGGGGCATGTCGAGGGGGTCGGTTTCCCCGGGGAGGTCACCAGTTGCGGTTGAGCTTGTCGAGATCGTCCAGCTCGCGGTCGATCGCCTCGTGGATGACGTCGTACTTTGGCGGGTTGCCGCGGGATTGCCGGGCCACACGGGCCAGGCCGAGAAGCTCGATCTCGATGTCCGTGCGCCGCATCTCCGGGTCATGGTCCAGGTCTCGTTGTTTCACTGAGGTCTCCTACAGGGTGTTGGCCTTCGTATGGCTCCTGAGCCGCGGATGTGGTCGACGTGCTCGCGGGGCGTGCCTCGTGGCTGCCTGGGGTGAGCGCAGCACCTGGTCGAGTTCGTCGTCGCGCGAGTTCGGGCTTGGCAGTTCCGGGCGGACCCAGCAGCAGGCTGTGCTGTCCGGCGAGCACCGCGGACATCCTTCGCTTGCCGGATATCAGGTGTGCAGGTGTCTCAAGGTCGTTGCCTTGCGAGGGATAGGTGGTAGCTGGACACGTACCTGGCGATCAGGGGTGGGGGTGGCTACCGGTGAATCCACCAAGCACCGAGCTGGCGCGCTTCCTCGACGGCGGCCTTCTGCTGTTCGAGGTGCCAGCGGGCGTTGGTCATATCGCCTCTACCGGCGGCTTTGGCGGCGGCGGCGCAGTGGCCGTCCCTAGCTCGCTGCGCATCGCTTAACTGCTCCTGTTCGATCTCCTCGGGAGAGGGGGCAGGCGCTGTCTTCCGGAACCAGACCATTCGTGAAGCCTCCTAGCCAAGATCAGTTCACGTTGTCCTGTTGATATGGATAACGTAAGTTCGTCCTTGGACGTTGTCAATGCCAGCACGACAACCTCGGTTCTCCGGGACGTTCGCGATCGAGGTGTGACGGCCAGGCCCCGTCACGGGCGACGTACGGATCGGAGGTCGCGTGGGGCGCCAGTGCCCATGCCGCGAGGTCTGACATGGTGGCTTGGCGCGGGCCGTGCGTCCTCTACCGTTGATCATCGGCGGCCGTTCCGGGCTGCTGCTGTCGAGTGGGGTTTGAGGCTGCCGTGTCATCGCATAGCCGAGGTCGGCCGGGCTGGCTGCATGTCGGTCCGCTGGAGGAGCGGGTGGTCCGGGCGTGGCCGCCGCAGGCCTTCCCGCCGGCGCCGGCGCTGCTGGCGATCATGACTTTGGCTGCGGTGCCGCAAGGCCTGGCGCGGCGTCTGGCAGCGCATCTGACCGGCGGGATCGTCATCGGTGTGGGCGCGGTGCCGGACCTGCCGGGGTTCGAGCACTTACGCAACGTTCGGCTCCCGGTGCAGGCTGAGGCGACCTGGGAGCAGTCGGCCGGCATCTACGATCCGGAGCTGCGGCGGATCGGAGTGGGCAGTGTGAAGTCGCCGTCGGCCTCGGTGTGCGCGCACGAGCTGGGGCACGCCATCGATCACATGGACGATCGGCCCTCGCAGACGTCGTTTTGGCTGGTGCTGCACGAACTGAACCGGGAGATGCTGCTGCCGCCGTACAACGCCAGCAGGGAGGAGCTGTGGGCCGAGTGCGTGGCGTGCGTGCTGAGCAGGCAGGCGCGAGCGCTGGTCCGGCTACTGGGTGACGAGGACGCCGCCCGCCGGGTCTATCTGTGGCTACAGGACCGCTATGGACTCGGCTGAGCATGGCCGCGCCGCGCACCCCGGGGCTATGCTGGCGACCGAGAGCCGTAACGTTTGGGACAGGAAGGACCCGTTGTGACCGTGACCATGCTCCCGGATGGCCACCTGCTCGTCCCGACCGCGGCCGTGCTGCCCAACGGCGCGCACGTCGACGGCGCCCGCGAGGTCGCCCCTGAGGATCCGGACTACGAGATGTGGCTGCCCCTGGCCGCGCCGGAGGGTTCCAGCATGGGGACGGCCGAGGATGAGGAGCTCTTCCGGCGGTGGGCGCGCGTCGAAAGCGCCTGATCGCCCTGCGATTGTGAGGCGGGTGCGCCTGAAGGCGCGCCCGCCTCTGTGCGTTCCGAGGGTGGTCAGCCGAACAGGCCGCTCGGCGTCGACCAGAAGCTCTGGGGCCCGCCATCGTCGCGTCCGGCGCCGGGCTGGCCGTCGCGCTCGTCCAGCTCGAGCGGTACGTAGCCCGCCAGGAGCACACCCTCTTCCATGAACTCGGCGAGCTGGTCGTCGGAGACCTGCTCATCGATGACCGGAGCGGCGCCGTACATCGGGCGCGGCCCGATGAGCAGCAGCAGCTGCTGGCGGCCGCGGACGGCCTCGACCCACGCGTCAGGGACGTCGAGGGCGCCCAGATACAGGTGATCTGGCTGCTGCCCATCCTGCGGCTCGCTCGTCCGTACGGCCAGCCACTGCGGCGCCAGGGTGGAGGGCCAGCCTCGTACGATCCGCACCGACCAGCCTTCCGCGACCTCGGTGGCCTCCATCGGGTCGTCGAATCCGTCCGGTTCCCATAGCTGCATCTCCAGCTCCGCCAGCCAGGCCGCCGCGCCCTGGCCGTGGTCCTGGGTGACCTCGATGCGGATCAGCAGCGCCGGCTCGCGTGTTGCCGGCCGCTCGGCGTCGGGTTCGGCGGGAAGCAGGACCGGGTGCGCCGTGATGGCGAACTCGCCTTCCATCTCAGGCCGGGCGCTGGCCGGCACGCGGATGCCGACCGGGTCGCGCGGCAGGTCGATGGGGTAGATCCACGACAGCTGCGATGGGGCGCAGCGCGCGTGATTCCGCTTCGAGCCGACCATGCGAGTGAGCGGGGATAGGTCAGGGTCGTAGCCGGTGGCGATGATCTGGAGAGTGGTCTGCTCCTGGCGGGCGTCGCCGTCATCCCCGCACCACTCGCAGACGTAGGTGGGGGTGCGGTTGGCCAGCCAGGAACGCATGTCTTCGACGTCGTCGAGGGAGACTCCGCGCCACCCCTGGCCGCGCATGAACGCCTGCACCTCGTCGGACAGGACGTAGCGGAGCTCGCTGTCCAGGCGTCGCCAGTCTTCGCGGATCGCGGCCAGGGCGACCTGGTAGGGCTCGTCAGTGTGCCGCTGGCGACGGCGGGCAGCACGCTGCAGGTCGCGGTCGTTGTTCGACATGGTTGTCCCGTCCGGCGGCGGCTCTGCCCACGCGCTGGCCCCCGCCTGGTCGAGATGTCGATCGCGCTCGCGCCGAAGTCTGCCAAGAACGGAGGTGATCGCTCGTCGTCTCGCCGCTACCCCGAGGTGCGCCGTCCCCGCGTGGGCGGAACGGACCGGGATCCCCACCCATCACGGTGGGGGCTGAAGCGCCAGCGCGACTGACTTTATCCCAGCTGAGTACGGAAGGGCAGGGTCTTGCCCGTCCGCCGTGACGATGCTCCTGGCGCAGATGCGGGTCGGTGGTCGGCCGGCATCTCGGGAGCCATCCCTGGCTGTCGTCCCGCTCGTCTTCGTGTGAGCTTCTGGACGGTCAGGAGACGGGGGTGGCTGGGTCGTTGAGGACGAGCTCGTAGAGGCTTTCCACGGCGAACGTACGCAGTAGTCGGCCGATCAGCCGTTGGGTCACGGCGCCGGGGGCCACGTTGAGTTCTGCCCAGGTGACCTCGGTGGTCTCGGTGTACTCCGTCTCATCGTAGCGGGTTGATTCGGCATATCCCCAGCTCTGTAGTCCGGAATATGCGCGCAGGCCCGCCAGGCCGGTGGCGCCGAAGGCCAGTGCCCAGTTGCCGAAGTACCCTGCGTGTTCGGCCGCTGCCAGGACCAGCGCTAGGAAGCGCCGGGTGTAGTTGGCGGCGGCAGCATCGAACAAGACCCGCTGGTCGTCGCTGTCCTCGCGATGGTCCCCGCCCAGGGTGTCGGAGAAGCGGCTGAAGAAGATGCGGAGCCCGCCGTCTTCGTGGACGCTCAGTTCGACAACCTTGTCCGTCAGGATGTTGGCTGCAGGGGTGTATTGGCGGCCTTTCGCGAGGTTGTAGGTGGTCAGCGCGGCCCCGCGACCGCGTCGGGAGGGGCGATCGGCCTGCCGGAGGGACGGTTCGATCGGGAAGGGCTGGAGCAGCGCGTCGAGGGCCGGGGTGTGTGCTTGCTGGCTGAAGGCGAAGAGACGGCGATTCCACTGATCGCCGCTGACGAGGTCGAGCAGCATGTCGCGGCGGCCTGTCAGCGGCTGGGCGACCAGGAAGAGGTGGGCGCTGCGCTGCGGGTCGTCCAGGATTGGATCCCGGACGATCTCCTGCCGGAGCAGGGACAGGGCATCGAGCTGGCTGACGCGACGACGCTCGTGGAGGCGGCTGACCTCGGCATCGGACAGGACGATCTTGGTCGTGTCGCCGCGCCCGTAATACCTCCCGTCGACCATGTGCGGCGCGGCGGGGCTGGCCGGGATGTGAATGATGAGATAGCCCCGCGCTGGATCGGCGTCGGTGTGGATCGGTTCGGTGAGGATGGTCAGAGGCTGGTCAGGGATACTGCGGGCGATCTGGTCCATCCTCTCGGCGAGCCCGTTCAGCGGCTGGGGAGCCAGAGTGAAGGTCCGGTTCTGCTTGTCCTCGGCCACCCCGATGATCAATGTGCCGCCGTCGACGGCGAAGGAGGCCATGTCGCGAGCGGCTTCCCGGTTATCGCCCTTGGTGGCAGGGACCTCTTTGAGATCGAGGTAGTGCGACTCTCGCAGTAGACCGTCGTCAATGGCCTGCTGCAGGTCAGCCTCGGTCTTCGGGGTCCACCGCGGGTTGATCGGGGACAGGTAGATCGGCGTCACGACGTCCTCACAATCTGGCGGAGCCGAATGTCTTCGCCGTTGGCGGGCGAGACATCGGCAAGTCCTAGCCCATCGAGGAGTTAACCGCATCTCGGCTGGTGGCGCGGGGGTTGGTGAGACCTGCCTGGCGCCCCCTAACGGGCTTTGTCGATCACCGCGGCGGCCGTCGACGCGCCCGGCAGGGTTGGTGACCATGACGCGGAGAGGCATCGTTGTGCCCGCTATGCGTCATGGTCGCCTTCGGACTGTGCCGCCTTGCGGCGGGCGCGGGACGCTTTCGCCTTGCACGCCCGGCGGCAGTAGAGCGCATCAGCCCGTCTGCCGCTCGGCATCAGCATCCCGCACTGCGCGCACCGGCGATGCGCGGCCACCAGGGCGAGCTCCTCGGCGCTGGCGATGCCCCGCAACGCGCGGCCGGACGCGATCGCGAAGTCCAACGCGGCGGCGTGCTTCTTGCGCCAGCGGTAGGCCTTGGCCACGCACGCCGGGTTACAGAACCTGCGCCGCCGCGAGGCTCCGGGCGGCAGCAGGTTCCGGCACGGCCGCCAGGCACACCGCCGCCTGCTCACCCTGGAAGATGTACCCCTCCGCGAACGGCACAGGACCGTTACGGCAGTCAGGGGGCGCAGACCAGCAAGCGGCTCTACCTACTCATTAGGGCGCGGACAAGATCGTCAGTCTGCTCAGGTGCGTCAGGACGCTTCCTTCGCTGTTGCGGTGAGCTCTTCCTTCGCCGCGGCAGGCTCCTTGCTCGCGGCCGGTGTTGCGGTCGGTTCCTTTGGCGCGGTCGGCTCCTTGGGCACCGCGGGTTGGACCATGCCGCGCAGCACGTCGGAAGCGAGCGACGCCCGCTGCTCAACTGGCAGGTCCTGAAGAGATACAAAGAAACGTTCCGCGGCCAGGTAGCGGAAGAACTCCAGCGGCTGGGTGAAGTAGGAGCGCAGGTTGATGGCGGCATTTTCCTGGGAGCGGACGAACGTCTTGCTGAGGTAGGCGCCAAGCGCCGCGGCGGCGGCACCGAGCGCCCCGGTGACGATGCCGGCTGAGGCGGTCGTGACCGAGAGGCCGAGGTACGCGAACACAGCCAGCAGTAGAAACCCGCCGCCCATCGCGTATTGGGCGTTGCGGAAGCTCCTGCGCGCCTGGCCCGTAGCGATCTCGTGGTAGTAGGTGAGCCGTTTGTCCGTGACATCCCACACCCTGGACAGCTTCAACGCTTCTTCCTGCTTCAGCGCTTCCTCAGCGGCGCGCAGCGCCGCGCTGGCCTCGTCGGTTCGCCGTTGTGCTTGGCGGTAGTCCAAGATGATCGTGAAGAGCAGGAGGAGTACGAACGCCGCACTTATGGCGGCGAGCGCCCAGGAGACCCATCCGGGACTCGTCGTACTTGTCGGTGTTCCCCTCTTCGACGCCAATGCATTAAGGATCACAACCACGACCCCGCCAACGGTCACAAAACCCACAGTCCAAACCGCCGCGCGGCCCCAGTCGCTCCGCTGTGTCGTACCTGGATTGGGCGGGTTGGCAGGTGGGTTGGCCTGGTCGGATGTAGGCTCGCCGGTCATGCGATCACCGTATGGATCGTCATCTGATGCGGTTGCGAGATCGCGGAATCTACGACGTAAAGGGCTGGCGAAATCTACTTTGTAAGGGACGCTCCTCGGGGTAGAGCACGGCCACCCTTGCTGGCGCGTCGTGCCGCGCCGTACGGCGTGCGCGCCGTCAGCGTCGACGCCCGAATCGTGTCCGCATGTCCGGTAGTACGAGGAGGGGGAGCGGCATCGCCGCTTGTTCTCCGAGGAAGGTGTGCGACCCCGGCGGCTTTACAACGTAGATTTCCACACTCGGCAGTAACGGCGCTCATCCCGCACCCGTCGCCGCCGCTCTTTGCAGTCGCTCCAAGCGGGCCCGCGTGCGCGCCCGAGCTAGCGCCAGCTCCCGCGGATCCACCACACCGTCATCGACGGGGGGAACCCACTCACGCTCCACCAGACGTGGCACCGCGGTTGCGGGGGCGGGAAGCGGCGCCGCCTGGTCGACCAGGCGGCGGGCCGCCAGCGCGCGGTAGGCCTGCACCGCGGCAAGACGACCCGGATCACTACAACGCGCGTTAGCGGCCACCGGCGGCGCCGGTGCGAGCGCCTCGTTCCGGCTCAGTCGCGGCGCCGGCGCCGGGCGTGGCCCGGCCGCGCTCGTGTCCTCCAGCTGCTGCTGGAGGACACGCCAGGTCTCATACTCGGCGCGCTGGCGCGCCAGCCTCGCAGCGCGCTGCTGCGAGGGCAGCGCCAGCACCTGGCCGTCCGGTCCGATCCAGGCCTGCAGCCGATGCCGCACCCACCCCGGAACGTGCCGCAGCTCCTCCACGCTGGACCAGGTGTAGGTCCACCGGCTGTCATCCGGCCGCACATCCAGCGCATGCAGCACGTCGGCCGGGGTCGCCCCCGCCGCCCAGAACTCCCGCAGCGCCCAGCGCAGATACCAGGCCGTCATCCGGCGCAGCGCCGCCGACTCCCGCCGCAACCGCTCACACGCTGCCAGCCGATCACGTTTGGTCCCCGGCGTCTCGTGCAATGCCCACCCTGTCGAGATGCGCGAATGATCACGAGAGGGTGATCGTCGCGCGCGCGCGTGCGATGGATCCTGTATCTCTCCCGATGGGAGAGATACAGAGGGGGGTGCAGTTATCTTTTGAGGCTGATGAGCGGTTTGTGATTGGTGTGGTTGGCGAGGAGGCACGTCGATGCGCCGCCGCACGCACAGCACCCAGACCGCGGCACGGTTGCCGAACCCGTCGTCCAGCAGGCCCGCCTGCGTCCCCTTGCGGTAGCGCACGGTCGTGCCTTCCTCGACCGTGCCCAGCCAGCCGCGATGCCGCAGCCAGCGCACGTGCCGCTTGACCGTGTCCCGCGACAGACCCGTCCGCTCCGCGATACCGGCCAGCGTCGGCCGCGAGCACAACGTCTTCCAGTCGGCCAGGTAGGTGATGACCTGCGCGACCCGCATCAAGTTCGTGTAGCCGTCATAGCGCAGCTCGAGAACCTCCAGGTCCTCTCGCAGCGCGCGCAAGAACGCCTGCTGCGACGGCGCCCGCCGCATCCCCCGTGGCACGCACGCGGCGATCAACGCCCGAGACGGCGGCCGCGCCAGATCCGGCGAATCCGACACGCCAGCGAACGCCAGCCGCGGCCGCTTCGCACTCTGCCAGCGACCAGGTGACGCACTGCGGCCGCGGGACACGGACGTGCCCAGGTCAGAAGCTGGAGCTACCACACCGGCGAGTGGGAGGCTCTGCTGGCGCTGCCCCTCTGGCGGATTTTTGGACGCGGATTTCGCCCGCCCCGGCGTGTCGTCTCCAGGGCATGGTGGGCTAACCGCGTGGAGGACTGCTATGGTCGTCTCCAAGCGTGAATGCAGAAGACTCGTTGCGATCCTCGATCAGCGCTATCGGCGGCCAAACCTTTTGAGCTGAATCGAAGATCAGGTCTTCTGGAGTTCTTCAGTTGAGAGGCGCCCCGCTCTGCGGGGCGTTTTTCTTTTGCCTGAGGCGTCTCCCGGTGGGGTTTAAGACCTGGGTAGTCAGTCCTGCATCCTTCCACGATCACAGCCTGTGGATACAGCCAGACGCGCCGATTCCCTCGGGCGTGTCGCACCGTGCAGGTACATCCACGCCCTGACGGGCACACATCGGACACCGACGCACGACAGCGGGCGGGCAGGGGCCGCGCCGCGCCCTGCCCGCTCGTTCCCGTACGTCGACCCGGTGGCCTGGCGGCCACAGCGGCTGTTGGGCTCTGCGTGGTGCTGGAGCGGCCGATGTGGCGAGATGCCGCTGTACGGCTCAGCGCGGCCCCTGTGACGCGCTGGAAGCCGCACATACGGCCCTGAAGGCCCTCGCCCGGGGAAGAGGGCGAGGGCAGTGCCAGGCGAAGCTCAGCCCACATGGACCGGCTCCGCGGTGGAGACCTGACCGGTTGGGCCGGCCAGCCCTGTCGGTTGCTCCTCGAGCGCGCCCTGGACACGCGCGGCGGCCGCCGGCGTACTCATGCGATGACCTGGATGTCGGCTGAGGCCAGGGCCTCCAGCTCGCCCGCCGTCAGCGGCTCACCGTCGACCACCGCCAGGCGCACACCCAGCTCGGCCAGCCGAGCGCTCGTCCAGGCGTGCGGCTCGCTGATCGACAGAGGGGTCTCGGCGTGCTCGGCCAGCGCCTGCGCCAGCCGTATCTGCTGCTCATCGGTCAGGTCCCTGGCGCGCAGCGCCTCCTCGGGCACGTCGGCCACCTTCGCGTACAGCCAGTCCTGGACAGCGATCCGCGGCGTCGGCGTGATCAGGCACGCCGCCACGCCGCGAATCCCGGCCTCGTACCACACCGCGAACAGCGGGTTGCTCTCGGCGGGCGGCACCATGGCGCTCAGCTCAAGGCCGGACGGGTCGGCGGTGGGGGTTGGCATCATGGAAAGGCCTCTCGGGATCTCTGGAGGGATCGGATGGGGTGAGGGCGCGTTCCCAGCGGCCGGTCTTGGTCGGGTTGACCACTGTGGAATGCGCCCTCCTGCTACCGCTGCCGGGCGCGGGCGGCGAGCACGAGCTGGTGTCGCTGGCGCTGCGCGTCCCGATCGGGGCCGGTCGCGCGCTGGGCGGCTTCGCTGCCGGCGTCGATGACGGCGGTGCCGCCGCAGCAGTCGCAGATGATGAGTTCCTCGATCATGGCTTCCTCGCTATCGGTTCTGGAGTTCGCGGAAGGTGACGCGGTCGGCGTAGAAGACGCGGGGGAAGTCGGTGCCCTCGACAGTGAGCCGGGCAGACAGCGGGATCACGATGCCGGCGGCGTTGTCGGCTCGTGTCAGTGCTTGGAGCCGGGCCAGGTGATCCTGGTCGTCGACCTCGCCGTACAAGGTCTGCGTCTGCTCGTTGTCCGAGCGGTAGGTGATCTCGATGGTGATGTGGGGGTCGCGGGTTCGCATCGCCTGCTCGGCCAGGAACTCTTCGATGGCCTCCAGGTCGTCCTCGGCCATCGTGATCAGGCCCGCCTGGACCAGCCAGTAGCACCAGACGGGTTCGATGCCGGGGTCGGCGTAGAAGGCGGCGTCGGTGATGCGGCCCCAGGCGTACAGGACGGTCCGGGCTGCCAGGTCCTGCAGCTCGGCGCGGGTGAACCAGCGGACGTTGCTGGTTTCGCGCGCAGAGGGCACCAGGTCGCCGGTGACCTGGGCGCGGAAGATGCGCCATTGGTGACCGGTCACGGCAGGTCCAGGGAGGCGACGGCAGGCGTTGAGGCGCCATCCGTCGGCGATCGGCTGCAGGGCGGTCACCTGGAGGCCGAGTTCCTCGGCCACCTCGGCCTCGGCAGCGCGGCGGTAGGACGCCTCGATGGCCACCTCGCCGGTGTGCGGGTCGCGGACGCAGTGGTCGTCGAAGACGTGGCCGGCGGCGGGGGCGATGCCCCACGGCGGGGTGGCGCGGGTGAACATCAGCCAGCGTTCCTGCTGGTCGGCGATCAGGATGCCGACGCTGGCGTTGTCGCACCTGGCGGTGGGTGTGGTGTGCATCAGCGGATGATCCTTCGACTTGGGGTTCAGGCTGCCGGCGAGACCGGCGTGCAGGAGACCAGGCGGTCGATCGCGGCCAGGTCCTCCGGGGTGACGTCGACCAGGCCAGCCGTAACCAGCCAGTGCACCCAGACCGGTTCGATGCCGGGACGGGCGGCGAAGGCGGCGTCGTCGGTGCGGCCGCGCGCATGCTCGGCCGTACGGCGCGTCAGCTCCTGCAGTTCGTCGACGGTGCTCCAGCGCGCCGTGCCGTTCGTGCGCGGGCGGAGCGCGAGGGTTCCGGCGGCCTCGGCCTGGAAGACCTCCCAGTGGTGGCCGCCGCGGCGGCCGTCGGCCTCCGGCGCCGGGTGGCGGTGGCAGGCGTTGTCGCGCCAGCCGCTGGCCACGGCGGTCAGGCTGGTCATGGCCAGGCCCACCTCATCGGTCACCTTGGCGCGGGCCGCGTCGGTGAACGTGCCGTGCTCGGCCGCGTGGCCGGTGGCCGGGGCCACGCCCCCATGCGTGGTGGAGCGGTCGAACAGCAGGTGCCGGCCCTGCTGGTCGGTGATGAGGATGCCGACGCTGGTGCGGTCGCAGACGGGCTCCAGCCAGCGGATCGGTTTGCGTAGGGCGCGGGCGTAGGCCAGCTCGGAGCGGGTGGAGGCGCCGAGGTAGCCGTCCTGGTTGAGGATGAGCACCTGGTCGGCCAGGTCGATCTTGCGCAGGTGCAGATCGTCTAGTTCCGTCTTGATCGCGGCCAGCTCGCTGGAGCTGACGTCCGCGAACAGGTCGTCCCGGGTGTCGCAGCCGATGCTGAGCACGATGTGACCCGCGAGAGTCTCGGCCAGGGTGGCTTCGGCGAAGGCTTGCGCGAATCGGGTTGAGCCGCACAAGACCACAATCTCGGGACGGGGCCCCTGAAAGTTGCGGACCAGGTCGTGATGGTGGCCGCATTCGGCCGGGTGGTGCACGGTCATGCGCTGTGGTCCTTTCATGTGATGGATGGGGACGAGGAAGGGCGCCCGGCAGGAGCGGCGGGCGCGGTCGGCGGCGCGCGTGGGGTCGGGGCGTCTGGGGTCGGCAGGTCGAACAGGGCGGGCTGGCCGTCGACCAGCCGGGCAAAGCGCGTGCGCGCGGCGTTGGAGGCGTGCAGCGAGGCGTCGTAGGCCAGGTGGCAGCGCTGGCACATGGCCTTGAGGTTGGCGGGGTCGCAGTTTTCTGGGGTGTGATCCAAATGCGCGACGGTCAGGACCACGATGGATCCGGTGACCGGGTGCGCCTCGCCGTGGATGGCCTGGCATCGGCCGGTGTGCCGTCCGCATTCCCCCGCGCACTCGCACCATCCGCCGGCACGGTCAAAGCGGATCTCGTTGCTGATCGTCGGCCAGTTCTTCGGGTAACGGGCTTTCTGGTCGGGGCGGATCGGCATCAGAGCTCACCTGCCTGCGCGGATGAGGGCAGGTCCCAGCCGTGGCACTCCAGGCACAGACGGTCGAACCGGCGTGGCAGGCAGTAGGGGTATTCGATGCCGCACTGGGGGCAGACGCGGCGGGCGCGCGTGGCCTTGGCGATCGCCTCCAGCTGCTTGGGCGAGGGCGGCCGGTACGGTAGCGCCTTGTCGACCTCATACAGGTAGGCCACTTGGATGCCGCGCGGCACGCCCTTGGCCGAGGAGGTGAGTCGAGATCGCCACATGAGCTGGGCGGCTGGTTGCTGCCCGCCCGGGCGGAGCTGGTCGCGGCGTAGCTGGCGGCGGGTGGCTAAGCCTTTCGGGGCCATGCCGTAGGGCCAGGTCGGGATGCCGAAGTGGGCCCCTTGCGGGTCGTAGAACGTCAACGTGGAGCGGCGGCCCATCAGGCGGCCCTGCCGGAGCGCTGATCGGCATGGCTGGTGTCCTCGGCAGGTTCGCCGGCATCCGGGCAGTGCGGGCTGTGCGCTGGGTCGGTTGCGCAGAGGTCGGCGTACAGGGCGTTGGCGGTCGCGCCGCTGAGGTGGAGCCGCTCGGCGAGTTCGACCGGGCCGTGTCCGGCCGCGATGATGCGTTCGGCGGCCAGGCGCCGCTCGGTCTTGGTCAGGGCGGCCGGTTTACCCCGGGCGGCCAGCTCCACCGCGATGTCGTCGATGATGCCGTCCTCGGGCAGCGTCCAGCGGGGGCGGCGCAGCGTGGCCAGCACCACCACCAGGACGCGCAGCTCGATGCCGGTCAGGTCGCCGAGCAGGCCTTTGACGGCGTCGGGCTGGTAGCCGTGGACGAACCAGGTCACCGCATCGGCCAGCGGCACCATCCGCTCGGCCATCGCGTCCAGGTCCTGCACGCTGAGCTCGGCGGGCGGTGCGCCGCACTGTCGGTCAGCCATGGGCGATCACCGCGTGAACGGCGTGCTCGTCCAACTGGGCCAGGACCGCATCGGCGGCAGCCTGAGGCAGGTTCCACAGGCCGAGCCCGCCAGCGGTGGCCACCGGTCGGCGCAGGTGCTGCCAGGCGCCGAACCGCCAGTGGAAGGCGCCGACCGTCGCCCACGCCGAGTCCATCGGGCAGGCGCAGCCCTCGACCGGGCCCGCGCACACCGCGTCCAGGCGGGCCAGCGCGAGCACCTGGCCGCGGGCCCGCACCGATTGGCGGGCGTGGTGCGGCCGCCAGCGCCAGCCCATCCGCTCCTGGATGAACTGCTGGGCGCGGCCGACGTCGTCAACCAGCGTCTTGCCGGCGTGGATGGCGATCCAGCCCCGGTAGGACGTCGTCCAGCTGCGGTTTTCGATGTTCTTACCGCCCCAGGCCAGCGCCCAGGCCCAGGGTTGGCGGACGGTCAGCGCCCACAGCTGGCGTGATGCGCCCATCATGCGCCCCACCGCATCTCAGGACGGCGGCCGCCGCCGGGACGCGCCTCCTGCTGCTGGGGCGGTGCCGGGCGGCGGTCGTGCTGCTCGTCTTCACCGGACAGCAGGCGCAGCAGCTCGGCGCGGGCCCGCGAGCTGTGGGACTTCACCGCGCCCAGGCTGATGCCCAGCCGCGCGGCGATCTGGGATTCGGGCAGGTCGCCCCAGTAGCGCAGGATCATCACCTGCCGCTGGCGCTTGGGCAGATGGCGCAGCGCCTGGTGGATGCGTCCGTTGTCGGCATCGCGCAGCACGAGCTGTTCGGCGCTGGGCAGGCAATACACCTCGGCGCGGCCGCTCAGGACGTTGGTGGCGCGGTCTTCCACGACCCGGGCGCGCAGCATGCTGAGCGCCCGGTTGGCCACGGCCTTGCTCAGGTAGCCGCGCCAGCTGCCGGGATGTTGCGGCCGCCGCCCGGAGGCCAGCAGGTGCGTCATCACGTCGGCGACGACGTCTTCGGCCGCAGGGGGAACGGCCAGGATCTTCACCGCGATGGCGAGCAGGACCGTCCGGTGCTGTGCGAAGCAGGCAGCGATCTCCTCAGCGGCGGCCGCTGGTGTGTCAGGGCAGTACGTGGTCGCCGCCGCGGCGGCGACCGGCCTCGGCCGAGCCTGGGGGGCGCTCATGCCGCCTGCCCAGCGCTATGGCCGGGGCCGGTGTCGGGTGCCGTCGCGGTCTCGGCGGACGCGGCGATGGCGTGCCGCTCGTCGGCCCGGATGGCCTGCTCCCAGCACTGGCCACAGGCCATCTGCCCCACCTGCCGGCGGGAGCCGTGCTCCTGGCCCTGGCACAGCTGCTGCGCCTGCTTGGCCAGCGGGTGCCGGCTGGTGAAGTGGTCGGGTTCCCAGGACGCTTGCCGCGGCCTGCCGCCGCTGCTGGGGCGCTGGCTGGCGCGGAAGCGCCGCACCAGTGCGATCGCTTCCTTGACGGGCAGGTTGCCGGAGCGGACGCGTTCGCGCGTTTTGGCGTCCAGATCCAGCAGGCACAGGAAGTAGGAGATGGTGGACGCGCTCAGTCCGGTGCGCTGGGCAATCAACGCCGGCGAGTAGTGGTGGACGTCGCGCAGCTTGCCGAAGGCCTCGGCCTTGTCCATCGGATTGAGTTCGGCTCGCTGGCAGTTCTCCACCAGCATGCGCTCCAGCGTGGCGGCCTCGCTGAGCGTGGGCGAGATGATCGCCAGCAGCTCCCGCTCACCGGCCTCCAGCGCCCCGGTGTAGCGCCGCTCGCCCATGATCAGCTTGTAGTGGCCGGGCTGGCCGGACAGGGCCTGCACGGTCACCGGCTGCAGCACCCCATGCTCGCGGATGCTGTCGCTCAGCTCGGCGATATCGCCGAGCTCCCCACGGATGTTGTGGGGGTCGGTATGGATGCGATCCACCGGCAGACACGCCACGCGTAGCCCCGAGCGGCCCTTCGCAGCGACCTGCTCGGGGGCGGGGCTATCGCCTTCGGACAGGTCCGTCTGGCGGGCCCATCGCACGACCTCGGCAGGCACCCCGGCAGGCAGACGTACGCGATGATCGGGCTGCCCGGGGTCGTACACGTGGCCGTTCTCATTGATCAGCCAGCCCTTTTGGTGCGCGACCAGGGCACGCACCGCGCCGGCGGGCCAATCCAGCAGCTGCCCGGTCTCGGCAAGGGTGTGCCCGGTGGCCAGCAGCGCCAGCGCCTTGGCCAGCTCCGGATGGACAGCGGCGGCGGGCGCGGCCGCGGCCGTGCGTGGGGATGTCGCAGTTGTCATGGCCTACCCCCACCCGCTACCGCGCGACCAGCGCGCCGGAGATGACCAGGACGACGATGGCGGCCCGCAGCAGCCACACCGCCGTGTGCACCCGCCGGTACTTGGCCTGGGTGAGCGTCGACAGCTCCATCAGCGCCACGCTCAGCCGGGTCGGGCCCGCGGCTACCAGGTCCATCAGCTCGTCGACGTCGGCCGCGCCGGCGTAGGCGCAGAACCCGTAGCCGCTCTGGCCGCGCCGCGGCAGCGCGGGTTGGACCACCCCGAGCAGGATGAACACCGCACTGGCCAGCAGCGCGATCTCCAGGCCCAAGCCGAGCTGGGCCGCCAGCGGCAGCTGGCGGGCGGCGGCCGCGCCGAGCGCGATGATCAGGGCGGCTCCGCCGCTGGCCAGCTGCAGCAGCAGGCCGGCCTTGGCGTCGGTCCGGGCGAGTTCACCGCGTACGGCGGTGATCTCGTTGGTCAGCAGCGTCGCGCTGTCCAGGTCCATCAGCAGCAGTCCCTCCTGGACCTGCGGGTCGGGGATGCCGGCAGAGGTCCCGGCGATGCCGTGGCGAGGGCCCTGACTGGGTTCGTCCAGCTCCGGCGCAGCGCCGGCGTCGGGGACGGAGGCCAGGTAGGAAGATCGGGCAGCAGTGCGCCGGCGAGGGCGCGGGATGCCGAGATCGTCGGTCATGATGGGAGGTACTCCGTTTCTGGAAGCGGGGATTGAGGGGCGCATTCTGCGGCGGGATGGTTTGGCGACTGGCCCGCCTGGAATGCGCCCTTCCTGCTAGTGGAGGGGCCGCGGCCAGGCCACGATGGCGATGCGGGCGTCGTGCTGGCTCCGGTCGCGGCGCAGGCTCACCGACTTCAGATGCCACGGCTCGAGCAGCCGGTGCTCCATGACGAGCCTGTCGTCGCTTTCCAGCACCGGGGCGACGGCGGTCTCCGACAGCTCGACCTCGACCGGCCCGCCGAAACGCGTCACGGCCGCGATACCAGCCGGTGTCGGGTAGATGCGGCCCGAGCCGTACAGGGCGCCGTGGAAGATCCACGCCTGCTCGACGGTGCCGATGACCGTCCCGTGCTCGTCGCGCAGCTCGGCGTCGGCCTGCCAGGGATCGCTGTCTTGGCAGGCCGGTTCGACCAGCCGGTGACCTTCGGCCGTGATCGTGCCGAAGCTGAGCAGCTGCCCGCTCCAGCGCCCTGCGGTGCGCTGGTTGAAGCGCACGTTTTGGTTCATGTCGGCCGCGCCGGCTGCCAGGGTGCCGCAGGTGGCCAGCAGCTTGGTGAAGGCGTCCAGCCGCTCATACTTTTCCGCCGTGCTGTGGCCATCCCAGACGGGGGCGTGGACGGAGTCGGGGGCGATGACCCGCATGTGCCCGAGCAGGTCCAGGTCACTGGCGTCCACGTGCCAGGACAGTTGCCCGCAAGGGCTGTCCACGTAGACGACGGGCCTGTCCGCCATGGGGTCGTTGTCGCAGATCACAGCCGGGCAGGAGGCGGCGGCGGTCAGGGCCGCGAGCAGGTGCGCCCGCTCCCGGTATAGGTCGCGCACCTGTGCGGAGTCGACGACATCGTGGCGGACGACGTCTTGGGAGGTGACGAGGCTGATCGGCTGCTGGCTCGTCGGCAGCTCGGGCCTGAGGTGGCGGCGCCGCGCTATCGCGATGGCCGGGACGAGAGTCGTGATGAGCAGCTGCAGCGACAACCCGGCGTCCATCATCCAGGGCGGGGCCTGGGTCAGCCAGGACAGGCTGGAGACGAGCCAGCAGCCGATCAGGGTGGCGAATACCAGCCACGGCCAGGTCGGGTGTCCAGGGTCAGAGCTGCCTGTTAGGGACAACCCGGCGCGATTACCGCGGTGGGTGCGGTGTAGAACGCGCATGTGATGATCTCCGTTCAGTGAGCGGGTAGGGGCGAGCACTTACTTGGCAGGGGCTGCATGGGCGCGCAGGTCGGCGAGCAGCTTGGGAAGATCGTCGGGTTTGACGAGGACTTCGCGGGCTTTGGAGCCTTCGGAGGGGCCCACCACGTTGCGGGAGTGGAGCAAGTCCATGAGCGTGCCGGCCTGGGCGAAGCCGATGCGGAGCTTGCGCTGCAGCATGGAGGTGGATCCGAACTGTGTGGTGACCACGAGCTCAGCAGCCTGCTCCAGCAGCGCATAGTCGTCGTGGTCCAGAGGCGGCTCGTGCTGGCTGGTGGAGGCTGTGGCGGTGGGTGCTGGATGGGGAGTCGGGAGGGGGCGGGCGGGTCCGTTCCGCAACTGCGTGACCACGTCCGCGATCTCCTTCTCTGAGACGAAGGCGTTCTGCAGGCGGATGGGGGCGCCCGCGCCGGCGGGCAGAAACAGCGCGTCGCCCTGGCCGATGAGCTTCTCGGCGCCGGGCTGGTCCAGGATGACCCGCGAGTCGGTGAGCGAGGACACCGCAAACGCCAGCCGGGACGGCACATTGGCCTTGATCAGACCGGTCACGACGTCCACCGATGGCCGCTGCGTGGCGATCACGAGGTGGATCCCGGCGGCACGGGCGAGCTGGGTGATGCGGACGATGGAGTCCTCCACGTCGCGCGGGGCGACCATCATGAGGTCGGCCAGCTCGTCGATGATGACGAGCAGGTAGCGGTGTGGCTGGTAGGGCGTCTGGGTGCCGGGCCGGTTGCCCAGCTTGCCCGCGTGAACGGCCTTGTTGAACTCATCGACGTGCCGGAAGCCGGTGGCGGCCAGGTCGTCGTAGCGGCGGGTCATTTCCCCCACCACCCAGTCCAAGGCTTCGGCGGCCTTGCGGGGCTCGGTGACGATGGGCGCGATCAGATGCGGGACACCCTGGTAGACCGACAGTTCCACTCGCTTGGGGTCGATCAAGAGCAGACCGACCTGATCAGGGGTGGCGCGAGTGAGGATGCTGACGATCAAGCCGTTGACGCAGACGGACTTGCCCGCGCCGGTGGCGCCAGCGATGAGCAGGTGCGGCATCTTGGCCAGGTTGGCCGCTGTGTTGCGCCCCTCGACGTCCTTGCCCAAACCCACCACGAGCGGGTGCGAGTCGCTGGAAGCCACCGGCGAACGCAGCACGTCACCAAGCGCGACGACGTCCTTATCAGGGTTGGGGATCTCCACGCCGATGGCGGATTTGCCTGGGATGGGGGCCACCATCCGGACATCGCCTGTCTGCGCGGCAAGCGCGAAGTTCTTCTGCAGGCCGGTGACCTTCTCCACCTTCACCCCGGATCCGAGGAAGATCTCGTAGCGGGTGACGGTCGGCCCTCTAGTGAAGGACCTCACCTCGGCGTTGATCTTGAACTCGGTGAGGACTCCGTTCAGGCGTTGTTGCATCGCCTGCATCGCGGCTGTGTTGATGCGGGATGAGGTGCCGCTGGCCAGCAGGCTCTGGCTCACCAGCCCGTTGGTGACGGTCTTATCGGCCGGCGCGGCTGCAGCGGGCGAGGCGTCGGGTGGAGCGGCGTCGGTGATGACGAGCGTGGCGTCGAACGGGGTCCGGGGGGTGAACATCTCCGGGTCGGGCATGGCAGGTACCTGCTCGTCCGGCCCCGGATGGGTGGGTGCGGCCTGGTTGGGCAGCCGTGATGCTCCCGTCGACTGGGTCTCGGCTGGAGGCTGGCCGTTGACGGGAGTCTGTCCGGTCTCCGCATCCTCCGATTCCGTGACAGGGGTTCGGCGGTAGCGCTCGGAGCGGCGGCCGTCATCGTCGTCAACGTTGGCGTGCAGCAACCGTCCGAGCATGCTCTGGATCGGATCCGTCCACGTCAGCCAGATGCCGTATCCGGCGAGCCCAATCAGGCAGGCGGCGACGGACCAGACGGGGATGTTCAACGCGGGCCAGGTGGAGGCCAGCCCTAGCAGGCCTCCGGCCTCGCCCAGACGAGCCCAGGACGAGGACGTCGAGCCCGGGACAGGGATGCCGTGGGCCAGGTGGATGAACCCGGAGATGACGAGGTAGAGCGCGCACAGCCCGGCACTGCGCCGCACGGTTGCGTGCGGCGCATCCGGGTGCCGGAACACCCGCAGACCCACATACGCCAGCAACAAGGACAACCAGGGCCAGGTCAGCGTGCCCGACACGATCCGCACAGCAAACGCGGCTGCCTGCAGGGGCGGGACCTGGTAGCCGGTTCCCACCGCGGGAATGGCCACAGCGGCCACCAGGAGGCCTAGGGCGAGCTCGTCGCGGCGCTGCGCTTCAGGGAACTCGCGAGCTCCCCCAGTGCAATTCCGTACGAGGGCGCCGATCCCGCGTGCCAGCTTGCGCAGGTGTGTGCGGCTTGAGGATCGCTGTGGCCGTGCGACCGCGGGGGCCGGTTTGCGCGCGGCCGTCGTACGGCGTGTGGTGGTACGTCGGCGAGCCATCTGCTGTTACCTCCGGATCCCGCCGCCGGTGACGGCAAGCACGATGACCACCGCGATCACCAGGAGAATCAGGGTCAGCGCGGCGATCATCTTGGCCATCAGCACGGTCGGACCCACCACGACCGCGGCCAGAGCCACGCCCGCCACCGGCAGGGGGATCCGCCAGATGAAGGGATGGCGCGAGGTGAACGACGGACGCGTGGTTCGCTGCGCGGCCATGCCCGTGTCCTGCCCCCCGGCCTCGACGTCGACGTCGGCCACCGGGGTCTGCGTTGCGGCGATGCTGGACTGCGCCTGAGGGGCGCTCGGCACCGTTGAGGCAGGCTCGCTGATGGCGGCGTCGGCAGGCGGCCGCGCCAGGGGGAGCTGACCCTTCGCGGGTTGATCATTGGCGGCGGCCGCGGTGTCCTGCGCTTGGGCCAGGCTGTATTCGGCGTCGGCCAGTTCCATCAGGATGGCCGCAGCCTCGACGCCGAACGTGGGGCGCGCCCACTGGTGGTAGATGGCCTCCAGGGTCTCGGCGCGATCAGGGCGGGTGCTTTGCTCCTGCAGCTGCCAGACCGCCTCGCTTTCCATCCACGCCTCGTCCTCCAGTTCGGCGTCCGGATCGACGAGCAGCCGCTCGCTTTCGGCGACGATGCCGACCAACCGGGCCGGGATCGTGTGCCCGGCCCTGTCCAGGTCGGCGGCCAGCGCGTCGAGCAGCTCGGCACGCTCGGCCGGGTCAAGGCAGGTGTGCAGGGCGGGATCGATGGCGGGGATGACCTTGCTCTGGCTCACGGTGCTCCTCCTCGGGGGCGTGTGCCGGGTGTTCAGGGGTTGTGTGGTCATGTGTGTGAGAGCCCAACTCTCCGCGTTTGGTGACTCTGCGTAGTCGTGTGGGGGTGTGCGGATGGTGTGCGAGGACATGTTTGTCAGGGGTGTTTGCCCCTTGTGCTCCTTACGCACACGAGGATTTCCCTATAAGACTCAGGGCGGCGCCCGGCGGTGTGTGGCCGCGCTGCCGGTGCGGTTACGTTCCGTGAGGTGAGCCGGGCGCCCGCGCGATGGTCTCCAATGGCGAGCCGACGATCAGCCATCCGCCGTTGTCAGCGTCCTCCTCCACCAACCCGGCCTGACGCCAGCGCTTGACCTGGCCGTAGAGATAGGTGCGGTGGCGGCGCACCTCCTCCGTCCAAGCGACCAGGTGAGAGGTCTCAACCCGGCGGGCACCCGCACGGTAGAGCTCATCCAGCTTGGTATCGAAGATCCGCCGTGCCTCCTCGGGCTCGATCTCAGGCCCGTTGTCCTCTTCCTCCTGGCCGTCGTCGTCGATGTCCATGGACAGGGGAATGGTGGGGTCGATGTCGGCGAAGTCGCCGGGCTTGAGGTCTTCGCCGAGGTTGCGCCGTCTGGACTCCTCCAGGCGGGCGAGCATCTCGGCGTGCTCCCGGCGTTCGTATTCGGCGGCGCGGCGCGCCGCCTCCTCCGGGCTTGCGTCCACGAGATCCTCCTCGAGGTCGTCGTCTGGGTCCTCCCAGGGGGCCTGCGGCCCGCGAAATAGGGGCGCAGCTGGCATCGTCGGCCGCGTGGCGGGCTGTGGCGCCGAGACCAGCCGAGCGGGAACTGTTTCCACGGCCTTGGAGGTAATCGAGCCGCCCCACTGGGGGCCGGTGTAGATGGTGCGGCGGGCAAACAGCTCGCCGAACAGGTCGGCGGTGATCGGATCCATGGGGCTGCGGTAGGGGGCGCCCACCTCCACGGCCTGCAGAATCTGCTCATCGGTGGCGATGGCGAAGCGTACAAACCTCGCCCACTTGGTCGGCGGGATACCCAGGCCGGAGATGTAGCAGTAGCCGGGCTTGTCCGATCCCCAGAGCGGCAGCCCGTCCTTGCCGAGGGCCTGGACGGCCTCAGGCGGCAGGATGGTCTGCACGTCGTCGGCCTCGGTCATGCCGAAGCAGATGCCGGCGGTGTGGCTCTTGCGGGCGCTGGTGGAGACATTTCGCCACAGCCAGTCCTGAGTGGAGGAGACCAGCCAGATGCCGGCGGATCTGGCGTCGGCTGCCAGAGCCTCATATCGAGACTGGTAGCGGCGCATCGCCTTGGACTCCTCGATCCACACCACCATCAGGTCGAGCTTGCTGCGCAGGCTCCAGCGGCGCAGCCCCTCGCGTGCCAGCTGGTCGCCGCGGCCCTTGATGACGTGCGGCAGCCGCGCCAGGAACTGCTCGACATCCTGAGGATCGTTCAGCACCCAGGTCAGGCCGTGCGCCAGCAGGCCGAGGGTCTGCATACCCTTGGTGAGGTCGATGCCGATGATGTTCAGACGGCGCTTGAGCAGCAGGGAGGTCAGGAAGACCAGGGCGGCGTTGGACTTGCCGCTGCCGGTGACGCCACCGATCTTCAGGTGCTTGATGTCGCCGGCTGGGTCGTCCTCCTCGCCCACGATCCTGACCAGGCATTCCTCGGTCTGGTACTGGCCCACCGAGAACCAGTCGGTGGGCAGGCTGCCCACCCCGACCTGCTCCACTCCCCGCCAGGGCACGCCGTCTTTCAGATTGTCGACCGTGGCCATCTCGAACTCGGCGATGCCGTCGACATCCGGATCACGGATCAGCTGGGCGCTGCCGCGCACCGCCTTGCCTTCGGCCGCAAGCAGCGGGATCAGGGTGCGGGCGTCCTCCAGGGTGCCGCCTGGCGTCGTGTGGACCTTGGCCCGCACGACGCCACGTTCGTCGACCGTGGGCTTGGAGAAGCGGACCTTGGCACTCTTGATGGCGTGCAGCAGGTCGTTGCCGCCGCTGCCGTCGCCAGTCTCGGTGGCTCCGGCGTAGCGCATCAGCCGCCACACCACCCACACACCCCAAACAGGCAGGCCAGACAGGATGAACACAGTGATCATCCAGCCCTGAAACAGCCAGAAAGTCAGGCCCAGAATCAGGTTCACCGTGCCGGCCACGCCGCTGATGACCACCGCTACGCGAAGGTGGGTGCGGGCCTTGCCGTTGATCGACCAGCCGAACGCGGTCAGCCCTGCCATCAAGATGAGGAAGATCACCGAAATTATCGGTGTGACGTGCGGATTGGCCTCTGGTCCCCAGGCCTTGTTGGCGCCCATCATCGCGGCGCCGAGTATCAGCCACGCCGCTGCCGGCAGCAGCAGCGGTAGAACGTGCACCACGAACAGACCGCCCGACAGGCGCATCTCCTCACGGTCACGCACGGCAAGCTCACGTCGAGCCATCATGGAAGATCACCCTCCTGTCCGGTAGCGGTCGGGACGACCCAAGGGGCTGGACTTCTGCCCAGCCATGCGTTCCAAGGTCATGTACTCGTCGTGATCATTGGCCATCAGGACGATGTCCTTGACGGCCTCCGTCACGGCCTTGGAGATGTTGCGGCCGTGGCTGGCCGCCCGGAAGCCGAGGAACAGCCGCTTCCACCAGCCCACACCCCGCTCGCGCGAACGCAGCCACCTGCCGGTGTGCTGTGCGTCCTCCGCGATCAAGATGGCCAGCCCGCACCCCAGCGACTTCCAGTGCTCCTGGTGCTGGCGATAGGCCACGTGCCCGACTGTGAAATGGGCCCGTTCGATCTGCCCCGCGGTGGTGGCCAGCGACGTGTTCTGGTCCATGGCGGTTACTGGCCTTCCTTCTGCGCCCGCTTGGCTGCGGCCTTCTCGATCTTGATGAACTCCTCGATGACGTCGCGCTGCCGTCGCACGAATCTGATCGCCTCAGCCCAGGCGTTGCCGCTGTGGCGACCATGAGCCCTGGTACGGCGGCACAGCCTGCGCCGGTCCTGGCGAGGCACGCGCTTGCCCTTGCGGGGCTTGCGCTTCCACAGCCAGGTGGCGGCCAGCTCGGCGTCGATCTGGATTGTCAGTGAGGCCCGCTGGAAGAGGGCTTCGAGCAGGTCAAGGTAGGCCAGCTGGGCTTCGAAGCTCTCGGTGGGATAGGACGTCTCGAACTCGTGCACCATCCGGGCGAGGTCCATCACAACTCCTCTCCGATCACGTCGCGCAACAGCGCCAACGCGATCTGTTTGGTGGAGGTGTAAACGATCACGTTGTCGCGGCCGACCTGCAGAGGAATGGCGGCCTGCCGCGCGGCATAGCGCCATCGAGCGCGAACCGACGCGCAGCGAAGGCGCCAGGTGCTGCCGATATCGACGCTGAAAGCGATCATGACGGCGACCGCGACGAGCATTGCCGTGGTGAAGACCTCCAACATGCGCACCCATACGCTGGGGTTCATCACACCCACCCCTCTCCGGCGCCAACCGCACAAGCAGAGGTTGAAGAGGGGCGTGTGCCGCACCCGCCAACCATCACGCTCGGCAGTTGTGCTCTGACGGTTTGTACATGTGTGGAGGTGTGTGAGGAGTGTGTGCTCACGATTTGCTCATGTGTGGTGACAAGACGTCGATACGCGGGGGTTCGGGGCCGGTCAGCACGCACGAGGCAGATGAAGATCATGCCGACGCCTCCTGCGAAAGCTGCGGCAGCTCCTTGAACAACTCCCGAGCCACCCAGGGCGCACACTGCAGCGTGGTGCGTACCAGCTCCGTCGTGGCAGCGTCCGGATCGATGTGGCCACTACCGATCATCGACTTGAGCACCTCGCGGTGCTCCTCGAACGACTTGCGACGACCTCGACGATCGCTCCTGCGGGGAACGGAGCCCGTCGTGCCCTCTTTCGATGCACCTGTCGATCGATCGGCCTTTGCGCCGGTCTTGGGTCGGCGGCGCGGCGCCAACTCATCACTCGTCTCGCCGGCCTCCCGCGGCTGAGGATCGATCGACTCATCTCCGGCATCGGAAGTGGAAGGAACCGGCCGTAGCAGATCGGCCAGGCGTCCCAGACCCTCGCCACCAGTACGGCCAGCCTCGATCGACGCCTGCACGCCTCGATCGATTGATCCCCCACGACCGTGAGAATCGAGCGCGGACGTACTCCCGCCCCCACCCATCGATCGATCCCGATTCTGCGTCAGGTCGATCGACGCGCCACGAGGCGGCTCGATCGATCGACGATTCTGGAGCACCTCGCCCTCGATCGATCGATCGGCCCCAGGTGCAGTTACCGTCGATCGATCGACTGGGTTCACCGCAACATGCACATCGATCGATCGAGGCTCGCCAGCGCTGAATCGATCCGATCGGGTGATCGGCACGGAGGGGATCGGCCGCCCGAGAATGACGCCATCGACGAACTTGAGGCGGCCGTCCTTAGCGGCTTCGAGATCGGCCTTGGCGCTTGCCTTCATGATCGCCTTCGCCAGCCTGCGCTCACGCCGCCCGGCTTCGGGCTCGACTCCGAACCGATCCCGCCACGCGCTCCGCCACGCCTGCTCCGCACCACAGCTGTGGGCGGCCCGGATGCTCATCGCCGCCCACGACAAGCGCGGGTAGCGGATCTTCCGCCACAGAGCTGTGCGGAGCTCAGCGGCGGTACGGCCTGTCCCGGCCTGCGTGACGAGCGTGGCCGTCAGCTCCCACAACGCGATGCCCAGGAGGCTGCTGATCGCGAGCGTCACGCCCGCCTGGATGCCGTCGCTGCCGTACGCCTGGCGGCCGTGCCAGAAGTTCATTCCTGCCGCCATGCAGGCAAAGCCCCAGGTGAACAGCCGGTAGCGACCGGTGGGAAGCTTCGCCTTGATAGCGGTGTGCGTCAGCCAGGCCAGGTACCAGACGGCTCCTTCAAGCGCGATCGGCAATGCCGGCGCTAGTGCGCCCAGATGCATGACATCGCGAGCGAAGGCTAGCTGGCCATTCCACGCGATCACGATCGGCGAGCCCATCGCCGTCCCTGCGACCAGGAAGGGAATGTTGCGACGCACACGATCCATCGCGCGCTTGCGCCACCCCTGACGCTCGACGGCCTTGGTCTCCCGCTCGGTCTTCCGCCGGGCGATCTTCTTCTGACGGCGCTCATCCCGCTCGCGGCGGCGAGCCGCTCGGCGCCGATCAGCCTCAGTGCGCGCTTGCGCCCGGCGCTTGGCCCGCCGATCAGCCAGGTCTTCACGGCCCTGTTCGCGCGACAGCTCGGTGGCCGCCCGCAGTTCGTCGGCCTGCGCCAGCTGGCGCTCGGCCTCGCCCGACGCAGCCGTGCGCTGGGCCTGACGGTCGTAGTAAGTGCTCACGACGCGCCTCCGCTGGCGACCACGAACCGCGCCCACGTGGTGCGCCCCTCGGCGGTGATCTCCCACCGGACGTCATCGGCCAGCTCACGCACGATGCGCAGCCCACGGCCGGACTCGTCGGCCGCACGCGGTGCCGGAACGGTCAGTGGGCCCTGGTCGACGACAGCCAGTTCCACGGTCGTTGAGGTGAGCACGAGGCGCACCGTGAACTCGCCGTCAGGCCGACCGGACCTGCTGTGGATGAGCGTGTTGGTAGCCAGCTCGGTGGCCACCAGCGCCACGTCAAGGCGCCGGGGATAGTCCTGTGGGAGAAGGCCCAGCACCCACGCGCGGACCTCGCCCATCATGGTCGGCAAGCCAGCGAACGGACGCTCGATGCTGCCCGAGGGGGCGGCAGCCGTGCATTTCATCGCGCCGACCTCCCGCAGCAGATGCACGCCGAGGCGCAGAGGCAGGTCGCCAGGGTCGGCGCGGAGGAATGAGCTAGCAACGTGTGCGGCGCGACGCCGGCCGGCGGCAGCTGGCCATGACAGTCCAACGCGTGCCGCAGGTGCAGCAGAGGGTCCTGCTCGCCGCACGCGGCGGCGGCCACGGTAGCTCGCGCGGCGGCCAGGAGCTCAGCGTGCTCGGCAACCAGCAGGGCAACGCCCTGCCGATCCAGGAACAGGCGGGTGGCATCGGAGGCGATCGTGGGGGCGGTCATGTCGCCACCTGCCGGAAGATCTGCGCGAGTGCCTCATCCACTGCTTTGTCGACGTCGACCAGCTCGTGCTCGCGCCCCATCGGGACCATGTCATACGTCGAGGTGATGAACTTCTCCACCCGCCTCGAGGGAACGTAGACGACCGTGCGCTTTCCCGGCCCTGGGCGGAGCGTGATCGTCAGCCAGTCCGGGTCCTCCGGGTGAGGCGCCACGAGGACGTCGCACTCACCCGCGACCTGGTCCAGACCCTCGACGAGCAGGTGGCGCGCGAAGCGATACAGCACCGTCTCCCCCTCCGGACCGGCACCGCGGAAGGAGAAGTGCACCGCGTATGGGTCCTGGGGCTTGTAGCGGAGAACGCCTGTAACGCGCTGATGGGCCTCAGTCCACACGTCTAGAACGCACGTTTTGGCCTTCATACGGCCACCGCCTGGTCAGAATCGGCCATCGGCTTTTGCCCGCGCTGCTGCAGATCGTTCTTCAGCTCCTTGAGGTGTGAAAGTCGGTACCGCCAGATCCCGCCAGCTGTGGGCTCATAGGGCAGGAGCCCCGCCTTGGCCCAGCGCCAGACCGTGTGTGCGCTTACCTCCAGGACTTCTGCCGCAGGCTTCCTGTTCAGTAGCGGGTCGGATGAGGAGTTGGGGATGATGTCCACGGGTCGTGTCCCTTTCTGCAGAGATGGAAGTGCGACCCCTCGCGGCCCTCGGCGTCTGACCACGCCGGGGGCCGTCCTCGTGTTGCCTGCCTGTTGCCCCCACGCATGTCTGTGGTGCAGGGCTTTCGGGGCTGGCAGGGCTTGCTTGCGTTGCACCGCGAATGTAACTCGCACTGTCAGTGTTGTCTAGTACAAAAAGTGCGAGTAGTACGCTGAGTGCAGGTTAGGCAAGATGAGACGATCAAATCTTGGGATGGCGATCACGTCAGGAGTGGCCTGTGAATGAGTTCGGACTAGTAGTCCGCTTTACGCTCAAGTCCGGCACCGCAGCAGCCTTCGACGCTCTGGTCAAGGCCACCGTCGAGCGGGTTCGAAAGAGCGAACCCGGCACACTGATCTACGCCTGCCATCACGTGGTAGACACTCCTGACCAGCGGATCTTCTACGAGCTCTACCGGGATCGTGCGGCTTTCGAGGAGCATGAGAAGCAGCCTCATGTCATGCACTTTCTGAAGGCTCGTGAGGAGTTCATCACCGGCGCTGTGGTGGATGTTCTGGCGGCTCCCTTCGCGATCAAGGCGACGACCTGAGGTGACCGAATCCGAGAAGATGGCCCTCGTCGGCGATCGCATCAGGCGACTCCGCCTCGGTCGGGGCCTGAATCAGGAGGAACTCGCCGCGCTCATGGACCGCTCGGTCAGCTGGGTTTCGCAAGTCGAGCGCGGTGTTCGAGCGGTCGAGCGCCCGCCAGTCCTTCAGAAGCTGGCTGAACTGTTCGACGTCGACGTGGCGTACCTGCGTGGAGAGGACGTCGAAGCCGTGCGTCCGCGCCAGGCGTACCTACTGCGCACCGCGCTGACCGGACATCCCGCACTAAGCGTCGCCCTCGGCGTATTCAACGGCGAAGCCGAATCTGATCTCGCCACGCTGGAAGTAGACGCAGAGCGGGTATGGCCGCTCCTGCACACTGCGCAGTACGAGGACCTGGAGCCGCTTCTGGCGGATCTGATTCATCGAGCTGAGGCGATCGTCCGCCTGCTGAATGATGCCGCTCGTCCGGCCTGTTACGCCTTGCTCAGCCGCGTTTACCAGGCAGCTGCAGCTATGCTCGCGCGTCTTCATGAGAGCGAGGCAGCCTGGGTCGCGGCCGACCGGGCCTTCCACGCCGCGGAGCGTCAGGGGGACCCTCTCGCGATCGTCGCGAGCCTTTACCGGATGGTCCACGCCTTGCTGGGCTTGCAGGACATCGCGGCTGCGCAACACGTCGCAGAAACGGCTATCAGCAGCCTGCAAGCACGGGTCGACCGGCGGACCGCCACTCCGCCGGAACTCTCGCTCTTTGGAGCACTCAACCTGGCCATGGCAGTGATATCCGGACGTGAGGGGCAACGCTCCCAGGCCCACGCATTTCTAGACGCCGCGGCTGACGCAGCAACTCAACTCGGGGCCGACCGCAACGAGTACGGGACCGAGTTCGGGCCTACCAATCTCGCCATCCATCGTGTCTCGGTAGCCGTCGACCTTGGCGACGCCGGCCAGGCCATCGAACTGGCCAGCGGCATCGACAGCTCCTCGTTGTCTCCAGAACGGCAGTTCAGGCTTGCGATCGATACGGCACGAGCGGAGATCCAGCGAGGCAATCTGAACAGTGCCATCCAGTGGCTGGCTCAGGCGGAAATGATCGCTCCAGAGTCATTCGAGAATCACCCACTCCCCCGCCTTGCAGTCCAGGAACTCCTTCAACGGTCCGGACGCCGATCGTCCCGCACGCTGAAGGAGATGGCCCAGAGGGTGGGACTGCTCCCCTAGGCATCGTCACGGGAGAGACCACGGGGCGTGAGGTGAGGGCTATCCCTGGCCTCCGCATGCTTTGACGGTGATCCACACCCAGGGCGATTCATTACAACGCGGAGGATCTTCGCGGAGTAATGGGGTGTCGGGATTACCTTCTGCGCGGTAGACGACTACCGTTTCGGACGCCCGCCCCTTGGATTGACGGCCAGGAGCGGGCGGAACATCGTCCGATCGGAAGGCTACCCGCTATGGCCGAAGCAATACAGGAGCACGCGCCCAACCCCAAAACCATCGCCGTCGTCAACCAGAAGGGCGGCGTGGGGAAGACCACCACCACCATTAACCTTGGCATCGTCACCGTCGCGGCCGGGGGTACGGCACTCGTCATCGACGCCGACCCGCAGAGGTCAGCGACCGACGCGGCCGCGCTCCTGAAGAAGGGCAAGCACGGATTGCCGTGCGACTTCACCACCGAGTCCGACCACCAGGCGCTCAGGAACCTGCACCGCATCCGCAACTACGACCGCAAGTACGTCGATACGCCGGGCAGCCTCGAGAACGAGGGGCGTGTCCAAGCGGTGCTCAGCAACAGCGACTTCGTCATCATCCCGTTCGACCTCGACACGGGATCGTTGAAGCCCACCATCCGCACTGCGGACGTCGCTCGCGAGGTTGGTGTGCCGTTCGCGATCCTGATGACGAAGGTGGACTCGCATCCGACGCGCGGTCCGAAGCTCGTCGTGGAAGCGCGCGACGCGTTCAAGGAGCTCGGTCTGCCGTACTTCAACGTCTTCACGCGCAACTACACGTGCTACTCCGACTGCGTGAAGAACAACACCATCATCACCGAGTGGCGCGAGGGGAGCGCCAAGACTGCGGTGGAGGAACTACACCGCGTGCACGGCGCAGTTGAGCTCAAGCTGAGCCGTCTGCCGATCACAGAGAGGGTTGGAAGGTGACCGCAATGGCCGGAGAGAAGAAGAGCTTCTCCGATCTCCTCGGAGACGAAGACGAGGAGACCCCGGAGCAAGACCAGACTCCGGATTCGGAAACCGCAAGAAGGCCCGCTGAGGCGCCTGAGACGGGTGAGGCCTACAGGGGGACACAGAAGGGCGGGAACGGCCGGGAGCGCGAGCCTGAGGGCCGCACAGACAGCGAGTGGCCGTTCGAGGACGACGGGCCAGAGACGTCCCGGCCGCAAAATCGGGGCAAAACGGGCAGTTCTCGCGTAGCGCGCGGCACGGCTCGAGGCCGGTCCCGCCGGACAGCGTCCGCCGAACTACCTAAGAGCGAGAGGGACGACTGGCGGTGGCGGCTGCGTTCCCTGGCGGGCAAGCTCGCCGCCGACGAGAAGGCTCTCCAGGAGACCGAGCAGCGATGGGAGACCCTAGTCACGCAGGCCCGTACGGCTGGCGTCCCCGACACCATGCTGCTGGTTGCGCTGATGGACGCTGGCGTGGAAGAGCCCGACAGCTACATGTGACGCGATAAGCCGACCGAGGGCCCCCGCAGCTTCGAAAGGAGCCGGGGGCCTCCTCATTTCCCCACTCCCCCTACATGCCTCCTCACCCACTGCCCAGCAGATGCGCTAACCGGTCTATTTGCAGCGTGTCCATCCCACATATTGGAGGGCTAGGACAGTACACTCGCGCGCGGGTACGCGCGTACGCGCTCGCGTACCCGATCTCCGTACTGGCTTACTGGCCGATCTGGTAATCGCTCGGTGAGGGACTGTGGTAACCCATCACTGAGCATGCCACGGTGGCCATCGGTCAGATACCGCGGCAGGCATCCTGTCGGCCAACCCTGAGCGTTTGAGCGTAACCACCGCTTTGGCCTGGTAGGCGCATGCAACCGGGCGTACTCCGCCTCAGCACCGAACGCGCTCCGAGGTAGTCGCGCCTTCACCCTCGTCCGCGCCTAACCACCCCCCGGGCTCCGCGACCTGGCCGACGCCGCCCACCGGCATCGGATCGGCAATCAGTGCGGGACACCCCCCTCCAGTCGTAGACGAAAGCGGTCAGATCGTGGAGGCCGCGCCGGGCGAAGCCCCCCGGGCATGTCCTATCCGCTGGGGGAGGGCACCGTTCCCGTGGTGAGGGAACTCTGGTCTCATCCAGCCATGGCAGTAGAGCCGTACAGGGTGACAGGGTGGTGGGCCGGGATCAGCCGGACCACTTCCACGTCGAGCAGGTCGAGGTTCTGCAGGGCCTGGACCAGGGCGTGGCGGGCGGGGAGGTGGTGGGGGCCGAGCCATCGGCCTGCCGAGCTGTAGGGCAGGGCGCAGAACTCGTCGTCGACGCCGAGGCGTGCGATGGCGAGACGACTGCCCGAAGGCAGGCGCCGGCGCAGGCTGGTCAGGATGTAGCGGCAGTGGCTGGGGTCGTTGAGCTCGGGTGGCCAGCACACCAGCAGTCCGAGAGGGCGGTCCCAGTCGATCAACGTGTTCATGCGCAGATTGATCAGCAGGGTCTGTGGGGCTTCCAGGAGGCCGGGGATGGTTCTCACGCGGTCGTTGCCGGCAGCGACGGTGACGGGGGCGTAGGCGGAGATCACGGGGTCGTCTTCTACGTAGATCACGTGAGCGCGCGGGTCGACGCGGTGGGCGATATCGTGCAGCTGGCCGCCGGGAGGCAGACCGCCGGGGACACCGCTGCCGATCACCACGAGCTGGTCGATGCCCTCGCGCACGACGTTTCCGACCATGTCCGCTAGCCAACCGGGGATCGCTCGGAGCGCCCGGCTGATACTGCCGCGCGCGAAGTAGTCGAGGCGGTGCAGCAGCGCCATGTCCGCCAAGGTGTGGTTCTTGCCGCCCGAGACCGCGTCCAGCAGTCGCGAAAGGCGGGGCGGGGTATCGCCGGGGGCCTGGGACTCCGGAGAGTCGGTGGGGTGGACGCTGAGCAGGGGGAGCATGCGGGATCCGTTCGTGATCAGCTTGCGGCCGCGAGGGCCTGGTGGTGCCGGCGGGTGCGCCAGGCTAGGTGACCTGGTGTGTCGCCGTAGAGCAGGCCGGCGACTGACAAGGACGCGCTGTGCCACATCGAGGAGTTCCGGACGTAGTCCTCGATGTGGTGCTCGGCCGCACGTTCCAGCGCGTCACACTGTTCCCGCCGTACCGCAGGCGGAAGCGGCGCATGGGCCCAGCCGGCGATCAGGCTGGGGATGTCCCACAGATCGCAGAGGCGCTCTCGGCGGCCGATGTCCCAGACTGGCTGCAGCCCAGGGATTCGCCGGCTGTGCTGGGACAGTACGAGCGGACTGGTGCCGATGGCCTGGGACATGCGGAGAACGTCGTCTGGCTCGGCTCGAATGGTGGCCACCGCGGCCAGGCCCGCGCAGACGGCGTAGAGGGGCCACAGGCGAGCAGGCACCAGTTCCTGCTCGCCTGCGGCTGAGTTGGTCGCCGGGACGGGCAGGTGGTCCAGCGGCGGCCGCAGAGTGTAGATCCGGTTCCAGGCCGAGCATAGGGGCATCGCGTCGAGGACCAGCTCGCGCCAGGTGGTGAGCTGCGCGCCGTACAGGGCGGCTTGGGCCTCGACATGCCCGTTCATGGCCCGGTGGTAGATGCCGTGCGCTACGGGGCGCGCCGGCGCGCCCTCGCGTGTGGCCTCAGGGATCGGCGGGGTGCGCGAGTCGGGGACGAGTCTCCATCCGCCGGGGAGTTCGAGCGCGGCGATCAGGCGGCCAGGCCGCTGCTGCGGGAGACGTTGCTGTGATCGGGTCATGCCGGGGGTGCTCCGCTTCTGCTCGGAAGAAGGGAACCGAGAGGTGGCTCAGATGGTGGTGATCATGCCGCCGTCGATCGTGTAGTCCGCGCCGGTGATGCTTGCCGCCCACGGGGACAGCAGATACGCCGTCAGGCCTGCCACCTCGTCTGGAGTGATCATGTGGCCTGTGACCATGCGTAGGTCTCGGGGCATCCGGCGCATCAACTCATCCAGGCTGACGCCGGCGGCCGCGGCCGCCGACTCCCATCGCGAGGTGGCGACCGGGCCCAGCGAGATCAGGTTGCTCCGCAGCCCGAGATGCCCGTACTCAACGGCGATCCCCTTGGACAGGGCACGTAAGGCCGCCTTTGGCACCGTGTAGTGGAGTGGGCCGAGTCCGGCCTGGCGTCCGCCGACCGAGGAGATGTGCACGGTGGCCCCCCGCCGCTCCAGCAGGCAGGGCAATGCCAGGCGGGTGAGGGTGATGGCGGACATCAGGTTGCGTTCCAGGCCGACCTGCCACTCCTTGTCGCCGATGGTGCCAAAGACAAGATCGCCATGATGGGCCTCGATGCCGCCGATGTTGTTGACCAGGAAGTCGATGTCAGGCAGGCGCAGGCGGGCCTGCTCGATCAGGTAGGTGGGACCGTCCGGGGCGGTCAGATCGACCTCGAGAGGGATGGCTCCGGCGTCCTTGAGTTCGGCCAGGGGTGCGCTAATGCCACGGGCCGCCCCGAGGACCTTGACCCCCTCGGAGATGAGCAGTCTGGCGATGGCTAGGCCGATGCCGCGGCTCGCACCAGCGACGATGGCGGATTTGCCATCCAGCTTCATCTTCATGCGCGATCCTTGTCCGATAGCGGGGGTGCCGGCGTAACTCGGCGGCCAGCGGAGACGCCGGCACCCCCAAGGCAGAGGCGCCGTGCCGGTAGGCATCGACGGCAGCGCCAGCGCGACCGGTCCGCGTGAGGGGACTGAGCCCGCCACGCATGGGCCACCTGGTGGGTCCCGGAGAAGACCCGACCCCGCCTCTGGGGAAGGAAGGCTCTTTCCATCGACGAAATACCCCTGGGTGCAGCTTTTCGTACGTGAAAAACCCTGGCCTTGTTGATCGGTGCTGTCAAGAGCGATTTTGCATCCATGAAACGTCTTTTCGCCGCCGAAAAACGCAGGTACTGTCGGCAGGTGATCGTTGATCCCGACGCCCTCGCACCTGGTGGGCAGTGCAGGAGACGTTCCGGTGCCAACTGACGACTCCGCTTCGTCTGTCTCGAAGCCGGTCAGTGATTCTCACGGGCCCATCGACCGTCCCGTGCAGTGGGCACACGCCCGCACTGGTGTGCTTTGGCTCGCTCGGCAGTCCTCGGAGATCAGGCCCGAGCGGGTCGCCATAGCCCTGCCGGTCGCCGTCGGCTGGCATGCCGCAGGCTGGACGGGAGCCGCCTGGGGAGCGATCGTCGCCCTCTTCTACGGAGTGGTGCCGGCGTGGCAAGCGCCCCGTGCAAAGCAGCAACCTGGTGGGGGGAAAGGCCGTCGCCAGGTGCTGGCAGCGGCGGTCTCTTTGCTGATCGGGCTCGTGGCGGTGATGGTGGGCGGTGCGCCTCGCCCGGTGCTTGGCCTGGCTGTTGGCCTGCTGGCGATCCTGGTGATCTTCGCACCGTTGACCACCCGGGGCTGGAACATCTCCACGCATTCGGCGACAGCTTCGGGCGCCGCCGCGGTGCTCATCATCGACTTTCGGCTCCCCCTCGCCGCAGGAGTCGCTATCGCGGCGGGGGCGGCGTTGGTAGCGATCTCCCGCATCGTGCTCGGCGAGCACGACCTGAGCGAGGTCCTGGCAGGCCTGGCCGTAGGGGCTGTGGCATGCGGTGGCCTCTTCGCCCTTATCACCTGAATCTCGGGCCCGGCCGATGGCAGCAGGCCCACGCCAACGAGGAGGCACCGCATTGACCAGCCCGATCAACAGCGCTTGGCCGGACTACAGCCCCGCCCCTCTCGGCATGCCGAACGCCGACCTGCCGCGCAGGCTCCGGGAGGCTCCCATGGACGAGGTCACCCTGCCCAGCGGCTACAGGGTGCCCATGCCGACGCGGCACGCTGACGTACAGGCCCTGCTGGTCTGCCCCCACGCCAGCCGCAAGCTGGGCAAGGACGACCCGCCCCTGGTGGAAGGTGGCGGCATCGACGCCATCCCCGACGTGGTGATCAACACAGATGGGAATCAGCATCGCCGGCTGCGCTCCATCGCGCAGAGCGGCTTCTCCGTTCGCCAGGCCGAGCGTTGGCGCCCCTTGGCTGGCCGGCTCGCCACCGAGCTCGCATCGAACCTGCCGAGCCGCTGGGACGTCTCCTCGCAGTTCGCTGGGCCGTTATCCTCCCAGGTCATCTGTCACGTTCTCGGCGTTCCCACCCGCGACCGGGATCAGTTCGTCAGCTGGATCAGCACCTTGTTCTCCGCGTCCCCCGACGGCGCTGATGCCCGCTTCCAGGCCGTCCAGGACTTCACCAGCTACACCGCCCAACTGGTCGCCGACCACCGTGTTCAGCCTCGTGATGATCTGATCGATCAGCTCATCCAGGCGCGGGATGCCGATGACCGTCTGACATCGGATGAGCTCGTCACCATGATCTTCGCGCTGATTGTCGCGGGCCACGAGACTCTGGTCACGATGATCACCCGCGGGGTGTTCAGGCTGCTGCTCACCGACTCCTACCGGCTCCTCGTCGAGGACCCAACGCTGGTCGAGCCTGCGGTGGAGGAGGTACTGCGCTATGACGGCCCGGGGGCGTATGGGATGCTCCGCGTCCTGACCGGCGACGTCACCCTTTCGGGCGGGCAGCTTGCGGCCGGGACCGTCGTGCTGCCGAACCTGATGGGCGCCAACCACGATCCAGACGCCTTCCCCGACCCCGACACCTTCGACATCGAGCGCTTCCGCCGGCCAGGCACCGCGCCGCACGTCGCCTTCGGGTTTGGCCCGCACTTCTGCCTGGGCGCTCATCTGGCGCGGGTGGAGATGCAGGAGGCCTTCAGCGCCGTGACCCGGCATTTCCCCCGTCTGCGCATGGCGGTGGCGCCCGAAGAGGTCGTCTGGAGCGGGGATATCAACCACCGGCCTCAGGAACTGCCTGTGGAAGCCTCCTGACAGCAGGTCCTCAGCGCTGCTGGTTCAGGCATCCTCCAGGCTCACCCGATCCAGGCGAGGCTGCGCGGGCTGGTGCGAGGGGAGAGGTACTTGGCTGGCGTTGCGGATGGCGCGAGCCACCCGTCCACGCCACGGCCAGCGTCGCGCGGCGAAGGCGCGGCTGTAGAGGCGGCACATGTCCAGCCGCCAGGCCAGCTGCCCCTCTCCGGGGTTGAGCGGCCAGGCGTCGTCCGGCGTGATCGGGTGCGACTGGCTAGGGTCATGCTGGGCCAGGACGCTGCCGATCCACGCTGCGTAGGTTGCCGCATCCAGGCGCTCTTCGGGTACGTGCGCCTGGATCAGCTGCTCGCGTATGAGCGCCAGGGCGTTCGGTGTGCTGATCTCCTTGAGCCATCGCAGGCCCTCGAGAATCACGGTGTCCCGGGCGATCACTTCATTGCCGATGGTGTCGGCAGGCACGTCGACCCGGACCAGATGCTCCCCGTTGGCGGTCTTCAGATCCCGCCACAGGGGAGTGACGACGCGCAACTCCCGCTGCGGGCCAAGATCATCCAGTGCAGGAAGCAACGTCCCCACGAATCCCACGACGTACCCGGGGAAGTTGGCGTACACGGTGAAGGTCTCCGACCAGGGCCAGGTAACGTCCATCCCGACAACCTGAGGGACCACGTAGGCCAGCGTGTACACAGAACGCGCCATGCACACGATGGTGGTGATCGCCAGGGTCCAGTACCCGATGCTGAGCCACTTCCTTGCCGAACGCCGCCCCAGGAGGGCAAACGTCGTGATGATCGTCACGAAGTAGACGGTGAGCAGCCCCTCATACAGGCCTAGGAACAACATCTGCGCGTCGTCGGCGCGAAACTCGCCCACCGCGCGGTAGGTCTGGGCCAGGGACAAGTCAGAGCCGAACGCGATCACCACGAGAGCCACACACACCGGAACGGTGACGAACCAGGGATACAGCAGCCGCATCAACCAGCGCCATTGTCGGAAGCTGGCCCATGAGGACAGGCCCTGCCAGGAGAGATTGGCCCAGCACATCACGCTGGTCATCGCGAACACGGCCAGGACGGCCTGCAAGGACAGCTCGAACGGAGCGCTACCGGACAGGCTCGCGAGCGTCGCCGACAGCCGGGTTTCTTCGAGGGTGACGCTAATGCTCCCGGCGAACAGGGCTATCGAGAGCAAGAAGTAGTGCGGAGAGCGGGCGATGCCCGTGACCCGCGCGATGACCACTACCCCTATCAGCACCAGCCCGGCCACCACCAGCGGCGGCACTGACATGTCGGTCAGTCCTTTCTGCCGAAGGGGTTCCGCAACCCAATGGCCATACGAGCTGCCATGCTCCCGTCCTCATCGGCCAGGCCCTGGCGAAGCTGCTCACGGAAGATGTAGGCGAAGATCTCCGCCCTTTCCTCACGCGGGCCCCGGAAATAGGTGCGCCCTCCCATGATCGTGTGGACGGACTCCATCCCCCCGAACTCCAGCAGCGGGCCCACATCAGCGATCATCTCCGCCAGCGCCTCCCGCTGCTCCCGGTCGAGGGCTTCCCCACCGACGGGTTGGTCGAGCATGTGGCCGAGCTCGTGCGCGAAGTAGGTCACCTGCAGGTCCGGAGGGATCGACGGAGCCTTGGCGTACAGGAGCATGTCGCAGATCTTGTCCGGGTCGAGCGGGTCCGGCCCTTGAAACCAGAAACCACTCCCGGACTTGCAGCCGGCAGCGGTGACGGCGCCGCCGCGCACCGACCCGCTGGGGCCGCTGCGCCTTGACCCGCTGGGTTGGAAGGGCACCGCGATCACGCGCTGACCACGGAACTCGCTCAGCCTCGCGCAGAAGTCGTCAATGTCGAAAGGTGATCGCGCCAAGCGCAGAATGTCGGCGTGCTCGGCGCGTAGTGCCTGGTGGGACGTCACCGAAAGTCTCCCGTCAAGCTCCGTCATCGCTGGGGTTGGACCGCTGGGCTTTGAAGGCTTTCAGCGCGCTGATCGCCACGCCGACCGCCATCTCGACCATCTCGACGTCGCCCCCTGCTTCGTCATCCAGTCGACCAGCAAGCAGCCTGATGCGATCATTCTCAGGCTGCTTCATCACGGCTTCGGCCCTCTTCATCTCCCGGGCGCCGATCAGCATGCGCACGGCTTTCGCCGGGTCGTTCCGCCCCTCGATGAACAGGTTCTCGACAGCCTGCTCGCCAGAGGTCAAGATCGTCTCCGGAAGGCCGTAGGCCATGGTGATCTTCCGCAGCGTCTCGACCATAGGGTTCGCCTCCCCCATGCGCTTACGCTTCCCCTCTCCGGTACGCCTGCGCTTCGCCTCTTGTCCGCGTAGACGGGTAAGCGTCGCGTCACTGACGTGGCTTGCCTGAGCGAGGGCATTCTGAGTTGGGAAAGGCGCACCGGTCGCCGGGTCCGGCATGTGGGTAAGCAGCCACTGGAGGCGCTCCCCAAGGGGGACGGACCATCCAGCATTGTGAGCTGACACCGGAGCTTCTCCTCCACTGCCCGCCACGGGTGGCACGGGCGTCGGGATCAACGATCACCCGCCGACACTACTCGTCATTTTCGCCGACGAAAAGCCGTAACGATTGAGGACGCAACCCCCGAAGCGCTTCTCGCCATTCATGGCGATGACATGGCGGTGATAGGTCGGTAACGACCTCGCCTGGACACCCGCTCTTCCTCCGAGGTCAGTCCAAGTGGGTGGCGTATTCGTGCCGGACCCGATTCAGAAGCTCAATCGATGAGTCAGGCTGCATCGCCGCGTGGGAGAGCATGGCGAACATCTGCCGCCAGCCCTCGACAGTGGGCAGATCGGTGACCACCGTATCGCCGTCGGTCACCAGCACGTCACTGCGATGCGGCTCCGTGAAGCGCAGGATGGAGAAAGCGGTGACGTCTACGACGGCGGCCGGCTCGGCCAGCGGCAAGATCTGCACCGTCACGCCTGCCGGATCCTTGGCCTGCTCGATGAGCCTGTCCAACTGCGCGAGATGCACGCGCGGACCGCCCACCATGCGGCGTAGCACGCTCTCATCCACCAGTACCCACAGCTGGCGCCCAGAGCCGAGCACCCCTTCTCGGCGCATCGCGGTGACGCCAACGACTTCGTCCGGTGTCAGCGGCGCTTGCGAAGGTCTGAGCATGCGTTCGGCGATCGCCCGAGCGTAGTCGTCGGTCTGCAGCGGCGCCGGCAGCACATGCCCGCCGTACATGGACACCACTTCGGCCTGCCGCTCGAGCCCCAGCAGCGCTGCCTGCCGTACCCATGCCGGTGAGTCGGGCTCGCTGATGAACGTCCCCAGCGCATCCGCTCGCCGCGCCAACTCGATCACGCGCATGACCACGGCCTGCGATTCCTCGCTGAGTCCCGCGGCAGCCACGGCGATCTCGCTGAGAGGGCCGGGATCTTCACCGATGAGCCACCCCACGCTCTTGCCCAGGTAGTCGGCCAGAGCACGCAACACCTTCAGCGTCGGGTTGGCGGTGGGGTCTCGCTTGAGCATCGTCAGGTACTGGCTGGTGACGTCCAGGCCACCAGCGTCGGTGAGGTCAGCGGCCAGTTGCCGGTAGCTGATGCCGCGCTCTTGCACCGCGTTGTGCAACCGCTCGCCCAGATTCGCCACCGACCGCCACCTCCAGCTCAGATAGCCCCACAGCGTACGCGGTTCCCCAATCCCGCCAGCGACAAGTGGCAGTTGACACACAATCACCTTGTTCAGCACTATCGTCACTTGCGTGACAAGTGTCACTAGCCATCGGGTGGGAGTAAAGGGATGAGGAGGACTCTCCGGTCGCGGACATCTCGTGCGCCGATTGCGGTCAGCGTCATGCGCGTAGCCGGGCGTGGATCGGCCCCTGGCCGTGACCGGAGCGGCAGGCCCTGGGATCCGCCCCACCCGTCTCGTCCCAGGGCCGCACGCTGCCCGGTACGGCAGGCAGAGCCGCGATGAGCGGCCTGCCGCCGTACCGGCTCACCAGCGGCTACCACCAGCGGCGGGTACACCCGCTGCCCGACCTGTGGGATCTGATCCGCATCGGGCTCGAGGGCGGTTGGACGCAGCGCGACCGCCGCCCCGCGGCCGACATCCCCGTCCAGCATGGCCCGTTGCCCACACTGGGGGAGGGGCAGAGCGCGGTCACGTGGCTGGGGCACTCCTCGGTCCTCCTGCAAGCCGGCAGCCGGACGGTCCTGGTCGACCCGGTCCTGTCGGAGTCGATCCCTGGCCTGATCCGTCCCCTGCGGCGACTCACCCCGCCCGGCCTGGCCATCGAGGACCTGCCGCTCGTCGACGTCGTGCTGCTGACGCACGACCATGTCGACCACTTCGACAAGCCCACCCTCACCCTGCTGGCTGCGCGCAACCCCCGTCTGAAGGTGATGGTGCCGCGTGGGCTGGGCCGCCGCTGGCTGCGCCGCCTGCCCGTGCGAGTGGTGGAGCTGGACTGGTGGCAGCACACTCGCGCCGGCGAGCTCACCCTGACCTGCCTGCCCGCGGCGCACTGGTCCGGCCGCACCCCGTGGGGGCTGTACCGGAGTCTGTGGGCGTCCTGGATGATCACGGATCCGTCCGGCCGCCGGGTCTACCACGGCGGCGATAGCGCCCGCGGCTCCCATTTTCTCCAGATCGGTGCCTGCTTCCCCGGTATCGATCTGGCTCTTCTTTCGGTCGGCGCCTACGCCCCGCGCTGGTTTCAGGCCTCGGCGCACATGGACCCGCGTCAGGCGGTCCAGGCCTGCCTCCAGCTCGGCGCGGCGCGGATGCTGCCCGTGCACTGGGGCACCTTCGTCCTGTCTCGCGAGCCGATCACGGAACCGCCCCGGCTGACCCGCCACTGGTGGCAGCGGCACGGCCTGGCGGCCGAGCGGCTCTGGACGCTCGGCATCGGCGAGAGCCGCCTCCTGCCCGCCCGTGACCACGCCGGGCTCAAGCCGGGATCGCGGCGACCAGCGGCTGCCCCCATCACAGAAACGATCTTGGATTGATGATGACCGCTCACCTTTGCCTCGGCGACATCCACACCACACCCGGACCACAGACCCGGATGCTGTCGCGCTGGTCGGGGTTACGGCAGGTCGACGCCAGCCTCGGACATGGGCCGTGGCTGTCCGAGCAGCGGTGTCGCGCGGGAGCGATCACGCCGCGGAGCCTTGCCGACATCGACACCGCGCTGAACACCGTGGCATGCCGATGAGCGCCCCCACCGTGCAGGCACACGCCGTCGTCACATCGCGCTTGGCGGGTCCAGGGGACATCGCTCTGGCGCGCACCGGGACAGTCGGAGCGCAGGTGCACGTGGTGGAACAGCCCACGGCCGAGGTACCCGTTGTGCACCCACAGCCCGTAGAGGACGCGGCGCGCGAGTTGGCTCCGGCAGGGGCCTGGCTCCATCTGGAGGCCACCTCGCCCGTCCCTGCGGCATGGCAGGACGCACGGGAGCGTACCCAGCAACGGGCGCGGCAGATCGCCGCGATGCTAGCCGGCGTCCACCCGACAGGGCAGATGCTGGCCTACAACCCCACACCCGACCAGCTGCACTGCCAGGCGGGCCTGGCCATCGACGGGCAGACGATCTATGCAGCGTGCAGCAGCCTGCCGGATCCGCTGCCGCGGCCCGCTCCGGCCGCGCTGATCTCCGGGGTGTGCCTGGGTTCCGCCCGCGCCACTCAGCTGATCACCGCCACGGGCCGTGTCCCGGGCAGCAAGGCCTACACCGTCACCGACCCGGTCACCGGATTGACCGACGATGAGGGGCTGACGCTCGCCGAGTACGACAGCTGTGCCCGGCTGGCGCTGCTGCTGCGCGCCGCACCCGCCGACGCGCCGATCATGTGGGTGATTCCCCGCGTCACCTACTACCTGCCCCTGCTGGATGTGGCCTGGCGTGGCCTGGCCGACATCGAGCTGGTGCGTCTCGGCTGTGCGCGTGTCGACGCCTCCCACATGCGGCTACAGGCCCTGGCCCGCGGCATGCTGGACCGGCCCTCGCACGCGGATGCGGAACGACTGGAGCGCGTCGGCGAGCTGATTCACCAGGCCCTCGCCCGAGGCGGCCTGCCGCGCTGGGAAACGATCGTGGCGACGGCTGCCGAGGACGAGGTGCTGGGACGGCTGATCGCGCACCGGCCGCCTCGGTCGGGACGTCAGCTGGCGCAGCTGGCCTGGTCGGCGCCCTACCTGCGCGCCGCCGCCCAGCATGACGGGCTGCTGCTGGCGGTGGAGGATCCTCGCGAGCAGCAGGTCCTGCGCGAGGCTCGCCAGCAGGCCCGCGCCCTGTATCCGGCATTGACGGGCCGCATGGCAGGCCTCTACCCGACGAGCGGCATGTGGGTCCGCACCAGCGACGGGCTGGTCACCGACAAGTTCTGGGACGATCCGGGCCGACGAGCCCGCACCACCGACGGCCGAATCCTGGACCTGGCCGAGCTCGCGCTCGCCCAGTACGGCGCGCCGGCTGCTCACGTTGTCGAGGGGGCAGCGTGAGCAGCCGGCCCGCTCAGCTGGCCTGCCCGGTTCCGGCGCACCACTGGCCCGCCGCGTTCGCGGCGGCGCCCGCCCCCGGGCGGGCCCGGCCCCCGGCGCTCCGGGGGCGGCGGCCTCGCGCGGTGGCGCTGTTGTGCCTGGCGGCCGGGTGCTGGGCGCTGTACACGCCGATCACGTCGGCGGCCCTGACTCGGCACACGCCGATGCCGCTGCTGCTGGTGGGGCAGGTGGCGGTGGCCGCCATCGTGATGTGGCTGGTCGTCGCGCTGCGCGGCCACCGCCGCGTGCCGCATCTGCGCCGCGTTGTGCTGATCAGCGCGCTGGACCCGGCGGGCAACACGACGCTCTGGGCGGTCGCGCTGACCTCGGTGCAGGCAGCCGAGGGCTCCTTGCTGGCCACCTCCGAGTGCGTACTGGTGGCGGTGCTGGGCGTGCTCATCTTGCACGAGCGGCCCGCCGTCGCGAGCTGGGCCGGGCTGCTGGTGTGCCTGCCGGGGCTGTGGCTGCTGGCCGGGATGCCCGTCAGCCTGGCGCTGTCGGCCGGTGTGGCCCTGTCGCTGGCCTCCACCACCGCCTCGGCGCTCTACTGCACGGCCGTCGCCTGGATGAGCCGCACCACCAACACCCTCATGACCACCTTCACGGCCTGGCAATACACCTTCGGCCTGCTCTGGCTCCTGCTCGCCGTCGCCGTGATCGCGCCGCTGCGCGAGCAGGCCACGATCGCCGCCCTCGGCCAACTGGACCCGGGGGCGGCGGCGCTGACCGTGCTGGGCGGTCTGCTGCTGGGCACGGCCACGCTCCTGTACAACATCGCCGTCCGGTCGATCTCGATCACCGAGGCCGGGATCGTGCTCAACCTGATCCCGGTCGGCGGCGCCGTCATCGGCGTGCTCTGGCTGGGCAACACGCTGACCCTGGCCGCCATCGCCGGGGGCGCGATCACCTTCGCCGGGATCGTCCTGTACCAGGCCGGGCCGGCGCTGATTCGCCTCCAGCGCCGCACGCGCGGCTGGGCCGACCGCGCCCCGCTCCCATTCGTCTTGTCCGCTCGGAAGGACCACAGCGATGATCACTAAAGATTCGCCTCATCCACACGCCGATGATCACGGCCTGCAGCGCCGCGGCGCCCTGGCTGCCATCACCCGGCTGGTTCGCCCACCCCACGTGCTGATCAACCGGCACCTGCGGGCCCTGGCCGAAGGCCTGGACCAGGACCTGTACACAGAGGTCCTGGTCCGGCTGTACGGCTGGCATGCCCCCGCGACCGTCTGTCTGCAGCAGACCACGCGCCTGCTCGAGCAGCCGCTGCCGCCGCGGGCGCTGGCTCGGATCGACGCGCTGGAGGCCGACCTGGACGAGCTCGACGTCCCGTCGGCCGCACGTGAGCAGCTGCCGCGCTGCCGGCTCGCGCCGCCGCAGACGCGTGGCCAGGCTGTCGGGCTCGTTGTCACCCTGGCTGGGGCCGCGCTGGGTATCGCCCACCTGGTGCCTTGGGCCAGCCCGCACGCGGCGCTGCCGACGCGATTTCTGCGCGATCGGGGCCTGCTGACCTGGCAGCAGATGGCGCAGCAGTTGGAGGCGCTGCCCAAGCAGAGTCGAGCGCAGGCGGGTACCGCCGCGCTGGCGTACATGACGACACTGGCCGACTGGCTGGCTCCCCTGGCCAGCCCCGCGCACCGCTCGGGAGGAGCCCGATGAGCGCGACCGCCGCCACAGCCGACGCGGTGGCGGCCGATGACGGCCTGGCCGGACGGGTGGCGATGGTCACCGGCGCGGCCGGCGGGATCGGTGCCGCGGTGGCCGCCGCCCTGGCCGACGCCGGTGCGAAAACGTGCGTTTTAGACGTGCGTGAGGATGCGCTGCGCGCGGTGGCCGGGCAGATCCCGGGAGCCCAGCCGTATCCGGTCGACGTCATCGACGTGGCGGGCATGGCGGCCGCGGTGGCGGCGATCGAGCGGGAGGTCGGCCCGATCGGCCTGGTGGTGTCGGCGGCCGGCGTGCTGCACCCGGGCGCCCTGGCCGACACCACCGCCGATGACTGGTGGCAGATGCAGGAGGTCAACGCGTATGGCGTCTTCAACGTGATCAAGGCCGTGGCGCCCGCCATGATGGCGCGGGGCGGCGGCGCGATCATCACGATCGCCTCCAACGCGGCCCGGGTGCCGCGCGCGGGCATGGCCGGCTACGCCGCGTCCAAGGCCGCCGCGATGCAGCTGACGCTGTCGGCCGGGCTGGAGCTGGCCCCGTACGGCATCCGCTGCAACGTGATCGCCCCCGGCAGCACGGACACCCCGATGCTGGCCGCCCTCGGCGGCGACCCGGTCGCCGGCGACCCCGACCGCTACCGGCTCGGCATCCCGACCGGCCGCATCACCCGCCCGGACGAGATCGCCCAGGCCGTGCTGTTCGTGGCCCGCTGTCCGCAGATCGCCCAGGTCACGCTGACGATCGACGGCGGCGCCAGCCTGTCCGCCTAGCCCCTCTGCACCCTCTGCCCGAATCCGAAGGAGCCGATCATGGCCCTCACCCTCCCCGACGCCGCCCTCGAGACGGGCGCCGCGGCGGCGCACCCCTCTGCCCGGTTCCTGGCCGGGGCGCAGGCCGCGCGCGAGCAGTACCCGCAGCTGCTGGCCGGCTTCGACGCGACCTCCACGGTGTTGTTCAGCGGCGACACCTACACCCTGCTGGCCACCGGCCACCGGCTGGCCTCGGCACGGCTGGCCGACCTGCCCGAGCAGGTCGCGGCCGCCCAAGCCGACGGCCAGGTGCTGGTGGCCGGGGCGATCAGCTACGACAGCGGCTCCAGCGCGCTGCTGGCGTGCGAGCAGCCCCGCTGGCAGGGGCCGCTGCTGGAGCCGATGGGCTGCTACCGGTGCGGCCACCGCTGGGACAGCATCACCGCCGATCCGAGCCCAGAGCACTACCAGAAGATGGTCCGCCGAGCTCGTGACCTCATCCGCGCCGGGGATCTGGACAAGGTGGTGCTGGCCCGCTCGATGACGCTTCGCGCGCCCTGGCCGGTGGGCGTGCACGAACTGCTGGCCCACACCATCGGCCGCGGCCGGCACACCTACTGCGTGCCGCTGGCCACCGACCGGCTGCTGGTCGGGGCCAGCCCGGAGCTGGTGATGGCCCGGCACGGCGACGAGGTCACCGCTCAGCCGCTGGCCGGATCGGTGCCGCGCGTCATCGGGGACGCGTCCGCCGACCAGAAGCGCGCCGACGGGCTGCGCCGCTCGCGCAAGGATCTGGCCGAGCACCGCCTGGTGGTGGACGCTGTCGCCGCGGCGCTCGCACCGTACTGCGCCGAGCTGGACGTCCCCGACACCCCCGACCTGGTGCGCACGCCCACGCTGTGGCATCTGGGCACCAGCATCCGCGGCCGCCTGGCCGCCGGCGTCTCCTCCCTGCACCTGGCGGCCGCGCTGCACCCCACACCCGCCGTGTGCGGCACTCCGACCGATCGCGCGCGGGACCTGATCGCCGAGCTGGAGCCGTTCGGGCGCGGCTGGTATGCGGGCCTGGTCGGCTGGCAGGCGCCCGGCGGCGACGGGGAGTGGGCGCTCACCTTGCGCTGCGCTGTCCTGGACGGCGGTACCACCCTGCGGGTGTGGGCCGGGGCGGGCATCGTCGCCGACTCCGACCCCGCCGCCGAGCTGGCCGAGACCGACGCCAAGTTCGCGACCCTGCTCGGGCCGCTGCGCGCCACCACCTACCCCGACCCGGCCGTGCCGGTCGTCTGAAACCCACCCCTTCTGAAGGGAGTTCCACCGTGGGCATCCCCACGCACGTGTCCTACCCCCTGCCCCCCAAGGCGCCGCTGAGTGAAACCTCCTGGCGGCTGGACCCCAGCCGGGCCGCCCTGCTGGTGCACGACCTGCAAGAGCACTTCATGCGGCCCTTCGACGTCGATGACAGCCCACGCGCCCCGCTGACCGCCAACGTGTTGTCGTTGCGCGCGATGTGCGAGGCGCGCGGCGTCCCAGTCGTCTACTCAAGGCAGCCCCACAGCCAGACGCCCGCCCAGCGAGGTCTGCTGTATGACCTGTGGGGGCCGGGCATCACCAACGAGTCCGGCGCCGCGCTGATCGACGCGCTGGACCCGGTCCCACCCGGCCAGCAGATGACCAAGTGGCGCTACAGCGCTTTCGTCCGCACGGACCTGGCCGAGCGGCTCGCCCAGGAGGGCCGCGACCAGCTGATCATCGTCGGCGTCTACGCCCACATCGGGATCCAGGCCACGGCCGCAGACGCGTTCATGCGCGACATCGAGCCGTTCGTGGTGGTCGATGGGTGCGCCGACTTCTCCCTCGGCCACCACGTGCAGGCGATGACCTACATCGCCCAGCGGTGCGGCCGCGTGCTGACCACCCAGCAGGCGATCTCTCAGCTGAGCGGACGATCGGCCCCGGCGCCCAGCAGCGCATCGGTTCCTGCTTGACCCTGGATGTCCTCCTTCTTCCGGGCCGGGCGGGCCGATGGCGCGCCCGGCCCGACCTGTGTGTCAAGGGAAGTGCCCATGTCCTCCACCACGTCGCCCGCCACGACACCATCCGCCGCTGCTGCGACGCCGTCGGCGACGAGTTCCGCGCGGTCGAACCGGCATCGGCGGCGCCGCCGTACCAGCGGGAGCTCTGGCCGCGGGCTGGCGCTGATCTGCGGGCTGGTGGCGCTGCTGGTGATGGCCGACATCATCGCCGCCACCATGGCCATGCCCGCCCTGGCCGCCGACCGGATCGCCAGCGGGGCCAGCGCCACGACGTTGGCGTGGCTGCCCGCGGCCGGGCTCGTCCCGCTGGCAGCGCTGCTGCCGCTGGCCGGGCGCCTGGCCGATCGCGTCGGGCACCGCCGCCTACTGATCGCGGGCCTGAGCACCTACGCGGCAGGCGCCATCGCCTCGACGCTGGCAACCGCCTGGCCGCTGCTGCTGGCCGGGCGGATCCTGCAGGGCATCGGCGCGGCCGCCGTCTTCCCCGCGGCACTGGCCCTGCTGCTGGCCAGCCGGAAGGCTGAGCGACGCGCCGCCGCGGTGGCCTTGTGGCACGCCGCCGCCAGTCTCGGCGCCGTCGCCCTGCACGCCGGCGGCGAGCACCTGCTGGCCGTCGCGGGCTGGCGCGCTCTGTTCGGCGCGCTGGCCGCCCTCGCCCTAGGCCTGCTGGCCGCCAGCCCGCTGCTACCCGCCAGCCGCCCAGCGCAGCGGCGCGCCCGGCTCGATCTGCTCGGCACCGTGCTGCTGGCGGGCGGGCTAGCCACGCTCGTGCTCGCGGTGTTGCGCGCCCCGGTGTGGGGATGGGCCTCCCCGCTCACGCTCGGCTGCGCCGGGGCCGCGCTTGCCCTGCTCGCGGCAGCCGTCGCCCACGCCCGCCACCACCCCGATCCCGCCCTGGACCTGAGCCTGTGGCGGCTGCCCGGTTTCGCCGCCGGTTGGAGCGTCACGCTCGTGCACGGCACGGCCACCTTCGGCCTGCTGGCCATGCTCCCGCGCCTGCTGGGCGAGATCGGCATGCCGCTGCACTGGCTGCTGATCGCCTCGCTGGGGATGCTGGTGGCCAGCCGAGCGGCCGGGCCGCTGCTGCGGCTGCTGGGCGTCAACGGCGTGACCTACGCGGCCGCAATGGTGCTGGCGATCGGGTGCCTGATCGGCCTCGCCCAAGTGGCGCCGCACCCGGCCAGCGCGATCGCCCTCGCGCTGATCGGGATCGGCCTGGGCGCGCTGGCCACGGCAGGCATCGCCCACGGCAGCCTGGCCGCGCCCGCCCACCGGCACGGCACCGTGATCGGCGCGCTGAGCACCGCCCGCATGATGGGCGGCAGCCTCGGCATCGCCGCCTCCGCGCTCGCCCTGGACCGGCCCGTTCTCGGCCCGCCCCAGCCGGGCTACGCCACCGTGCTGGCCGGCGGCCTGCTGCTGGCCGCGCTGATCGCCGGACTCGCCCTCATCCAGGCCACCTACGCCGCCTACGAGGTGCACGAGCTCGCCCTGGCCGCAGTCCTGGCCGAGGTCGGCGAGCTGCGCACGCTCATCGCCGTCCAGCAACGGCTGTGGCAGCACGTCGACCAGATCGCCCTGCGCCAGCTCACTCACCCTGCCACGCCCCGACCGGCGCCGACGGCATGGCCACCCGCACCCTGACGCTGCAGCTGAAAGGAGACCCCTATGCGCCACGGCACCGCCCACGATGTACGGCGCGGCGCGTCCTGGCCGCTGGATGATCCCCAGGCCGCCACCGACCGCCTGCCCGCGCTCACCGCTGACACCGTCCGCCTGGCCGACATCCGCGCCAGCGCCGCCCGCGCGCTTGCCAGCCTGCAGGACACCGACCAGCGGCTACAGGCGATCCAGCGCACCGTGACCGGACTGATGCGCTACCCCACACAACGGATGACAAGTGACAGTTGACAATCTTAGATACGGTTGAGCACTATCTATGCTCGTTCAACAAGTGTGAATTTCCACATTGAGGCGGCTTGTCGAGGCGTCCGGCGGAGGAGCGGCACATGAGTGAGGCACATGGCGGCTCCGGACGTCTCCACACATCGCCGGCCGCGTGGGGGCGACGCGGCCGCCGCGCCCCTGCGGCCGGCGGTGTGCTCCTCCTGGTGGGGACGGGCGGCCAGCACCCGGCCTACGTCCGGACGGCTCTGGCTGAGCTGACCCGGACATGGCGCCTGGCGCTGGCCGATCCCGCACCGATCTCCCCGGGCCTGGAGAACTACATCAGCGAGCACATCCGGCCCGCCCAGATGACCCTGCGCGCGATGGAGGCCATGCTGCGGGTCCGTGAGGACCCGCGCCCGATCTGCGCGGTCATCGCCCTGGACCCGTCCATGACCGCGCTCAGCGCCCGCGTTGCCCACGAGCTGGGCCTGCCCGGGTACGGCGGGGCGGCCGCTGAGCTGGCCGCCTTCCCGGCACGCGCGCTCGGCGCGCTCGCCGCGGCGGGCCTGCCGATCGCGCCAAGCCTGCCGGCCGAACTGATCGCCGACTGCCTGATCTCCCGCTACCACCCCTTCGTGGCCGCGCTCACCCGCACCCTCCAGCCCGGCCGTGCCGTACTGGACGAGGTCGTCGACGTCGACGACGAGGCGCTGAAGGACGCTCGCCTGCACCAGCTCATCACCCACGCCCTGCAGGTGCTGGGCGTCCAGAACGGCCTGACCCGGCTGCACCTGCGCCACGACGGCCGCCGCTACGTCATCACCGGCCTCACCCCGGGGCTGGGCCGTGACCTGGGCCGCACCGTGGGCCTGGCCACCGGCATCAACCTGGTCCGTGAGCTGGCCACGATCGCCTGCGGCCTGCCCGATGCCCGGGATCTGCCCTACACCGAGTGCGCCGTGGCGCGCCGCGCCTGGCTGCCATCCCCGCCGCCCACGCCCGCGGTCGGGCAGATCGTCGACCGCATGCTCGGCATGTCCTGGCTGCACGAACTGATCCCGCCGTCGGCGGCCGACCCCGCGCACCGCCAAGGGGCCGAGGCGATCGTCACCGGCGGCGACGCCGAGCAATGCGAGCAATGGCTGCGCCGCCTCCAAAACGTGCTCGCCGAGGCCCTCTGGGGAGAGTGATGGCGATGAGTGCATGGCTACTGATGCTGGCCGCGATCACCGTCGAGGTCGGCGCCACCACCGCACTCAAAGCTGCCTCGGCGAGCACCTCGCACCCGGCCTGGACGCTGGCCGCCCTGGCCGCCGTGGTCGTGTCCTACCTGCTGATGAATCTGGCACTACGCCTGGGCATGCAGGCCTCGATCGCCTATGCGCTGTGGTCCGGCGTGGGCACCGCCGCCATCGCCCTGATCGGCGCCAGCTGGTTCGGCGAAAGCCTGAACCCTGTCAAGATCGGCGCCCTGGTGCTGATCGTGGCCGGTGTCGTGATGCTCAACCTCGCCCCCGCCACCACCGCGACAGCCGAACTGCCGGCCCGGCCGTACACGCCGCCCGCCGTGGTCGTCCTGGCGCACCTGCGGCTGGCCGAGGCCCTGGCCGACCTCGACACCGCGATCGGCAGCCTGAGGCGCGCCAGCCATCTGCTCCCCGGCGACCCGACGGCGGCCCCGACGGCGGCAAGGGCGCGGCGAGCGGCATGAGCGGCCGCGGGCTGGCGCTCAGCGTGAGCCTGGCCAGCCAGGCCGCGGTCCTGGCCGACCTGATCGGGACCACCTCGGCCCTGCCCGCCCTGACCATGCAGCACCCCGGCGGCGTGATCACGTTCACGTCGTGGGCGTGCCTGGCCTACATCACCGGCTGGGCGTCGGCGCTCCTGCTAGCCCGGCGCCTGGCCCGGCTGGCGCGCTGGCCGCTCCTGCTGGCCTGCGGTCAGTTGCTGTTCGCCGCGGCCGCCGCTGCCACGATGCTCACCGGGTCGTGGCCGCTGCTGCTGGCCGCTCGCGCCGTCCAGGGCATCGGCTGCGCCGTCATGACCACCTTCGGGCTGGGGGTGCTGCTGCGCCACGCGCCCCGCCACGGCGGCGCCCTGCTGGCCGCCTCCAGCGGCGCGCTGGCCGGCTCCCTGCTCGCCCACACCCTGGCCGCCGCCCTCGCGCCCACGCTGGGCTGGCGGCTGCTGCTGGCGCCCGGTCTCATCTTGGCCGCCTGCAGCATGCCGCTGGCGCTCGCCCTGCTCGGCCACCCCGCCCCTAGCGGCGCCGAGGAGGTACGGCTGCCGCGACCGCTCGCGCTGGCCATCTACCGGCAGTTGCAGCAGCTGGCCGACGGCCTGGACGCGGCCGCCGACAGCACCGAGCAGGCCATCACCACCCTGACCGGCCCCGCACCCGCGCCCGCCTCTGGCCGCGACCGGGCGCGGCAACCCCACCGCCGTCAGCCCTACGCCGGCGATTCCGGCGTCGCGCTGCGCTCGCTCAACGGCCGCACCCCCGGTGCGGCCCTGCCCCCAAAGGAAACGATCATGAGCAGTGACGGTCATGAGCAGTGACATCGTGCCGCTGCCCGACCCGCCGACACTCACCGCCGGCGCCCCCGTGCTCACCCCCGGCCCGGTGCGGCAGCCGCGCGGCGACACCTCGACCTTCGTCAGCGCCGTGCTGGGCGCTCCGCTGCAGGTCGGCGCGATCTGGCCCAGCTCCCGGCGGCTGGCCCGCCTGGCGGCGGCCGCGGTCCCCTCCCGCCACGGCGTGACCGTGGCCGAGCTCGGGCCCGGCACCGGGGTCGTGTCGGATGCCATCCACCACCGCCTCGACGGCCTGCGCGCCCGGCACCTGGCCGTCGAGCTCAACCCCACCCTGGTCGGCCACCTGCAGCGCAGCAACCGGCCGTGGCTGGACGTCATCGCCGGCGACGCGGCCGACCTGGTCAGCCTGCTGGCCGCCCGCGACGTCGACCAGGTCGACGCGGTCGTCAGCGCGCTGCCCTGGACGCTGCTGCCCGGCGATGTCCAGGACCAGATCCTGCGCCAGATCCGGCAGCTGCTGGCCGTCGACGGCACGCTGTCGGTCATCACCACGCTGACCGCGCTGCCCTGGCCGAGCGCCCGGGCCATGCGCGCCCGCCTGGCCGCCGGGTTCGGCCAGGTCACCCGATCCCGGCTGGTGTGGCGCAACCTGCCGCCCGCGCTCGTCTACACCTGCCGCCGCCCGCTGCCGACATGACACCCCGGCCGAAGCTCACCCACGGCGATCGGGGCGCGCCTCGAGCAACTCGCCCAGCGGACCGGCCACCTGCCGGACGCTCACGGCCAGGTGCCGCAGCGCCACCGCCTGCCCGCGCAACCGCGCCACCACCGCAGGCTCCGCCGCGACGTCGGCCGGCCGCAGCCTCGGCGGCTGGTCCGTGCCCGGCTCGGCACGCCGCCCGTGCCGGGCCCGATAGCCCGCCCCGTCCGGATCTCGATCCATCGGATCATCCTGTCACCACACGGAGGCCCCATGTGGGAATCGCCCTTACAAGATGACGTGCGCCAGGTCCTCGACCAGCTCCGCGCGCAGCACGGTGCACCTCTGTACGACTACGCCCGCACCGAGCTGAGCGGGCCGCAGGCCGAGCGCGCCGTCGCCGGCGCGCTGCTGTCGGTGCACGTCCACTCCGCGCGCCTGACCGACGAGACCCAGGTAAGGGTCTGGCTGTATGCGCTCGTGCGGGCACACCGCGGCCAGCTGGCCGACCAGGACCCCGGCACGAGCGGTGGCTGGCACCCCACAGGCGGGCCGCAACTGCTGGACCTGGTGCTGGCCGCGCTCGACCCGGACGAGCGCGAAGCTCTGGACCTGGCCGCCCGCCACAACCTCAGCCCGGACCAGATCGCCCTCATCGTCGACCGCAACGCCGCGGCGATCGAGCACATGGTGACGGCGGCCGCCGACCAGGTGACGCTCTGGTTCTGCGCCGTCACCGCCGCCCAGGCCGAATCCGGGTGCGACTACCTGGCCGACCTGCTCACCGAGTGGCGGGCGGCGCCCACCCGGCTCAGCCGCACCCAGCTCAGCCGCCACATCCCTGAGTGCGTCACCTGCCGCGCCGTACCGCGCGAGCTGCAGGCCGCCGATCTGCTGCGCCAGCTGCCGATCGCGGCCGAACCCGGCACGCTGGCCGACCAAGTCGGCCAGGTGGAGCCGCTGGGCGAGGACGACCAGCTGTGGCACGACAACGGATTCCCGGTGCAGGCCCGCACCCGCACCGGCCGCTTCCGCGACTGGGAGGAACGCAGCCAGCGCGTGGAGGAAGACCTGTGGGCGGTCCGGCCGGATGAATCCGATCCGGAAGCCAGCATCGCCAGCCTGTTCACCAAACCGCTGCACCTGCTGGGCAAGCCGCTGAAGGTGGCGGCCACCGCCGTGGCGGCGGTGGCCGCGGTCCTGCTCGCCGGCGCGGTCTGGACCAACATGCAACAGCCCGCCCCGACCCGGGTCGCCTCGCTCGCGGCACCCCAGCAGGGCCTGGACCCGGCACCGCCGGCGACCATCACCCTGCTCACCACGACCGCGCCCAACGGCCTGGACGATCCCCCCAGCAGCCCGGTGACGACGACGCCGCCGACGCCGCCGCACGCGTCCGGTAAGGCGAGCCCGAGCTCGCCCCCCTCCGGGCACCGCACGCACCCAAGCGCGGCACCCACGAGCAGGCCGACCGTCAGCCCCGTGCAGCCGGTGCGCCAGGGCAGCCTCGACGATCCACCCCAGCCCTCCCGCAGGCCGACCAGCGGCCCGAGCGCCAAGCCCGCCCCCAAGGCGCTGCCCAAGCCGGCCACGCCCGAGGCGAGCCTGTCGCCTTCCCGCCTGGATCTCGGCTCCAGCCGCTCGGGCTCGTTCTCGCTGGACTGCCCGGGCGCCAGCTGCCAGGTGACCTCCGCCTCCGGCGCCGACGGGATCTCGGTGTCAGGCACGAGCGTCTCGGTGTCGGCCAAGGCTCCCGCGCCCGACTGCCATTACGTCGTCCAGCAGGGGACGGTGACGGTCAGCTGGGCGGGCACCGCGACCGGTGACGGCAAGACCACGCAAGGGACCACCAGCGGTTCGGGGACGCTCACGCTCACGGTCAGCTATAAGGCCGTCGACCCGGCCACCGGCGGTTACCGGGTCTATGACGGCTCGTCCATCAACAACTCCGGCACCGGCACCTGCTGACCGCCACCCGGATGTGTTCGCACCCGCCTATCTGCCGAAATGAGGCACATGTGAAAACGATCTTCAAGCGGATTGTCCACCTCGATCTCTCACGCGGCCAGAAACTCAGCGTCGTCATGGCGATCGTCGCCGTCCTGGTCAGCGGCGGCTTCCTGGCCTTCGCCGACGACATGGTCCCGCCCGGCCCTCCTGCCGCCGACCAGGCACCGCCTGCGCCCACCGGCAAGCTCCCCAGCCGCCCCTCGCTCGCGCCGGTGCGCTGGTGCGAGGAGCTTGGCATGTTCGTGGAGGAGCGGTACAAGCTCGGCAAGGGCTGCAAGCGGCAGATCGACTGCATGATCGACCCGTCGACCCGTAAGTACCGCTGCCAAAACAGCGCCGGCGCGGCGGTCAGGCCGCCCCAGAGCGCGTGCCTCAACCCTGGCATCCGGCCCTTCTACGCGTGCGACGGCGACCCCGGCTCGGTCCACGTGGCCACGATGCAACCCGACAACGCCGCCACCAGCCCACCGCCCGCCCCGGCACAGTCCTTCAGCACGGTGCCAGCCCTCACCAATCCCAACCCCAGCCCCGGTGCCTCTGCGCCGCCCGCGGCCAGCGCCCCACCCACGGCTCCAGCCGCCAGTGCCGGCCCGTCACCCACCGCCGCGGCGAGCTCGAGCACGCTAGCCGCCCTCCAGGCCGCCCGCGCCGTGCAGCCGCCTGTCCGCATCTGGGTCGAGCATGACCTGAGCGGCGACTACCAACGCGGCGACGCCGCCTTCCAGGTCGGGCTGCAGGCGCTGATCGCCACCGCCCAGCAGCCCGACGTCGTCGGGGTCAAGTTCGCCGACAACCTCGGCTACGTCGCCGGCCAGAACGGCTGGCGCGACCAGGAGCAGGTCCGCCAGTTCGTGCGGGCGGCCAGCAGCGCGCTGCGCACGGCGCTGCCCGGCAAACGCCTGGCCATCGGCGTCGCGGTGCCCGAGCTCGGCTGCGGCGCCAACACGTCCTGCGTGCAGGCCATGCAGTCCCGCGCCCCGTTGGCCGCCAAACAGGCGATCGGCGACTACCTCGCGGCCGCCCCGGTGGACCGCGTCGAGATCGCCGACGGGCTCTGGGGCCCGTCCTACACACAGTTCAAGATCACCCCAGCGGCGGCCACCCGCTCCCAGTGGCAGGCCATCCGCGCCCTGCGCTGGTCCAGCCAGCGGCAGGTCACCTCCCGCCAGTACGGCCTGGCCCACAAGGGTGAGGCCTCTACCTGGGACCAGGCCAACGCCACCGCGCAGGTCAACACGCGCGTCATCGACCTGCTCAACCGCTACCAGGTGCCCACCATCACCCTGTGGGGACACAAGAGCGCCCTGGGCGATGGCGTCTATCGGTTGCTGAACGCCGGGCTGGCCCCCAACCCGCTGTGGACAGCGCTGGGCAGCAAGGGCCTGCGCGACCGCCTGGCCGTCGTCGTCGACCCCGTCTCCACCGAGCGCAGCCTCGCCGCCGACCTCGCCGAGCTCGGCAAGGTCGCCAGCGAGGTGTTCATCCTCACCTGACCGCCGCGGCCGTACCCAGGCGCGGCGCCCCACGGGCGCGGGTACGGCCACGGCACCACTCGCCCCCTTTTGCCGAGATGGAAGAGCGAGGTCCACGCCGTGACATCGCCGTCTGAACCCCGCCGCACCTTGTACAACCCGCTGCCCGGGCACGTTGACACCCCCGAACCTGATGCCGATGACGACGCGGGCGGCCCACGCTGGGCGATGCGGTGGTGGCTGGCCGCCGGCGGCGCCGTCGTCGTCCTGCTGGCCGTGCTGATGCTGGCTCTGCGCGGCCAGCACCCGCCGGCCGCCATCCCCTCGCCGTCCGACACCCCAGCGCGGCTGATCTACCACACCCTCGACCACCCCACCGGTCGCCCGAGTTTCGCCACGCTGACTGCGAGCCCCCGGCCGACTCCGTCGCCCAGCAGGCTGCCCTCGACCCCTTCGGCGAGCCCGGCGCCCACTTTCGTGCCCACCGCGGCGCCCTCCTCGGCGCGGCCGCAGGCGACGGTGACCGTCACCACCCGGGTCCGCGTCACTGCCGCACCGCCGGTCCGCTCGACCCCTTCTCCCCGCGGCCGCGCCACCTCACCCGGCGGCAACGGCCTCGACGACCCGCCCGGCCGCCAACCGGCGCCAACTCCGCCCTGGACCGCGCCGACGTCCACCGACCCCTGCCAGACCTGGACTGACTGCCATGACGACCCCCCAACCCGATGACACGAACCCCTTGCTGCAGCAGCCGGCCGAGCAGCTCGCATGCCGCCCCCAGCCACACGGCGAATGCTCAAACGCATGTTTTAGTCCCCGTCGCGGCGGATCCTGAGAGGTAACGGATGCCGACGAACCTCCCCTGGCACATTGACGTGCTGGTGCGCGCCGTGACCGCGCTGGACGAACCGACCATTCCCGGTCCGGGCGCCGCCTTGAACACTGAAGGCCTGGCCGACTTCCTGCGCTCCTTCTTCGGCCCGCTGTTCCTGGTGGCAGTGGGCGTGGTGGCACTGTTCTTCCTGTTCGCCCGGGAGATCACCCGCTTCATACAATTCTTGATCGTCACGCTCGCGGTTGCCGTGCTCTTCTACGTGCCCAACATCATCGAAGTGGCCGCCAAAGCGATCGCCGGGGCGCTGGGGATCGGAGTGGGGCAGTGACGGCACCCCTGGACGCCTCCTACGGCACGCGCCGCCGCCGCAGCGACGCCGGAAACGTGCGGCAGACGCCGCGCGACGCCGTCGCGCTGGAGTGGCTCGCGCACATGTACGGCGCGCCGCTGGACGTGCTCGGCCGCCTGTTCGGCGTCGGCGACAAGGCCGCCTGGGCGGTGGCCAACCGCTGGCGGCGCGCCGGCTGGGCCAACCTCGCCAAGATGGACGCCGGCCCGCTGTGGGTCTGGCCCACCCACGCCACCGCCCGCCAGCTGCTGGACCTGCCCTCGCTCGGATACTGGGCGCCGTCGGCCAGCCGCACCGCGCACGTGCGGGCCGTGGCCGACGTGCGCGCCCACCTGCAGGGCGGCCTGACGCTCAGCGGCTGGCGCAGCGAGCGCCAGCTGAACGGCCACGGCCGTCGTCGCCAGGCGGGCGACAAGCTGCCGCACCTGCCCGACGGGCTGTGGTGGCACCAGACGCTGGGACGCTGGGTCGTCATCGAGGTCGAACTCACCCCAAAATCACGGCCGCGCACCGAGCAGATCCTCACCCAGATCATGGGCGACATGCACCAGCGGTGGCAGGCCGAGGCACTGCTGTACCTGGCCTCGCCGACCGCGGTGCCCGTGCTGCACGCCGCGATCACCACGCTGCCCGCCCGCCACCAGAGCACGGTGCGCGTCCTGCCGCTGGCCGAGCTCGGCACGCCCGCCGCAGCCCAGACGCTCGGCCTGTAACCCCCTCCCTGGTTCGACCCTTCGTTCGGGAGCTCCCCGCTATGCCACCAATCGTCGTCGTGTTACTCATCGGCCCGATCCCCATACTCGTGATCATGGCGGGCGCATGCTGGTGGGCCTGGCAGGTGGGCTGGATCTGGTCCCGCCTGCGCAACCTCGCCCTGCCCGCCACCCTGATGCCCATCACCGCGATGGCCGCCTCCTGGTCCCCGGCCGCGCCCCTGCGCGCCTTCGCGGGCGCGATCGAGCGTGCCCAGATCGGCGACTGGCTGGGCGGCCTCATCGACGCCGGGGTCCTCACCATCCCGGCAGGGCTGTGGGCCGCTACCGCCTTCTGGGCGCGGCAGCAATGGCTGTATGAGAACGGCCAAGCCCGCACGCTTGCGGCCTCCGAGCGGCACTTGGACCGCCGCTGGGAGCACCGGCTCAAGGCGCTGGCCAGATTGTCGGGCTACCGCACGCCGCTCACCACCGCCGACGGCGACCTGGTCCTGGGCCCGCTGGCCGAAGAAAGCTCATCGGTGCCGCGCGGCTACCTGCACCAACTGATGCGCCCGCACCGCTCCCACCTCATCGTGCCCGCCCTCGCCCCCCGCCACCCCATGGTGGTGGTCGGCGACTCCGGCGCGGGCAAAACCGAGCTACTGCGCCGCATGTCGGCAGCCATCGCCGAAGCCGGCTGGGAGCGGCACGCCCGCGGCGAACGCGGCCGCCCGCTGATCATCTTCGTCGACGCCAAGGGCGGCCAGGACGCCGAAGTCGACGGCGCCACCTGGTGCGACACGATCGCCTCGCTCGGCATCCCCATCGAGCGCATCGGGCTGTGGCCGCTGGAGGTCCGCCTGGACATGTGGCAGATGGAGCCCCGCGATCTGACCGAGACGCTGCACCTGATGGCCAAGACCGACCAGCGCTACTACGCCCAGCTGCAGAAAGTGCTGCTGCACCTGGTGATCGACGCCCCCTCCGGGCCGCCGCGCTCCAGTCTGGAGTTCCTCACCCGGCTCAAGGCCTCCTGGCTGCGCATGGACTGGGCCGGTCACTCCATCGAACAGGACATGATCAACAACGTGATGCGCGGCAAAGAGCCCACGCTGCCCACCAACCTCATGCTCTACGCCAGCCTGTTTCGCGACCTCGGCGTCGCCTTCGACGCCGGTCGGCCCCTCATGGACTTCGACGCCCTGTACTGCGTCGTCCAGGGCACGCGCCGCCCCGAAGAGGCCCACGCCCGAGCGGCGGCGCTGATCCAGATCCTGACCGACGCCATCGCCACCCAGCAACGTACCTTCCGCCGTGAGGTCACCCTGATCTTCGAGGAGTTCTCCGCCGTCTCCGACATCCCGCTCTACCTGCTGTCGGAGCGCTTCCGCAGCCTGGGGTGCAGCGTGATCCCCTCCGCCCAGTCCTGGGACGGGCTCGGCCCGAACGAGCCTGCCATCCGCCGCCTGGTCAATACCTCCTCCGGCGGGCGGCTACTGATGCGCTCGCCCGACCCCGAGCAGATCGCCCTGCGCGCCGGCACCATGCGCCGTGTCGAATCCAGCCGCCACATCGGCACGTCCCGAGGACGCCGGGCCGACGCCTTCGACCCGCTCGGCGAACTGGAAGGCAGCCAGCGCATCCAGGACACCTTCGTGGTCGACCCGCAAAAGGTTCGCCGCTTCCAGCCGGGCGAAGTCGTCTACTCCAAAGACGGCCGCGCCTGGTGGGGGCGCGTGGTCCCCGTACCCGCACCACCCCGCCTGGCTCCCTCGGCCAAACTCGCCGCCGCCCTGACCACCACCCAACACCCGGCCCTCACCGGTAACCGGATCCCATTCGGCGAACTCGCCCCCGGCATCGACGACGCCCTCGACCAGGCCCTGCGGGGGTGGTCCTAACCATGCCCGCCCTGCCCAGCCCCGACGAGCTAACCGTTGCCGAAGCCGCCCACATCCTGCAGCTCAGCCCCGACCAGGCCACCGACGCCCGCCACGTGCAACGCGCCTACCGACGCGCCGCCCGCCACACCCATCCCGACCTGCGCGCCGGTCAGAGCGACCCGCACGCCGACTGGGACTTCGCCCTGATCACCATCGCCTACGAGCGGCTCAAGACCGCTCTGACCACCCCCGTCCAACAGGCCGGCACGGCAGGCACACCTCCACCCGAGGCCCAGCCGCGACCGCCGCTCACCACGGCCAGGCCAGGGCTGGACTCCGGCCCGGTCGCCTGGCCCCTGGTCCTCGCCGCGGTCTGCCTGGCCACCGCCTTCACCATGCTCGCGGCCACCGCGCACTCGACCGTCGTGCTCTCCTACGGGGCCTTCGGCCTGACCTGGATCGCCGCTGCCGCCTGGTTCGCCACCGGCCGCCGCTTCAACCGATAGCCCTCACCGAGAAAGGACATCTCATGGAGGCAACGGTGATCCTCGCGAGCGTGATCATCGGCATCCCCGCCCTGCTGGTCTTCGTCTTCCAAGACCGCTCCCTCGAGGCCCGCCTCGCCCGTGCGGCGCGCCGCAACAGCCGCGCCCTGCGCTGGGCCGCCATCGGCGCCCTGCTCCTGCTCGCCCTGACCCTGTACGGCATGGCCACCCACCACCGCTGACCTTCGAGGAGTCCGTTTCGTGAAGGCGATTGTCGTTCCCGCCAACCCGGGCCAGCCCTGCACCCTGCGCACGCTGGACCCTGCCAGCTGGCACCGCCAGCTCGCCCAGCTGCTGGGCGATGCGACAACCCCCGCGGCCACCGTCGAGCGAGCCGTCTACGACCGCGACGCTCTGCTGTGGGTCGACGGCGACGGCGCCGGTCGGCGCCCGCCCAATCCGCGCGCCACCCGCTACGTCTTTGGTCACTCTGACAGCGCCGCCCGGCGAGGCCTTGATGTCGGCCATCCGTCGTACTGGCTGTACGGCACCGTCATCATCACCGGCCCCGACGACGCCGGAGCCCCGGACGACGCACCGCAGCGACTGCGCATGTACTTCAACGTCTAGGCAGGCCAGAGCCAAGGAGGAAATGCGCGGTGCGGTGCTAAACGGTCGTTTTAGCACTGCGCTGCAGGTGATCAGGAGCCCTGGGCGCGATGCTGTTCGCGGTGCTGGCCGTGTCCGCCCAGCTGGATCGCGACTACATCCGCGACAAGACCCTGGAGGGCCAGCAGGCTGCGCCCGCGCGAGGCAACCATGGCGACATGGACGTCCGGGAATCGCCAGTTCTCGGTCCCCAGACGCCCATGCCCCACATGTGGGGTCGACCGGCTCCGTCCCAGGCACGCCCCTCGGAGGCAGGCTCTGACGACCGCCGCAATCCCGGGCGATCGATCGTCATCGCGCTAGGCCGTCGTCAGATCCGAGGCACGGGCATGCCCGGGTCACGCGCTGGCGAGCGCCTCGTGGAAGGTGCGCGCCTGGGTGTCGGCCGGCCAGCGCTGCGACAGCTCGCGGTCGAGCGTGCGCAGCTCCCGGCGGATGCGCACTGAGCCGGTCCTGCGGGCGACGCCGAGCGCTTCATGTCCGAGGTGGGCGGCGCGTGCTGGGTCTGGCTGCGACTGGGCGACCGCGACGGCGAGCTTGGCCGTCAGGTGGCCGCGGTCGCGGGCGAGCGTCTCGGGCAGCTTGCCGATCTGGTCCTCGAGTATGGTGACGGCGGTGTCGGCGCGGCCAGCCGCCCGGTAGCAGACCGCAGACTGCTCCTGCAGCGTGTCCGAGTCGTAGTGGTGCAGGTAGACGGGCACGTGCGGGTGGGTGACCTGCGGATGGTCGCGCAGCGTCTCGCCTGCGTGGTCGAGGAGGGCGAAGCAGTCATCATGCTCGCCGAGCATCACCAGGCCGCGCGCCTGCTGCTGTGCGGCCAGCGCGTCCAGCTTCGGCTCCAGCTCGTCCGGCCGGCGGCGGGCGGCCGCCGCGAGGTGGACGACGGCGGCGTAGTCGTCGGTGAGGCAGGCGATGTTCGACTGGCGGACCAGCAGGTAGGCGGTCATCTGGGTGTCGCCGGCGCACATCGCCCACTCGGCCGCTTGGCGCGTCCACTCCATCGCCGTGTCGAGCTCGCCCAGGTCCTGGTGCAGCCATCCGGCCATCTCGCCGTACTGGGCGAGGACCTGCAGCAGCGGTTCGGCGTGGCGGGCGCCGGCACCGCGGCGCAACTCGTCCAGGACCTCTATCTGCGCCAGCACCGGCCGCAGCAGCGAGCGGGGCCCGAGCATCTTGTCGGCGGTGTAGTGCTCGGCCAAAACACGCCGGAAGTAGTCGATCACCCCGGCGTCGACGCGGGCCGGCTCCTGCAGGGCGCGGGCGACCCGCTGTGCTTGGTCGCTTTCGGACAGGCCGGGTAGGACAGCGGACAGCGTTCCGCTTGCGAGCAGCTGGGCGAACTGGCGGCGCGAGATCGTCACCCTGACGTTCCTTCCATCCGGCGTCTGCATGTCCAGCATGACCGGTTCGCCGTCATGTAGGCCAGCAACGCTTCCGCTGTACGGGCGGGCCTGCGCGAGCCGGGCCGTGTCGCTGAGCGCGAGCAGCAGGCCGCCTGCTTTCAGCGCACCGTCCAAAAGGCGCACCTTGTCGGCGGGGGGCAGGATGTCGCCATTCTCGGTCCTGGAGATGCGGGTGTGGTCGTAGAGCGACAGTTTGCCCAGCTCACGCTGCGACAGGCCGGTCTGAAGGCGCAGGTGACGCAGGACCAGGCCGAACATTTGCGCCGTGGTGCCGTCGTGCTCGTCCATCGCGACCAGCTCCCTCGCCTGTTGCTGCGATGTTGCGGCAACACCGGTCCTCTGGGCGGCCCGGCAATGCCTAGGTGACGATCCGTACAGGCGGACGATCGGAGCGTAGATCGCGAACCCGGGTTGTGCACCTGGTTCAGCGTGAACGTCACCGTCCCGCCACATCCCCCCTTTGTCGAGCCAGCGGGAGAGCCGAGTGGACACGACCGTAGAGCAGCCGGTGACCATGACCAGCGAGCAGGTGTACGCCCTGGGCGAGGTGAGCGTAGCCGTAGCCACCGACCACCCACGGGTGCTGACCTACCTCGACGACTTCTACGCCCCCGACACCGGGCAGCGCCGCCCATACTGGCGGGTGCAGGCCCGCCTCGCCACACCGCGCCCCGTCATGGACGTCGACGGGTACGGAGTCGGCTACCGCGCCGACCCGCGACGCCGGCGTCTGCAGGTGTGGTCGGCGGATGCGACCGCGCTGCAGATCGGCGTCCGTAAGGCGGTCCGGGAGGTGATGGTCGCCTACTGCGAACGGCAGCGGTACGCGATGCTGCACGCCTCCGCCGTCCACAAGGACGGCCTGCTCATGGTGATCGCCGGCGACAAGGGGGCGGGCAAGACGACGCTCGCCCTGGACGCGGTGCTGCGGCACGGCTTCGACTACGTCTCCAACGACCATCTGATCGTCTACCCGGACCCGGACGGCGAGATCGGGCTGGTGGTGACGTCGCTGCCCACCCCCATCCCGGTGAAGATCGGCACCTACCTGGCGATGGAGGAGCTGCTGCCCGAGCCGTGGGACGGGTGCGGCGTCGACGTCGACCGCTACCGGGTCATGCCCGCTGAGCAGCGGCGCGGACTCGAGGTGCGTCTGGACTACACCTTCGCCGGCTTCGGCCAGCCCAACCCGGTCGCCGTGCACTGCGCTGGGCCCGGCAAGGCCCGCGTCGTCGTCGTGTTCCCCGAGTTCGCGCCCGCCGCCAGCGAGCGGCCCCGGCCGGGTGGCGGCAGCAGCGAACTGGAGAAGCACCTGCGGCTGGACTGGGTGTTCGACCCGGCCTACAACCCGCGGCACCTGCCGTACGAGCGGCGGACGGTGGAAGCGTTTGTCACTGACGGGCAAGCCCTGATCGGCGAGCTGTGCCGTAGCGCCCACCTGCTGACGTGGCGGCACGACGGCGACATGCGGCCGCTGCTGGAGACGCTCGACGCGGGAGAGGCGGCATGACCACCCCGACCGTCAGTGTGATCATCCCGACGAAGGATCGGCTTCACCTGCTGGCCGAGGCGCTCGGCAGCGTCGCCGCCCAGGACGGCGTCGACGTCGAAGTGGTGGTCGTCAACGACGGCGGCCGCGACGTCACCCAGCTCATCGACGCTCTGCCGGCCAGGCTCAACGCTCGGCTGGTCACCTTCGGACGCAACCGCGGGCTGCCCGCCGCCCGCAACGCCGGCATGCTGGCGGCGACGGGAGAGTTCTGGGCGTTCCTCGACGACGACGACATATTCCTGCCCGGCCACCTGGCCGCGTCCGTCGCCACCCTCCAGCAGTCGGGCGGCGACCTGGTGTACAGCGCGTGCCCGGTCAGTAGCCGCCGCATCGTCCCCGGCGGCGCCGTGCACGCCGAGCACGTCTTCGACTTCCCGTTCGACGCCGGCGTGCTGGACGTTGGCAACTACATCCCGGTCACCTCGGTCGTCGCCCGCAACCTGGACGGCACCGGCGCCGTGTTCGACGAGACGCTGCCGGTGGAGGAGGACTGGGACATGTGGTTGCAACTGCACCGCCGCCACGGCCTGAAGTTCACGCACCTGGCGCAGCCGACCGTCGTCTACCACCGGCTGCGGGAACCGGCCAGCATGACCAGCTGCCCGACGGCCGGCACGGGCGGCCGGCTGCACACCTTCCGCTCCACCCACCAGCGGCTGATGAGCCGCTGGCCCGTCCGGCGCGACAGCGCCGCGGCGGCGGGCCGCCGCCACCTGATGGCGGCCTACGACCTCGCCGAACGGGAGATCGCCGCCGGGCGTCCGCTGGCCCACTTCTACTACGAGCGTGTCATCCGGCTGCTATACGGGCTGGTGACCGGGACGCTTGAGGAGGCGGACCTGCCGGGCCGCCTTTCCGAAGCCGTCACCGAGGAGCAGCCATGACATCGGACGCCGCCCGCGGCGCCACCGCCCGCGACGCCGCCGTGCACGCCGCCCGCCGCCTGCAGCCCACCTTCACGCCCGGGGAGCTGTTGCACGTGACCGGCAAATCCGTGCTGGTGGCCGGAACGTGCGACGGGCAGCCGGTCGTGGCGAAGCTGCTGCTGGACCAGGCGCCGTTCTGGCGAGACAAGTTCGCCCGCGAGATCCGCATCTATCAGGCGTTCGCCAAGACGCCGCCGCCCGTGCGAGCGCCCCACCTGGTCGCCGTCGACCCTGCGGCGGGCGTCCTCATCGTCGAGCGGCTGACCGGCGAGCCGCTCGACGCCGACCGCTACCCCCAGCGGCCGCTGCGCACCTCCGCCCTCACCGCGGTGCTGGACGCTGTCGACGCGCTCGCCCGCTGGCGGCCCGCCGCCCCGATCAACGCCGACGGCTGGGACTACGCCAGCCGGATCGACCGCTACCGCAGCAACGGGCTGCTCGACGACGCCGACCACCAGGCGCTCACCGGGCTGCTCGCGAAGGCCGAGCCCGGACGGTGTTTCGCGCACGGCGACGCCCTGCCCGGCAACATCTGGCTCACCGACGACCCCGCCAGCCCGGTGGCGTTCCTCGACTGGGAGTTCGCCGGCTTCTTCCTACCTGGCCTCGACCTGGCGCTGCTGTGGGTACTGCTGCGGGACGCCCCGTCAGCCCGCGACCTCATCGCCGCCCGCATCCCCGCCGACCCCGCCTGGCGGGCGGCGTTCACGCTCAACCAGGCGATGGTACTCACCCGCGAACTACGCACCCACCGCGAAGCCGAGCCCAGCGCGTGGCGCGAGGCCCGCCTGGCCGCCCTGGAAGCCGACTGGGACGGCTTCCGCTCCACCGTCCTCCACCCCCGGAAGGCCCCCTGATGCGAATCGCGATCGTGCACCGCGACCTGCACGCTGTCACCCGCGGCGGCATCTGCACCGTCTACCGGCAGCTGGCCGACCGGCTCGCCGACGCCGGCCACCACCTCACCCTCATCACGCAGGAGACGCCGCACCCGCTGCCGTCCCGGCCGGGCGTCGACCTCGTCACCCTGCCCCGCACCGAGGACCTGGAGGCGCACCGCGCCGCTGTCGCCGCCGCCCTCGACCATCTGACCGTCGACATCGCCGAATGCTCCACGTGGGAGGCCGAGCTGCTGCACTACGCCAGCCGCCCGGCCGGCGACCGGGTGCCAGTGCTGGTGCGCGCCGACCTGTCGGCCGCCACGATGGCCGCGCCGGAGGCGTTCGCGGCCGCCGAGCAGGCGCTGCTGGACGTGGCCGACGCCGGCGTGGCCGTCAGCCAGTGGGCCGCCCGCGACATCGTCGCCGCCTACGCCCACCAGCTGCCGGTCCTGGCCAACGGCGTCGACCGGCTCAGGTTCCGGCCCGGCCCGCGCACCTCGCCGATCTCCAGCGGCCGCCGCCTGCGGCTCGACCAGGACGGCTCCACGCTCGGCGGCAGCCCGCTCGCCGACGACTGCCCCGACACCGACGCGCTGTGGCAGCGCGTGACCGGGCCGCGCTGGGAGACTCCGCGCCTGCTGTGGGTGGGGAAGCTGACCACGATGAAAGGCGCCGACCGGCTGCAGCAGTTGCTGCCCGCCCTGGCCGGCAAAGCCGCCGTCACCGTCGTGCTCGGCCACGGCTGGGTCGAATACCCGCTCACGCTGGCCGGCCACCCGCACGTGCAGGTCGTGCAGGACGTCGACGACGACGACCTGCCCGCCGTCTACCGCAGCAGCGACTACCTGCTGTCGACGTCACGCTGGGAAGGCTTCGGCCTCGCCATCGCCGAAGCGCTCGCCTGCGGCGTGCCGGCGCTGCTGCCCGCCGAGCTGGGCACCGCCGCCGAGCTGATCGTCGACGGCATCACCGGCGCCACCTGGCGAGACCCGGCCGACCTGGCCGCCTTGCTGGAGCGCAGGCCGCCGCTGCACGGCGCCCTCCCGGACGGCTACGACTGGGACCGCAACGCCGCCGACACGCTCGCCATGTATGAGCAGCTGCTGGCCGCCCGGCTCTCCGCCGGGCGGTGAGCCGGATGCGGATCCTGCTGGTCGGCCCCCGCAACGACGGCGACAGCATCCCGCCCTACCTCGACGTCCTGCAGCACGGCCTGGCGGCGGCCGGCGCGACGGTGGCTCGGCTCGGCTCGGCCGGCCCACCCTACGACGAGCAGCTGGGCCGGTTCTGGACGTCGGAGCAGATCATCGCGGCCGCCTCCACGCTCGCCGACGCCGACCTGCGCGGCTTCGACGTGGTGTCGCTGCACTTCGGGAACCTGGAGATCGAGCAGTTGCTGCCGCTGCTGTGGCGCGACCGGGAACGGCCGCCGATCGTCTACCACGTGCACAGCCTCGCCCCCACCCTGTTCCGCAAGCATGTGCCCGACCCGGGATTGAGCGCGGCGGTGGCCGACAGCATGCACCGCATGGACGGCTACGTGTACTTCGGCCAGTACGCCGCCCGCACCCTGCCCACCCCCGGACCGTACGGTGTGGCGTTCCTGCCCACCACCATCCCCGCCGGCACCCCCGTGCCTGCGGTCGAGGAGGAGGGGCGGCTGCTGGCCAGCCTGTACGGCTACCCGGCGCCGTGGAAGGACGCCGCCGGGCTGATCGCCGCGCTCGCCCAGCTCCGGCAGCCGGTGAGGTTCCACCTGGCGGGCCCGTTCTGGGACGACCCGAGCCAGGCGGGCGCAGCACTCCAGCCGGGCGCCAGCAGGCACGGCCGCGCCCACCTGACCGTCGCACCCACCTACATGGACGCGGTCGCCCGCGCCGCGCTGGTGGCCGCCAGCAGCGTCGGCGTCTTCCCCTACCAGCCCGTCGCCACCTTCCAAGGGTCCGGCGCCGTCGCCGACTATCTCGCCCACGGCGTGCCCGTCATCGCGACCGACGTCGCCAACATGGCCGAGCTCGCCGGACCCGCCGGAGTGATCGTGCCGCCCGGCGACCCCGCCGCCCTGGCGGCCGCGCTCGACCGGTTCGCCGGCGACCCCGACCATCGGGCCGCCCTCACGTCGGCGGCGGCCGACCGCGCCCGCCTGTTCACCGGCGACGCGCACGCTGCCGCCTGCCTCGGCGTGTACGAGCAACTCCTGCACCGCCGCACCTGACACATCCCGCCCCATCGGTGCCCGGCGGCACCCGCAGTGCGCCGCCGGGCGAACTCAGCATGCCCGCAACCCAACCCCGCGTGAAGGAGCAGCCGTGTCCACCTCCCGCAACCTCGGCACCGTCGACGTGGCGATACTCGGCGCCGGCCCAGCCGGTCTGGCCGCCGCCACCCGCCTGACCGGCAGCGGCCTGAACGTCGCCCTCATCGACGCCGGCCTGCCCGTGGCCGACCGCGACCGGCACAACCCTCACCAGACCACTCGCGGCCACGGCGGCGCAGGCCTGTTCTCCGACGGCAAGTTCTCCTTCTACCCGTCGGCGACCGCCCTGTGGTCGCTGCCGCGCGCCACCGGACTGCACGCCGCCTACACGTGGACGACCGGCGTCCTCGCCGAGGCGGGCCTGTCGTGCCCGCCGTTCCCCGACCACCCGCAGGCATACAGCATCAGCGACGGCGCCTGGGCGCTGAAGGACTACCCCAGCGACTACCTGAGCCTGCAGGCGCGGCTCGACCTGACCGCCCGCCTCGTCGACGGGCTCGACGCGCACATCCTCACCAGCCACCACATGACCGCGGCCGGCTACGACGCCAGCCGGGACGCCTTCCACCTCGCCCTCGACCACGACGGCCGCCACGCCCAGCTGCAGGCGCGCCGCCTGCTGGTCGCCACCGGCCGGTTCGGGCCGCTCGCCCTCGACGGCCTCACCGGCGCGTGGCGGTTCCGCCGCCTCGAAGCCGGGCTGCGGATCGAACAGCGGGCCGGGCTGGCGTTCTTCGCCGACATGCCGCAGCTGGACCCGAAGCTCCGCTTCCGCGACCCCGGCGAGAACGCCGAATGGCGGACGTTCTGCGTCTGCCGGGCAGGGGAGACCGTCGCCACCGAAACCAGCGGCCTGTGGACCGTGTCGGGCCGCTCCGACTGCCCGCCAACCGGCCGCTCCAACACCGGGTTCAACGTCCGCGTCCTGGACGAGACGCTCGCCGGCAAGCTGCTGCCGCCGCTGCTGAACGCGCTCGGCGACCCCGCCTGCCATTTCACCATCCCCTTGGCCGGCGTCTTGGCGGGCGAGTGCGGCGCGCTGGCCCGCCTCGAAGAGGTGTACGGGGCAGGGCTGCGCGACCTCCTCCTCAGCGGGGTGAACAAGCTGATCGTCCAGTACCCGGCCATCGCCGCCGACGGCACGATGCTGATCGGGCCCACGCTGGAGGGCGTCGGCCGCTACCCGCGCCTCGACGGCGACCTTCGGCTGCTGGACGCCCCCGCCTGGGTCGCCGGCGACGCGTGCGGCCTGTTCCGCGGCATCATCGCCGCCATGATCAGTGGACACTATGCGGCCGCCACGCTCGCCGCGGCTTGGGAGCGGTCATGACCGGCACGAGCGCGGGGGCCGGGACGCAGCGGGTGATCGGCGTCGGCGTCATCCTCACCGACGCCTACGGGCGGATCCTGCTCGGCGAGCGCATCAAGGACGGCGAGACGCGCTCGTGGTGCCTGCCGGGCGGGTCCGTCGAACCGGGTGAGACATTCGAGGCGGCCGCCGTACGGGAGCTCGCCGAGGAGACCGGCATCGCCGACGCCGGCCAGCCGCGCACCTTCGCGATCGTGCTCGACCACCCGGACGCGGGCACGGTGCGGGTGACGGCGGGCGTCGCCATGACCGCCGGCGCCACACCACCCATCGTCACCGAAACGGACGTTTTCGCGTCCTGGGGGTGGTTTCCGCCCGACGCGCTGCCGTCCCCGTTGTACGCGGCGACCCGTCACCTGCTCGGCCACACCTGCGCCCATGACGGGCCCGTCACCCTGTACATGTACACCCACGACGGACGGCGCCGATGACGGCTCTGCACGTGATGGACATGGACGGCACCCTCCTGCACGGCACCACCGCCAGCATCCGCCTATCCCGGGCGCTCGCCTGCGAGCACGAGGTGCTCGCTCTGGAGGAGGCATTCGCGGCCGGCCGCGTCACCACCCGCGAGTTCGCCGCCCGCCTCCACCAGCTGTGGGCCGAGCTCACCGAGCAGATCGTGGCCGAGACGTTCGCCGCCGGACCGTGGCTGGACGGCATCGCCGACGTCGTCGCCGACATCCACTCCCGCGGAGAGCACGCCGCCGTCATCACCATGTCGCCCGGCTTCTACGCTGACCACCTTTGCGAGCTCGGCTTCGACTACGTGGCCGGCTCGCGCTTCCCGCCGCTACCGATGCGGCAGCCGCTCGACCTGGCAGGCATCCTCGCCCCGCACGACAAGGTGCCCATCACCCGCCGGCTGCTCGCCCAGTACCGCGTCCCTTCCGGCCGGTGGGTCGCCTACGGCGACTCCCTGTCCGACCAGCAGCTGTTCGCCCAGGCGCCCATCAGTGTCGCCGTCAACGCCATCCCAGCACTGGCCGCATCCGCGACCTGCGCCTACACCGGCGCCAGCCTGATCGACGCCTACATGCTGGCCCGCGACCACCTCGACCGGCCCAACCCGCGCACCCTCGACCCCTCCAGGAGGTGACGGCCCCATGGCCGAACCGACCGAGCTTCTCGCCGCCCGCCACGGCGAAGCCTGGTGCAACCGCGAACAGACCATCGGCGGGATGCGCACCTGCCGCGGCCTGACCCCAGAAGGGAGGCAGCAGGCCGAGCGACTCGCCGCACGCCTCGCCAATGCCGCCCGGCCCGTCGACGTCATCTACACCACGCCCCTTCGGCGCGCGTCGGAGACGGCTGGCCTCCTCGGCGACGTCCTCGGAGTCGAGCCGATCGTCGAGCCGGGCCTGCGTGAACCGGACTACGGCGCCGCCGAGGGGCTGCCGTGGGACAAGGCGGTAGCCGATTTCGGCGACGCCCCGTCGCTGTATCCGGACCGGCCGATCGCTGCCGGCGCGGAGTCGTGGCTGGCGTTCCTTGCCCGGGCGCGAGCCGCTATCGCCGCCATCCTCGACCGGCACGGCGGCGAGAAGATCCTGATCGTCGCGCACGGGGAGACGATCGCGGCCGCCCACCACCACTTCGCCGGCGTCCCCTCTGGCGAGGTCCTGCCGGTGAGCTTCGCCTGCCACCCGACCGCTGTCACGACGTGGCAGCAGCAGCCGCTGTCCTGGACGATGCCCGGACTCGGCTGGCGGTGGGCGTTGGCGGGGCACAACGACGTCCGCCACCTGGGCTGAACAAACGGTACGAACCGTAGCGGTAGCGATCAGAACGCCCAACACTGACCCCAGCATCACTGCAGGTCAGCGATATCCGTTGGTTTTCGGCCAGGATTACCGGTAGCCCAGACCTGGCCTGTCCAACCGGGGTCAAGACGATCCTGGCCGTCTTGGTGCGGCCTCACCCCAGGTCAGCCGCTTGTAGGCGCGCCCGATCCGTCACCCGTGCGGGAGGACGTGACGGCTTGGCGTAGCGGCTGTGCGGCCGAGGAGGCATGCTGGCGGGCCCGCCAGGCCGCCGTACGGCAGCGCGGCGAGCAGTAGCGCGCGTCCCGGCGAATTCCGACGCCGGGCGCGAACCAGACGCCGCAAGACGGGCAGCGCCGCCCCACCCTGTCCTGCAGGTGCGCCATGCTGGTGGCGATCATCTCGGCGGCGAACTCTTTCTTCCAGCGCAGGCGGCGTCGCCGGGCTTTCGCACGGCAGGCCGTGCCGCAGTAGCGCATATCAGTTCTGGCCGTGACGCGCAACGGCCGATCGCACTGCCAGCATCGGCGCGAGGTCGCCATATTCCCACCGTACGCCTGCCCCGCGGCCAGGAAAGGCCGCTGAGCGGCACACCCCCTCTAACCGCTAGAGCGCAGGTCAGCGCAGCATCCAGGCTCGTTGTTCCGGTCGCCCGTCGGCCGCGCCGCGACTGCTGGGGGAGATCGTGGGGTGTGTGGCCTGCACGCCGGGGGCGTGCAGCAGCGAGCAGGCACTGGATGACGGCGTCGGTCTGTTTACGAGAGGCGTGAAACGCGCGTTTTAGCACTCGGCCTGGGCAATCTTGCCTCGACGGCCCCGGCTAGATGATCAGGCACCATGCGGACCGGGTACGTGGACCTCACAACTATCGGCCGCCAGCACGCTCACCTGACCAGCGCGATCGACGATAAGCACAGGCACCCCTGTCCGCGCGATGCCCAGCCGGCGAGCTTCTGCGGCGTCCGGCATGCGCGCGGTGATGACAGCTGGTCCGGGGACGGGCACGACGGCGCGCTCGGGCGGCTCGGCGACGAAGGCTCCCACACGCTGTTCACGGCGGATGCGGCCCTCCCCGGACAAGACGCCGAGCGCGCCTTCGACGGTGTTCACTCCGACGCCGTACTCGTCAGCCAGGTCCTTGGCCGAACGCAACTTCTGGCCAGGCCGTAGCCGACCCCGCTTGATCTCCGCGCGCAGCACGTCGGCCAGCTGCTGATACAGCGGCCGGTCGTCGCTCCGATCAAGGGCAGCCATGCCCACATCGCATCAGGGCTACAGCCCGACACCCCTTCAGGGCTACAGCCATGAAGGGTTATGCTGCACAAACATTGCTATTCCGTGATTGGAAGATCATTTATGGGCCTGGTAGGTCTCAGCGGTCTTCGCTTCTGGACGGGAGACCTGCATTGAGCAGCGCGATCCCGCAGGCCAGCGCTCCACCGGAACGGCAGGCACCACGTCGCACCAGGGGTGGTCTCCGCATCCCTGATCAGAACTTGTGGACAGGCGAGCTCCTCCGCGACCGGCTTGCATTCACGCTGGACGCGGAAGGGCTGCTACGCCTGTCCTACCAGGACTCACAACGCGACGACTGGGAACATGGCGTCCTATGGGTCCGGCACGGCCAGGATCGGTCTGGCACCCACAAATGGAAGGCGATCAACACACCGCGCACCCGCCTCATGATGCGCGACTACTTGTGCATGGTGTGCACCGGCCCGTGCAGCGACCGGGAGACCGCACGTGTCTCGTGGCTGCTGGTCGATGATCCAGAGATCTCGCCGGACGGCCAGCCCGTCACCAACGTCCCGCCTACGTGCACAAGCTGTATTCCCGAAGCGCTAGAAGCGTGCCCCAAGCTGGGCGAACACTCACGGGTGATCACAGTCGCTGGAGCCAAGCCGATCGCCTTTGCCGCCGACCTATTCAAGCCGTCCGCCATCGATGGCACGCCCATGAAGATCGCACACGAGGTCAACATCCCCCTTGATGCCGGCAACGTCCTGCGCGGAGCCCTGGCCAAGCACCTGTGGGTCGAGCTGCTGGACATGCGAGCCGCCCCGAGACCGCAGCGGCAACCCACCTCATCCTTGTAACTCTCCTGTAGGGAGCACTCTTGACACACCTACACAGCTCAGCAGGGGATGAGGCGTGCTCCCCGCCGCTGGTCTTCCAGGACCACCCGACCGCCACAAACAAGATCCGCCTCGCCTATGTCGACGCAGTGGAAGAAGATTGGCAATTCCGCGTGCTCTGGTCCCGCCAGCACACGAGCACGGCCAACGCCCCGCAGGCCCAGAAGCGGTACAACGGCGCCCATTGTCAGCGGTGCTGCATGATCTTCCGTCTCTGCCAGGCGTGCGGCCAGTCGGCGCGTCTCCCCAATGGGGGCGTCACGTGGGTTATCCCAGCCGAGGAGAACCCGGAACAGAACTGGTCCGGGATCACCGACATCGCCCCCACCTGCGCCCGATGCATAGACGAGGCCATCATGGGCCCCAGGTTCTGCACGCGACTTCGCCGAGGCTGCCACGTGTACGCCGTTCGACACGCTGAGCCGTACGGCGTGCTCGCCGACGTGTACCGCCAACACGACAGCGACCCGAAGGCCGCCATTCTGGTGGAGAAGAACGCCATCGTCCCATTGGAGGCGTTCCCTCTGTTGGAGTCCTGCCTGGCCACCCAGCTCGTCGTGCAGCTATCCGACCTGACCTCGCTGGCCGACAACCTCGTCCCTTGCTAAGCCGGAGCCGTGCCGCGCCGGCGATCGCCGTCAGGGCCGTCGTTCGTCATCGACCGGCTCACCTGACTTTGACGGTCGTCGGCAGCTCGATGTAGCCACGCAGGGTGGGCGAGCCGAGCCGTTTCGCGCTGTCGACCTCGATCTCGTAGGACGCGATCGACGCCACGAGCTCTTCCAGCACGATCTGTGCCTGCAATCTGGCCAGTGCCGCGCCCAGGCAGAAGTGACGGCCCTGGCCGAATGCCAGCGTCGCCGTGGTGTCACGCGCGACGTCGTATCGGTCCGGGTTGGGAAAGACGTGCGGGTCCCGGTTGGCCGCGGCCACCACGAGCAGCATCCGGGATCCGGCGGGCACGTGCTGGCCGTGCATCTCTATGTCCCGGGTGGCGCGCCGTGCCACCGTCTGGACTGGCCCGCTGTGGCGTAGTGTCTCGCCCAGCCATCCGGTGATGGCGCCAGACCAGGCGATGGCGCGCTGATTGGGGTGGCGCCAGGCCTGGTACCAGCACAGGCCTAGCAGCCTGGCGGTGGTCTCGTTGCCGGCTACTCCCAGCAGCAGCATGGCCGACGCGATCTCATCAGTGGTCAGCTGCTCGCCATCGGCGGTGCGCGCCTGGATGAGTGCGGAGGTCAGATCGTCGGCCGGTCGGGCCCGCCGCTCGACGATCAACTCCGTGTAGTACTGGAGGGCGGCCATGATCGCCTCGTAGTATCCAGGCGGCCGCTCGGTCGACACGCCGTCCTGGCGGGCGACCAGGACCTCGGTCAACTGCAGCATCAGCCCGCGATCTGCTTCTGGAATGCCCAGCAGCTCGGAGACCACGTGCACCGGAATCACCGCGACCCACTTGGCGAAGTCCCAGGTCAACGCCCCGCCCTGCAGCACATCATCCAGATGCCTGCGCACGAAGGCGCGGATGGCCGGCTCCATGCCCGCGACCCGGGCCGAGGTGAACGCGGCGGCGACCAGGCCCCGCATCCGGGTGTGATCGGGCGGGTCCATAGCCAGGAACGAGCTCCGCGCGGCCGCGTTCGGGCGCCAGCCGTCTAACTGGACTCCATAGGCGGACGAGAACGTAGTGCTATCGCGGAACGCGGCGGCCACGTCCCCATGCCGAGTCAGAGCGTAGAAGTCGTGCTCGACGCTGCGGTAGAGCGGCGCATGCTCGAGCAGCTGCGCGTAGATCGGATACGGGTCGGCCTGCAGGCGGAAGGCGAACGGGTTGTAGTCGATGTCCATCAGATTCCTTTCCTTGGGACTCTCGTCCCGATGATCGTCATGCCCCGCTATGCCCTAAATGTCGCCCCTTTCGAACCTCTCTTGCTGGACTCCGGAGGCGCGGCGCCCCTGAATGCCTTGGTGACCCTGTGTCGCACTTTGGTTGCAATTCGCATTGAACTGCGGCAAATCGAGCACCACGTCCGTAACCTCGTGTGGGTGGCGAATCCGTACACTCGTCCCGATTGGGCAGGCCTCATCTACCAGTTGGTGAGCGCGCTAGAAGCCACATGCTCAGTCTGCGACGGCCGGGGAGGAGAAGTCCCCGCCGCGTGGCAGTCCTGGCGACAGCGCGAGCAGGAGCTGCAGCAGGCGGCGCGGGACGCACGCGTGGCCGCTGGCCTTCCGCCAGATGCCTGGGTGACGGGGCTGGCCGACGTGGTGGGCCTGCATCGTCGCATCGCGCAGCGGTCGGAACCCGCGCCTGTTTCGCCGACTGTCGTGGAGGCTGAGCAAGCTCTGCGGGACTGGGAGCAGGCCAAGCCGACCGGTCCGGACATGCAGGAATGCTGGCACTGCCGAGGCCAAGGCGTCGAGCTCACGGACGCGGGCATGACGTTTGCCGACTTCCTCGAGCGGCATGGCTTCATGCGCGGACTGATGCCCAGGACGGCCACTCCCGCGCCGAGACCCACACCGAGACAGGATGAACACGGCCAGGACGCGGGCCCGGCATGATCTCGTTCCGCACCCGGGCGATCGCCTGGCGCATCTCGATCACCGGGGGGTTCTTCGCACTCGCGGCCATGGCGGCCTGGCTGGAGCGACCCCGCGGGTGGTCCGTAGCTGCGGCTGCCAGCTTGTGCCTCTGGTTCGCCTTCTGGCTGATCGGCCGATCGGCGACCTACGCCTGCCCGCGCTTGATCCGCCAGCTGCGCGCGGTGGCCAAGGCCCGTTCCGTCGACGCGGTCACCACCACCGCCAACGTGATGGTGTGGAGCAGCAAGGCCAGATGGGTCGAGATGACGATCTACCGTGCCGTGCTTGGCGACCTAGTAGAGGCCAGAGCAGACCTGGACGCCGGCGCCCACATCAGCACCGTGTCTTTCGAGATCTTCATCGTTCGCGGCCGCTACCAGATCACCCGCGTCATCGGGAGCCACGCAGTACAGCCTGCCCCTGGCTCTGATACAGGATTGATCATCCTGCCCCAAGCGCGCTCGTCCGGATGGCGCATACTGCGCGCCTTCAACACGGCTAGCAAGTCCGGCATCACGCACATCACCCATGGAGAGATCGAAGAGCTGATCGAACAACTGCGTTGCGCCACCCCGCCAGGCCTTACCCCGCCGCAGTCGCGGTAGCTCACGCGTTCGCCCTGATCCAGCCGCGCTGACCTCGCTCTCGCCGTAGTGTGGGTGTCAACAAAGTGTTGCTCTGCGAGGACCTGGAGGTTGTCGTGGCGGCCAGCCGGAGCAGTGCCGTCCGTCGTCTGGCGAGCGCCCTCGCCGCGCGGTTCGGCGTGCTGGTGGAGGCGCGCTATGACAGCGCGCAGTGGACCCTGGAGTGGGGCGATGGTTTCTCTGTCAAGTCCTGCGTGTTGAACTTCGGAAGCACTTCCTGATCGTTCAGAGAGTCGAAGCTGTGGCACCGAGGTCGCCGTATTCTGAGCCTGTCAACAAAATGTTGCGCACCAAGTGGACCATGGAGGCCCTTCTGTGGCGACCAACCGAAGCAACGCTGTTCGCCACTTGGCGGCCGCTCTGTCCGCGCGGTTCGAGGTGCAGGTCGAAGCCGTCTATGACAGCACGCAATGGCGCCTGGAGTGGATCGACGGTCCGGTCCAATCCCGTATGAAGACAGCGGTCAAGGAACTCGCCCCTGCAGACTTGGACCCCGAACTGTTTGAGCTGTCGAGAAGCCCGCAGGATCGCGCGGTGGCCGTCCAGCTCATCCGGATGGCGCGCAAGGGTCAGTTGCCGAGCGATGAGCGGATCGCCTGGCGACTGCTGTCCCTCGTCGGGTTGGTGGTGAACGAGACCGACTATCCAGACCGTCCGGTGGACGAGCGCGCGCAGGTGATGGCGCAGCGGCTGATGGACGCCTCGCGGGATGACAAGTGGAAGAGCGTCAGCGACATCCGCATGGCCGAACTCGTCCTGGAGAACGGCGGGATCTCCTGGCTGTTGCCCACCCCCATCGAAGCACCGACCGATGTCAACGCGGCGCTGGAGTTGATCACCGCCCGGTATGCCATCGGTGAGGCCGCTCAAGCCTGGCATTGGAGCCTTGTCCCCCTTGATCTGGGCGAAGCCCTTCGCCTTGCCCAAGCCGACCCGGAGCCTGACGCCGAGGTCGCGCTCGCCCTGGTCACCCTGGCTGCTGAGCATCGTCGTCGGGTCTCGGCGGAGCTCGATGCTGACCTTGCCGACGCGGTGCGCGCGGCGCGCGCCGCGGGCGTGCCGTGGGAGGTGCTGGGCCAGGCGCAGGGCGGGCTGACACGTCAAGGAGCGTCGCAGCTCTACGGCCGGTTGCTTCAGCGTGGCCACCGCTCGGAACCGTCAACATGATGTTGCGCACGGCGGGTCATGCGGGCTGGGGAGTGCCCGGGTGGGGTCCGGGACCCGCGCGTCCCGGTGCCCGGGCGAGATCGAGTGTGGCCGTGTCGCGGGCGTCGGCCGGGGCGGGGGAGTCGGCGGTGGCGGATTGGGTGAGCAGGGCGGTCAGCCGGTAGGCGGCGTGGCCGTCCAGCTGCGCCTGGCCGCGGTCATACCGCTGGGTGGTGACCGGGGAGGTGTGGCCGAGGAGCTCCTGGACCGCATCGACGGGCACGTCGGCGTCCAGCAGCAGGGTGGCGGCGGTGGCGCGCAGCATGTGCGGGGTGATCCGATCGGCCCTCAGGCCGGCGGCGCGGGCGGCGCGGCGCAGCGCGGTCTGCTGCCGCCACCGGTCGAACGGGCGGCCGTCGTCACGGGTGAGGAGCAGGTCGGCGGCGGCGCGGCCGCGGGTCAGCGGCTGTACCAGGGCGACCACCGGCTCGGCCAGGGGGAGGCGGAGGTGCCGGCCGCCCTTGAGCCGGAACCGAATCACCGGGTGCCCGGCGTCGCGGCCCAGGCGGCCGACGGTCAGGCCCTCCAGTTCGGCGGCGCGGAGCCCGAGGTTGACCAGCAGCGCGACGGCGGCGGCGTCGGCCGGGTAGCGCGCGGCGATCGCCTGGGCGCCGCGCAGCAGCGCGGCGGCCTCGGTCAGGGGGAGCGCGGGCGTGGTGCCGATCTTGGGCACCTCGGGTCGGGTCACGTGGGTGGCGGGGTTGATGGCCACGGCGGGGTGGCGGCGCACCGCGTAGGTGTACAGCGACGACAGGCTGGACAGGTGCCGGGCCACCGTGGCGGCGCCGAGCGGCCCGCGGTGCAGGAGCGCGGCCGCGCCGGAGCCGGTGCCTACCTCGTCGGCGTAGGCGACCAGGTCGTCCTCGGTCACCTGCCACAGCCCGCGGCCTGGCCGGGCGTGCTGCAGCCAGCGCAGGAAGGCCGCCAGGTCGGTCAGCCGGGCGCGGCGGGTGGCGGCGGTCTTGCCGGCCCGCAGCCAGGCGGCCACCGTCGGCCAGCTGCCGGTCGTGCTGTCGCGGGGGAGGGCGTCGACCAGGTCGACGTCGGCGCCGGGCACCTCCCCGCCGTCGCCGCGGCGACGGCGCGGCCGCAGCCCCGGGATGTCGCCCACCGATACCAGCAGCGGCGCGGGCAGTGGCGGCGCCCCGGGCGCGGGCGCGGAGCCGGACGGTCCGGTCGCCACGCCACGGGCGAGCGCGCCGGGACGCAGTAGCGCGGTGGGCGTCAGCACGCCGTCGCCGGGTCTCTCGCGGTCGTCGTCCTGCGCGGCGGAGCGTCCCTGAGCCATGATCACCAGGGTATCTCACATAACTGGAATTGTGTGATGCATCTCTTGATTTCATAGATCCGTATCCGATCTGTTTGAACGGATCGGATACGGATCGGATACGACTATGTTAGGGTCGCTTGCATGAGTGAGCGTGTGGACCACTCCGGAGCGGGCAGCGCGGAGGCGATGACGCCGTACGGCCCGGCGCCGGTTGCAGGGCTCGTGACGGCGGAGGAGGCCGCGCAGCGCGCGCAGCGCACCCGCGCCGCCGGCGGACGGCCCTGCCGGTACTGCGGCGGCGCGATCCCGCCCGGCAAACGGTCCGACGCCCGCGACTGCTCCGACGACCACCGGGTGCGCTTCAACCGCGAGCGGAAGAACGCCGCCGCCCAGGCCGCCCGCGACTCCGGCGAGGTGCGCCTGGAGCAGGCCGATGCCGTGCTCGGCCCGCTGGTCGAACAGCTGGAGACCGTGGCCGGGGGGCTGCGCGCCGCCCTGGCCGGCGAGGTGGCCGAGGCGCGGCAGGAGGCGGCCGCCGCCCGCGAGCGGGAGGCGGTCGCGCTCGACGAGAAGGCCGAGGCCGACACCCGCGCCGAGCTCGCCGAGCGCCGCGCCGACCAGGCCGACGCCGAGGCAGCCACCGTCAAGGAGGCCGCCCGGCGCACCGAACGCGACGCCCGCCGCCAGATCGCCGAGGCCAAGCGCGACGTCGAAGAGGCGTGGAAGCAGACCGCCCGGCACGATCGCGACCGCGGCGCCGCCGAGGCCGAGCGCGATGCCGCGGTGCGCGCCCGCGACCACCTCCAGGCCGCGCACGCCGAGACGACTCAGAAACTGGCCGAGGCCCACGATGAGCTGATCGCGCTGCGCGCCGCCCTGGCCGAGCGCACCACCAGGCTGGAGCAGACGCAGGCCGAGCTCACCGATGTCCGCGGGCAGCTGGAGACTGCGCGTACGGCGGCGCAGGCCGCGGCCGCCGCAGCCGAGCAGCGCCTGCAAGCACTGCAGCATGCGCTGGAGACCGCCCAGCACGAGAGCACGCAGGCGCAGATCCGGGCCGAGAGCGCCGAGCGCCGGGAAGCCGACGCCCTCGCCACCGCTGAGCGCGCCCGGCTCGACCTGGTGGCCGCGCAGGGCGACGCCAAGGCCTCAGCGCACCTGCTCAGCCGTATGGAGGCCGAGCTGGAGAGTGTCCGCCTCGACCTCGCCGCCCAACGCGAACGCGCCGCAGCCGCCGAACAACGCGCCCAGACCGCTGACGACGAACTTTCCGCGCTTCGAGCCGCCCCCGCAGATCACGATGACTAGGAGCGGTTGTTCTCGGGGATGGGAAAGCGCGCCTCGAGCTGGCCGTGGTCAGGTCGTCTCGATGCCGAGGCCTGCGGGCACCTTTGGATCGATGGCCCGGATGGCGGCGACGGCGAGTAGCTCGGCCTGCCGGTCGTTCATGTAGTTGAACCTGTAACGGTCCTCGCCGAGCGCGATGGCGAAGTCGAGGATGGCGCGCTCGCTCGAGCTGCACATGTCGAACGCGCCGTTGTCGAAGGCGTCGCGTGCGGCCCGCCAGTTGATGTACGCGGCGTCATCGTTGTCGTAGACGCACATGTCTGTGAACGTCTCGTTGTCGAGCCAGGCGCTGTGGGTGTCGCCGATGAGGAGTTCGATGGCGGCTTGCCTGTGGGGTTCGTGGTCGTGTGCTCCGGCTCGCAGCCGTTCGGCGAGGGTGGTCACGGGCTGGTCCTCTCGGCGTCGACCTGGGCGCGGGCCTCGTCCACCTCGGCCAGTTGTTCGCGGAGGGCTGCGACACCGTTCACGAGCGCGATTTCGCGGTCTGTAGCGCCTGGGGCCATGTCGCCGGTGAGGTCGAACAGGCTCTGGTACTGCCGGACTGCGTCGCGGACGGCGAAGACGATGCGATTGGCGATGGCAGTTTCGAGCTGGTGGAGCGCGCCAAAGTAGTCGCCGGTGACGGGCAGTCTGATCGTGGTGACGCCGGCCGCTTCCTGGAGGCAGGCGCTCGCCAGGATGAACAGCTCGTCGTGCGCGTCCATGAGCCGCTTGGTCGCTGGCATGAGCATGGCTGCCCTGTTACGTTCGATCTCGTCGCGACGCGAATCCATTGGACTGGTCCTCTCGGTGTCGAGCGCGCTAGCGGTCGTCGCGGTCAGCAGGGGATGACGGACTCGATGGTTTCCGCGAGGGCGACATCACGAACCCGGCGCTGGCCTCGTACGGTGCATACCTGAATCCGGTGATCTCGGTGCCGCCGTCGAAGATGGCGTACTGGTCGGCGCGCAGACGCCAGCCGCTGTAGCGGACTCCGGCGTACCTGAAGTGGGCGACTTCGAGGCTCATGCGGCGATTGTTTCACCGCGCTGGTGCGCCGGGATGGTGTTTGCCGGGCGGCCGTTCATGATCGTTAATCGTATGGTGTCAAGGTCCGTTAGCACACAAGATCATTCCGGAAACAGGGCTTGGAGCACGCCAGGTGCAGTTCGGAGGCCTTGCAGCCACGCGTCCGACTCCTTACGAAATGTCTCGTGAGGGTCGTCCAGCTCGCCTGCTGTGCTCGAGCTGTCCAGGAACAGCGACAGTGACCAGGCGGACAGATACCGGCTGAGGTGGTCAAGGGTGATGGTGACGTCGCCGATCACGGGCCCGCCGTGAGCGATGGCGTTACGGGAACGGCGTAGACGCGCGCGTGCCGTTTTCCACCGATTGCCGATCTCCTTGGCCCAGTCGGCGAGGGTGGCCGGCGAGGCCAGGCGCTCCGCAAGCTGGCGCAGTCTGCGACCACACAGGCTGTGCACGGGGTACAACCCAATAAGCCGGGGGAGCGCCTGGACGGCGGCCAGGCCGCCGAAGCCTACGACCCCGGGTGCGTCTGGGGTTTCGATCTCCTTGCGGATAGAGCGCAGCTCGGCCTGAGAGCCGGCCGCCTTGCCCTCGGGATCGGCCACGGCTTCGCTCACCACGTCGAACAGCTGGTTGATGATGGTGGCGCGAATCCAGGCTGAGGCCAGGTAGGTGTCCAGATAGCTGGTCCAGGGCAGGGTGCAGACGCGGGTGGCGGTCAGCTCGATGACGCGCACGTTCAGGACGAGAGCCGCCAGCGACTGCTGTTGCTGGGCCTCCTGCCACCATTGCACCGCCCCGACCGTCTCGCGCAGTTCCTTGTCGGCCTGGGCCAGCTTGTCCCACAGCTTGGGGGTGAGCTCAGCCAGCATGCGCCCCACGGGGTCGTCGTATGGCCGGCGGCGCCGGGAGCCGGGCAGGCGAAACACCTGAAATCCCACCATCACTCCGTCGATCGCGTGCCGATATCCGTCGACCGGAGTCCATTCGGTGCTACCGGTCCGGAACCGAGCCAGGCCCACCAGGGCGTGAAGGCGCTCCCGGGCGGTCTGGGCGGGGTCTGCGAATACTCCTTTGCCCAGATCGACTCGGGCCAAGACGACGTCCTTCCCCTCCAGCACGTCCTGGGCACTCACGTCGCTGTCGGGGTGGCTCAGCTCAGCGGGAAGTCCCTGTAGCAGCCGCGGGGATCCGTCATTCAGGCGTGCGCGCAGCCATGGCCCGTCAAACAGGGTGACGGGGCCGATCTCCTTGCTGGTCAACGGCGAGGCGGCATTGGTGAAGGTCAGCCAGATCACGTGGTGCGAGGGCGTGGGCTCCAGGAACAGCAGGCGACGGCACAGCTCCAAGATCTCCTCATCCGTGAGCTCGGACAACTCCTCCCGCTGTCCCCATTGATCGCCTGGGGGCTCTTCGATGTCGCCCAGCTTCACCTGGGCCAAGGTCACATCGAAAGTGGAGCCGTCCAGCACCGAGCACAGTTCGCCGCTTAGCTCCCGTGGGTGCCAGTCTGTGAAGCCAGCCAGCCGCCAGAACAGATCGCGGCGGGCAGCGATGATGTCGAACCGGGACTCATCGTCGCGGCAGGCGGCGAGCAGATCATGCCAGGCCGCTTCAAGAACCAACGGTTCGGACCACCGTTGGCGCAGCGCGGTCATGGCCGCCTTCGCCGGCTCACGGTCCGGGGCTGGCGCTGTCCCGGGGAATCCGGTCAGGGCGGTTTGAGCCTTGCGTAGCTGTGGTTGCAGCATGGCTTGGACGGCAGGGCCGAGCCGGGTCACTGCGCTGGTGAAGTCCTCGATCGCTTCCGTCCACGGGCCTTGGTGGTACTTCTTGCTGTACGGCCGCCGATCGTTGAGCCAGCCGGCGACTTCCTCGCTGGCTGCTACGGCGTCCACGACATCGCGATCGCTCCACCACGGCCGGGCTTCATGCCATCCCAGCGCTTCGCGCAGTTCGTCTGCTGCAGTGTGGGAGGCAAACCGGGGGGAGTTTGGATCACGCATTGATCTAGTGTGCGGCTTTGCCTAATGCCGGAAGGGCAGAACCTGAAGCTGTCGTCCCGTTCAAGGCTGATGCGGCTAAAAACGCACGTTCTTGTCACCTCCCCGCCAGGCTGACGGTCAGACATGGCGCTGCGAGGGGAAGCCCGGACAGAGGCTCAGGCACGCTCGATCGCAACGAGGTAGAGGGCCGACCTCGTGGAGGTTGAGCGTTGCGGGTCCGCGCAGGGATCTATACATGATGGACACCGCCCCGTTCTACCCCTCCAGGACCGTGCGTTTGGAAGCGGCTGAACAGGGCCTGTCACCGTTCATGGAACCCGCGACCCGGCCGCGAGGCAGAGCATTAGCTGCGTGCCTCCGCACCGCGATCATCCCCGATGTTGGTTCGGGGTGGAGAGTGGACTTCGACCCAGTCGATCACGACAGTTCGGCGGACACCTGCATCGAGCATGGCCTGGCTCTTGTGCTGTCCATTGACGTAGCCGGTGCCGAAGCGGCCGCTGAGTTGGATGCCATCACCAGACAGGATGAGCGCCTGCAGAGCCTGGAGTTCCCAGCCCAGCATCCCTTCGGTCTCGGCGTTATCGAGTACGTGGGCAGGGATCTCGGCGGCGGGCACGCCTGCTCGCTTGGCCACGCGAACCAGCCGGATCGCAGTGGCGCTGACCCTGTGCCAATCACCGCCGTGATACCAGCAGCACGTGCGCGCCTGCCGGCGCGGGGCGAGCTGGCGCAGCAGGCGGCGAGGCCAGCTAATGCCCTGAGGCATGCACTCCGGTTCCCGGAATGGGTGAGGGCGCGGCAGCCGTACCGTCCACATGGTGCGGTAACGCGGTTCATCCTCCGGCTCAGGTGCGCGGGGGATGTAGCCGTCTCCGCGCTCGGAATCGACGCGGGCGCCGACGAGCCGGGTCAGCTGGTGGTCTGTGAGACGGTCCCATGTCGGCCCCTCCAGTTGGAAGGGGCCGACACAGGCGAAAGTGACCAGCTCGAAGCGCTGGTCGAAGTCCTTGAGGGTAAGCAGTTGCCGCTGGACCCAGAGAGGTGGTTCGGCCTCGTGCGTCAGGTGCCGCTCCCAGACCGCGGTTACGTACGTTTCTGCCCTGTTGACCAGGGACGGTCCCTCGCTGTCGGTCTGGGTGGCCACGGCGACTGGTCGAGTGTCCGGCGCGGTGAACAACTGCAGGCGGAACGTTGCCGGACGGGGCCCGCCGACGTCGACGGTGAACATGTGGTCGTCGATGACTCGTGCCCGCGCCGCTGAATGCCGGGCAAGGAGGTCCTCGAGACTAACCGGCATCAGGTCTCCTGGGTACTCCGGGCTGGACATCGTGGATCTGGGGATCCAGTGTGCTGGAGGCGGCAGACATTCCGGAGAGATTCCGAGATCGCGGCGGCACCGCGAGCGGGCCGTTCGCCAGCCTGGGAGCGGCAGACCGCTGACGACCACCACCCGCACGGGTGAGATATGAGCAGCGATGGGCGTTGTGTACGTTTCGTGTTGTGGGTGTGATGCGCGGGCCGGACGGCATGGAGGTCAAGGCGATCGTCCTGGACCATCGCCCGCTGCTGAGCGTGTCCCGCCGCAGCTGTCATCGCCGCTACCACCTGGGCTACTGCTCCTCGGTCGAGGAGTTCGTCGCCCGTTTCAAGGTGGACCTTGCCGAGCTGGAGTACGTCGAGCGGCGGCGGCTGACGCTGGTCTCTGACCAGCCGTAGACCCGTTCTTGGCCGTAGCGGGAACCCGGGCGGGTAGGCCAGCGGCATGGCGCTGCCGTACTACGCGCCCATGCTCGCCCAGGCCGGCCCTCTGCCCTCCGGTGACCATGAGGACGACTGGGCGGTGGAGATGAAGTGGGACGGGGTCCGCGCCCTGGCCTACGTCGAGGACCAGGCGCTGCGGCTCGTCTCCCGCAACAGGCGGGACATCACGCTGGCCTATCCGGAGTTGTATGCGCTGGCCGGGGCGGTCGGTGGACACGATGTCGTGCTGGACGGAGAAATCATCGCCTTCGATGCCGACGGACAGCCGTCGTTTTCCTCACTGCAGCCGCGGATGCATCTGCGACGGCAGGCGCGCATCGCCGAGCTGGTGAGCCAGGTGCCGGTCACCTACATGGCCTTCGACGTGCTCCACGTCAACGCGGCCCCGGCGGTCCGCATGCCGTACGACGACCGACGTGCCTTGCTCAAGGACATCGTCCGGCCCGGCTACCGGTGGCAGGTACCGGTCGAGTTTCCCGGCCAGCCCGAGCGCGCGCTCCAGGCCAGCATGCAGCTCGGGCTCGAGGGTGTGGTGTGCAAGCGACGGACCTCGCCCTACCGGCCGGGCCGCCGCTCCGCCGACTGGACCAAGGTCAAGAACATCAGCACCGTGGCGGTCGTCGTCGGCGGTTGGACACCCGGCGGCGGCCGCCGGCGCGATGCCATCGGTTCTCTACTCGTCGGCGCCTACGATGCGGAGTTGCGCCTGGTGTACGCGGGCCACGTCGGCTCCGGCTTCACCGAGCGGATGCTCGCCGACCTGCGCGCCGAACTCGCCCCGCTGGAGCGCCAGGCCTGCCCGTTCGCGCACGTTCCGCGTGAGCACGCCCGCCACGCGCACTGGGTGGAGCCCGTGCTGGTGGGTGAGGTGGCCTATGCGGATGTCACCGCCGGCGGCCGGCTCCGCCATCCGGCATGGCGCGGGGTACGCAGCGACCAAGCCCCGTACGAGGTGTCGACGGCGCAATGGGCTGACGGCGGCGGTTCCGGCGCAGCCACAGCAAGCTGAGGCGCTGCCAGCGGGCCGAGGCGGGGCAGCGCAAAAACGTGCGTTTTCGTCGAGGCCTACCCGGGGATTCCGGGCTTGCGGGTGAGTTGGCGGCCGAGCTCCAGGCCCCGCAAGGGCCGTCAGGCGCGCTCGATCGCGACGAGGTAGATGTCGAACTCGGACTCGATGAACACCAGGATGTAGCCGCCTGCAGCCAGGGTCCAGCGCCCGTCCTCACCGGGTTCGGCGTCATCGGGGATGCCGTGGATCATCAGCCGGATGATCGCGTCGGCCACAGACAGGCGCTGGTCAGCGGGGATCTGGTCGTAGGCCTGCCGGGCGAGCCGTTCCCACTCCACGTGGTAGGACATCAAGCAGAGCCGGGCAGACCGTAGCGCTCGCGCAGCACCTGCTGCTCCTCAGCCGTCAGCCCTGACACCAGCAAGAACTCCTCCGGGTTCGTGCTCACCCGGCCGGAGCTGTTGTGCCAGTCGTACGTGAACTTGAGCTTCCGGTACTCACCCAGGGGCACCACCACGGCGAGATCACCGTGATGCCGGATGATCTCGTGTTCATCGCCTGGGGGGAGGGCCTGCTCGGTCACCAGGGCAGTCTACCGAACCCCCAGATGCCTTCCCGGACGCATATCTAATCTATGGGGCGAGAGTCTCCCCGGAGCAGCGCCTGCGTCACCACAGTGACCTGCTGCTGCAGCTGCTTCAGCCGGCCGCCTCGGTCGCTGTGGACGTTGAGGACGGCCTCGACGGCGTGTGGCTGGAGGTGTCCCTTGAGGTCGACGGCCGCGCCGCGGTAGCTCTGCCGCACTGCCTCCAGCTCGTGCGCGACGTGCCGGGTGGCCATCCACGCCAGCAGCAGCGGGTACTCCCTGAGCGCTGGATACGCCCGATAGCCGGAGGGGATGGCGTCCAACAGCCACGCTGCGGCCGAGGCCGGCCAATCCTCAGCTTGGGGCGGCTTGACTTCCAGCGGCCAGCCCTCCGGCGCGATCGCCTCCGCTGGCGTGGGGGCGCTGGCCTCTTCCTCGCTCGTGACCCGTCGGACGCGGCTGGGGCTGTAGTCCTGGCTGGGGATACAGCGCACGTCGGCGATGTCGAACCAGGCTCTGCGGGACTTGAACCCGCCGTCCTTCGACCACGTCATGACCTCCTCCTGCCAGGAGACCAGTGCCTTGACCTCGTTTCCCTGCTCGTCAACCAGGTACGCCAGCAGGAAGCCCGCGCTGTTCAGCGCCGGCAGGCCGACGGACGGTGGGTCCTGCACATCCCCACCATAGCGGCGAATCGAATGCATCTTCGAGTCTCCCGAGATGGTCCTTGGCCAGGCAGACCCGCTCCTGGGCGATCTGGGGTTCAGTCCTCAGGGCTCAGGTTTGTCCTGGCGGACTGCGCGTCCAGGAGCTCACGGCGAAGGGCAAGCAGGTGGTCGATCTGGTCATCGATCCGGTCTACGGTCAGATCCGTACCGATGTAGTGCTGGGGGTCCCAGCCGGTCACGACGACAGTGTCGGAGTCAAGATTCCCGACGTGGTTGAAGTCCTCACGAACCACATAGCCCACCGAGCGCAGGGCGGCCGCCATGGCTTGGCCAGTTGGGCGCACGGAGGTCAGGCTCCTCGGGGCGTGGATGACGACGCCTCCGCGGGTCGCCTGACTCGTGATTCCTTCTGTGGCCAGGGTGTAGTCGCTGAGGGCGATGCTGCAGATGCGGATGATCTCGAGTTCGGCGTTCTCGGTGATCGGGATCTGGCGTATCGCGGGTGAGTCCGGGGTGACTGAGCGGCGGCGCAAACGGCGCATCGGATTCATGTGAGGATCAGTCCCTTCTGCACGGTTGAGGGGCCTTGGGTGGGCTGACCTGCTCACCCAAGCAGGTCTTGCAACAGGTGCTGGTGGGCAGCGAAGACGTGCCCGCGGTAGGTGGTCTGCAGGGCGGAGACGAGCTTGGCGTATGTGTCCACCTGCACCCAGGCGGCACGTCGGGCATCGTCGGCGCCCACAGGCCTGGGTAGGTCGGCGCCTGGGGCGGCGCGGATGGTGGTCACGACGGGCACGGTGACCATCCAGGACTCGTTGCTCGCGCGCGGGTCGGAAACATAACGCGGCTGAAGCGCCTGCCAGACCGCACCGTCCAGCTCCAGGCCGGTCTCTTCCGCCAGCTCACGGACCGCGGCGCGGACGGGCTCTTCGCCGGCGTCGACATACCCGCCGGGCAGCGCCCACCCGTGGCCGTCCGCGCGCTCAACCATGACCAGCCGCCTGGTCCCGTCGTGCGCGATACCGATCACGACCGCGTCGGCGCACAGCTGTTCACCCCAGTGGCCCAGCTCGTTGCGACCATGGGTGATCCCCGTGTCGTGGCACGGGTTGACGGGACGCCCGTCGACCACCTGGAACGGGATCGCCGCGGCCGCCTGGCGCGCATCCCAGTCGATCCTGGCGGGATCGGTCTCTGGCTCCGCCCATCCCTCCCTGACGCCACGATCGAACACGTCGGGGTGCGTGTATGTCCTGTTCATAACTGCTCCTAGTCCGCGTTGGGGAGGGTGGTGGCCCGTTCGTCGATCTTCGGCGCGATGCGGGTGACCGCGTCGCAGCACCGCTGCGTGGTGGCTCTGCTGGCGTGCATGGCCGCTGACAGCCCGCCGTACGAGCCGCTCTGCTGGGTGTGCGTGCGGATCGCGGCCGCGGTGATCGGGATCTGGCGTAAGGCCGACGAGTCCGGGGTGATGGCACGGCGGCGCAAGCGGCCCAGCAGATTCATGGTGAGGATCATTCCTCTTGCACGGTGGAGGGGCCCGGGGTCGCCGGGCCCGATCAAAGTCCCTATTCGGCCTGGGCGAGCAGGCTGAGAAGCTGGGCCTGGACCAGATTCATGGCGTTGGCGGTGTCATCGAGGCTGGAGGACAGCAGCTCGGAGTGGGCGGCGGCGGATTCCTGCAGGCTCTGGAAGCGCTTGTAGAGCTTCTGAATGTCGGCCGTCGTCTGGCTCTCGCGCCGGGCGGCGGCGAGGTCCTGGGCGAGCTCCTCCAGCTCGTCCTTGGCGCGGGTGGTGAAGGCCTTGATGACCATCTCGCGCATCTCTTCCTGATTGGGCAGCGGAATGCAGTCCATGCCGCTGTCCTCGCCCATGCGGCCGACCAGGGTGCGCAGGGCGCGCACGGTGGTGACGTGCGGCTGGGCGACGAAGTAGACGCCTCCGCTGGCGCGGACGCGGATGGCGTTCAAGGCATCGAGGTAGTCGCGCACCACGCGGCGCATCTGGTCGGCGGTCAGGAACGCGCAGTTTTGGCGATAGGTGTCGGTCAGCTCGTCCAGGAGCTGGTGGACGCGGGCCTGCTCGAGCTCGGGCAGTTCGGCGATGGCGGCGTAGTCGGGGGTAACCTTCAGCGCGCCGGCGCCGACCGCGGACGTGGGCGCCTTGTCGCGCTCGAAAGCGATGACGGCCAGCCGGGTGTCGTAGTCCAGGCGCTTGCTGCCCTCGTCGCGGACCTCGCGCACCAGATGGCGCACGATGCCGGTGTCGTCGCGGCGCACATTCCGGATCATGAGCAGGGCCTCGCGGGCGTTGCCGTTGCTCCGCCGGCGCCGGCGGCGCCCGTCGGTGCCTGCGGCGGGGTCGTCAAGGTAGTACTTCGCCTTCAGCCCCCGGGCGCCGGTGAGGCGCTCGAACACGTCCATGGGGCGGATCGGCTGCGGCAGGAACGACAGGTCAAGGTCGAGCTCGCGAAACCAGGTGGTCAGATTGTCCAGGGTGACCTTGCCGTCGTAGACGCTGTAGAGCACCAGGTGGCCCAGCAGCGGGGTGCCGCTCTGCTCCAGAGACTCGGTGTAGCCATCGAATCCGGCGCGGGCCTGCGAACTCATATGATCAGCCTCTTCCATCCTGGTTGCGAAAACGTGCGTTTTTGCCAGACGGGGGTGATGGTGGCTCCCTCGAGCGGCGATCCCCTCGAGGGAGCCGGGGTCAGATGGCGCGGAATATGTCGCGGGTGCCGTCGACGTCGGTCAGGTCGGTGACGGTCCGCAGGTTGTCGGTCAGGGCGTCCAGGACGTCGCCGGGCTCGTGGGCGACGGCGATGCCGAAGACCCGGAAGTCGAGCCGGGCCTTGCGCTCGAGCCAGCTGCGCATCCACTCCTCGGTGATGCCGCTTTCGCCGTCGGTGATGATCACGATGTCGCCGCGCTGGGCGCCGGCGGCGTTGTACTGGTGCTGCAGCAGCTCGGCGGCCACGTCCAGCGGGGTGGCGAAGTCGGTGCCACCTCCGAGGAAGGTCTCGGCGAACTCCAGCACCTGTGCCAGGGCGGGGGGCCGGTCGCCGGGGAACTCGAACACCTTCGGCTCAATGTCCTCGTCGGAGAACAGGATGCCCGCGAAGGGGCGGCGGGCCTGGCGGGCCTGGTCCAGCAGCGCCAGGGCGGCGGCCTTGGCCCAGGCCTCGCGGGTGATGCCGTCGTGCTTGTTGGTCATGGAATAGGAGGTGTCGATCAGGGCGATGATGGCGCCTTTGCCGGTGTGCTCCTCGCCGCGGGTCTGGTAGGTCATCAGGCGGCCTTCGGCCAGCCGAGCGGCGAACACGGCGCGCAGGGCGGGGACGCCGAGGCTGGCCAGCTCGGAGGGGATGAGCTTGCCCAGGTCGTCGCCGAGAGTGATCCCGACCAGTTCGCCCGTGGCGTGCTCGGTCTTGTGGGCGCGCTCGCCGCGGGCCATCTGTCGGAAGCGGCCGATCAGGTCGGCGAAGTTGCCGAGGCAGGAGCCGCGCAGCTTCTCGGCCAGCTGGCGGCGGGTCTCGAAGTCCATCCGCTGGAGCTGGCCGGGCTCGACGCCCCAGGCGGCCATCAGGGCGCTTTCCTCGCGAGCCTGCTCGGCGGCCTGCCGGGCGGCCTGGCGCATGGCCGACCGGACGGCGGGGCCGGCCTTGGCCAGCGTGGCGCGGGCGGCCGCGTCGGCCTGGTCGACGGCGTCGTCGAGGGCGGCCGCCGCGGCGATGGCCTGCTCGACGTCGTCGGCCTCGGGCGCGGGGACCGCGCCGGGCTCGTCGGAGTCCGGGTTCTGCTGGGCGGCGGCTTCGGCGGCCGCCAGCGAAGCCGCGATCTGCTGGGCGGCTGCGGCCTGCTGCTGGCGCAGCTCGGCCAGCTCCTGGGCGGCCTGCTGGGCCTCGCGGGTCTGCTCGAGCATCCGGCGCAGCGGCGCGGACTGGGCGAGCACGGCCATCGCCGCGGCGTAGGCGTCGCCGACGGTCTCGCGGCGTAGCTCACCCCATTCGGGGGTGGCCAGCAGGGTGGAGATGACCTGGTGGTTGACGGCGCGGGAGGGGTCCATCTGCTCACGCGGCCGCACCTGCGGGTTGCTCTTGTAGGCGCCGGTCCACACATCCCGCACCAGGTCGGTGGCGTAGTCGTGCTGGGCGGACAGGTCGTCGGTCAGCTCGCGCAGGGCGGCCGCGGACTCCTCCACGTGGCGCCATTCCATCTCGTCGAACTTGTCGAAGTCGATGGCCTGGGTGTGCAGGGCGGGCTTGGTGGCCAGTCCCAGCCAGCGGCCGGCCTTGGTGGCCAGGTCCTTCAGTGTGGCCAGCGTGCCCATGATGTCCCTCCGTCTCGGCTGTTTGGTTTGGAGGTGGGGTGTCGGGGTTGGAGGGTCAGGGCTGGTTGACCATGCTGGGGTTCAACCCCAGGGCCTCGACCATGATCCGGCCGTAGACGGCGCGCTGAAGGCCGATGATCCGGTCGATGGTGGCGGTGGAGCGGCCGGCGGCCACGGCGTCGCGGCGCAGCTCCTCCAGCTCCTTGCCCGCCTTGCCGAGCTTGCCGTTGGCCTCCTTGATCGCCCAGTCCGCCAGGCTCTCCTTGGACTGGCCTGCCATGGAGTCGAGCGTTGCCGCCAGCTCGTCGATGGCGTCGGACAGGTCGAGGGCCTTGAGGTCGTCGGGGTTGACCAGCTGCAGGACGGCGCGCTCGATGGCGGGCCGCTCGGTGGGGGAGTCCCACAGCACGTGGGTGAGCACCTGGAGGTCCTGCTCGTCGATCTCGTTGCGGCCGGACAGGAAGGCGTGGGCCTGCAGCAGGCGGACGGCGGCCTTCCAACGGCGGTCGCTGGCGATGAGCTCGCTGCGGCGCAGCTGGGCGCGCAGCTGGCAGATCGCGTCCACGATCGCGTCGGGCACACCGATCGCGGGCACCGCGGCGGTGACCGCGTGCCGCAGGTCGGCCAGGTCGACCGTGGTGACGGCGGCCGGGGCGGGCGCGGCGACGGCCGAGCGGATCAGGGCGGCGAAGTTGCTGGGGTCGGTCAGGTAGCCGACCTCCAGGCGCACCAGCAGCCGGTCATAGATGGCGGAGGTCTCCTCCGACTCGCCCAGTTCGTTGCTGGCGGTGATGGCGCTGAGCAGCGGGCAGCCGATCGGCGCGCCGCCGTTCTCGGGGTGGTAGAGCCGTTCGTTCAGCAGTGCCAGGGTCTCGTTCAGGGCGCCGGCCGAGCACTTGAAGATCTCGTCGATGAAGGCGATGTCGGCCTGGGTGGCGCGGCCGTCGAAGATCTGCGTGTAGGTGCCCTGGGTCAGGGCGGCCACGTCGATGGGGCCGAACATGCGCTTGGGGTCGGTGAACTTGCTGAGCAGGATCTCCCAGTAGCGGGCTCCGGTGAAGCGGCCGGTCAGGTCGCGCGCAAGCTCGGACTTGGCGGTTCCGGGCGGGCCCAGCAGCAGGCTGTGCTGCCCGGCGAGCACCGCGCACATGAGGGCGGTCACCACGGTGGTGCGCTCGTAGAAGCGGTCGGACAGCTCCTCGGTGATCGTCCGCAGGGCCGTCGCCGTGGCAGCCGGGTCGCTGGCCTTGGTGCTGGTGCTCATCGTGTCGATCATCTGCGCTCCTTCGCGTCCCTCACACGTTGTCCTGCTGATATGGACAACGTAGTACGCGGCGACACCCCTTGTCAATATCAGCAGGACAACGTATTTTGAGCTGCATGAAGGGGTACTACGACCCGTTGAAACTGGCCGAACTCTTGGGCATCGAGCGCGAGACCGTGCATAAGTACAAGGTCCGCGGTGACCTGCCGGAGCCTGACGAGCACGTCGGCCGTACGCCGCTGTGGCGCGAGGAGACGATCAATAAGTGGCTGGCCTCGCGCCGTGGACATGGGTGGCGCGCTGGGCAGCGAGCCTCAACACCCGAGGCGCCCCCTTCGGTCTAGCGTCGGCATACATGGGTCCGGCGGTGCCTGTCGCACGAGAGCTACGAAACGACTGACGCCCCCGCCTCTGACGAAAACGTGCGCTTTCGTCAGAGGCGGGGGCGTTGCGTTGGAGCGCTGGCCTGGATCCGGGCCTGCTGGGCTGGCCGGGCGTCAGGTGGCGGGGTGGCGCCGGCGGGCGTCGGTGGTGGGGGCGAGGGCGATGCCGGAGCCGCGACGAGCGTTGAACACGTCGATCACGTCACCGGTGCGGAAGTAGCGGACACCGCGGCCCGCGGCATTGGGCGGCATCGGCTTGCATTGCAGCGCATCCAGCGGTGCCCCCCGTTGATCGCCAACGGGCCGCCGAAACCGGGGGAGTCCACCTGCTCCATGGATGGGCCGGCCTCTCTGCCCCATGCCACCTCAGGAAAGACCATTTCCCGGATGACAGGACCCTTCGGGTTCAGAGCCGTGGGTCGTTGAGCAAGGTGAAGCCGTCCGCTGAATCGGCGGTCAGGCTTCGGACAGCGAAACGCCGACCCGGCAGTTCGTTGACCGGTAGGCCGGCTTCGTTGGCGACCTTCACTGCGGAGATGCGCAGCGGGGCAGCGGCGGAATGAAGGGGTGTGATCAACTCGGCCTGATCCCCGATGGTCAGGACTACTCGCACTTCAGTGGTCACGTGTCTCCGCCTTTCTCGTGTTCTGCTTGGGTTCTGTCGGTTCGCTCGTCTTGCGGGGGCGGCCGACACGTCGGGGCCATTTCGCCTTGTAGGCGATAATGTCGGCCCGTGCCCACAGCTTGCCTGCCGCCAGTTCATAGCGCGGCCTCGGGAAGTCGGGCCGCTCTGCCAGCTGGTGCACGCGCTGGCGTGACACATCCAGGATCTTGGCCACCTCGACGGCGCCGACGAGGTCGCGTTGGTCGGGCGCGCGGTTGACGATCTCGCCGAGCGCGGCCAGCAGTAGCGCTGGAGTGGGCTCCGCACGGCGGCCGGGTGGGGCCAGCTCGCGAACCACATCGTCCAATTCGGCAGGAGTCATGCCGAGTGCAGCGGCAACCTGTTGCGCTGCAGCGACGATACTTGTGTGCTGGTCGTCCACGGTTTTCACGTCTCCAGCATGCCAAAAACCTTGACAAGTAGCAATGATTGCAGATCTCGGTCTCGGCCGGATCCGGCTACGCCGACGGCCGCCCATGCCTACCGGCGCGCCGCTTGCTCCTGCTTTGCCGGGAATCTGCTCATGCCCCGGCCTCGCGGCGGCGCCGGTCGACGGCCGGATTCATGGCCATCCCGCGGCCGCGACGCTCGTTGAGGAGGGCGATCACGTCACCCACGCGGTACGTCCGACGCTGGCCGCGATCCTGGTGGTCGGCGCGTTCGTCGAATGTGTCGCGCTGTTGGGTGAGGCTCTTGCCGTCGAGACCGATGAGGCGCGCGATTGCTCCTAGCGTGCGGTAGGCGTCCGGGTCGCCAGGCACCTCGTAGCGAGGGGGCGCGTGCTCGCTCTCCCATTGGCTGAGAAAGGCATCGAGCTCGGCCTCGTCGTACTCCTCGAAGGGCTTCCCTTTTCCCGTGCGCGGCTTCGTCCCCTTCGGCATCGGGAAGCCGGGTTGCGTCCGCAGGTGATTGCGGACCGCGGTTTCGGCACGGCCAACCTTCTTAGCCCACTGGGCCAGTGTCACGCGGGTCACCTGCCTCATTGTCGTCGACTCTCCGGCTACAGCGTTCGGGGTGACGGCCAGTACGTCGAGCCAGGTGTCGCCGTGACAGGCGTCCTTGAGGCCGCACCAGCACGCAAGGTCGTAGCCGGCCAGTTCGCGCCGTGCCATCTCGACCAGCTCAGGGTGCTCGTCCACGTATCTCCGGAATCGCTCCAGCGCCCCAGATCGCCCGTACTTCTTCACGGGGAAGGGATTGTGATAGCGACTGCGGGGCAGTCCGGGGCAGGCTCGCCCGATGTAGATCGCTCCGGCCGGAATGTGGCCGTGAAAGAGGTCTCCCTCAACACGTACGCGTCGACTCATGGCGGCTACTCCTCGGCCTCGGCGTTCGCAGTCTTGATCAAGCAATCAAGCTGGTCGGAGGTAACGAACCTCGCGAGCCTGTTCTGGCCTGTGCGGAAGCTCATCATCTGTTCTCCTCGAAGAGTTCTGATTGGCGCGGCCCCTCTGCCTGCCCCCGGTCTGGGAGGGGCAGGCAGACAGCGCATCTGGTTGAAACCCGGCTTATGCGGGATCGTCTGGGTCGTTCCGGCGGGCGTAGTTGTGGAAGCCGTCGGTAAAGCGAAGATCCTCCGTGGTGACCTCCGCGATTTCTCCGATCCAGCTGTCAGGGGTTCCGGGGGACGTGGTCTCGGGGGCGTCCGGGTCGCCGTTGAGCCACGGCCACAGGTCGCCGACGAGCTCGCGCAACAATCCTTCGGCCTCTTGGACGTAGAACTGCGAGTTTCCGCCGGTACCGAACGCGTCGACGTAGTCCCAAACGCATACCAGGAAGCGACCGGACGCGGCGGTTATGCGCCCAAGGGCGGAGTTGACCGTTTCGCTGGTGTAGCCATCGACCATGCTGCACCGAAGATCGGCGATGCTTTCCAGCGGATCGGGACGACAGTCTTCGATCCGGGCGGGTGCCTGTGGGGTGTCCCGCGTCTCGACTCTGGACCTTGCCATGTGAGCTCCTATCGCTGTTTCGCTGGGTAGCCAGGGGGTTCCGAAGCCTCCGGATGGCGGGGAAGGCGGCGTCATCTCTTGCCTCGGGTACGGATGGCCACGTCCTTGGGGTAGGGCTGACGCACGATCGGGATGCGCACTCGCCGACGCTGGGCGCGGGTGCCAGCACGCAACGCGTACCGGTGATTTCCCGGGTGCCACAGGCGGCGAGTGTTGGCCGCCGTCAACGCCTCCTCCAGCCACCGGCGGGGATCATCCCCGCTGTTCATGAGACTCGCGCCGTGGGCGACCAGAAGACGCTCGGCGTATGCCCGGCCTTGCTCCTGGTTCCGGATCTTTGACATGGCCCGCGGGTGCAGGACCATCCCGTTCGGGAGGAGAGTCAGAGTGCGGGGCGTCCCGCGGCCGAGATACTCGGCGCTGGCCGCCTGGTAGATGGCACCGCGGTGGCCCGGGAAGATGATGCGGCCGTCCAGCGTGGTTCGCGGCAGAGGGTCCGCGAAGCTCACCAGGCCGCGCACGCCGACGGCGCCGGCCAACCGCAGGACCTCCGCCAGAAACCATGTCTCTCCGTTGCCTGGGACCGCATCGTCGAGGACGAACCGGCCAAGCTCGAGGGATTCGTCGTAGGGTTCGAGCTGGGGAAAGACGTTGGTCAGGACGCTCTTGCTGGCGGGGATGGACAACACTGCGGCACCGACCAGCTCCGGGGCCTGGCGCTGCAGGTCGAACAGCCCATAGCGCAGGCGCGCGGCGGGATAGGTGCCCGAGTAGTGGCGCTCTTCGATGAACCTTCTGGCCTCGAGCTCTGGGATGCCGCTCACGCCGTAGTGACGCGGGTCGAACCCTCCTTCGTTGCGGTGGCGCCAGGAGTGGCGCCTGCCGGGGCTCCGTCGCTGACACCACGGCGACGCGGGGAACAGCTCAGGCAGGTCGAGCGGTAGTTGGTGCATCGTGTGCTCCAGATTTCGCGGGTGGTTCGGCTGTCCGGGCCGAGAGGGGTTTCGAGGCCGCCGTACCGCGGGGCAGTGCCGCGTCAATACGGGGTGCCGGGGCTCGTTTGCCCCGGCACCCCGCCTGCGCGCCGCGCCGGCGGGGGCAGGGCGCGGTCAGGTGCGCGCCTGGTACATGCAGACGCGACGGCTCGGGGTCTCGTGGGCGCGGTATTCGTCGGCCTTCTGCTGCGCCTCGGCGTAGGTGACGCCCTGGCCGTGCCACAGGACCTCTTCCCGCAGCCACTTGAACGGCTTGGAGGTCGTGAAGACGTCGACCACGACGAAGTACTCGCCCTCGATGTAGCGGGAGGTGGTGGCGTTGGTCTCGATCGTGGCGGTCATCTCGGCCTCCTCGGCGCGGGGTCTGGTTGTTCGTTCCACCTTGTTCTATTCAACAAAATACCCGATTCTGTTGATTGGGCCACGAAATACGACTTTGAGCTGGGATTTTCTTCGGGGCTGTTGATAGCTGTTACCCTGACCGCGTGCCCCTACCTTCGCGGGTGGGTCATCTTGGCGGCCGGTGTGTCCGACCGTCGTCTGGCTCGGCCATACGACGGTTCATCGGCCGCCGCATTGTGTCTAGGGCCTCGGTGAGACCTCGGCGCCCAGCAGAGGCTGACCCGAGGTCTCACGCTCGAAGTTCCCTCCCGATCAGCGGCAGATGGCTTCGGCCACCACGCGCCCGATCCACTGTGGGACGTTGGAGCTGACGGCGTTCCCAGCCTGCGCGGTCTTCTCACCTCCGGTTCATCGTGTGGCGAGATGATCAGCCAGTCGACTGGAGCTCTTCACGACGCTTCGGGCGGCCCTGTTGGCGCGCTCCTTCAGCACGGGGTCGCTCAGGCGGTTCGCCGCCTCGGCGGCCTCGGCCCAGATCTCGAGGTCGTCGGCGAGGAAGGTCAGCATGACGCGGGTTGTGGTGCTGTCTCCGCCCTGATGGTTACGGAGATGCCGCTCCAGCTGCACCGTTTCGTCTTGGGTATACGCCTCATAGGCGGTGACCAGCGCGTCGGTGGGGTCGATACCGAGCGCGGCCAGGGCGTGTGCTGTGTCGCGAATCATCTCGATCGCGATCTTTAGCAGGCCGGAGCGTCGGTCTACCTCGTCGCTGGTGTGGCTGTCGAAGCCGCGAGAGCGGGCGTACTGCCCCAGGTTCTCGATGGCGTCTTCGACGCGGCGGCGGTTGATGTCGTCTTTCACGGCTTCCTCTTTTGATCTTCGCGGGTGGTTGGGGGCGGGTGTCCGGCCCGCCCCCTCTTTGTGTCGCCCTCGTGGTCGCTGGCGACCAGGGCGATGAGCTGGTTCGGTCAGGTGATAGAAGCCGCCTCGCGGAGGCGGTAGAGCATCTCCACTGCTTCCTGACTCATGCGTTCGCCGCTCCTGCGAGAGGCGGCCAGAAGGTGATCACGCGCCTGGGTGTAACAGGCGTGGGCGTAGTGGCCGGGGCCTGCTTGACGGCCACACCATTCGCAAGAGCCCGCTTGGGGAATGTCCATGATGCTGCGACATGGACGGATGTTGGCGAAGCGCTTGTGCGTCCCTGTGTCGAGATTCCAGCGGCTGACTCGCTTGGCGAGGTCAGCGGCGCGATGACGCGATCCGAGTCCACCAACCAGGCGTGACAACTCGGTCAGATTGCGGATCATGAGCCGCTTCATGCCCTCGACCCCTTCCCGATCCAGGATGAGGGCCCATATTGCGGTGTCAGCCGCATTCTGGGCCTCCTCGCTGATGAGGACTTCGCGGGGACCTGTCGTGGTGGAAGCTTCGACTCGATACGGCTGAAACGGCGACATGTGCCGGGCCTTTCCGATCTTCGCGGGTGGCGGGTTGAGGGGCGGGTGTCCGGCCCGCCCTCTCTTTCTGTCCAACAGAATACCCGATTTTGGGACGGATGTAAACCGTGTGATTGCTGTGACCAGGGGCTTTAAGGCTTTGCGGGGTCAGCTACGCGGGACGGATCGGCGCGGGAGAGGTGTCGAACCCGGTTGCGGCCGCTACCGCCCGTCGGATGTCGTTGTGGGTGGGCAGCGTGGCGATGGCGCGGCGCACGACCTGGTAACGCAGGTGTATGGCGATGGTGGTGCGGAACTTGCAGGGGCGGGGATCGGCGCGGGTGAGGGTCACGCGCACGACCCATCGCGGGGTGATCTCTACGTCTACTTCCGTGCCGCGCGGGTCTACCCAGATTGCCAAGATGCCGCACTCGGCCGCCACGGCTCGCGCGGTCGCCTCGTCGTCGACGACCAGGCCGTGAATCGCGTGGTAGATGCTGGCATGCGGCTCGGACGGGTCGGGCCGGTGGGCGCGGATGGCGACGCCGTCAATACGTCCCTTGGCGTCGTAGTGGGTGATGGTGGAGGAACACCAGCTTCCAACGGAGACATAGGTCAGTTCGCGCATGGTGAGGTCCTTTCTCAGAGGTGCTCGCGTGCTCGGCGCGCCTGGGGTCAGGGCTGCGCGGGCGTGGCAAGTTGGGTGATGAGTTCCGCGATACGGCGGGCGTGCTCGGGCGTATGTACCTTGATCTCGATCACGCTCAACCGGCTGTTGGTGATGCGGAAATGTGCGTTCACGCCGTCGCGGGTGTAGGACGTGGTGACCGTCCAGTCATCACCCGACGGGTAGGAGCGGGCATCGGCGGGGAGTGCGTTCGCCACCATCTCCACTGTCTGGCGCTGGCGGTCGAGGTCGGCCACGTGGTCGGCGATGGCCTGTAGGGCCTGGTCCAGGCGCTGACGGTAGTCCGGCAGCAGGCGGCGGCGGATGTCGTCGGCCACGGCGCGGGGTCCCCGGCTGATCGCGCATGTGATCGTCACCTGTGGCAGCGACCACAGCACTTTTTGGTAGCCGTCGGGGTAACTGCCCGTGATGCGGATGCGGTGGTCATTGCGCCATCCGCCGAACTGCACGAAGAGGTCTTCGTGACCTCGCTGAATCCGATATGTGCCGTGCGTGAAGTCTTCGACGGTGTATCCCTGCCCGAGGTGCTGCGCGATCCTTTCGGCGTATCGGCTGGCGGCATCAAGCTTGGTGCGGTCGTACATCGCGGATTCCGTTCTCGGGCGGGCCGTGCCTACCAGGCGGAGTAGCTGCCGCCGTGGTTCTTGCCGCTGCAGGAGCACTCACAGTTCGGGCCGGCGGCTCCCATACAGCGGGGGCTACATGGCTTGTCGGCCACGTAGAGCCCGCGCACCCGGTTGACGGTGAGCTGGCGGGGCGGGCAGTCGTGGGCGGCCTCGCGGTACAGCAGCCGGTCAAGAGGCTGTTGGGCGCTGATGTAGGCGGTGCGCCCGTTGAGCTCGACGGTTTGCGTGCTGCTGGGCCTGCCGAGATATGCCCGCGTCGTGGTGGTGATGGTGAACTCAAGGCGGCCGGTACGGCCGCAGGCCTTGCACCGGGCGATGGCGTGACCGTCCTGGGTCGAGATCAAGGCGTCGGGCTGCTGCATGGGTCATCCTTCGGGGGTTTGATGCCGGTCGAGGGCTGGCAGGGTTGCCCGGGCTCCGCCCGTGGGGGCGGGGCCCGGGCGTGGACTCATGCCAGGAGCTCGGCGATCAGCTCGGCATCTTCGGCCTCGTCGGCCTCATCGGCCTCGTCCTGTCCGGCGGCTCGGCGCGGGCCCGCGTGCCCGGCCTCGGCGGGGGCGGGGGCGGGGGCGGGGGCGGGCATGAAGTCGTTCACCAGTTCGGCCAGTTCCTCGGGCGACAGCCCGGCCGAGACGGGGCCGCCCTCGTCCTGGTTGCTGGTGCAGGAGCAGCACTCCTCTCCCGCCGCCGCTCCGCACTCCGTGCAGGCCTCGATCGGCTCCGTCTGGGAGACGTCCCACACGTACATGACCTTGCAGGCGCGCAGCCGGCGGGCGGCCTCCGAGGTGGCAACATCCGCACCGTGCGTCGGCTGGCCGGCCTCTCTGCTCACGTCCTGGTCGTCCTTGGTGCGGGTGATCGGAGCGAGGATGGCCAGCCCCTGCTCCCCCCGCCGAACGCGCCGGCCGCGCTCGCGCCAAAACTTGAACGTGCCGACCTGGCGCACGTCGTGGTTCTGGGCCCACATCAGGAACCGGTTTCGCAGCGAGTGCCGATCGTCGAGGCTTCGCATCGCTCGAGCCAGGCTGGCCAGCAGTTCGGGGGTCATCTCCTGGGCGGCGCTCTCGCCTACGGCGGTCAGGCTGGCGGGGGTGTAACGCGGCATGTGGCCGTGTCCTTTCGATCTTCGCGGGTGGTGCGGAGGCGGGTGTCCGGCCCGCCCCCCTTTCTGTTCAACAGAATACCCGATTTTGGATTGTATGTAAACCTACATTGCTGCTGCGACCAGGGGTTTTGCTCTTTAGCGGCGGGACCTCACGGGTTCCCGGGGGCGATCAGCGCGGCCAGCTTGCGGCGGGCGGTAGTGATCACAGGGCCGATGAACGCACCTGCGACCGAGCCGGACAGCCAGTAGCAAGCAGCCTCCGACAACGTGGTGGTACTGCTCAGGCCCCACCAGACAAGGAAGGACAGGACAGTGATACCGACCAGGCGGCCTAGCAGGCTTTCGGCACGGTGGTGACGGGATTCTGACATGTCGATCTCCTCGGCGTGGGGGATGGCGGCCGGATTCGTGGGGGTCAGAGTTCGCCGGGGAGACCGACGGTGACGACAGGCCGCCCGTAATCCCAGCCGATGACGGCATGCAGGCTCACGCGGCGAGGCTTGCGGGCGCGACCAGGGCGCGGGGTGCGATACAGGGCGACCGTGACGCCGTCGCGGTCGTAGGGGTTGGTCCACGTCAACGGGATGCGGGACATCCACAGCACATCCCAAAGGCGGCCCGTCTCATCCTGGATGGTGCCTTTGCGGTCGTTGTCGGCGTCCGTCCAGGCCACTGCGTCTTCCCAGGCCGCACGGGTGAGGGCGACGGGGTACCGGATACCGGCTTCGGCAACCAGGCTCGCGGGGGCCTCGATGAGCTCGCCGGAAGCAACCAGGTCTGCGCGAGAGCGGGGGCCGGAGCTGAATCGCGACATGTGGCTGTGTCCTTTCGATCTTCGCGGGTGGTCCGGGGGCGGGTGTCCGGCCCGCCCTCTTTCTATGCAACAGAATACCTGATCTTAGGTTGATCGTCTACCTAAAAAGCGGCCCTGAGCTGGGAGTATTGGTCGTTCTAACATCCAAAAACTCTTGATAGATCGCAAGGATTAATGGCATAATGGAGATGTCGGCAAGGGGGTGGCAACCCCGAACCGACAGGCAGGTTGAAAACTCAAGAGAGGAGAACGAACACGTGGACAACAACCACGACCCGCTCGAGGAGCTGGGTGAGATTCTGCTGGGGGGTTACGTCCTGATCGGCAAGCTGCTTTCGTGGCTGCCGATTCCGATCGCCCTTCCGCCCGTCGATGTCGACGAATTCGACGCCGTGGTCGCCGTCGTCGCGATCGAGCGGGCACGGATAGCGATCAGGGATCTTCCCCTGGACGCCCCCACCGCGTCGATGCTGGACAGGCTGCTCTTGGAGTGGCTTACCGGCTTCGAACTCATCACAGTCGCGAGCGAGACGGGGCCGCTCCCGTACCAGGTGGACGCTCTGGCCTACACCCTGGGACGGCTCTCGAGCCTGGCGGCCGTCGTGGAACCAAGACTTCAGTTCGACAACTGAGGTCAGCGGCCGCCCCGGAGTCTCCCGGGGCGGCCGCCCGTCCACGTTCTTCGATCTTGAGATCTAGGCCGTCGCCCCGTACACAGCAATGGGACCGGTGAGGCGGAACCCCAACGGGTTCTTGATGGCAAGCCTCGCCGGTCCCAGCAGGTTGAAAACTCCCTGAAGGAGTTTCCCGATTGTAGCCCGTTGATCGTGGTGGATGGGGGCTCCGCCCCCCTTTCCACAGAGTTCGGGCCTTGGAGTGGTCATCCCGTCGCCTGATCCTCGATTAGTGCGGTGGGGGTGGGTGTCAAGCCCTTGCCGCTTGCGGTCGCCCGAAGGGCGAGGCTTGATGCCCACCCCCACCGCACTACCCCTTGGGGCAGGCGACGGGATGACCACTCCAAGCCCGGACGGCACCCCGTACGGCGGAGCAGCTTGACACGGCCCGAAGCCTGCGGCCATCCCGGAGCCTGCCTCTCCGGCGAGGAGCGGGGGTGCAGGGGGCAGCGCCCCCGGCCTCGGCCCGTTGGGCCGACAGCCCTTCGCGAAAACCCCGGGAACATCCCCGCGCCGGCGCCCGACCCGAACGTGCCGGAAGCCCCCGAAGGGCGGGAATCACCCGAGCGATGGGCAACCACCAACACCGCCCCGCCTTCGGCTCCGTGGCCGGCGGCGGCCAGCTGCCTACGGCGCGCCGCCTGGATCAGGTACGGCGGTCACGCTGTGTGCGGCCAGCAACCCCGTACGGCCCAGGGCCCGGGGATGGGGGAGAGAGTGTGAGAGAGGGGGAAGGGGCCCGGCCCGAAGTCACTGAGGGCCCCCTCCTCCTCTCTCTCGACCAGAGAAAAGAAGAAAGAGATCGCTTCCGCTTCCTTCCCGGTGGGTGGTTGGGCGGGGGGGGGACCCCAAACAGGGGGGTTGGCGCCGGGGGGGGGGGGGGGGGTTGGGGGTG
>NZ_JBITHD010000030.1:0-101381 GCF_044457685.1 Nonomuraea sp. NPDC050536
CGACATCACCGCCCGCAGCCTGTGACCCGCAGCCTCCCAAGGAGAGGTAGACCAAGCCCGGTGACGACGAACGGCCCCGGTCCATCCATGTGGACTGGGGCCGTTCCAGGCCCTCCACTCGGGTTCGTGCGACCAGACTCAAAGTAGCTCTGAGTGACCAAGGTCCGGGGCATGACGAACATCGGAACGATAAGTCCCGTTAGGCGAGGCGCTCACGTAACTGTTTCATCTTCGGATCGACCGGGCTGTGCGCCGTGCCCTACTTTCGGCGTCTACGCCAGTTGAGGTTCTTGAGTGATGGCGAAGCGGCTGCGTATGGCCGGTTCCAGGGTGCTCCGTCGCAGGCGAGCCCGACCCCGGTGTTGAGGAATCCGGCGTCCTGACACTGGTACAACACTCCGCGCATCGCGGTGGCGTTCCTGGGGCCCTGGTAGCGCGAGGCGAAGTTCTGGAAGCACGACTTCGACTCGCCGGTGGTGTAGGGGGAGGGGCCGGCGGCTGCGATCGCGACGAGGAAGGACCTGTTACAGCCGATCTTCGGCGACGGCTCCTTCCCTCTGAGCAGCGCAGCCCGCCTGCAGCCGGTCACCGTCTGGAAGGCGTCGACGACGTCCTCGTTCGGGCGGAGCCGGGAGTACGCGAGGACGAGGTCGATCTGAGCCGCGAGCGGGTACGCCCCGGTGTTGCCGAACTCCTGGTCGAGGAGGCGGAACCACGTCTCGAAGCTCGGCACCTGGACCTGGGCACCCGGAGGCAGGGTGTAGACGGCGAGGTCTGTCGGGCTGTCAAAGCTTTCCAGGCCTGGAAACCCGACGTACGACAGGATTCCGATGCCGACCTTCGGTGGGTTGTCACCATAGGCCCGGCGCAACACCAGATAGTGCTCAAGATTGGTGTTGGACGCCCCCCAGGCGTACCAGAAGCCGCTGGGACAGATCGTCGTGCTGCCGCGCTCGTGTGTCGTACCGGAAGAAAGGGTGAGACGCATCGAACCTGCCGGTTGTTCCACGCGGCCAGGTACTCGCCGGGTGTGGAGACGCAGCCCGCCGCTCGAGTCGAGCCCGAGGGCGGCGCCCAGGTCACGGTGAGCGCCAGACACAGACCATGACGACGAGAGACGACTTCCTGACAGCCGACGGATGGTTCATGCGTGCTCCCTCGGATTGGCCGGTTCCAGCCGGATCGGAACCGGCCGAGCTACCGTGACCAATGTCCGAGGACAGGAGCGATTCCGAGCCGGTGACGTGGCGGTTGATGGCTTCATCCGGACGGCACCGAGGGCGAGCCCTCAAGCGGCTTGTACTAAAACGTGCTCGCAGGACATCGCCAGCCGAGATCTTGTCCTGGGAGCGCGAGCGACTGGAGCCAGCTGCGGCTCGCCTCGGCCGACCTTCGGAAGGTCAAAGAGTAGATCGCGATGTCGGCCCGCGATTTCCGCCGCCGGATCAAGGCGGCGGCGACGCCCCGTGTAATGATCTAGAAGGAAACCTAGGCCAGCCGCTGGGATCGGCGGGAACAGGAATGCCGGGCCGGCTCGCTGACGAGTCCCGGTCCGGCTGGGCTTCAGGATCTGGCGTTGTTCCAGGTTGTGCTGTTGAGGAAGTAGGTGTCGTAGATCTCCTGGACTTCCAGCAGGCTTTCTGGGGGGACCTTGCCGTACGCGATGCGTTCGAGGTGGCGGAAGTACTCGAACCGTTCGACGCCTGGGGTGATGACGATGAGGATGTCGGCGTCTTCGCCCGGTGTGGCGGCGAAGGCGTGGGCGAGGCCTGGCGGGACGACGACCAGATCGCCGCGTTCGGCGGTGATGACCTGCTCGCCCGACAACAGCTGGGCAGAGCCGTCGAGCATGTAGAACAACTCGACCGAGTTGGAGTGGTGGTGGGGGTTGGCGCCGTTGGCGCCGTTGCTCAGGCTGACTCGTTGGGTGGACAGCGCACCGCCGGTCGAACTGCTGTCGGCCAGCAGCCGGATCGTGGTCGGGGCGCGGCCGATCACTTCGGCCTCGGCGGAGCGGACGATCACGGACTCGTCGAAGTTCGGCATGACCAGCGACATTTCTAAGACTCCTTGCTGATGACGATCGATGGCTCAGATGACGATCAGGGGCTCGGACGGTGATGGCCGGCTGGGTGCCGTCCCCACGCCGTTGCGGTTCGTCCTCTGGCGAAGGCGGCGTGGGGGTCGAGCGCTGCCGTAGGTCCTACGCAACCGCGGGGACGGCGCGGGATCGAGGGTTGGTGCGGAGAAGGAGCGCACCGGTGAGCGCGACCACGACCGCGGTGGCGCAGTGGATGCCCAGCGCCGCGGCCACTGGACCGCTCTGCGACAGCACGATGGTCATGTCGCCGAAGGGCACGAATGACGCCGCGAGCATCGCCCAGCCGAGCGTTCGGCGCTGGCCGGCCAGCAGGAGGGTGAAGATGATGAGCCCCTGTCCGATGTCACGCACGCCCTTGACCGCGAAGTAGCCGCCGGCGTTGCCAGTCGGCGGGTGGGGGAGACCGAAGCCGGAGGCCGCAGCCTGCCCGTCCAGGAGATAGTTGAAGCCGACGTAGGTGATGAAGAGTCCACCGACGACGGCGAGGACAGTGGCGAGGTTCTTCATGATGTCTCCCTGAGAAGTTCGTGTTGCCTGGAAATCTACGACGATCTCCAAAGCTTGGCAAGTGTTTGCCAAGAAGATTTGCCAGCGATGTCCTGTGGCATCGTTTCGGTTGGGCTTGGTTTGAGTGAAGCCACCTGGTCGTTGGAGTGGCCTTGCTGGAGGGAAGCGTCTCCCTGCTGGCAACCAATTTGCCAAGCGTGCGCAAGATGACTAAGATCAAAGGCGACAGGACTGACACATTTGGCACGGCGATGGCAAGATGGTCTGGCTAAGACTCGTCGTCGATTCACCCGTTTGGGGGCAAGCGCGTGCTCCAGCAGCCTCAGTTCGGCCGTCGGCTCAAGCAATTGAGGACCGAGCGCGGCCTCACGCAGGGCGCACTCGCCGGCGACGACATGTCGACCGGTTATCTCTCGCGCCTGGAGTCTGGAGCCCGCCAGCCCACTGAGCGCGCGGTGGCGCATCTGGCCAACCGGCTCGGGATAAGCCCAGCGGAGTTCGAGGAATCCACTTCATCGTCGCTGGCACAGAGTCTGACCATCGCCACCGGCCTCGACTCGGACGAGACGGCCGGGCTGCTGGCCGAGGCGCTGAAGACGGCGCATGGCCAGGACCCTTTGCTGCGCTGGCAGGCCTTGTGGCGGGTCGCCGAGTGGAAGCGACGTTGCAACGAATGCCCTGCTGAGCGCGCCTACCTTGACGAGTTGGTCGGGCTCAGCAACGAGATCGGGCTGCCAGAGCTGCGAGTCAGAGCGTTGACCCAGCTCGCTCGATGTATGCGAGCCTCTGGAGAGATCACGCCTGCGGTCGAGGCCGCCACGGTCGCCCACCGGCTGGCCCTCGACTGCGAGCTGTCCTCACGGGACATGGCGACGGCCCTGCTGGCGCTCGTGTCAGTGGAGGCGGAGGCGGGTCGGCTGTCCGAAGCTCGCATGCATGCTGATGAGCTGGCCGTCCTCGTCGAGGGCCAGCCCGACGCACTGTGGGCCGAGGCCATGTGGACCGCAGCGGCCGTCCGGGTTCGTCAGGGCGAGCTGGCGGGCGCGCAGGCGCTGCTCGACCAGGCCCTGGAGCGCTTCGACGGCCGGGAGAACCTCACCCTGTGGCTGCGGCTGCGGGTGGCCTCTGCCAGCCTTCATCTCCAGAAGACCCCACCCGAGCCAGACCTCGCCCTTCAGCGCGTCGAGGCGGTCGAGGCGATTCTCCCGTTCGCCGGAGCACCGGCTCTGGAGCAGCAACTGATGTCCATCCGGGCGCACATCGCCGTCCAGGAGGGCCGGGTCACGGACGCTCACGCCCTGCTCGATCGACTCGCTGACACTGATCTGCGCATGACCTACCGGGAACGCGTCAGGCTGGACATCCTGCGTAACCAGGTCCTCCTTCTCGAGGGTAAGGATGAGGAAGGCCTGGCCGGATTGAGGAGCCTCGCCCAGCAGGCCCAGCAAAACTCCAACATCGACCTTGCCGCGGAGATATGGCGAATCGCCGCCGAATCCTTGGCACAGGCGCGTGAAAAGTCCTCGGACATCAAGAGCTGACATGCGCACCAGGGCGGCGCGGCGCGAGCTCGGGCTGAGCGACGCGCCGGGCACGATCTGCGGAGGCGGTCACTGGCCGGCTCAGGGGAGCAGTAGCCCCCAGTAGAGCGCCCACGGCACCAGGAGCGTGCCGCCGGTCAGCAGGAGGCTCAGCCGTACTCGCTCAGAGCCTGAAGCTCGGCGCCAGGCGGGTACGGCGAGCGCGGCCGAGACCACGGCGGCGACCGCCAGGACCTGCAGCCCGAGCCAGACCAGCGGCCGTCCGGCCAGGACGGGCCCGGGATGGGCGAGCTTCGCGCCGGTCAGCGTCAGATACATCAGGTAGGCGAGCGTACCCAGCGTCACCACCAGGCCCGCCGCGGACAGCAGCCGCGCGGGCCGCCCTCCGCTTACCCGTCTGCCGCGTAGCCTGCGGGCCAGCGCCCACAGCGGGTACGCGGCGAAGGCCACCATCAGCAGCGCCAATGCGGCGAGCTGCACGGTGGCGGACTCCCACCAGGCCATGGGCGGCACCGCCACAGAGAGGTTCGCTTGCCGCGGCGCGGGGGTGGCGTTCTCACCGGACGGGAGCTCGCCGCGCGTGACCCGCGTGACCCAGGCGCCGATGGCGTCGGCGTAGCCGGGTGTGAGCGTGGGAAGCCGGGTGACGCCACCGTCGGGGGAGTCGTGCACGGCGTGGTCGCCGGGGAAGAAACGCAGTGTGTAGTGGTCGTGGCCGAGGGCCCTGACCAGCAGCGGCGGGTTCTCCTGCGGCGGCGTGAGCAGGTCGTGGTCGCCCCAGATCGCCAGGATCGGCTGGCGTACCTTCGCCAGCACCGCGCTCGCGTCGTGATACGGCTCGGGAAACTGGCCGGCGTCGGCGAGCAGCCGGTACAGGCTGGGCTCCGCGCGATCGACGATCGAACCCGCCACCCCCGCCTTGCGCAGCCCAGCCGCCACGGCCCAGGTCTGCTGGCGCAGCGGGGAGATGGCGTTGGCGCCGACGAGGATCAGGAAGGAGACGTCCGCTGAACGGCTGGCGGCTAAGGGGGCCACCCAGCCGCCCTCGCTGAAGCCCCAGAGGCCGACTTTGGTCTTGTCGACGCCCGGCTGGGCGCGCAGCGCTCCCACCGCGCCGAGCGCGTCGTCGGCCAGCCGTCCGTAGTCCAGCTCGGCCATCGAGTAGGCGCGCTTGTCGTAGATCAGCACCGACATGCCCTGCTTGGCGAAGGCGACGGCCTCGTTCATCAGCTTCGTGCGGGGTGTGCCGGGGCTGGATCCGCCCACGAGGACCAGCCCTGGCCTGGGCGCGCCGCGGGTGGCGGGGGAGAGCACGCTGCCGTGCATCGGCAGGCCGTCGGCGCCGCGGAAGCTGACCTCCACAGTCTGGAGCTCAGGTACGGCGGCGCGGGCCGCCACCGAGGGGAGTGTCGCCAGGAGAACGGTCGCCAGCGCGACCATGAGGAGTCTTCGCATACCGCCGAAACTACTCTGCAGAGATGTCTCGGCAAAGAGTCGTCTGCAGAAATCCTTCTGGAGAACTAGGCTCATCCTCGTGAAGGATGAGAAGCCCTGGGTACTCGACGACCCGGGAAGGCTGAAGGCGCTCGCCCACCCCATGCGGCGGCTCATGCTCGAGCACCTCAACGTGCATGGCCCCGCCACCTCCACCACGCTGGGGGAGGTGCTCGGCGCCAAGACGGGCACGACCAGCTATCACCTGCGGCAGCTGGAGAAGCACGGGTTCATCGAGGAGATCCCCGAGCGGTCCACCGGACGGGAGCGGTGGTGGCGGCGCGTCGAGACCGGCGACATCCGCCTGCCCCGGCCGGACCAGCTTGATCCCGCCGATCGGCCGGTGCTGGCCGAGTTCCATCGGATCGGGCACGAGCGGGATCGGGAGCTGCTGGACGAGCTGCCCGCCGCCTACGCGGCCGATCCCGCTTGGGTCATGGTGTCGCGGGCATTCGGCTGGATGACCGAGCAGGAGGTGGCCGCCTTCTTCGAGGAGTACATGGCGCTGCTGAAGAAGTACGGTCACCGCCGCGGTGACGCGCCACCGGGGTCCAGGCCGCTGTTCATCCGATTCTTCACGGTTCCGGCGGAGCACGACGTGCAGGGATATGGACCACTTTAATAAAACTTGCAGTTACTTGGTCAGGTTTTGTCAATCAAGCGATTGACTGGGCGATATGGGGTATTTACGGTCCCCTTCATGACTACAGGTGAAAGCGGCCAGCGGGAGATGATCCTTCAGGTCGCGACCAGGCTGTTCGCTGCCCTTGGCTACGACGGCACCTCGACCAGACAGATCGCGGAGGCGGCGGGACTCAATATCGCCACCATCAACTATCACGTCGGCAGCAAGCGCGAGCTCTATCTGGCGGTCATGGAGCGGGCCCACATAGCTCATGCCGCCGTCATGGAGCAGGCGGTCAAGGACCTGCTGTCCGCTCCGCCCGACCAGAAGATCGTCGCCGTGCACCGGCTCATCGACGACTACATCGACTTCTGCGTCGAACGTCCCGAGGTCCCGGCGCTGTGGATGCACCGCTGGCTCTCCGACGCCAGCGACGTCACCGACCTGGAGCCACGGTACGTCCAGCCCCTGGCCCAGCTCGTCATCGACGCCATCGCCCCACAGGTCATCGCGGACGACGTGGACGTGGACTACACGATCAACTCGGTGATCTGGTGCATCCACAGCTTCGTGCAGAGTGGGGTGTTCGACAAGAGCGGCGAGCGGCGCGCCCCTGACGACCCTCGCGTCCTGAAACGCTTCCGCACGCACATGCATCAGATGGTCCACCGCACCCTCGGACTTCCCGGATCTCCTCCCTGATCACAACTGGAGCCGAACGACTCCCGGCTTTTGCCAGGAATTGCGTGCGCTCCATCGTCGCCATCGCGACTGGTATCGCGGCGTGGTCGATCACGCGCGGCGGCGACCCGACGGTACGGCCTTCGGCCGCTCGTTTATCTGGGGGACATAGGGTCGGCGGCATGGCACTGCAACTTGTTCAGGTGAATTTCAAGGCTCGGGACGACTCGGCGCTCGGCCGGTTTTGGGCGGAGGCGCTCGGCTGGGGTGTTTCCAGCGAGGGACCCGGTGTGACCAACGTCGAACCCATGGACTTCGTCTGGCCGGACCCCGTCGCCGTCTGTGTCGACTTCGTCACCGTCCCGGACCCTGAGACGGTGAAGTACCGCGCGCACCTCGATCTCGCCACCACCTCTGCGGCCCATCAGGCGGAGTTGGTCGCGCGCCTGAAGGAACTCGGTGCGACGCCCGCCGATGTGGGCCAGGGCGACGTCCCGTGGACGGTCCTGGCCGACCCGGAGGGCAACGTGTTCTGCGTGCTGGAGCCTCGGGAGATCTACCGGGACACCGGGCCGATCGCCGCGGTGGTGGTCGACTGCACGGACCCGCGGGCCATGGCCAGGTTCTGGGGCGAGGCGGTGGACTGGATCGTGCACGAGGTGACCGACGATCATGCGCGGCTGCGCTCCGCCAAGGGTGTCGGGCCGTATCTGGAGTTCCTCCGCACGCCCGGTGTGAAGACCGTGTGGAACCGCGTCCATCTCGACGTGCTGCCGTACCCCGGTGATGATCAGGCGGCGGAGGTGGCCCGGCTGCAGACCCTCGGCGCGACGCTCGCCGATGTGGGCCAGGGCGAGGTCTCATGGAAGGTTCTGGCCGACCCGGAGGGCAACGAGTTCTGCGTCCTAGGCCGGGCCTGACGCGAAACCCCGCCCGCGTGCCGGCCAGCGGCAGGCGTTGTACGCGGTGCTGGACGACAAGGTCGGCGACGCCGGGACCGGGGAACGAGCTGAGGGATCTTCACGACCGAAGAGTGATTTCGCTCGCTCCAATCAAGATCCTTCTCAGTGCCAACGGCTGTCCGCTGGTTCCTCACCCCGGAGGCGGCGAGGTCGCATCACGCGACGGCGGTCCCCTCAAGCTCGACCATCAGGTCGGGGATCGCCAGCCGTGCCACTCCGAGCATCGTGGTGGACGGTGCCACCCCGGCGGCGCCCAACCGCGACGCCAGCACGCCGTAGTGCTCGAAGAGCCGATCGACGTCGGTGGTGTAGACATTGAGCCGGACGAGGTTCGCGAGGGACATGCCGGCCTCGCCGAGCACGGCCTCCAGGTTGTCGAGGCTCAGCGCCAACTGCGCCGCCATGTCACCCCCATGCTGGGGCTTGCCGTCGTCGCTCATCGCGGTCTGCCCGGCGCAGTACAGGGTCCGGGTGTGCCCGGAGACGATCTCACCCTGGTTGTAGCCCAGCTCCACCGACCACGGCCACGGGTTGACCGCCGTTCGCTCCACTGACATATCAGCTCCATTCGATTCGTCGATCTGACGTACGTCCATCGGCTCGGTAGCCACCGTCTTTGACGTCGTGTTGATAAGCCTCCCGGCAAATCACGACATCCTGTGTCGTGTATCTCGGTAGGGTTTTTGTATGCGCGCCGACCGGTTGGTCTCGCTGGTGCTGCTGCTGCGGCAGCACGGTCGGCTGTCCGCGGTCACGCTGGCCCGCGAGCTGGAGGTATCCACCCGCACCGTCCTGCGCGACATCGAGGCGCTGTCCGCAGCAGGCGTCCCGGTCTACGCCGAACGCGGCCGGCACGGCGGTTTCGCGTTGCTGCCCGGTTTCCGGACCGAGCTCACCGGACTGAACCACGACGAGGCCCTTGCCCTGCTGATCGCCGGATCGCGGCGTGGCGCGCAGGCGTTCGGCCTCGGCTCGGCGCTCGCTTCGGCGATGCTCAAGGTGGTTGACGCGCTACCCGACAGCTATCGGGACACCGCGGCCGGCGCGGCCGAGCGATTGCTCATCGACCCGGAGACCGACCTGCTCTCGCGTCGGCTGGTCGCTGAGGAGGTGCCTGACACGGTAGTGGCCGAGGTCCGGCGCGCGGTGCTGGCCGGACACAAGCTACGCATCCACTACGCGGCTGTGGACCAGACCCCGAAGTGGCGCACGGTGGACCCGATCGGCCTGGTCACCGTACGCGACCAGGGCTACTTGCTGGCCACGAGGTCTGGCGCGGACCGCACCTACCGGTTGTCCAGGGTCTTGGCCGCCGAGGAACTCGCCGAACCCGCACAGCGACCAGCCCGGGTCGATCTGGACCGGGCCTGGCAGGAACGCAGCACGCGGTTTCGGACCGGCGGCGACCAAGTCGCCGTGCTGGTACGGGTGAACCCGGCGCGGCGGGAGGACCTGCTGGGCACCGCGCTGGCCGTACGCGCCGAAGAAGTCGACGCGGACGGCTGGCTGCGGCTGGAGGTGACCTTCCAAGATCCGAGACACGCCGAATGGGCGCTGTGGCAGCTCAGCACGAACGCGGAAGCCCTGGCCCCGCAGTGGTTGCGCACCTCCCTGCGCAACCGCGCCGCCGCGGTCGTCACCCGCTACGAAGTGTCATCCTGAGATCTGCGGGCCGTCGCTTGGCTCAGATCTTCAGTGCTGACGGCCGGTCACAGCCGGGCGGCCCACTCGTCGCCCGTGAGGACCTCAGCACCCCTGGCCGGGAAGACGCGGTTGATCAGGAAGTCGTGCACGTCCGTTTCCGCGTCGGCGCAGGCGTCGCTGAGCACGGTCAGGCCGTAGTCGCGGTCGGCGGCGTCGTAGAACGTAGCGGCGACCATCGCCCCGGTCGCAACACCGGCCAGCACGATCGAGTCGATGTGCTGGGCGCGCAGGAGCCGATCGAGGTCGGTCCCCGCGAACGCGCTGGCGCGGCGCTTGAGGACGACGGCCTCGCCCGGCAACGGCTCGATGCGCGGGTGCACGAGCGTCTCGGGGGATTCTTCGTGAAACAGCGTCCCCGCCCCGTGCAAGGCGCTGATCACCTGGTTTCCCGCTCCCACATCAAGGCCTGAGGCCCGGAGCCCGAACCGTATGAAGATCACCGGGATTCCGGCGGCTCTGGCCGCAGGGAGAACCCTTTCCATGACGGGAAGCACGCCGGCAGCGAAGGCGTAGTTGTCCACGATGCCCGCCTGCAGGTCACCGACGATGAGCGCGGTGGTGGTCATACGGATTCCTGGACTGTACGGCGTGCCATCGGCCATCCTCGCGGTCGTATCCTTGGCGCTGTTATCGATCTAGTACGACGATAGTGGGACAAATTTGCATATGGGGCATTGGCCCCGTCGCAGGCGGCTGGAAACGCGTGCTCCCCACCTCCTAGTGATCGTCACGCGCGGTCACCGCTTGGGCCCGATGCCCGCCGAGCTGCGCGCGGACGCGGATCTGCGCGAGGCGCGCGCTATCGGCGTCGTAGCCGTGCTGCGCTCCAGAGGCGGGCGGCGGCGACTGTGAGCCCCGCGGCTGCGGCCGTCACCAGCCAGAGCATGAACGTCGGATAGAGGTAGGCAAGCTGGATCCAGCCGGCGTCGCGACCGCGGGCCAGCATGCGATGGATCGGGACGATTGTCACGCACAACGTGAGCGGGATCAGGTACGGCGTCAGCCGCCATAGCTGCCACCGAGCGTGACGTCCGGCCCATTGCCGAGCACGTACGCTGCCCCTTGCCGCGAGCCCGATGGTCGCCAGGGTCAGCAGCGCGAAGAGCGCGTCGGTGAGGACCAGGGACTGCGTGGATGGCAACTGCGGGGTGCCGCCTTCGATGATGGCGACGATGCCGGTCATGAGGGCGTGCGCGTCGGAGTAGACCATGCCGGTGTTGGCCATGACGGCGATGCCGTAGCCGGAGTCCGGTATCAGCAGCTGGTGAGCGGTGGAGGTGAACAGGTCTCCGCCGTGTTCGAGTACGGGGGTGCCGCGTTCGGTCTTGCCGATCTCCCAGCCGAGGGCGTATTCATCGTTCGGCTTCGACGGAGTGCGCATCTCCCGGATAGCCTGCGGGGACAGGAGACTCGGGAGACCGGTGTTCTGCGCGATCAGCCATCTGGCCATGTCGTTGGCGGTGCTGAGGACCCCGCCCGAGCCGTTTCCGAATCCCGTGGGCTCGGGCAAAGCGACGGCTTGGCCGAGGACGTACAGGTAGCCGCGGGCGCTGCCGGGCAGGTCGCGATCGGTGTCAACGGTCATGCTGTGGCGCATGCCGAGGGGCTCGAACACGTGCGCGTCGAGGTAGGTACTGAACGGCCGGCCGCTGACCACTTCGACGAGCCGCGCGGCGACCTGGTAATTGGTGTTGTGATAGCTGAAGGCGGCCCCGGGATCCGTGGCGAGCTTCGCCGTCCTCAGCCGGGCCACGGGCCGACGACTCGGTACTGCTCCGCGAAGGGCTGACGCGGCTGCTCGCCGACGCCGGGCATGAGATCGTGGCTGCCGTCGGCGACGGGCAGGCGCTACTCGAAGCGGTGGATGAGCATCCGCCCGACGTGGCGGTGATCGATGTGCGCATGCCACCGACGCACACCGACGAGGGACTGCGCGCGGCACTCGACATCCGCAAGCGCCTGCCGGGCGTCGGCGTGCTCGTCCTGTCCCAGTACGTGGAGAAGACCTACGCGGCCAGGCTCCTCTCAGGCGACGCCAAGGGTCTGGGGTACCTGCTCAAAGACCGCGTCTCGGAGGTGGCCGACTTCCTCGACGCGCTGGAGCGGATACGCACGGGCGGCACGGCCTTCGACCCCGAAGTGGTCCGCCAACTGCTCACCCGCACCACCCATGCCGGCCCGCTGAGCAGGCTGAGTCCGCGTGAAACGGAAGTACTGCGGCACCTCGCCCAGGGCTACGTCAACACCGCGATCGCCGAACGCCTGCACGTGTCGCTAAGCACCGTCGAAAAGCACATCAACTCGCTCATGGACAAGCTGGAGCTGCCGCGCGATCCCGGCTACAGCCGCCGGGTGCTGGCCATCCTGCGCTACCTCGACAACTGAGCGCCGGATGCGCGAACTCGCCGACGACCAGTTCCTTGGTCACCGTTCATGCGTTAAAGGCGTGTTGGCGACAGCCGGGGCCGCGGTCTGACAGGCCGCGGCGCCCAGCGGGGTCAATCGACTACGTTCAGCCGGTTCGGGATGGTGTTGAGCTCCTCCGGGCCGTCTGCCGTCAGCAGCACGGTGCCGCCGATGCAGACGCGCTTGCCGTCGCGCAGAGCGTTGGGCTCGAACGCGAAGGCGTGTCCCTCGGTGATCTCGAAGTCGCCGTCGAGCCCCATACCGCTCGGCAGTTTCTCCAGGTGCGACAGCGCTGGGTCGACCTCCGGGTGCAGGCGGGTAGCACTGTTGTAGAGCGGCGAGACCGTCTGGACCATCGGGCCGGTGTTCCAGGTGCGGGAGCGGTGCAGCGGCTCCTCCATGACCGCCGCGAGCTCGGAGAACCGGAGCCCGGGACGCAGCGCGGCCAGGCCGGCCTCGTAGGACTCCCGGCAGACCTCCTCCAGCTCACGGAGCACTGCGCAAGGCTCGCCGAGGGATACGTCGATCTGCTGCTGCGACTCCATGCCTGCGTAGAACGCGAAGATCTCCGCCGCGATGGTGTCGCCGCGCCTGAGCACGTGCGGGGCGCCCCCCATGCCGAACCACTCAGGGATGTTCCAGGCGAAGCGCGAGCGTCCCGCGCGCTCCAGCATGAACGGCCAGCGCACCCAGCCGCCGCCGGCGATGATCGCCTGGAAGGAGGCTGCGACGATCTCATGCTCATTCGCGCCTTCGCGTACCTTGCCAACGAATGCCGCGCAGGCGGCCTCGCCGAGCTCCGCGGCCCGGCGCAGGAGGACCTGCTCTTCGGGGCTTTTGACGAGTGCGAGCGACTCGTACTCGCCGGAGATGTCGACCCAGGTGACGTCGGGGAGCAGCGAGAGCACTCGCGTCCACTCGCCGAACGGGATGACCCCGGCCCAGTCGCCGACGAACCGGCTGGTGAGACCCACGACGCCGAGCGCCGTCCTGTCCAGTCCGCGTTCCCGCACCGCGCCGGCGAGGTTGGCGAGCCTGTCACCGTGCACCCAGTCGTCGACCCAGCGTTGCCAGCGGGCGCCCGGTTCGTCGAAGCGGCCGAGGGGAACGTCGCCGACCAGCAGGAGCGGGTCGCCGGTTCGGGTGAACAGCACGACCGAGTGGGTGACCTCGTTGGTGATGTACGAGTCCGCGGAGTCCCGGCCGTAGCCGAACACGACTACTCCGTCGAGCCCGGAACGTTCCAGCAGGGCCCGGATCGAGTCCCAGCGGCGGTCACGCTCGCGCAGGCTCAGGGTGGGGTACTTGACGGTCATCTCTTCCAAGGTGTCAGTCATGTGCGTGCTCTGTTCTCTCTTCGGTTGACGGCGGGAGGGACGCGACCAGCTCGCGCAGGCGACGCGCGCTCTCCCTGATGAATTCGAGCGGCTCGCCCGGTGTGACCGGCGCTCTGAGCCGGTGCAGGTCCGGCGCGGACCCGGCCGCGGCGCGAGCCTCGTACGCCCGCGTCAGCCGGACGACCTCGAGCGCCTCCGCGGCGGTCAGATCCGGATGTGCCCGCAGCCAGCGTTCGTCGTCGATGTGCAGCGACATCTCGGCGCGGCTGCCGATGATGCCCTCGATCGAGAGCATCACGTCGCGACCGGCGAGCGGTGCGAGCAGCGCGGGCCAGTCGATCATGCCCTGGCCGACGGGGAGCAGGAACCGGCCGATGCCCTCGTCGGTGAACGCCAGGGCGACGTCGCGGATGTGGGTGGTCCGCACGTACGGCGCGGCGCGGCGCATCGCGCGCACCGGATCCTCGCAGCGCACGAGCACGTTCGCGGTGTCAAAGGTGATACCGAGCACGTCGGCACCCACCGCCTCCACGATCCGGACCAGCTCGAACGTCGTGATCTCCTCATGCGTCTCGATGTCGAGATGCACGCCGACGTCCCGGGCGATCGGCGCGACCTTGCCGAGGAAGCGCTCGATGGCGGCCAGCTGCTGCGGCCAGCTCACATCGGTCCGGAAGCGGTCGCAGGCGTAAAGCCCACTGAAGCGGAATTGGTAGTTCGCCGTCGCGGTCCACAGCTCCCGGATGCCGGCGTCCGCGGCGCTGATGATCATTCGTCGCAGGCCGAGGAGATAGTCCCCGTCACCGAGCGCGCGGACTGTGGGCGACTCGGGGTTGGCGAACGGGTTCACCTTCCCCACCCCCGCCTCGACCCGCAGGCCCAGCGCCTCCGCAGCCTGCGCAGCGTCGCGCAGCTCCGCCGGGTCGAGGTCCTCGCTCAGTTCGAGCACCGACCGGAAGAACACGCCGTCCAGGCCGAGCGCCGCCGCCTGCTCAAGCAGCCACACCGCTCCCTTCCCCGGCGCGTCCGGGAACTTGGAGCTGTCGACACCGACTTTCAGCATGGTCGCGCTACTCCGCGGCCATGAGGTCGACGAGGCCCTGGGCGAACACGTTCAGCGGGTCGTAGCGTCGCTTCAGCTCGACCAGCCGGACATACTTCGGGCCGTAGATCTCGCGGGCGCCGCCCTCGTCCTCGTGCTCGGAGGTGAAGTTGACGTAACTGCCGTTCTCCCACTCCGAGACGGCGGCTGAGAACCGCTTGACCCACGCGACCAGTGCCGCGCGCTCGTCCGGGTACTCCCAGTCGGCGCCGATGTTGCCGGCCCAGCGGGAGTGGATGCCTGAGGTGGAGTCGTTCGCGTGGTCGCGCGGGTGGAGCCGGCCGGCGATGAGCTCGAACGGGCACATCGTCTGGTGCGTGATGAACGAACTCGAGTTGAGCGAGCGCCCAGGGTAGGCGTCGACGTGCTCGATGGCGATGTCGAGCAGCTCATCGGGGAGCTCGCCGAACGCGACGTGCCGCCAATAGTGGGCGATGCCGTAGCGGAACTCGTCGTCGGTCGCGTGCTGCAGCGTCACATGGGGGATGGAGCGCACCGTGTGATAGATCGGTTCGCCAGTCTGGAACATCGGCGCGCTGAGCGCCGGTTCGTCGGCCGGATCGCCGTAGGTGACGGTCGCCACCGAGATGACCGGCTTGCCGCGGTGCTCCCGAGGTAGCTGCGACCAGTACTCCGGGCTGCGGTAGAGCCGCACGTAGGTCCCGACGTTGTCCGGCATCTCCGGGCCCCGCTCGCGGAACAGCTGCAGCACCTGCTTGCGCGACTCCGCCGGGTAGAGGGCGAGGCGCACCGTCGCCAGGCCGGGGAGGTCCACGTAGCCGAAGACGAACTCGGTCGCGATCCCGAAGTTGTGCCCCGCGCCCTTGAGCGCCCAGAACAGGTCGGGGTCGCTCTCGGCGTTGACACGGCGCACCTTGCCGTCTGCGGTGACGAGCTCCACCTCGCGCAGGAAGTCGACCGTGGACCCGAACATGCGGGAGAGATAGCCCATCCCGCCGCCAAGGGTGAGGCCGGCCACGCCGGTGTGGGAGACGACGCCTGCCGGAAGCGCGATGTCGTACGGCTCCGCCGCGCGGTCCACGTCGCCCCAGCGGCAGCCGGCGCCCACGGTGATCGTTCGCGTCTCCGTGTCGATGGATACCGAACGCATCAGCCCGGTGTCGATCAGCACGCTGCCGTCCGCGACGCTGGTCCCGGCGAGATTGTGCCCTCCGCCTCGGACGGTCAGCGGGTAGGCGTTCGCGACGCACCAGCGGAGCGCGTCCGCGACGTCGGCCGTGCTCGTGCAGCGCACGATCGCCGCCGGGTGCTGGTCGATGTCGGCGTTCCAGACGCGGCGCAGCGACTCGTACCCCGGCTGACCTGGGTACACCACGTCGCAGCCGACGGCGGACGCGAGGCTGTTCAGGACCTCGGGTTCGGGCATGGGGTGAGTTCTCCTTCACTGGCGAGGGTTTCGAGGAGCGCGCGGAGCTCGGCGAGAGATTCGCCGAGGAACGCGCGCAGGTCCGGGCCGGAGCGCCGCAGTTCGTCGAGCCCCGGCCAGAGGCCGGCGGCGGCGTTGGCCGCGTGCAGCGCCGCGAGCGACCGCAGCTCCTCCAGGTCGGGCCAGGTCATGTCGGGATGTGCCGGCCACCACCGCGGATCGTCGGGTAGCAGCGACATCTCCGCTCGCGTGCCGCCGACGCCCTCGATGACGAGGTCGATCTCCGGCTGTGCGGCCAGAAGCGTGTCGAGTAGCTGCGGCCAGTCAGTCATCCCACGGCCGATCGGCATGAGGAACCGTGAGAGCCCCTGCTCCGCCTCGGCGAGCACCGCATCGCGCAGATGCGTCATATGGGTGTACGGCGCGGCCCGGGCGACGGCCGGTCCGATGAGCTCGCCGCGGACGACCAGGTTCGCGGGGTCGAGGCAAACGCCGAGCACGTCGGGGCCGACCCGGTCGATCAGGCCCAGGATCTCGAAGGTCGTGATCTCCTCGTGCGTCTCGAGGTTGAGACGCACGCCGTACTCGCGGAGCACGGGCGCGAGCGAGAGCAGGAAGTCGCGGGTCGCGGCGAGCTGATCGTCCCAGTCCACGTCAGTGCGGAAGCGATCGAAGCCGAGCAGCCCTGGGTAGGCCTTGAAGCCGCCGGTGGCCGTCCAGACCTCGGTCCAGCCGTGCTCCGCGCACAAGCGGATCAGCCGCTCCATGCCGGCCAGGTAGCTGCCGCACCCGAGATCCCGGATGCGCGGAAGCTCCGCGGTCATGTACGGGTTGACTTTGCCGAGCCCGAGCTGGACGAACATCCCGCGTTCCCGGGCCGCTTGGGCGAACGCGCCGATCGCGCCCGGGTCGAGCTCGGGGAAGGCTTCGTCGACCGTACGCACGAGGATGCCTTCGAACCCGAGCCCCGCCACAGCGTCGAGCGTCGCGAGCGGGTCCGCGCCCAGCAGGGAGGAGCCGCCGGAGAACTTGACGTCGGCGCCGATCCTGGTCATCGCGCCACCTCCGCCCGCAGTCTGCGCAGCTCTCGGCGCTTGCGCTCGTACCCGGGGTCGGGGATGGGCACGGCCTCAAGCAGCGCGCGGGTGTAGTCGGCTCGAGGGCTGCCGTAGATCTCGGCGACGCTGCCCGAGTCGACGACGCGGCCGTGATGGAGCACGACGACGCGGCTGCACAGGTACTTCACGACCGCGAGGTCGTGGGAGACGAACAGCACGGTCAGGTTGAGCTGCTTCTGCATGTCCTTGAGCAGGTTGAGCACCTGGGCCTGCACCGAGACGTCGAGCGCGGAGACGGGTTCGTCGCACAGCAGCACCCGTGGCCCGACGACCAGCGCGCGCACGATGGCGATGCGTTGCCGCTGGCCGCCCGAGAAGTCTCTCGGATAGCGGTTCAGGTGCTCGGCGTCCAGCCCGACCAGGTGGAGCAGGTCGAGGATCCGCTCCATCCGCTCGCGGGACGAGAAGCCGCCCATGACGAGCATCGGCTCCTCCAGCAGCTGCCGCACGGTCATCCGCGGGTCGAGGCTCGAGTACGGGTCCTGGAAGACCATCTGCACCTCGCGGCGGTAGCGATGCAGCTCGCCGCGGCCCGGTCGCGCAGGATCGATGCCGTCGTAGCGGATGCTGCCGGAGTCCTCCCGTTCGAGGCCGATCAGGCAGCGGATGATCGTCGACTTGCCCGAACCGGACTCGCCGACGAGGCCGACGATCTCTCCTTCAGCGACCTCGAAGCTCACGTCGTCCAGCGCCTGGTGCGCGCGGCGGCCGGAGCCGAACCGCTTCGAGAGGCCGTCGACCTGGAACAGCACTCTGCTCATACCGGGGGCCTTTCCATCGCCATGAAGTCCTCGACCGTCTGCAGCCGGGTGTTCGGGTCCGCGTCGAGGCGGGGGATCGAGCCGATGAGCCCGCGGGTGTACGGGTGGTGGGGGTTCTCGAACAGCTCGTCGACCGGGCGGTCCTCCACGAGGTGACCCCGGTACATCACCGCGACGCGGTTGGCCAGGCCGGCGACGATCGCGAGGTCGTGCGTGATGAAGAGCACGGAGAGGCTCATCTCGCGCGACATGGTCTCGATGAGGTCGAGCACCTGCTCCTGGACCCGCACGTCCAGGGCCGTCGTCGGCTCGTCGGCGATGAGCAGGCGCGGCTCGGCGATGAGGGCGGCCGCCATGACGACGCGCTGCCGCATGCCGCCGGAGAACTGGCCGGGATAGGCCTTCAGCCGTTCCTTCGCCTTCGGCACGCCGAGCCGGTCGAGCATCTCGGCCGCTCGCCGCAGCGCCTCGCGGCGCGCGACGCCGCGCACGACGAGCGGCTCGGCCACCTGTTCCCCGATCGTGAGCACGGGGTTGAGGGCGGTCATCGGATCCTGGAAGATCATCGAGATCTCGCTCCCGCGGACGCGCCGCATCCGGCGCTCCCCGGCGCTGAGCAGCTCGGTCCCGTCCCACCGGATCGAGCCGTCGTAGGCGAGCGAGCGGTCCAGCTGCAGGATGGCACGGGCGGTGATCGACTTGCCGGAGCCGGACTCGCCGACCAGCGCGACGCGCTCGCCCGGGCAGATCGACAGGGTGAGCCCTTCGACGACCGTGAGGTCGCCGGCGCCTCCTCCGATGCGGGCTCGCTCGGGCACGCGCACGCTGAGGTTCTGGATGCTGAGCACGGGCTCGGTCATCGGACCCTCCTCGAGGCCGGGTCGACGAAGCCGCGTACGGCGTCGCCGACGAGGCCGAAGGCGATGGCGGAGATCGTGATGGCGACGCCGGGGAAGAGGGCCACCCACCACGCGCTGGTGATGAACTGCTGTCCCTGGGCGACGAGCGATCCCCAGTCCGGGCTCGGCGGGGGCGCGCCGACGCCGAGGAAGGCCAGGCCCGCCATCATCACGATGGTGCCGGAGATCTCCATGCTCGCCTGCACGTACACCGCGTCCATCGAGTTGGGCAGCACGTGCCGGAGCATGAGCCGCAGCCGCGAGACCCCGAGCACCTGGGCCGCCTCGACGTAGGAGCCGCCCATCGTCTCGCGCAGGATGCCCCGCACCAGCCGGGCCGTACCCGGCCAGGAGGCCGCGACCATCGCGATGATGATCGACCCGAGCGACGGGCCGATCGCGGCGGCCAGGCCGAGGGCGAGCACGAGCGACGGGATGGACATGAAGATGTCGCACGCGCGCATGACGGCTTCGTCGGCCCAGCGCGGCAGCAGCGCGGCAACGCTCGCGACGAGGACGCCGGTGATCATCGACAGCACCACGATGCCCACGGCCGCGAGCAGCGTCGTCCCCGCGCCGGCCAGGATGCGGGAGAACACGTCGCGCCCGGCGTCGTCGGTTCCGAGCAGGTGACCCGGGCCAGGTGACAGGAGCGCGTTCGCCGGGTCGACCTCGTAGGGCGAGAACGGTGTGACGAACGGGCCGACCGCGGCGAGCAGCAGCAGGAGCGCGACGCCGGCGAACGCGAAGCGGTCGACCAGGGCGACGCGCCGGCCGAAGAGCCGGCGGATCCCGCCGCCGATGCTCCGGCCGACCGCGGCCGTGGACAATTCGATCCCGGCCATCAGGCGGCTCTCAAGTGGTTGGTCCGCACCCGCGGGTCGAGGAGCATCTGCAGCAGATCCACGACCACCGAGGAGACGATGAAGACGAAACCGACGACGAGCACCGCACCCAGCACGGCGAACGTGTCGTTGTTGACGATGGCCTTGTACATGTAGCTGCCGATCCCTGGGAACGAGAACACCGCCTCCACGAGCACGGAGGCGCTGACCATCCAGCCGAACTGCATGCCGAAGATCGTCAGCGTCGAGCCCATGGCGGAGCGGAGCGCGTGGCGCATGACCACCCGCCGGCGCGGGACGCCCTTCGAGATCGCGAAGTCGATGTAGTCGGAGTGCAGAGCGGAGATCATGTTCGACCGCACGTTCCGCGCCAGCGTGGCGATGAACGGGACGCTCAACGCCAGGGCGGGAAGGACGAGGTGCGCGAGCGAGTCCAGCAGGTTCGCGAGGTTTCCGAACAAGATCGAGTCGAGTACGGTGAACCCGGTCACGTCGGGTGGCGCCATCCCCACGCCGTTCGTGCCGGAGAGCGGGAACCAGCCGAGGAGGAACCCGAGCGTCCAGCGGAGCATGATCGCGAACCAGAAGATCGGGACTCCGCCGGCCAGGACCAGGATGAGACGGGCGGCGACGTCCGCCGCCCGCCCCTGTGAGACCGCCGCGATGACGCCCAGCGGGACCGCCACCAGCACGGTGATCAGCATCCCCGCGAGCACCAACTGGATCGTGTTGGGGAGCGCCGCGGCCAGATCGCTGGTCACCCCCTGGTGCGTGTAGGCGGAGCTGCCGAGGTCGCCGGCGGCCGCGCGAGCGAGGTAGCCGCCGTACTGGGCGACCAAGGACTGGTCCAGACCCATCGTGTGCCGGACCTGCTCGACCTGCCCGGCTGAGGCGAAGCGGCCCGCGGCCACCCGGGCGGGATCGCCCGGGATCAGCTTCGACATCAGGAACACGATCGTCGCGACGCCCCAGGCGGACAGCAGCGCCAGACTGATCCTTCGGATCACGAAGACGAACATCAGCGGCCGTCCGGTTACTTCGCCAGCATCAACTGGCTGACGTCGAAGGTTGGACTCGTGGGCGTGTACGGGATCTTCGCCACCTTGCCGTTCCTGGCGCCGTTCACCGTCGGCCAGGCGATGTACAGCGCGGCGTGGTCGTCCACGATCTGCTTCTGCACGCTTACGTAGGCCTTGCAGGCCGCTGCCGGGTCCTTGGCGGTGGACGCTGCCGCGAGGAGGTTGTCGACCTGCTGGTTGTCGTACCGCGCGCCGTTCGTCTGGCCGATCGCCTTGGAGTTCCAGGTACGGTCCAGGACGGCGCCGGCGTCAGGGTACGGCGCGAAATCCCACGCGATCGAGATGTCCGGGGTCGTCGCCGCGGTGGAAATCAGCTGCAGATACTGGGGGAAGGTCGCCGTCTTGACCTTCACCACGAGACCGATCTCGCGAAGGCTGTTCTCCAGGAGTGTCCCGGCGAGCTTGAACTCCGGGACCGCCGGGTCGTAGGCGATCGTCACCGTCGCTCCGGCTGCTCCCGCCTCGCTGAGGAGCTGCTTCGCCTTGGCCACGTCGCGTGCGGGCTTGGGGCCGTCGTAAACGCAGTCCATGCCACGGGGGATGACGCTCTGGGCGATCTCGCCGGAGCCCTGCAGCGCGGTCTTGATGTGGCCCTCGTAGTCATAGGCGAGCTGGATCGCCTCCCGCACGCGCGGGTTGCCTGTGATCTTGCCCTGCGTGTTCATCAGGCCCAGGGTCACGCGCGTCGAGGGCATCGAGTAGCCTTCCAAGCCGCCCTTGCCGTTGAGCTGCTTGACGTCGAGGGGTGCGAGGCCCCACCCGAGATCGACGTTCCCGGTGAGGAGCTCGTCTCTGAGCAGGCTGCTCTCGTTGATCATGCGGAGCACGACGTTCTGCGGGCGGCGGTTGTCCATCGCCCAGTACTTGCCGAACCGGGAGAGGTTCACCTCCTGGTTCGCCTTGTATCCGTTCAACACGTACGGGCCGGACCCCGCGTCGTGCGTCGCCAGCCACTGCTGGGCGTGGTCGGCGCCCTCGTTGCTCCGCACGACCTTGGAGTCGACGATGTAGAGGTAGCTGAGACCCGCGAGGAAGCTCACGCTCGGCCGGGTGAACGTGATGGTGACGTGGGTGTCGTCGATGACCTTCGAGGAAGCGTACGAAGGGATGAAAGCGTCGCTCCCGGAGGCGATCTGCTTCGCCCGGTCCAGGGTGTACGTCACGTCCTCGGCGGTGAACTTGTTCCCTGAGTGGAAGACCACGTCGTCGCGGAGAGTGAGGGTCACGGCTGTCGCGTCGGAGTTGAACTCCCAGGAGGTGGCCAGCTTGGGGATCATCTTCGACTCGGCGTCGAATCCGATCAGACGGTCGTAGAACGCGTCGATGAAGATGTCGTTGTCGGCGTTCGACGACTGCAGGGGATCGAGGGTTTCGAGCGAGGCTTGGCCGGCGGCCACGATGGTCTCCGCCTTCGTTGCGGTGCCGCTGTTCGCCGAGGGTGCGGACAGCCCGCACGACGCCGTCGTTACGCAAAGGACCGCGAGAACGGCTCGCTTCGCAGCGCGACCTTTCATGTCGGGTTCCTCTCTCAGATGTGCTGGGGGGATGGGGTGGAGGGTTCGACGGCCGACCGGGGAACGTCCGATCGGGTGGTGAGAGAGCGCCGCGAGATCCACCGGCCGGCGCGGAGCACGTCGCGCGCCGCGGGCGGGGCGGCGACGGCCTCCGCCGCACCGCGGGCGTCGACCACCACGAGGTCGGCAGGACCGCCGGCGCGCAGGCCGTAGCCCCGCACGCCGAGGGCGGCCGCCGCGCGGTCGGTCACGAAGCCGAGGGCGAGGTCGAGGCTGTCGTCCGTGAACAGGCTGTTCCGGTACGCGACGGTTCGCGCCAGGTCCAGGGGGTCCCCGGAGCCGAACGGCCACCAGCTGTCGCGGATGTTGTCGGTTCCCGAGAAGACGTTGACGCCGCGTCGCACGAGCGCGAGCACGGGCGGGACGGGGCCGGCGGGCCCGTTGGTCATGATCGAGATTTGCCGCTCGGCGAGCACGCCGGCGATCTCGTCGAAGTCGCGCTCGCCCAGCAGGCCCAGCCCGTAGGCGTGGCTGAGCGCCACGGCGCCCTGCATGCCGTACGCGGCGACGCGCTCTGCGATCGCCCGGTACTCGGCCAGCGCCGCAGGCCCGTCCTCGTGCAGGTGGATGTCGACTCCGGCGCCGTGGCGGGCCGCCAGCTCGAAGACCGCGTCGAGGTGGCCGTCGAGGTCGCCGTCAAGGGAAGAGGGGTCCAGCCCGCCGACGACGTCCGCGCCGAGGCGCAGCGCCTCCTCGAGCAGGTCCGCCACTCCGGGCGCCGAGACGATCCCGCTCTGCGGGAAGGCGACGATCTGCACGTTCAGGTGGCCGGCGAACGTCTCGCGAAGCCGCAGCGTCCGCTCCAGCCCGCCGAGCCCGACGTCCGGGTCGATGTCGACGTGGGCACGCAATGTCCCGGTTCCGAACTCGACCATCGTGCGGGCGAGGCTGAACGCGCGCTCGTCGGCGGTGCGGTCGAGCGCGGTGCGACGCGCCTTCTCGAGCTCGATGCGCTCCCGGATGCTGCCACCGGGAACGTGCGGCTGCCATTCCCCGCCGAAGAAGGTCTTGTCGAGGTGGGCGTGACCGTTGACGAGCGGCGGAAGGACAAGACGCCCCGCGAGGTCTTCAAACGGTCCGGCAACAGGGTGGGAGCCGACCGGCCGGATCTCCCGGATGACCGTGTCCGCGATCTCGATGTCGACGAGGCCGCCGTCTCGAAGGCGCCCGTTTCGAAGGGTCGTTTGACTCACATCGATCCTCTCAGCTCCGCTGTTGGCATACACAGTCGCAGACAGGATCCCGTTTGTCACGGTTCCTGAGGCCCGTTACGCCGTTGTTGTATACCAAAATGGAAATCACGCCGAAACGGGACTGGGCGGGCGAGGTTCGATCACGCCTAGAATGAATCGCCAGAGCACGGAGGTTGAGGGTGTCCATTCCAGAGCAAGACCGGCCGCTCCCGGCCGAGGGGGAACCGGTAGAGACACCCGGGCTCTCCCTCGACCAGCTGGCATACGAGTGGGTGCGCGAGCGGATCATCGACGGCACCTACAAACCGGGCGAGCGCATCCGCGAGCGGACGGTGGCCGAAGAGCTCGGCATCTCCCGCATCCCGATCCGTGAGGCGTTCCCGCGGCTGGAGAGCGAGGGGTTCATCCGCAGCCTGCCCCGGCGCGGCGCGGTGGTCGCCTCGCTGACGGTGCGAGATGTGAACGAGCTCTACGATGTGCGCTGCTCGCTCGAGGTGCTCGCCACCCGGCTCGCGGCCGAGCAGTGCGGGCTCGGCGCGTCCGCCGAGGTTCTCCGGGAAATCCTCGACGAGGCGGAGAGCGCCGTCGCAGCCAACGACGGCGCGCTGCTGTCAGCCACCAACTCGCGCTTCCACGCCGCGATCCTGACGCTCTCAGCCAACCAGCTGCTGCAAGACCTTATGGCGCCGATCCTCGGGCGCGTGAACCGGCTCTTCTACATCGTGCCCGAGAGCGACCAGGTCAACTTCCACCACGAGCACGCCGAGCTCTACCGGGCGATCTCGTCCGGCCAGGCGGAGCTGGCCGCCGCACTGGCCTTCGCCCATGTGGAGCACAGCCGGCGCGACACCCTCCCGGTCGTGCAGTCACTCCTCGACGAGGCGCAGGCACCCCAGCCCATGGGCGCCCGTCATATGATCAGGCGCACGCCATAGGTCTACCTGATCCTCAGGCTCTGTCGTGCCGTTCGAGCTATCGCCAGACCAGCTCAGAGCAACCCGTCCTGACAGTTGCTCCGCCCCCTCATTGATCAGCGAGCCTCGGCGTCGGATTCGGTGAAGTAGGCGGCGCTCTCCGCGTCCGTCGGGTAGTACGACTCGATCGAGATCTCGTCCAGGGTGATGTCCATCGGGGTGCCGAACGTGGTGGTGGTGGAGAACAGCCGCACTTCTCGTCCGCCGAAGCGAAAGATCATCGGGATTGCGATCTCGGACTCGATCGGGTGGCTCGCGGGCTCGGAGTCGGGTGCCAGTAGTTCCTCGTAGAGCGCGGTGAGCTCGGGGTCGGGAGCCGTGGCAAGCTGACGCATGATCCGGGTACGGAGCAGCGAACGCACCTCGACCAGGTTGACGATGTGAGGAGCGAGCCCACGCGGGTCCAGTCCCAGCCGCACCATGTTGATCGGTGGCCGGAGCAGGTCGGGAGCCACGTCTGCGAGGAACGGGTCGATGGCGCGATTGGTCATCACGATGTTCCACCGTCGATCGATGACCAGCGCCGGGTACGGCTCGTGTGCGCGCAGCACCCTTGCGACCGCGTCCCAGGCTGCCGGCAGCGCGTCCCCGTCGAGCGGCCGCTCGGCGTAGCGGGGTGCGAAGCCGGCGGTGAGCAGCAGCCGGTTGCGCTCACGCAACGGCACATCGAGCGGATCGGCGAGCCGGAGGATCATGTCGGCGCTCGGGTTGGACTTCCCGGTCTCCACCAGGCTGACGTGACGAGCTGAGACGTCGGCGGCGATCGCAAGATCGAGTTGGCTGAGTCGCCGGCGATGCCGCCACTGCCGCAATAGTTCCCCGACCGTGTACATGGCCGCCGATGCTACTCCGCCAGGAGCGGGGCGCCATGAAATGCGAGTTCATCGACAGCCGTCGCGACGGCAGGAAAACTGCTGCCTGTGACTACACAGAACATGACCACAGACAACAAGAGCATCGTCCAGCGGGCGCTGACGGCGCTGGTCGCGACGGGGGACGTCGATGCGCTCGCGCCGTTGCTGAGCGACGACTTCGTCCATCACCGGCCGGATTCGACCTCCTCGACCAAGGCGGAATGGCTCGCCGCCGTACGCGCCGCGCTCATCCCGCTCGCCGGCATGCAGGTCGAGATCCAGCATGTGCTGGCCGACGGCGATCACGTCATGATGTATTCGCGGCGCTGGCTTCCCGGTGCCGAGCCGGGGATCGCGGTCGTCGACATCTGGCGGCTCGACGACGGGCTGATCGCCGAGGCATGGGAGATCATCGAGCCGGTGGCCCAGGCGGCCGCCAATCTGGCGTGGTGGGAGAACCGCTGATCACTGACCTGGCCACGACCCGAGAGCCACGGTGATGAGCACCTGGTCTGTTGCGAAAATGGATCAAGGTCGTGGTCCGGGGGGCGTGGTGATCTGGCGAACGGCCGGTGGGGGCGACTAGAGGCGTCGCTGCTGGTGGGCAATACCCTGCGATCCGGGCAAACTGCCACCGAATCGTCGCAGGGGAGACGCCAACGCATGAATACGCCACCATCGCCACCTGGGGCGGAGCGGGCTGACGGATCATCCGTCCGGATCGGCGCTCTCGTTCCGCTTACTCGGCCTGGCTGGGTCGAGGCAGGCCAGCACTTGCTCGCTGGACTCGAACTGGCCGTTCGCGAAGTCAATGACGCTGGCGGGATCGTCGGAAGACCACTCGAACTGGTGGTCCGGGACACCGCGGCTGATCCACAGAGGGCCGCGGCAGCCGTAGATGAATTGGCTCACCTGGGCGTCGCTGCCTTGGCGGGGGAGTATCACAGCGTCGTCGCTCGCGCCGCTGCCGCCAGGGCCGACGCCCTCGGCCTGCCGTTCCTCTGCTCGTCAGCGGTTCTCGACGCGCTCACCGAACAGCCGACGGAGTGGGTGGCGCGCGTCGCCCCGGCGCAGTCCCACGGCTGGCAGATCTACGCGGATTTCCTCCTCAGCGCGGGCCACAGTCGAATCGCCGTAGCAGCCCAGTCGAGTGTCTACTGGGCATCTGGGGCCCGCATCCTGCGGGACTACCTCGCTCCACGCGGCGGCACCGTCATCGAACTCGACATGAGCGCGCTCGCCACCACGGCCGTGTGCGACGAACTCGTCGACAATCGCGCGACAGCCCTCCTTCTTCTGGTCGGCCATCCGGAACCGGCAGTGTCGATCGTCAAGTCTGTCCGCCGCGACCAGCGCCTCGCCGAGATCATGATTGGTGCTCCGGCCGGGCAACCGGAGTTCGCCGAATGGGCGAGGTTGCTGGGCGACGACAGCGCCGCGATCCCGTTCTTGCGCTACCTGCCCGAGCGCCTCAGCCCACTCGGTGCACGAGTCGAGACGGCCCTCCGCGAGCGGCTAGCTGCAGCGCCCTCCTTCGTCGCCTTCGAGGGCTACGACACGGTCGCCGTCCTCGCCGACGTGCTGCGTTCTCACGGCACGGACCGGGCGCGCATTGCCGAATCCTGGCCGCGCGTCGCAGTCGAAGGCACCCGCGGGCAGATCCAGTTCTCCCGCACGCCAGACATCAGCGTTTGGCAATGGGCTTGGGCGCCAGTCCAAGTCGTTGATCGAGATCCGGCACAACCCGATCGCTTTCGGATCCTCCACGCCAGCTGAGAGCACCGAAGTCCGACTGTCCAGATCTGTCCGAACTTGAGGCTGTCTACCTGTCTACGCGTTAACACAAGGGCGACCGGGCGTGCCGGACGCCGACTTCACGGCCGACGTGCTCTACCTGCTGCTCCGGGGGTTCTACTTCGCCAGCAGCGAGGACCCTGAACTGTGGACGGACGAGCGGGTCGGCGCCGCGATCTCCAGAATCACAGACCTGTTCATCGCCGGCATGGGAACGCCGCCCAACCCCCAGGCCTAGGGCGCTGCGTTGATGTCCATCACTTCACCGACCTAGGGTGGGACCTCCTTGTGAAGGGACACCGGCACGCAGGTCCCGGGCAGCTCGACCTGCTCGGCCACGCGTTGCGGAGAAAGGAGACGGTCTGCCGCATGGTGGGAAAGCCGCACTACCGGAGTGTTGCTGTGTTCGGGGCGGGATACATCGGTCTGGTGACCGGTGCCTGTCTCGCCGACCTCGGCCACCGGGTGGTGGTCCGGGACATCGACCCGGAGAAGATCAGGCTGTTGCGGGCCGGCGACGTGCCGATCTACGAGCCGGGTCTGGGCGACATGATCGCCCGGAACAAGGAACGGCTGAGCTTCACCCTGGACCTGGATGAGGCCGTCACCGGTGCCGAGATCGCCTACGTCTGCGTGGACACGCCGCCGTCGGCTTCCGGTGATGCGGACCTGTCACGGGTCTGGTCGGTGGTGACGTCGCTGAAGGACGCCGCTCATCTGCGGGCCGTGGTGGTCAAATCCACCGTGCCGGTGGGCACCGGCAGCCGGGTGCGAGCCGCGCTGGACGCCGCCGGGCTCGGCCACGTCGGCTATGCCGCGAATCCGGAGTTCACCGCCGAGGGCCGCGCGGTCGACGACTTCATGCGTCCCGACCGCATCGTCATCGGGGCGTCCGACGAGGCGACCGCCCGCCTGCTCACCGAGCTGCATCAGGGCGTGGACGGGCCGGTCGTGGTGATGAGCGTGCGCTCGGCGGAGATGGTGAAGCTCGCGGCGAACGCGCTGCTCGCCACCAAGATCAGCTTTATCAATGAGATCGCCACCTTGTGTGAGAAGACCGGAGCCGACGTCGAGGAGGTGGCTCACGCCGTCGGACTGGATCATCGCCTGGGGCCGCACTTCCTGCGGCCCGGCATCGGCTGGGGCGGCTCGTGCTTTCCCAAGGACAGCGAGGCGCTACGGCAGCTGGCCAACAACACCGGCTACCACCTGCAGCTGCTGTCGGCGGTGATCGAGGTCAACAACCTGCAGAAGCGGCAGGCCATCCAAAAGCTCAAGGACGAGCTCGGCACGCTGGCGGGTGCGCGGGTGGCGCTGCTCGGCTTGACGTTCAAGCCGGGGACGGACGACATGCGCGAGGCGCCCAGCACCGTCCTGGCGGCCCGGCTGCTCGCCGAGGGGGCCGAGGTGCGCTGCTGGGATCCGATGGCCCGCCCAGCCGCGGCCGAGCCATGGACGTCGACGACCCGCCACACGAGCGTGGAGCAGGCGCTCGAGGGCACGGACGCGGCGATCATCGTCACCGAGTGGCCACAACTCACCGAAGTCGATTGGACGCAGGCGGTGGCGGTGATGCGCCGGCCGGTGCTGTTCGACGGCCGGAATCTGCTGGATCCGGCGACGATGCGGGCCGCTGGTTACCGCTACCTCAGCGTCGGCCGGCCCTGATGCTCGGCCGCCCATGCCCGGCTGGGTATGGATTCGTGGTAATTCCATCGGAGGATCACATGCCCAACCCTGATGGGGCCTTGCCGTCAGCCGGCTTGCATTACGGCGAGACCCGAGGATGTGCCTCATGCATGACCTGAGCTTGTTTCTGACTGCGCGGCTTGACGAGGACGAGCAGACCGCCAGGGCGGCAACGCCTGGCCCGTGGTCGTACGACCCTGGCAAGGAGTGGTACGACGGCGACGACTTCGTCACTATGACCAACGGCCAGGAGTTCGTCGGCTACGGAGGTCTTTCAGACCTCCGCGGAGCCGTCTGCATTACAGGCGAGGCCGGCCACGCGCAATCCGCCAGAGACGCCGAGCACATCGCCCGCCACGACCCGGCCCGCGCACTGCGCGAAGTCGAAGCGAAGCGGCGCACCCTGGCCCGCCACCCCGGATCGACGGCGACAGACGAATGCTCAGGCTGCGGTGCACGACTCGACGGCACATGGCGCACCCCGCCCGGAGCGCTCTGCCCAGAACTGGCCGACCTCGCGCTGCCGTACGCCGGCCATGAGGAGTACCGGGAGGATTGGCGTCCCTGATCCTCCTCGACCTGGAAGGCAGTCGAGGGTTCAGGCCGAAAGAGGCGGGGCCGTCGCACTTCGGTGGTCGACCCAGAAGCCGCCCCGACGAGTGGAGGTGATGACACCCGCGACCACACAGGAAGCGGGCGCCACCGCGTCCACGGCGTCGCTTGTCGCGTTGCTGTCAGTCTGCGACGAAGAACATCCGCTTGTTCACGAACTCGTCCATGCCAAGGGGACCCAGCTCGCGGCCGAAACCGGAGCGCTTCACCCCGCCGAACGGAATCTCTGCCCCTTCACCGGCAGGGACGTTCACGTTCGACATCCCGCTCTCGAGCAGTGAGGCCACAGATGTGGCTCGGTCCACGTCGGTGCTGAACACCGAGCCACCCAGTCCGTACTGCGTGTTGTTCGCCAGCTCCAGGGCCTCCTGGTCGCTGCCGACCTTGTAGACCACGGCGACCGGCCCGAAGAGCTCTTCGCTGTAGGCCCGCATGTCCGGGGTGACACCCGTGAGGACAGCAGGGGAGTAGTACGCCGCCGGGCCGTCAGCGAGCACACCGCCGGCGTGCAGTGTCGCTCCCTTGCTGACGGCGTCGTCGACCTGGGCTGCGATCGACTCCGCGGCCGCCCGGGATGACATCGGGGCGAATGACCCCGGCTCCATCGCGAGTGCCTTCTGGGTGAGCTCGGAGACGAAGTCATCGAAGATGTCGTGCATCACGATCATGCGCTTGTTGGAGTTGCAGGCCTGGCCCATGTTGTACATGCGGAAGCCCCACGCCGTCTCCGCCGACGCCGCGACGTCGTTGCTGTCGAGGATCAGGTAGGGGTCCGAGCCTCCCAGCTCGAGCACGCACTTCTTCAGGTTCTTCCCCGCGAGCGACGCGACGACCGCACCTGCCCGCTCCGACCCGGTCAGCGAGACGCCCTGCACCCGCGGGTCGGCGATGATCGTCGCGATCTGCTCGTGGGTCGCGAACAGGTTGATGTACGCCCCCTCGGGCACGCCGGCGTCCTTCATGATCTGCTCGACCGCGAGCGCCGACCTCGGCACCGACTCGGCGTGCTTGAGGATGATCGTGTTGCCCAGCATCAGGTTGGGCGCCGCGAAACGGGCGATCTGGTAGAAGGGGAAGTTCCACGGCATGATCCCGAGCAGCGGGCCGACCGGCAGCTTCTGCACAACCGCCTTTCCGCCTGAGAACGTCTTGATCGGCTGGTCCGCGGCGAGCGTCGGGCCCTCGGTCGCGAAGTAGTCGAAGATCGCCTGGCAGAACTCGGCCTCCTCCACCGCCTCCGCGGTCGGCTTGCCCATCTCCTGGGTCGCGATCGCCGCGAGCTCATCCGCGCGCTCGGCGAACAGCGCCGCGACCCTGCTGACGATCTCGGCGCGTTGGGTGATCGAGACGTCCTTCCACCTCGTGTACGCCGCAGCGGCGGCCGTCAGCGCGGCCTCGACGTCTGCGTCGGTCGCTGTCTCGAACGTCTCGACGACCTCGCCCGTCGCCGGGTCGGTCACTTGGTAGGCGGGACCGGTCTTCATCGTCGTACTCCTGTCTTGCGTGGTTGAGCGAACTAGCTGGGGACGGACGGCTGCTGCTGGGTGATGCAGTGAACCCCTCCACCGCGAGCGGAGATCGGTACGGCATCGACGGTCACCACCCGGCGTCCTGGACAGACGGTGGCGAGGATCTCTCGCGCCTCCGCGGGTGTAGCTGTCGTCAACGAATCCGTGACCGTTCTCGAGAACGGAAGGAGCCGGCAGGTCGATGATGTCCCAGTTGCGGCCCTTCGCATCGTGTGTCGCCTCCAAGTATGACTTGAGCACCTTGGTGACCTTGAAGTCCGGGTGTCGCGGGTCCCTCTGCGAGTGCACCGGGAGGGTGCCGGGCGACGGGGTCTGGGTCCAGCTGGATCGTGGTGGTCACCAGTACGGTGCCCTCGCCGTCCACCCTTCGTTGGCCGGCATCGACCACCGTTGCCCTCGCCGACGACGGCATTTGTTCGGATCACACTGCGAGGGTCTCCAACCGGCGGCCGGCGTAGGTGATCGCGGCGATTTCGGGTCTAGTGTGAACGATCGAATATCCCTAATCTGAGCCTAACTCATGTCTGCTTGGTGCTCATAGTGGAGTTGATGCGATGTCACACCAGGAGTGGTGGCGGGACGCGGTGGTCTACCAGATCTATCCGCGCAGCTTCGCCGACGCCGACGCCAACGGCCAAGGGGACCTCGCGGGGATCCGGGCCCGCCTGCCGTACCTGGTGGAGCTCGGGGTGGACGCCGTCTGGCTCACGCCGTTCTATCCGTCGCCGATGGCCGACGGCGGGTACGACGTAGCCGACTTCTGCGACGTGGACCCCCGCTTCGGCACCCTGGGCGACTTCGACGCGCTGGTCGCCGACGCGGCCGAGCACGGCATCCGGGTCATCGTCGACATCGTGCCGAACCACTGCTCGGCCGAGCACCCGTGGTTCAAGCAGGCGCTCGCGGCGGAGCCCGGCAGCCCGGCACGCGAGCGCTTCATCTTCCGTGACGAGCCGAACAACTGGCAGTCCATGTTCGGCGGTCCGGCCTGGACCCAGGTCGAGGACGGGCAGTGGTACCTGCACCTGTTCGACTCCTCCCAGCCCGACTGGAACTGGCGGCACCCTGACGTGCCGGCGCTGTTCGAGGACGTGCTCCGCTTCTGGCTGGATCGCGGTGTCGCGGGGTTCCGGGTCGACGTCGCCGGGGCGATGTTCAAGGACGCCGCGCTGCCCGACCTGCCGCCGGGCACGCCGCCCGACGCTGAGCCCTCGCCGTACCTTCACCAGCCGGAGACCCTGGCCGAGCACCGCCGCTGGCGCAAGATCCTCGATTCGTACGGTGACCGCGTCGCCATCCTCGAGCACTGGTCGGACAACCCCGAGATCATGGCGCCCTACCTCGGCGACGGACAGCTCCAGCAGGTCTTCAACTTCACGCTGATGAGCACGCCGTGGTCGGCGACGGACTGGCGAGCGGCGATCGAGTCGTCCGTCGCGATCACCGCGAGCATGCCGATCACCGCGCCGTGGGTGCTGGAGAACCACGACGCTCCCCGGCTGGCGACCAGGCTCGGCGTCGACCAGTCGATCATCCGCAATCCGACCGAGGAGGCGCTGCGCGGTGAGATCGACATCGACCGCACGCGCGGCTTACGCAGGGCGCGCGCGGCGGCGCTGATCCAGCTCGCGCTGCCCGGCTCCGCCTATGTCTACCAAGGGCAGGAGCTCGGCCTGCACGAGGTCCTGGACATCCCCGCTGAGCGGCGCGAGGACCCGATCTTCACCAGGACAGGAGGCGCGATCTTCGGCCGCGACGGCTGCCGGGTGCCCTTGCCATGGAGCGGTGACGCCCCGCCGTACGGCTTCGCCGATCACCCCGTGCGGACCTGGCTGCCCCAGCCCGGCGACTGGGCCAGACAGACCGTGGCGGCGCAGAGCGCCGACCCCGGCTCGATGCTGAACCTCTACCGCACCGCCGTCCGGCTGCGCCGCGCGCACTTCGGCTCGGCACCCGATCTGGCCTTCTTCGACGCGGGGGAGGGCACGCTGGCGTTCACCAGAGGGCCCGGCTTCGCGCTTGTGGCGAACCTGGGGCAGGAGGCAGTGGCGCTGCCCGCGCACACCGGGGTACTGCTGGCCAGCGGCCCCCTCGAGGGTGACCTCCTACCCGCCGACACGGCCGTCTGGGTGAGCCGATGAGCATCGTCTTCGACGCCCGCGACCGGTTGTGGCTGCTGCGCACCCCCGCGACCTCCTACGTCCTGCGTCTGGATGAGGACGACGCGCCCCGGCACGTCCATTGGGGCGCCCGCCTCACCCTCGACCAGGCCAGGCAACTCGCCGAGGTCCGCGCCACACTCGCCGACACCGAATCCGACCCCGGTGGTGAGGAGCTCGCCGTCGAGGGCGGTCTGCGGTACGGCGTGCCGTCCCTGATCGTCCGGTACGGCGATGCCACCCGTGGCGTGGAGTGGCGCTTGCTGAATCAGCGGATCGACGACGGCCGCCTGGAGATCGTCTTCACCGATCGGCGGTACCCGCTGGAGATCACCCTTCACTACCGGGTCCGGGAAGACTCCGACGCGATCGAACGGCACGTCACCCTGCGCCACACCGGACAGGGCCCGTCGATCGAGATCCTCCGCCTGGACTCGGCCGCTTGGACCCTCCCGCCCCGCCCCGGCTACCGGCTGAGCCACGTCGTCGGCGAGTGGGGCAAGGAGTTCCAGCTCCAGCGAGGCGAACTCGCCCGCGGCGAAACCACGCTCACCAGCAGGGCCGGCATCACCGGGCACGCGAGCAACCCCTGGCTGATGGTCGACGCGGGGGAGGCCACCGAGGAGCACGGCGAGGTGTGGAGCGCCGCGCTGGCCTGGAGCGGCAGCTGGCGGATCACCGCGTTCCGCGACCAGAGGGGCTGGGCCGGATGGTCGGGCGGGTTCGGCCACGAGGGCCTGACCTGGCGGCTGGCCCCCGGTGACGTGCTCGAGACCCCGGCCTTCGCCGGCCTCTACAGCGCGGGCGGGTTCGGCGCCACCAGCCGCGGCTGGCACGACCATGTCCGCAAGCACGTGCTGCCGGCCCCGGACCGAGTCAGGCCGGTCGTCTACAACGCCTGGGAGGCCACCGAGTTCGACTACGACGAGGCGCTCCAGCTCGACCTCGCGGGCCGCGCCGCCCGGCTCGGGATCGAGACGTTCGTCATGGACGACGCCTGGTTCGGCACCCGCACCCACGACGCGGCCGGTCTCGGCGACTGGTGGCCCAACCCCGGCAGGTTCCCCAAGGGGCTCGGGCCGCTGATCGACGAGGTACGCGGGCTCGGCATGGACTTCGGGATCTGGGTCGAGCCCGAGGCCGTCAACCCGGACAGCGATCTCTACCGACGGCACCCGGACTGGGTGCTGCACACGCCGGGGCGTCGCCGTACGGAGAGCCGCAACCAGCTGGTCCTCAACCTGGCCCGGCGCGATGTGGCCGAGTGGACCCACGCCTGGCTGGACGCACTGGTCGGCGAGAACGAGATCTCCTTCCTGAAGTGGGACATGAACCGGTCCTTCAGCGAGGCCGGTTGGCCGGGACACGATGATCCCGATCGGCTCTGGATCGACCACGTCAGGAACGTCTACGCGATCATCGATCGGCTCCGCGCCGACCATCCCGGCCTGTTCATCGAAGGATGCGCGGGCGGCGGCGGCCGGGTCGACCTCGGCATGCTGGCCCGGGTCGACCAGATGTGGACCTCCGACAACACCGACGCCGCCGAGCGGGTCGCCATCCAGCATGGCTACGGCCAGATCTACCCGGCCTGCACGATGGGCGCCTGGGTCACCGACAGCCCCAACTCGGTGACGGCCCGCAGCCATTGGATCCGCTACCGCTTCCACGTCTCCATGGCCGGCGCCCTCGGCGTCGGCGGAGACCTGCGGGCGTGGAGCGAGGACGACCTGACCTGGGCGGCCGCGTTCGTCGAGCAGTACAAGCAGGCCCGGCCGGTGATCCATGGTGGTGCGCAGTATCGGCTGGGACCCGAGGCGACGCAATACGTCTCCACCGACGGTCGCGAGATCGTCGTCCTCATGTATCTGCCGAGCGCGCTCGGCCGGACGCGCGCGCCGCTCAGGCTCACCGGGCTCGACCCGGCGGGACGGTATCGCGACCAGGCGACGGGGGACGTCCACCACGGCGCGGTCCTGCTCGCGCACGGCATCGGCGCGGGGCTGATGCCCTTCGACGGCACCAGCGAGTTCGTCCATCTCACCCGCGTCGACTGAACAGAGGTCGCCATGACCATCCCCTCCCTCACCCCCATGCGTCGTGTGGGGTCCGGCTGGATCTCCACGTACGTCATCGCCGGGTTCGGTATGCAGATCGCCCTGCAGTCACCGAGCACGTTCGTCATGCCCCAGCAGATCGCGGACATCGACCCCACGGGGAAGGTCGGAGGGTACGCCTGGGTCAGCGTCATGGGCGCGGTCGCGGGGCTCGTCGCCGGACCGCTGTTCGGCGCGCTGTCCGACCGCACCGGCAGCCGGTTCGGCCGCCGCCGCCCTTGGATCGTCGGCGGCGCGCTCACCTGCGCCGCCGCCTTTCTCTTCCTGGCCGTCCAACAGAGCGTGGTCGGCGTCGCGATCGGCGCTCTGCTGCTGTCGATCGCCATGTCGGTGCTGGGCGCCGGGTACAACACGATCGTCCCCGACCAGGTCCCGGTCGCCCAGCGTGGCCTGGTGCTCGGCTGGGCCGCGGTGCCGCAGGCCGCCGGGCTGATCTCCGGAGGGCTGCTGCTCGCGCTCGCCTCCGGCCCCTCCAAGGGGTACCTGCTGATGGCCGCGGTCCTGGTCCTGGTGATCCCGTTCGTCGCGGTCACCACCGATCAGCAGCTCCCCGAGGAACAGCGCCTGCCGTTCTCGCTGAAGACCTTCCTGGCAGGCTATCGGATCGACCCCCGCCGCCACCCCGACTACGCCTGGGCGCTGGCGACCCGCTTCCTGATGGGCTTGGGGTACGGCATCGGCACCCTCTACATCCCCTACTTCCTGCAGGACGTCGTCGGTCATCCCGACGACCTGCTGATCGTCGTCGCGATCAACGGGACCTCGGTCGTGGCGCTGGCCGTGGTCAGCGGCTGGCTGTCCGACCGGATCGGCCGCCGCAGGATCCTGGTCTGCGTCGGTTCGGCCATCATGGCGGCCGCCGCGATCATGCTGGCCCTGTCACCCACCTGGACCATGACCATCGTGACCGCCGTGGTGCTCGGCGTCGGTTACGGCATCTACATCGGGGTCGACGGCGCCCTGATCACCCAGGTGCTACCCGCCGCCTCCGATCAGGGCAGGGACCTGGCCATCGCGGGGCTGATGGGGAGTCTGCCGTACGTGATCGTCCCCGCGGTCGCGTCGTTGATCATCAGCAACCTCGGGGGCTACTCGGGGCTGTACCTGGCTTCGGCGCTCATCTCCCTGCTCGGCGCCGTGCTGATCTGGCGGATCAAGTCGGTGCCCTAGCGTCGGGCGATCTTGTCGGCGGTCACGCGGGCGGTGCCAGCTCGAGATCGGCGAGGCCCGCGTAGTAGACGAACTTGAACGGGTTGAGCAGTTGGTTGCCTTCGACCAGCCGCTGCAGAACCTCATGCCGGAGGTCGAGGAGCTCGGGCGTGCCTTGGTGGCTGAGTAGCCCCAGGTCGAGGATGCGCAGCGCGAGCGCGTACTCGCCGCGCCGGATGAGTTCGGCGCCCGCCGTGTGGAAGGGGGCGGCGGTTCCGCCGCCGAGCAGGTCCGCCGCGCCGGCCTCCTCGGCCGGCGTGAAGTGCTCGACGCCCTCCCCTCTGAAATGCCAATATCCGGTCCGCTGACGGTGGACGCGCTGGATGAAGTGATCGCGGGCGACCAGATAGGGGATGACCGCCGATGGGTGATCCTTCAGTAGCTGCGGCAGGTGGTTGAGCTGCAGGATCTCGACCAACGTCAGCCCGTCGACGATACCGGCCCGTACGGCGACGTCCAGGTCGCGGAAGGCCGCGAGCAGCCCGGGGAAGGCCTCGATGGTGTACGTGGCGGTCAGCCCGGCGTGCCCGTGGATCAGCAGCCTGGGGTGCAGTTCCATGACCGTCTCCATCGCCTCGAACAGGCCCTCGGCGGAGCCTTCTGCAAAGAACGGGGCGCCGAGGTACGGCATGCTCATGTCCCCGGTGAACACGACCTCCCGGTCCGGAACGTGGATGATCAGGCCGTCGTGCGTCTCACCCCCTGCGATCGGAATGAGCACGAACTCGATTCCACCGACGGTCAGCTTCTCGGGCCCGCTCACCAGATGGTCTGGCACGGCCTGGAGCCGATGGCTTCGGCCATCCGGCAGGAAGTACCGGAAGGGCGGCGGTCCGGAGTTCTGCAGCCGCAGCTCGTCCGGGAAGTTCGCCTGCGCGATCACCGTTGCGCCGTCAGCCGTGAGCACCTCGAGCCCCCCGACGTGATCCCAGTGCGCGTGCGTCAGGATGACGTGCGTGATCGGCAATCCGGTGAGCCGGCGGAGGTCGCGGAGGGCCGCGGCCGCGTGCTCGGGGGTGCTGGCGGAGTCGATGGCGACGACCCCTTCGGTGGTGACGACGAAGGCGATGTCGGAGAAGTCGTATCCCTGGGCGACGTGCACGTCCGGCGCGAGTTCGACGAGCTTCTGTGGTACGAAACGGAACCCGTCGTCGGTGGTCACCGAGTAGTCGGTGATCAGCCGCCCGGATCGGCTTCGGGCCGCTTCCGCCTCGCCTGTCCGGCCGAGGAGTTCGTAGGCATGGGACAGCCCCTCATACACGGCCCTCATCAAGCCGGGCGGGAACTGATCCCTGACCGCGAGCACGAACTCGAGGTCGGCGACCACGGTTTCCGCACGGCCTGCGCACTCGGGGAGCCGGGCGAGCGAGGTTCCCCGGAAGTACTGCGGCAGCCCGAGGCCGAGGCCGGTAGCCGCGTCCAGCCTGGCGATCGCCTCTTCGGTCTCGCCGTCAAGACGAGCCTGGAACGCTCCGGCGAGCGCCAGCGAGAGAGCGTCGGCCGGGGCGCTGTCCGAGCGGGCCGCGAAGTAGTCGAAGCCCTCCTGGTAACGCTCGGCGGCCATGAGCTGGCTAGCGAGCACGACAGTGGTGGGCTGGTCGGCGTCCGGCCAGGCCGCTGCCTCCTTGAGCGCATCGATCTCGAGCCACATCGTCGTCTCCTCTGCGTTGAATACGTCCAGCCATTAGCTATCTATAAGATAGTAGTTTAGAGATAGTATCTGTCAACTAGTATGATGAGGGACGTGACTCGCAACGTTCGTACCTACGACCACTTCTGTTTGACCGCGCGCGCCTTGGAGCGCGTCGGCGATCGTTGGAGTCTGCTGGTGGTTCGCGACCTTCTCACCGGCGCCAAAAGGTTCACGGACCTGATGGACCGCCTCGGCGGGATCACTCCCAAGACGCTGAGCCAGCGCCTGCGCGAGCTTGAAGACGCCGAGATCGTCACCGCCGACCGCGAGCCGGGCCGGCGGGAAGTCTGGTATCACCTGACACCGACCGGAGCCGACCTGGGACCTGTCGTCGATGCGCTCAACTGGTGGGGGGTGCGGCACTCCTGGCGCCTGCCCCAGCCGGGCGAGCCGCTGCACGCCGAGCACCTGCTCCGCGCCGCCATCCAGGCCATCGACCTCGCCACCGATGATCACGAACCAGCCCGCTGGTACTTCCGGCTCGACGATACGGACTACCTGGCCGAAAGCGACGGCCACCAGTGGTCATTCACCGCGAAAGCTCCACCCGCACCCACGTGGGCCGACGTCACGATCACCGCGACCACCGAAGCCCTGACCGCCTGCATCTTTGCCCGGTCGGACCTCGGCGTCGACATCACTGGCGAGACTGAGCCAGTACAACGATTCCGGCAACTGATCGGAACCCTGGCCGCCGTCGTACATCCCGGCTAGACGCGCTTCCGCGACGATCGGACACATCAGACTCGCGTTGGTCATGCACCTGCGCAAACGACTGTTATGGGCGGGTGTGCGCGATGTCGCCGGCGCTGCGGCGTGGTGTCGTTGCCCAGGACGGGAGCCAGGCCGTTTCGGGGAGCGGTGTCAGGCTTGCGAAGTGGTTGATGATCGCCCGAAGTCCCGGATGCGGATTCGTTCTGGGGAACATGAGGGAAAGCGGGTAGGCGAGCGTCGGGTTCACGATCGGGATGCGGCGTAGGTCGTGGTTCGTCGGCCAGATGTACCGGTCGCGCGCGCCGACGAGGGTGGCCAGGTCGGCGGAGTCCGCGAGGGCGTCGAGGAGTACCTCGTTACCGAAGTTCGGGCCTGCCGCGTCGATGCGGAGGTCGAAGGCGGTGGCGAGCTGATCGTAGAACTCTGCCCATTCGCTTCGGGGCACGATACCCGGCACCCAGATCCGAAGCTTGCGCAGCTGGGGTGGTGTCAGAGTGCGTGCGGAGGCAAGCGGATGCCTGGGGCCGACGAGGAGTTCAAGCGGGGAGTCGAAGGCGTGGATCATCTGCACGTCACGCGGCAGCGTGGCCAGATCGGTGACGGTACGGAACGAGGCGTCGATATCGCCTGCCTGGACGGCGGCGGCCACCACGTGAGGGTCGTTGACCCTGAGGGTCACCACGTCGAGGTCAGTTTCGGGATGCGACCGCCAATAGTCGTGCAGAACCACGGCCTGCGCGCTTCGCAGGCCTAGAACGTCGATCCGAAGGGCCCGCGAGCCCGGCCTGACCGCGATGACGGCGCGATCAACACCCGCGACGATACTCCGTGCGTGTGGGAGGAACGCCTGGCCGTCGAGCGTCAGTTCGACCCCTCGGGCGGTACGGGTGAACAGGCGGACCTCCAGTTCGCGCTCGAGGGCGGCGATCCGCTTCGAGACCGCCTGTTGTGTCACGCCCAGCTCGTCGGCCGCGTGCTGCAACTGTCCGAGCTCGGCCGCCCGGACGAACGATCGCACTGCCTCCGTATCCATCGATCCAGCTTATGCCTGCCCAACGGATCGTTGTGGCTCGCCGAAAGGTGGTTGTTTGATCCTGCTGTCCTGTAGCCGATGTGATTGAGGGACCCAAACATCGGTTGTTGCGGAGGGAGTCATGTGCGCGTGAAATTGGGGTCCGGTTTCGGCTGGCTGTGGTCGGCCTACGCCGTCAGCACGTACGGCACGTGGATCGCCTTCGGAGCGTTCCCGCTCATCGCGGTTCGAGTGCTGCACTCGTCGGCATTCGCGGTTTCGCTTCTGGAGGCAGCCGGGCTTGCCGTCGCGGCGATCACGGCGTTCCCGCTCGGGCCGTGGGTCGAGCACCGGTCCAAGCGTCCCGTGATGATCGCGATGGACCTGGCTCGGTTCCTCGCGATGGCGAGTGTTCCGGTCGCGTACTCCCTCGGCTTGCTGTCGTACGGCCAGCTGCTGGTCGTCTCGGTCATCTCCGGAACCGCAAGCATCGCCTTCACCGCCGCATCCGGCGCGTACCTGAAATACCTCGTCCGCAGCGATCACCTCCTTACCGCGAACGGGAGATTCGAGGGCACGAGCTGGGTGGCGACCGCGGCCGGACCGCCCCTCGGCGGCGCGCTCATCGGGCTGCTCGGCCCGGTCATCACCATCATGGCCGACGCCCTCAGCTACCTGCTGTCCGCGCTCGCGGTCCTCCGCATCCGCGGAGGCGACGTCGCGTCACCCCGCGACCCGGCCACCAGGTCGCGCGGAGCCGACCTTCTTGGTGGCTGGCGGTTCATCCTCCACGACCGCGCACTACGGTGCCTGTTCCTCAACTCGATCCTGGTCGGCGGCCTGATCATGGCCACCGTCCCGCTCCTGGCCGTCCTCCTGCTGGGCGAATACCACTTCCCGGCCTGGCAATACGGGCTTGCCTTCGGCATCCCGGCACTCGGCGGCTTCGTGGGCGCCCGCCTCTCCGCACGCCTCGTGAAGCGTTACGGCCGGCACCGGGTCATGACCGTCTCCGGCTGGCTGCGATCGCTCTTCCCGCTCGGTCTCGCGTTCATCCATCCCGGCATCACCGGACTCCTCACCGTGATCATCATCGAGGGCCTGCTGATCACATGCATGGGCATCTTCAACCCGATCTACGCCACAGAACGCCTGCAACGGACTCCCACGGATCATGCCGCTCAAGTCCTCAGCGCATGGAGTGTCAGCAGCAAACTCGTGCAGGCCACCCTCATGGTGATCTGGGGCATCCTCGCCACACTCACCAGCCCCCTCGCCGCGATCACCATCTCCGGCGTTCTCCTGCTCGCCACCCCGCTCTTGCTGCCCAAACGGACACACTTGCTCGACCCTGAACCCGCCCTGTCGGCCGAAGACGTCCCGGCCGCATGACTCGTGCCAAACACCCTCGTCACCCAAGGAGAGACAGAGACATGACCGTCACCACCCCGGCGCTGGACCCTCGGACGACCGCACTGCTCGTCATGGACTACCAGCAGGCGATCCTCGCCTCGCTTCCCGAGCCGGCCGATCCTGAAGCGCTGCTGACCCGAGTCGCCGGCACCATCGCCGACATGCGCGCGCACGGTGCTGCCATCGCCCACGTGCGGGTCGGCTTCACCGAAGCCGACTGGACGGCGATCCCACCCGCCAACAAGACGTTCTCCTTCATCGGCCGGCAGCACCTCATGCACCACGAGGAACCCGAAACCGCCTTCCACGATCAGCTCGCCTCCGAGCCCGGCGACATCACCGTCCGCAAGACCCGCTTCGGCGCCCTGTCCACCACAGACCTCGACCGGCGACTGCGGGATCGCGGCATCACCACCCTGGTCATCGCCGGCATCACCACCAGCGGCGTCGTCCTGTCCACCGTCACCGACGCCGCCGACCGCGACTACCGGCTCTACATCCTGTCCGACTGCGTCGCCGACCCGGACCCGCAAACCCACCACACCCTGATGACCGGCATCTTCCCGAGGATGGCCCACATCATCGACACCGCCGAACTGCGCTCGATCCTGCACGAAAGCCACCCCGGATTGTCAGCGACCGACAGGGCTTAACCGTCGATGACGATCAGCACCCTGTCAGAGTGGTCGCCGTCAGCGGCCAGATTCAACACCGGGCCACCTGATGCGGCTCTGCGGGACCTGGAGCCGGGCTGGGTCGTGAGGACGGCGGTGTCGCAGCTGGCGGCCGCATCGGCGAGCCGGACGGACAGCAGCGCGCTCTGGATGCCGCGACAGCGATGCGCGGTCGTCTCGCAGAGCGCTTCCCGGACAGCCGGCTCCTCGTGGACGTACCGGCCGAACAGCCGGCTCACGACGGCCGCCGTCGGGTGAGTGGACGACGAGGCTTAGCCTGGCAGAGTGAGTGTTCCCGCTGGTGGCTACACCTTCGGCCCGGAGTCCGGCCGGCTCCTGGTCAAGACGACGCGTACCGGGCTGGGAGCGAAGGCCGGGCACGACCTCACCATCGAGGTGACCCGCTGGAGCGGCGAGGCCACGGTCGACGTGGCTGATCCGGGCGGCTGCTCGGTGGTCGCTGAGATCGACGCAGGGTCGCTCGAGGTTCGCGAGGGCACCGGAGGCGTCAAGCCGCTCACCGACTCCGATCGGGCGGACATCAAGGCGAACATCCAGCGGAAGGTCCTCCACACCGACCGGCACCCGGCGATCACGTTCCGGTCGACGCGTGTGGAGGGCACTGCGGCGGCGTTCCGCCTCGAAGGCGAGCTGACCATCGCCGGGGTCGCCCAGCCGGTCATGGTGACGGGCCGGCTGGGCGACAGCCGTGTGCACGGCTCTGCGACCGTCACCCAGAGCAGGTGGGGCATCCGGCCCTACTCGGCGTTCTTCGGCGCGCTCAAGCTCAGCGACGACGTCGAGGTGGAGTTCGACGTCGACCTGGTCCCCAAGGCGTGAGCCGCCGCCTTTCACTACTGCCACTTCGGAATCCGCCCGGTGGCGCCCCGGTAGCCCAGAGCGGCGAGTTCCCCGGCGATCAGCCGGTAACCCCCCCAGCGGATTCTCCCGGGCCAGACGAAGGCCCCTGGGGCGCCGCCGTACCAGATGGGCGTGCCAGCGCAGCAGCGTGCCCGGCGTCACGAACAACTGCCGACGACCGGCTGGAGACAGCAGGCGCGATGAAACGGTCAACGTTGATAGTCCCCATGCCGGGCACGTAAGCAGTCGTGTCGACCGGTTTTCGTGGCCGCTTTTCGGGGAAGATCACCATAAACGCCCCAAAAGGGGATATATCGCACTAGGTGGGCGCCGGTGGTTCGGCGGGTGAGGGAGGGGTTCCCATGGCCCCACGTCGGTCCGGGTTCCGCGAAGAATCTCTGCTCGGCTCCTGGCGGATGCCATGAGCGGGATGGACGCGTCGCCGGTTCCTGCCCAGCCGGGCAAGCCTGAGCCCGACGGGCAGCGGCTGCCCGAAGGCCGTCCGGCCTGGCACGAGGTCGACGCGGCGATGGTGGCCCAGAACTTCGGCGTCCGGCTCGAGCAGGGCCTCAGCACGGAGACCGCGCGCGATCGGCTGCGCAGTCACGGCCCCAACAAGCTGGCCGGCGGCAAGAAGGAGTCCGCCATCCAGGCGTGGCTGCGCCAGTACCAGGACTTCATGCAGATCATTCTGCTCGCCGCCGCCGTGATCAGCCTGCTCGTCACGCGTGACGTCGGGACCTTCGTGGTCCTTGCCGGGCTCACCGTCTTCAACGCGGTGATCGGGCTGCGCCAGGAGGCCAAGGCGGAGGAGAGCGTCCAGGCGCTTTCCCAGATGATGAAGACGGTCGCGCGGGTCCGCAGGGACGGCCAGGCCGTCGAGATCGACGCCGAGGACCTGGTCCCCGGTGACGTGGTGCTGGTGGAGGCCGGCAACCGGGTTCCCGCGGACGGCCGGATCTGCCTCGCCGCGACCCTGGAGATCGAGGAGGCCGCCCTCACGGGCGAGAGCCTGCCTGTCGCCAAGAGCACCGAGCCGGTGCAGGGCAAGGATGTGCCGCTCGGGGATCGCACCTGCGTCACGTACATGAACACCTCCGTCACCCGAGGGCGCGGCGAGCTGGTCGTCACCGCGACCGGGATGGACACCGAGATCGGCCACATCGCGAACCTCCTCGCCACCACGGAAGCCGACAAGACGCCGCTGCAGAAGCAACTGGACGCCCTGTCGAAGATCATCGCGACCATCGCCGGCATCGCTCTTGCGCTGGTGGTCGTGCTCGGGCTGATCCGTGGCGCGTCGTTCAACACCCTGTTCATCACGGGCGTGGCGCTCGCGGTCGCCGCGATCCCGACAGGCCTTCCCGCGGTCGTCACCGCGCTGCTGTCCATCGGCACCCGGGAGATCGCCCGCCGCAACGCGATCGTCAAGCGCCTGCCGGCCGTGGAGACCCTGGGTTCGACCTCGGCGATCTGCTCGGACAAGACCGGGACGCTGACGCTCAACAAGATGACCGCCCGCGAGCTGGCGATCCCGGGCCAGCACCGGTTCACCGTGTCGGGCGAGGGGTACGGCATCGCCGGCGAGGTCAGGCACGTCGGCGGGGAGCACCTCGACCTGGACCCGTACCTGCTGCCGATGATCCTGTGCGCGGACGCCGTGCTCGACGGCGAGAACCTGATCGGGGACCCGACCGAGGGCGCCCTGATCGTGCTGGCAGCCAAGGGCGGCCTCGACATCGAGGAAACCCGGGCCACCTATCCGCGGGTCGCGGAAGTCCCGTTCGACTCCGACTACAAGTTCATGGCGACCTTCCACGAGATGACCGGAGCACACGGGCAGCCGGTCGTCCGCTGCTACGTCAAGGGCGCTCCCGACGTGCTCATCTCCCGCAGCACCTCCTACCGGGCCCCTGACGGCTCCCTCGTCCCGGTGACCGACCAGAACCGGCACCTCGCGCTGGAGGGCAACGACCGCATCGCCGCGGCGGGCGAGCGCGTCATGGTGGTGGCCCAGCGCGATTTCGACCCGGGCACGTTCGACCCGCAAGGCGAGCTCATCGGCTCGGTGCGCGAGCTGACGTTGCTCGCGATGGTCGGGATCGTCGACCCTCCGCGCCCGGAGGCCAAGGCCGCCATCGCCGAGTGCACCCACGCCGGCATCCGGGTACGGATGATCACCGGCGACCATGCGACGACTGCCGCCGCGATCGCCCACGAACTCGGCATCTCCGGCCGGGCCCTCACCGGGGCCCAGTTCGCGTCGCTCACCGACGACCAGCTGCTCGAGCAGCTACCGGACATCGGCGTCATCGCGCGGGTGGCCCCGGAGGACAAGCTGCGCCTGGTCCGGCTGCTCCAGCAGTCCGGCGACGTGGTGGCCATGACCGGAGACGGGGTCAACGACGCTCCCGCTCTGAAGGCGGCCGACATCGGCGTCGCGATGGGAATCACCGGCACCGAGGTGTCGAAGGAAGCCGCGGTGATGATCCTCACCGACGACAACTTCGCCACGATCGTGGGCGCGGTGCAGTACGGCCGTGCCCTCTACGACAACCTGCTCAAGTACCTGCGTTTCCAGATGTCGACGCTGGTCGCCTACATCGCGATCTTCATCGGCGCCGGCGTCGTCGGTATCGCCGGCGGCACCCCGCTCAACCCGCTGCAGATCTTGTGGGTGAACATGGTGGTGGACATCCCGGTCGCGATCGCGCTCGGCTTCGACGAGCAGGCACGTGGCCTGATGAGCCGCGCGCCCCGGCCGATCGGCGCGCCGATCCTGACCCGGGCGAACTGGGTCCGGCTGTGTGTCCAAGGGGCCGTGATGACGGTCGGGTCGCTGTCCGCCTACCAGATCGGCGCCGCCCACGGCGCTGTGGTCGGCGCCACCCTGCTGCTGACCACGCTGTCGCTCTTCCACGTCGCCGCTGGACTGCTGGCCCGCGATCAACGCGGCACGATCTTCGCGCGGTCCGCCATACCGGGACCGACCCAGCTGCGCAGGTACGCGCTCTCCCTGCTCGCGATCATCGCGGTCACCGGAATCGGGCTCCTGCAGCGCATCTTCGACACGACCGACCTGAACTTCGCGCAATGGTGCATCTGTATCGGCATCGCCGCCACCCTCGTCGTCATCGAAGAGCTGCTCAAACTCGTCCTGCGGCACCGTGACCGAAGGAGCGGGGCGACCGGCACCGCCGCCGACCAGCGCGTCCTCAGCCCCCAAAGAGCATGACCCAGGCTGGGACGGCCACCTGCGCGGCTCGTTTTCGAGGGCATGTGTCGCTATAAATGCTCCTTATGGTGATCATGCCCCTCCAACCCGGTGACCCCGGGCAGATCGGGCGGTTTCGGTTGGCGGGGCGGCTCGGCAGCGGCGGCCAGGGAGTCGTCTTCCTCGGCGAGGACGGCTCTGGGGGCCGCTTCGCCGTCAAGGTGCCGCATCCGCAGTCGCTGGCCGACCCCGAGACCAAGGCCAGGTTCGCGAGGGAGTTGGAGATAGCCCGCGGCGCGGCTCCCGCCTTCACCGCCCGGGTGGTGGAGGCGGTGCTCGAGGGCGGCCAGCCGTACATCGTGAGCGAGTACGTCGAGGGCCCGAGCCTGCGCGAGCGGGTGGACCAGCGCGGGCCGCTCAGTCCCGACGAGGTGCACCGGCTGGCGACGGGGCTGGCCTCGGCGCTGTCGGCGATCCACCAGGCCGGGATCGTGCATCGCGATGTCAAGCCGGACAACGTGCTGCTGGGCCCGGACGGGCCGCGCCTCATCGACTTCGGGATCGCCCGGCTGCCGGGCGGCACGCTCACCTCCTCCGGGCAGATCTTCGGGACGCCGCTGTACATCCCGCCGGAGGTCTTCGAGGGACAGCGGGTCACGGCCGCGGCCGACGTCTTCGCCTGGGGCGCCGTGGTGGCCTACGCGGCGCAGGGCCGGCACGCCTTCGGCGGCGGCGAGGTACCCGCGATCATGAAGCGCATCCTGTCCGGCGAGCCCGACCTCGGCGGCGTGCCGGAGCTGATCCGGCCCGCCGTGGCCGCCGCCCTGGCCAAGCAGCCTGCTGTACGGCCGAGCGCCGTCGATCTCCTCGTGCGCCTCGTCGGCGGTCTGCCGGCGCGCCCGGAAGGTGAAACGCAGCGCAAGGAGCCCCGGCCGAAGCGCCGCGTTGGCGTGCTCCTCGCAGCGGCGGCGGCGGTGATGCTGGCCGGCGCGACGACCGCCGTGCTGCTCTGGCCCCGCCAGTCGGCCGGGATGGCCGCCGGGCCGCCGGCGCGTGCGACCGTCACCGTCACCCCGGAGACGCCGCCGAGCAGCGCCGCCCCCAGCCCGGACGCGCCCGGCGACGACGATCCGAAGCCGATCACCGGGAAGGAGGTCAAGGGCCCCACCGGCCCGGTGCCGCCCGCGATCAACGAGAAGGACCTGCGCGCCTACTACCAGGTCTCCGCGGCCGAGCACGGGCGCCTGGCCAAGCTCCTCAGCGGCCAGGGGTTCCGCCCGCTGTCGCTGTCGATCACCGACCAGGGCTACACGGCCCTGTGGCGCAAGGTGCCGGGCCCGGCCTACGTGACGGCGCACAACCTGTCGGCCAAGGGCTACAAGGACTTCTTCGACAAGTGGACGGCCAAGGGCTACCGCGAGGTCGTCGCCGCGGCCCACGACCTGCCCGGCGGGCCGGTGTTCGCCGCCGTCATGGAGAAGCGCGAGGGAGGCTTCATGGCCTACCACAGCATGACGGCCGACGTCCTGCGCCGCCGCAACACCGAGGCCGTGGCCAAGGGCTACATTCCGGTCTCGCTCAGCGCCCACGGCACGGCCGGGAAGGTCCTCTACGACGTCGCCTGGGTGGCCAACGCCGACCGCCTCGACTGGACGATGACCATCGGTCAGGACGCCGACCGGTACCAGACCGAGTTCGACCGACGCGCCAAGGAGTACATCCCGCTGGCCACGGTGGATGAGAAGGGCCTGATCACGGCGGTGTGGACGCAGAACAACGGAGGATGGTGGAGCAACACCGCCCTGTCGGCGCAGCGGCACCGCGACAAGATCAAGGAGTTGGTCGGCCAGGGCTACCGCCCCGTCGCGATCACGGCCAGCCAGGTCGGCGACCGCGTTGTCTACTCCCTGACCGCCCGCATGGAGTCCTAAGGGGTCGGGAGCCGATCCGGTGCAGGGTTTCGGCGGCGGTCAGACCCGCCGCCGGAGCACCCACGACCACGATTCGTGAAGGTCGGCTCACGACGGGTTCAGCGCGATCGCCAGCGCCGGGCAGATGCGGGCGGCCTCACCGACGTCCTCCTGCAGCTCGAGTTCCGGGCTGTTTTGGAGGAGCACGACGATGCCGTCTTCGTCGCGCTGGTCGAATACTTCTGGGGAAATGAGGACGCATTGCCCCGAGCCGATGCACGCGTCTTGATCGACGGTGACCTTCATACGCTTTCTCCTTCTGTGATTTACCAGGTGACGGGCAGTTCGCGCACTCCGTAGAAGACGGCGTGCTCTTTGAACGTCAGGTGTTCCATCGGTACGGCCAGGGCCAGCGTGGGGATGCGCCGGTAGAGGGTGCCGTAGACGACCCGCAGTTCTACTCGGGCCAGTGGCTGGCCCAGACACTGGTGGACGCCATAACCGAAGGCGACGTGGTGGCGGGCCCTGCGGTGGACGTCGAAAGCGTCGGGGTCAGGGAAGGCTGACGGGTCCCGGTTGGCGATGCTTTTCACCACGATGATGCCCTCGCCCTTGCGGATCACCTGGCCGCCGATCTCGAGATCTTCCCGCGCGACGCGGCGGGCTTCGGTGTGGGTGATGGACAGGTAGCGCAGGAGTTCTTCGACGGCGTTGGCCACCAGCGCGGGGTCGCCGTCGCGCACCGCTTTCAGCTGCTCCGGGTGCGCCAGCAACGCAGCCGTGCCCAGCGCGATCATGTTCGCGGTGGTGTCGTGTCCGGCCACCAGCAGGAGTTGACCCATCGTGGAGATCTCCCGCCGGGTCATCGCGCCGCTCCGGTACTGTTCGACGGCCAGCCTGCTGAGGACGTCGTCGCCCGGCTCGGCGTTCTTCTTGTCCACCAGCGCGTCCAGGTAGAGGTTCAGTTCCTCGCTGGCGGCCATGGCCTGCGCGGGGTCGCCCTCATCCATGACGAGCGCGCCCGCCACACGCTGGAAGAAGACTCGGTCGGCGTACGGCACGCCCAGCAGTTCGCAGATCACCAGCGAGGGAACCGGTAGCGCGACCGCCTCCACCAGGTCGGCCGGGTTGGGGCCGGCGAGCATCTGATCGATGAGGTCATCGACGATCTGCTGGATCCTGGGCCGCAGCGCCTCCACCTTTTTGATCATGAAGTCCGCGGTCATGAGCCGCCTCTGTGTGGTGTGCTCCGGTGCATCCATCTGCATCAGGGTCTTCATCTGCGCGTCGCGTGCCTTGCTCACCGCGTTGGTGTGCGGGAAGCCGGGTTGTGCGACGTCGACGCTGACGCGCGGATCGGCGAGCACCGCGCGGGCATCCGCGTACCGGGTGACCATCCACGGGGTGCTGCCGTCCCACAGTCTCACTCGCGAAACCGGCGCTTCTTCGATGCGGCGGCCCAGCTCCGCTGCCGGATCGAACGGACACTCCGTCGCACGGGCCATCGGAAACATCGGCATCTGTGGCGGGGCATCGGTCATGGGTTCTCCTTGCATCGAACAGGGGATCGGTCACGGGCTTTGCCGGCGCAGGGCCAGTACGGATGGCTCCGTGTGGCTCGCTCGATTTGCGGCATGGGCGGTGAGGGCGCCGATCGCGCAGACGATCGCGAATCCGAACAGCACGTACCGTGCCGCGTCGAGCATCAGCCCGCCGCCCAGGTTGACCAGAATCCCGGCCACCGCCGTGCCGAACGCGATCGCCAGGCTCGTCACGGTGGCGATCGCCGCCGACGCCCGCCCTCCTTCCTCCGGATCGGAAGTGCTGGACATCGCGGCTACGGACAGATGCGGGTACGCGAGGCCGATTCCCGCCCCGGCGACGAAGAGCACCGGCACCCACACGAGCACCAGCCAGATCGGCGTGTCCTCGCGCTGCAGCAACCCCTGGACGAGGAGGCCGGCGGCGAGCAGCACCGGGCCGAGCACCCGCAGCCGGCGCACTGCACGGACCCCCGTCACCGACGAACTGCCGATCTGGGTCACCGACCAGCCGAGCGAGATGGCCGCGGCGAAGAACCCCGCCACGAGCGGCGGCAGCCCTGCCAGCCGCTGGCCGAACAGCGGCAGGAACGACTCGACCGCGACTCCGAAGGCCAGCAGCGCCAGCGTCAGGTAGACCCACTTCAACGACGAACCCCGCTGGTACGTCGTACGCGGGAAGACCCGCAGCGCGCTGCGCCGCTCATGGACGACGAAGCCGGCCACCAGCAGCAGCGCCACTCCGATTACGGCCGCCTTCGTGAGGGTGCCGGCCACGACCCCCGCCACGCTCACGGCCCCGGAGGCGGCCGTGACCAGCAGCAGCGACCCGGCCGGAATCGGCACCCGCGTGTCGCCGCGTTCGCTGCGCGGCAGGACGCGGGGCACGATCGCACCGCACCCGGCCCCGATCACCGCCATCGCCGCGAACGCCAGCCGCCACGACCCGAACTGGGCGAACAACCCGCCGAGCGCCGGACCGGCGAAGTTCCCCACGCCGTACATCGCCGACATCAGCGCCGCGCCGCGCGTCCACAGCCGGGCCGGCAGCGCCGAACGGATCACGGCGAACCCCAGCCCGGACAGCAGCCCGGCGCCCAGCCCCTGCGCGCCGCGGGAGACGAGCAGTACCGCCATCGCCGGGCTCAGCGCACAGGCCAGCGAACCCGCCGTGAACATGGCGAAGCCGAGAAGATAGGCGCCGACATTCCCCCATCGGTGCAGGAATCGGCCGGTCAGCATCGTCGCGATCACCATGGCGACGAGGTAGACCGTCATGTTCCAGGCATAGAAACTCGCACCGCCGAGATCGGCCACCGCGGTCGGCAGCAGGCTCGCCGCCAGATAGATGTTGATCGCACCGACCAGTACCCCGCCGGCCAGCACAATCGCCGCGCCGAGATACTCCCGGCCCAGCAACTCCCGCCACGCGGGTGGGGCGGAGGGAGACGTGAGGCTCACGCGATTCGTTGAGAGTCGCCTTGTGCCTCGATGCGCTTTTTCGTGGTCGTCAGCACTCATGCTTCAAGGCTGTCGTTGAACTGATTCCGGAGACTTTCGCCGGCTGTCGTCTACGGGTGCTGGGCCGATGGATGAGAAAGCCTCAAGCGCCGGTGGAACTTTGCCTGATCGCACCAGCGTGCTGTGGGCTCCATCTGCCGCCCGCTTGGAACCACGGTGCGGGTCGATGGGTTCACCGGGTTGGCCGAGCCGGCCCGCAACCTGGCGTGAGAATCCCTGCTGCGGCTGTCATCCGGTTCAGGCCCTCGGCGAGTAAGGATCAGTGATGGATGGATTCGCTGAGTATGTGACAGCCCGGTCGGGGCGGCTGCGCCGTACGGCCTATCTGCTCACGGGTGACTGGGGCATCGCCGAGGACCTGGTGCAGGCCGCGCTGGCCAGGGCGTGGCAGGCCTGGCGGCGCATCAAGGGCGACCCAGACCCGTACGTCTACCGCATCTTGACCAACACGCACGCCTCATGGTGGCGCAGGCGCTGGCGTGGCGAGGTGCCCACGGAGCGGCTCCCCGACGCCGCCGCCGGCGGCGACTTCGCCCGCGAGTTCGGTGAGAAGGACGCGCTCTGGGCGGCGATCAGGGGACTGTCGGACCGGCAGCGGGCGGTCATCGTCCTGCACTACTTCGAGGACCTGACGCTGCCGCAGTGCGCCGACGTGCTCGGCTGCTCGCTGGGCACGGTGAAGACCCAGCTCGGGCGGGCGCTGACGCGGCTGCGGGTGCACCCGACGATCGAGTTGATGGGGGTGGAGCAATGAACCATACCGAAGACGACCTGCGCGAGCTGCTCGCCGAGCGCACGGCGTACGGACCCGGAGGGGACATGGACGTGGCCGAGATCGTACGGAGGGGTAGGCGCGGCATGCTTGCCAGGTGGGGCGCGGGCGCGGTGCTGGCGGGGGCCGCCGCGACCGTCGCGGTGTGGGCGCTGCCGGGGGCGGTGACGGCCCCCGCGCCCGCACCGGCGGACCAGCCCATCGCTGTGGCCACCCCGTCGAGCACGACCTCTGCGGCACTGCCGCGCGTGCCCGAGCCGCCGGCCAGTCTTGACGGCCTACCCAGGATCGGGGGTGTGATCAACAGCATGTCCGCGACCGGAACGGACATCAAGGTCAAGCCGACCAGCCACGCCGCCACCGTGGTCGTCACCTGCGCGAACCCGCAGTCGTGGGTGGTCACGGCGGTCGACGGCGGCCAGGCGGGGCAGGTCACCCGGTGCCAGGGCGGCGTGGCCCGGCACGCCTACAGCCGAAGGTCGCTCCCCTCCGGATGGTCGAACGGGCGCTACTCCATCCGCGTGTGGGTCTTCCCTCCCACCGAGCTCATCGGGCAGACGTCACTGGACGGCTGCGCCGTGGTCGACAAGCAGAAGGGAACCTGCAACGGCAGGTACGCGGCTCAGGAACTGGTCAGGTACGACGTCGCCCTGGAATTGGCCGCCGACCTGGGAGTCAGACCCGGAGCATGGGCCGCGGGGGTCTACGACGGAAGCTGATGGGACGTCACCTGGGCGCCGCCACGTTCGGATCCACCTCAACGCCTACGTGCCGATCTTGCAGACCGCGCGCAGGTGGTGGCGTTCCTCCTCACGACGCCTTCGAGGCGTCGCTGGGAGAACCTGGGCTCGGCCGGGCTGCTGTGCCGCGAGGCTCAGTCCCCGGTCGGGGGGACCGGCTGGAGGTAGACCGCGGAGGCGATCGGGACGCGTTCGCGGATCTGCCGCTCCGCCTCCTCCAGCGTCCGCGCGGCCTCCCCCGAGCTTTGCGCGGTCCGCATCGTGACGTGCGCCGCCACGAGCAGGTCCTCTGGCCCCAGGTGCAGAGTGCGCAGGTGAGCGAAGCCGCGGATGGACGCCTCGTTGGCGAGGATGTCCCGGATCTCCCTCTGGACAGCCGGTGACGCGGCCTCGCCGATGATCATGCTCTTGGTCTCCTTGGCGAGGATCACCGCCACGGTGATCAGCAGCAGGCCGATCGCGACGGAGCCGCCCCCGTCGAAGGCTCCGTTACCGGTGATGGCCGACAACCCCACGCCCACCACCGCGAACGTCAGCCCGGCCACCGCGGCAGTGTCCTCCAGCAACACGACCGGCAGCTCCGGCGCCTTGGTCTCGCGGATGAACCGTGCCCACGACCGTCCTTCGCGCACCCGGTTGGAGCTGCGTACGGCGGTGCGCAGCGAGAGCCCCTCCATGACGATCGCGGCCACCAGCACGCCGATGGCCCACGCCCAGCTCTCCAGCGGGCGCGGATGCGCGATCTTCTCGTAACCCTCGTACAACGCGAACAGACCGCCGCCGAAGAACAGCACCACCGACACGAGGAACCCGTAGAAGTAGCGCTCGCGACCGTAGCCGAACGGGTGGGCCTCGCTGGGCTCCCGTCCCGAGCGCTTGCGGCCGAGCATCAGCAGCAGCTGGTTGGCGGTGTCGGCAACGGAGTGGATGCCTTCGGCGAGCATGGCCGAGGACCCGGTGAAGACGAACGCCACCATCTTCGTCACGGCGATGCCCAGGTTGGCGGCCAGCGCCGCCAGGGTCGCCCGCTTCGATCCGTGGTCCGACATGGTCACCCCCTGCCCAGCGGTATGACGGAAACGCATGTTTGGCCGAATCGCCTCGGGTAGACGATGGCGGGGTACCACGTGCAGGCAGCCGACGGGAAGATCGGAACCGTGGACGAGGCGACGTACGAGGTCGGCGAGAGCTACCTCATCGTCGACACCGGCCCGTGGATCTTCGGGAAGAAGGTCATGCTTCCCGCATCGACGATCACCAGCATCGAACCGAACGAGCGCGACGTCCACGTCTCCCGCACCAAGCAGGAGATCAAGGACGCTCCCGAGTTCGACGAGAGCACGTTCAAGGAGGCCGAGTAGTCGAGCAACAGCAGCAGCGGCTAGGGCGCTCTTGCCGACCCCGGTCTCGCCCCGGAGAATGAGGGCCTGTCCTGCGGCGGCCGCCAAGAACGCGGACAGCCGCTCCTGCTCCCTATCGCGGCCGACGATGGTTGGGACGCGCGATTCCACGGCTCTCCACTCCTCTCCTCCTGCTCCTCCGCATGGCGCTGCTCCCAGCGCGTCACTCACCGCTGGGGGCCCCGGTTTCCAGCAGGCGCCCGCCGGACAGCTCCAGCCAGCGCTCCACCTTGATCTCCGCGAGGAACCGCTCGTCGTGGCTGACCACCACGAACGCCCCCTCGTACGCGCTGAGCGCGCTCTCCAGCTGCCCCACGCTGACCAGGTCCAGGTTATTGGTGGGCTCGTCGAGCAGCAGGAGCTGGGGCGCCGGTTCGGCGCAGAGCACGCAGGCCAGCGTGGCGCGCAGCCGTTCGCCGCCCGACAACACGCCCACCGGTAGATGCGCACGCGCGCCGCGGAACAGGAAGCGGGCCAGCAGGTTCATCCGCTCCGCTTCCAGCATGCCGGGCGCGAACGCGGCCAGGTTCTCGGCCACGGTGCGTTCGACGTCGAGCAGGTCGAGCCGCTGCGACAGGTAGGCGACCCGGCCCTCGGCCCGCCTGGCCGTGCCCCCGTCGGGCTCCAGCTCGCCGCTGATCAGGCGGAGCAGGGTGGACTTGCCGGCGCCGTTGGGGCCGGTCAGCGCGATGCGCTCGGGCCCCCGAACGGTCAGGTCGATGCCCTGTCCGGCGAACAGGCCGCGAGCCTGCAGGTGTTCGCCGTGGAAGACCGTGCGGCCCGCGGGGACGTTGGTCCCGGGCAGCTCCAGCGCGATCTTCTGGTCGTCGCGCAGCGCCCGTCCGGCCTCGTCGAGCCGGGTCTGGGCGTCGCTGACACGGGAGGCGTGCGTCTGGCCGGCCCGCCCGGCTGACTCCTGGGCGCCGCGCTTCATGTTCCCGGCGAAGATGCGCGGCAGTCCGGCGTTCTTGAGGTTGCGGGCGGCGTTGCTCGCCCGGCGCTCGGCGCGCTCGCGGGCCTGCTGCATCTCCCGCTTTTCGCGCTTGAGCTCTTGCTCGGCGCTGCGTACGGTGCGCTCGGCGGCCTCCTGCTCGGTACGCACCGCTTCCTCGTACGCGGTGAAGTCGCCGCCGTAGAAGCGGACCTCGCCTCGGTCCAGCTCGGCGATGCGGTCCATGCGGTCGAGCAGGGCCCGGTCGTGGCTGACCAGGAGCAGGCAGCCGTTCCAGTCGCCGAGCACGTCGTAGAGCCTGCGGCGGGCGGCGAGGTCGAGGTTGTTCGTCGGCTCGTCGAGCAGCAGGACGTCGGGCCGCTTGAGGAGTTGCGCGGCCAGGCCGAGCGAGACGACCTGGCCGCCGCTCAGCGTATGCAGCGCGCGGTCGAAGGCGAGGTCGCCGAGCCCGAGCCGGTCAAGCTGGGCGCGGGTGCGCTCCTCGATGTCCCAGTCGTTGCCGATCGTGGTGAAGTGCTCCTCGCCGGCGTCGCCCGACTCGATGGCATCAAGCGCGGCGATCACCGGGGCGATACCGAGCACCTCGGCCACGGTCAGATCGCCGGTAAGCGGCAGGCTCTGCGGCAGGTAGCCCAGCAGGCCCTCGACCGTGACGCTGCCGCCGCGGGGACGATTTTCGCCGGCGATCAGCTTGAGCAGCGTGCTCTTGCCCGCGCCGTTCGGGGCGACGAGGCCGGTACGGCCGCCGCCCACGCTGAAGGACAAGTCATGAAAGACCGAGGTGTCGTCGGACCAGGAGAAGGACAGGCGGGAACACACGATGAACGAATCGGACATGCGAGAAGACCTCGAAGGAGAACGCGGGCGCGCCGAAGCCGCCCGACAAAGGACAGAGATTCGGGGAACGACGAATACGGCCACATCGGCGGCGGTCATGCACGCCTGCCGGGGCCGATCAATCTCCGGTATCACCCGGAGATGTCGTCGTCACCTGCCACGTTCTGGTCTCCTAGCATCCGAACAAAAGCGCTACTCACCATAGCAGCGTCGTCGTCAGCACGCGCCACCGCGAGCGGGTCGAGCGCCTCACCGTCCCCGGACTCCCAGCTCCCCGGCGTCGCACCGGTACGAGACATCGAGCGCCTCGACGCGCCCCGTGCGGCGCGAAGCGCGTACAAGAGAGGGTCGAGCGCGGCGGTGGAGACGGCTTCGCCTCCACCGCGCTGCGCGTCGGCGGCCATGGCGGTGGGCTTCAGCCGAAGGCCGGGGCGTGGCGGCGGGCCCAGTCCTCGAAGGAAGCGGGGGCGCGTCCGGTCAGGCGCTCCACGGAATCGGTGACGAAGGCGATGCGGTCGGCGCGGAGCAACTCGTTGAGATCGCGTGCGGCGTCCACGAATCCGGCCGGCGCGCCGTGGGCCGCCATCGCCGCAGCGGCTTCCGCGGGCGTCTGCTCCACGTACTCGATGTCGCGGCCGAGGACCCCTGCCAGCATGGTCGTCTGCTCCCGTGCCGTGAGCAGACTTCCGCCGGTGAGGACGTACGACTGCCTCTCATGCCCGTCCTGGGTGAGAGCGACGGCCGCGACGGCGGCGATGTCGGCGGGATCGATGGGCGCGAACCGGCCGGGTCCGACCGGGTCACGGACCACGCCTTCGGCCTGGATGGACGGTACCCACCACAGCGCGTTGGTCATGAAGTTGCCGGGGCGGAGGAAGGTGGCCGTCATCCCGGAGGAGCGGATGATCTCCTCGCGGTCGTGGTGCCACTTACCCATGATCGGCATCGGGTCGAGGGTCACACCGATGGACGACAGGTTGACGATGTGGCGTACACCGGCGGTCATGGCGGCGGCGACGGCGTTGGCGGTTTGTTCCTGGCCGTGCCCGGCCTCCATCAGGAACACTCGCTCGACCTGTGCGAATGCGGCGGCCAGGGTCTGCGGGTCGGCCAGGTCGCCGACCACCCGCTCGATGTGCGCGGGTAGGCGCGCCACCCGGGCGGGGTCGCGGACGAGCACGCGGACCGGCTGGCCGCCCTCGTCGAGTTGACGGACGAGTTCGCTGCCCACGTGGCCGGTGGCTCCGGTGATGAGGATCATGAGGGGTTTCCTTTGGAGGCGTAGTTGACGACGACCGCTATACCGTCCGCGGCCAGTCGCTCGGTGGATTTCATGTGCCGGCTAGCGACAAGAAGAACGATAGCCGACTAATGATTAGCCGTCAATTCATTAGCCGGGCAGCTATCCTGGAGGGGTGACCGAGATCGTTGACTTGATGACCGTCACCCACAAAGCGCTGCGCGTGCTGGCCGAGGACTCCGTCCGCCGTCACGGCCTGCACCTCGGGCAGAACCTCGTGCTGGCCGCGCTGTGGGAACAAGAAGGCCGCACACCCGGCGAACTGGCCGCGCTGCTGAACGTCACCACACCCACCGTGGTCAAGATGGCCACCAGGATGACCGCCGCCGGACTGCTCACCCGGCAGCGCGACGAACACGACCAGCGGCTCGTCCGCCTCTACCTCACCGACAAGGGCCGTGCACTCCAAGGGCCACTCACCGCCGACCGCCAAGAACTGGAACGCCAGATCACCGAGGGCCTGACGCGAGAGGAACTGAAGCAGCTGTCCTCGACCTTGGCCAAGGTACTGGCCAACGCCCGCCACCACGGCAGCGGAAAAACCACCGCAACCGACGAGCACTAACCGCGGGATGTTCCAGATGCCAAAGCCATGGTCGATCGCGACGCCCTCGTGGTTGAGCACCAGCACCGGCCCCTTCTGGGTCGTCGGAGCGGCCAGTAGGTCCGCGACTTGGGGATGGTTCGTTGGAACGGCCGATCACGCGTCTTGCGTGGTGAGTGGTGGGGTGCCCGCTGGTGTCGCGAAGGCTGGGGTCGTCGTCTTGGTGGCGATGATCGCTGCGGTGAAGAGGGCCAGGCACGCCGGTGTGTAGGCGAGGAGGTTGAGCCAGTAGAACGGTGTCGACGGGCTTGCTCCAATCCCGAACGCCCAGGCGAGGCCCGCGATGCCGCGGACCAGGAGCCCGGTGGCGACCAGCAGCCCGCCCAGCCTTCTGACCCGGCCGGGAATCCGTCGTGCCAGCCAGGCAGGTCGGCCGACCACCGCCAACATCAGGGCCGATGCGCCGACTGCCGCTGTCAGCGGCATGAGAAGGATCCGCGGGGTGAACGGAAGCACGACGTTGAGCACTGCCAGTGACAGCGAATCGGGGTCCTGCGCCGGCCACGTGCTGCCGGTCATCCAGTACACATGCACCGCGGCGTCCGCTGCCAGCGCCGCGGCCACCGCCATTCCTGCCCGCACTCGTGTCCGATCCTGCATGGTTCTCGCCTCCTGATCGTGTGAGGTACCTCCACCACGAAAGAGGACGAGAACGAGCCAGCGGTTCCCTGTGACGTCGATCACTGGAACGATCGGTCGCTGTCTAAAGGACCTTGGAGAGGAACGATCGGGTGCGCTCGTGGGTGGGAGCAGAGATGATCTCGTTGGGATCTCCCTCCTCGATGACGTGGCCGTCGTCCATGAACGTCAGCACGTCACCGACCTTGCGGGCGAACCCGATCTCGTGCGTCACCACGATCATGGTCATTCCCGACTTGGCCAGGTCCGTCATCACGTCGAGCACCTCGCCGACGAGTTCGGGATCGAGTGCGGAGGTGGGCTCGTCGAAGAGCATGAGCTTGGGCCGCATGGCCAGGGCTCTGGCGATCGCCACGCGCTGCTGCTGTCCGCCGGAGAGCTGGCCGGGGAAGGCGTTCGCGCGATCGCCGAGGCCCACCCGGTCCAGGAGTTCCCTGCCGTGGTCGTGAGCCGCCCGTTCGCCCTCTTTCTTGATCTTGATGGGCGCGAGTGCGATGTTCTCCAGCACGGTCAGGTGGCCGAACAGGTTGAACTGCTGGAAGACCATGCCGATCTCGGCACGGCGCCTGGCCACCACGTGGGGTGCGGCCTCGTGCAGTCGGCCCTGCCGTACTTCGTAGCCCACGGGGTGGCCGTCGACGGCGATGTAGCCAAGGTCGAGGGTTTCGAGGTGGTTGACGCAGCGCAGGAAGGTCGACTTGCCGGAGCCCGAGGGGCCGATCAGGCAACGCACCTCGCCGGGCATGACGGTCATGTCGATGCCCTTGAGCACCTCCACGTGGCCGAACCGCTTGTGCACGTTGGCCGCGACGAGAATCGGATCGGTCATGATCGGCTCCTGCCGTTTCCGTTGAAGCCGCGCCCGTACTTCCGCTCGATGTAGTACTGGCCGACACTCAGCGCGGACGTCATGACGAGATACCAGACACAGGCGACTATCAGCAGCGGGATCTGCTTGAAGTTCTTCGCGTAGATCTCTGTGACCGCGCCCAGCAGGTCTTGCACGCCGATGACCAGCACCAGCGAGGTCACCTTCAACATGCTGATCGTCTCGTTGCCCAGCGGAGGGATGATCACGCGCATGGCCTGCGGCAGCACGACATGGCGGAGGGTGCGTAGGCGGCCGAACCCGAGCGCGGCGGCGGCGTCGGACTGGCCGTGCGGGACGCTGATGATTCCGGCGCGGACGATCTCGGCGAGATATGCCGCGGAATTGAGCCCGAGTCCGAGTATGGCCGCGACGGAGAACGGGATCAGCGCGTTGGTGTCCCACGTGACGAACTCCGGCCCGAACGGTATGCCCAGCCCGAGCGTGGGGAACAGCGCCGCGGCGAATCCCCAGAACAGGAGCTGGACCAGGAGCGGGGTGCCGCGGAAGAACCACACGAAGAGCCACGCGACGCCGGAGAGCACGCGGTTCGATGACAGACGCAGTACGGCGAGCACGGTACCGAGCACCAAGCCGAGCAGCATCGAGGTGAACGTGAGCTGCACCGTGGTCCAGATGCCGGCCAGGACGCGGGGCGCGAAGAGATACTCGGCGACCGTGTCCCACGCGAAGTTCGGATTGGTGAACAACGCGTTGACCAGCATGGCCAGCAGTACGACCAGGACCGCGATCATGGCCCACTGTGCGGGGTGCTGCCTGCGCCGTACAGGTGCAGAGGCACTGTCGATGGGTAGCCGGTCCATGATCAACCGGCGTCCTCCGGGTTGATCTGCGGTTTGTCCACAGCGCTCGGCGTGAGGTTCCACTTGGCGAGGATCTTGCCGTACGAACCGTCGGCGACGATCGCGTCGAGTCCTGCCTTGACCGCGTCGCGCAACGTGCCGGCGTCCCTCGGCACCGCCGCGCCCACGAGCACCGGATCGATCAGCGCATCCATGGTGGCGAACTGGTCGGGGAGCTGCTTGGCCTGGTAGGCGACGAGTGCGCCGTCGGCGAGTTCCGCGTCGGCACGGCCGACCGCGACCGCCTGGTTCACGTTGTCCTGCTGCGGCAGGATGAGCTGCTTGATGGCCGCCTGGCCCTTCGCGGCGCACTGCTTACTGAGGTCGGGCAGGATCTGGATCGCCTGGGTGGTGCCCTTCTGCGCGGAGACGGTCTTCCCGCACAGGTCCTGCTCGCTCTTGATGCCCTTGGGGTTGTCGGCCTTGACGAGGATCTGGGTGCCCGCCTTCAGGTAGCTGACGAAGTCGACCTCCTTCATCCGTTCCTTCGTGACCGAGAAGGCGGCCCAGGAGACGTCGAACTTCTTGGCCTTCACGCCGGCGATGATCCCGTCGAAGGGCACGTTGACCCATTCGACCTTGAGCCCCATCTTGCCGACCACGGCCTGGGCGATCTCGGCGTCGAGGCCCACGATGGCTCCCGCGTCGTCCTTGAAGATCATGGGCGCGTAGGTGGGGTCGGTCGCGATGACCACCTTGCCCTTGGCCTTGAGCTCAGCGGGAACGAGCTTGGCTACCTGCGGGTCGGCCGCCGTGGCGGAGGCTGAGTCAGCAGCCGGGCCAGAGGGGGCGGCCGACTGGTTGGTCTGGATTCCACACCCGGCGAGTGCCGCGAGCAGCATTCCCGCGCCGAGGGCTCCGCGTCTAAGTCCCATGAACATTCCTGCCCGGTATGCAACAAGTTGTGCTTACTGTAGGGATTGAGAATCTGACGTCAAGACTCTCGTGTAACTTCGCGGTGAAATCGGAGAAGGAGGACCACCTCGATGAGCCGGACCAGGTCGCGGGCGACCGCGGACGAGGTCGAAGCGCGACGTGCGGAGATCCTCGCCGCCGCCGCCCGCGTGGTGGCGCGCAAGAGCGTCGAGGGCACCAGGCTCGCCGACGTGGCGGAGGAGGCCGGTGTGTCGATCGGCCTGATCCAGCACTACTTCCGCAACCGCGAGCGGCTGATCGTCGAGACGTTCCAGTCGTCGATCGAGCAGGCGAGGGCCGAGTGGCGGAGCTACGTGGCCGACGCGTCCGACCCGGTCGCGCGCCTGCGCGAGCTGCTGACCTTCTGCGTCACCGGCAAGACGCCGTTCTCCCAGGCGTGGGGGCTGTGGCTGGAGTTCTACGCGGCCAGCGCCCGCGACCCCGCCCTGCGACTACACGTCCACTCGGTGATGAACATCTGGTACGCGCTGTTCGCCGAGACGATCGCGGCCGGGGTCCAGGCGAAGCGGCTGCGCCCGCGCGACCCGATCGAGATCTGCCTGCCACGGATACTCGCCACCGTGGACGGCCTGGCCATACAGGCTCTGCTCGGCTTGTACGGCATGTCGGAGCACACCATGGAGGCGGCTCTCATCCGTACGGTCGCCGCGGAGCTGGGCATCGACGAGAGCGAACTACGGCGGGGTTGACTCGGCCGCAGACTCCCAACAATATTCTCTTATGGTAAATGTGCATGGCGTGAACTCCATGGTCGCCCCCCTGCGCCGCGTCGCCGTACGAACCCCTACACCCACCGGTGACTTCGCCGCGGCCGAGTGGCGATCCACCCCCGACCCCGATCGGCTGCGCGCCCAGCACGAGGCGTTCGCTGCCGCGCTGCGCGACCTCGGAGCCGAGGTCACCGTCCTCCCGGCGGCCGAGGGACTGGTGGACGCCTGCTTCGCCTATGACCCTGTCTTCGTCGTCGGTCGCGGCGCGGTCATTCTCCAGCAGGCCAAGCCCGCCAGGGCCGGCGAGTCCGAGCTGATGGAGCGTGAGCTCACCGAACTCGGCTTCCCCATCGCGGGCAGGCTGACCGGCGACGCGCGCGCGGACGGCGGCGACCTGTTCTGGCTCGACCGCACCACGCTCGCGGCCGGCCGCGGCTACCGCACCAACCAGGCCGCCCACGACCAGCTCCGCGCGATCCTCGCCGAGGAGGGCGCTGACCTGGTCTCCTTTGACCTCCCGCATGACAAGGGACCGGCACACGTGCTCCACCTGATGTCGGTGATCTCCCCGGTCCGCGAGGACCTGGCCGTGGTCTACGAGCCGATCGCACCGGTGGCGCTGCTGCAGGCGCTCGTGGAGCGCGGCATCCGGTGGATCCCGGTGGACGCCGAGGAATACGACAAGCTGGGCACCAACATCCTGGCCGTCGCCCCGGGCAAGGTCATCATGTTCGACGGTGCCCCGCGTACGGTCAAGGCCCTGCGCGCCGAGGGCGTCGAGGTCGTCGTCGTGGACGCCTCGGAAATCGCGCTCGGCGACGGCGGCCCCACTTGCCTCACCAGGCCGCTGGCCAGGGACTGACCAGCGTCACGCCGATCCCAGGAGGGTGGCCAGGACCCGGGTGCCGAACTCCAGGCCGGAGGTCGGGACCCGCTCGTCGATCCCGTGGAACATCGCGGGCAGGTCGAACCCGTCCGGCGCGAGCAGCGGGGTGAACCCGTAGGAGCGGATGCCGAGCCGGTCGAACCAGTAGGCGTCGGTGGCGGCCGGATTGAGATACGGCACCGCGACTCCGGACGGGTCATGCGCGGCCAGCGCCTCCTGGATGGCGGTGAGCAGCGGCCCGCCGGGCACCCCGGCGATCCCGTCGTCACGGTCGAGCACGTCGACCGTGATCCAGGGCAGCCCGGACACCGCGTCCCTGACCAGGCCGATCACCTCGTCCGCCCGGCCGGGCAGGCTTCGGCAGTCGAGTACGGCGGTGGCCGTCGGCGGGACGGTGTTCTCCTTGTCGGCGCCGGTGAGCATGGTCGGGTTGATCGTGTGCCGTAGGCCGGGTTCGATCATGCGCGCGAGCGGACCGAGCGCGCCGAGCACTTCGTCCACTCCGGCGTCCACTCCGGCGAGGCCCGCGACCGTCTTCGTGAACTCGGCGACCACCGGCGTCACCGACACCGGCAGAGGTATGGACTGCACGGCGGCGAGTGCAGTGGCGAGCCGTACGACGGCGTTGTCGTCGTGCAGCAGGGAACCATGGCCGCCGCGCCCCGAGGCGGTCAGCCGGAGCCAGACGACGCCCTTCTGCCCGGTCTGCACCGGATAGACGCGGCTGCCGCCGGGGACGGCCTGGCCGAACCCGCCGACCTCGCCGAGCGCCTCCACGCAGCCTTCGAACAGGTCCGGCCGCCGGGTGACCAGGTGGCCGGCACCGTACGAGCCGTTCGTCTCCTCGTCGGCGACGAAGGCCAGAACCAGGTCGCGCTCCGGCGCCAGGCCGTCGAGAGCGGCCAGCGTCATCGCCGCCATGTGCTTCATGTCCACGGCGCCTCTGCCCCACAGGAATCCGTCCGCCACCTCACCGGACAGCGGATGGACCGACCATCCGGCTGGGTCTGCGGGAACGGTGTCGAGGTGGGCGTGCACCAGCAGCGGGGGCCGTGCCCCGTCTCGTCCCCGGATCCTGGCGACGACGTTGGCCCTACCGGGCGCCGATTCGATCAGCTCGGGCGTGTGGCCCAGATCGGTGAGGCGCTCGGCGACGTACTCCGCGGCCGGCCGCTCGTTGGCGCCGTCCTCGCCGCCGGTGTTCGCGGTGTCGATCCTGATCAGGTCGCGGCACAGTTCGACGACGTTCACGTGATCACACCGCAGCGCCGTACCGTGAGGAGGACGAGGGCGCGGGTGACCTCGCGGAGCTCGGCCAGCGAGACCTGCTCGCGCGGCGCGTGCGCGAACCGCACATCGCCAGGACCGTAGTGCAGGGTAGGTATGCCGCCGATGCCGGAGTAGAGCCGCAGATCACTCCCGTACGGCGCGGCCGTGCGCCGGGGAGTTCCACGGCCGGTGATCTCGGCCACCGCGGCGCTGATCTCGCCGATCAGCGCGTGGCCTGCTGGCAGGCTGCCGCTGGCGAACTGCCCTCCCGGCCAGGTCACGCGGACCGGGTGATCGCGGAGCCAGGGGTCGTCGACCTGAGCGATCGCTTCCTCCAGCGCCGCGCGTGCCACGTCCGGGTCCTCGCCGAGCTGTACGCCCATCCGTCCCTCGGCGACGAGGAGATCGGGGACGCTGCTGGCCCAGTCACCGGCCCGCAGCCTGCCCACCGAGATGGGATATGGCACCGGATAGTCGTCGAACAGCGGGTCGCGATCACGGTTCCTGCGCTCTTCCAGCTCGCGAAGGGCCTGGTAAACGGGCCAGAACACCTCGATCGCGTTGACCCCTTCGTACGCGGTGCTGCCGTGCGCCGCTCGGCCTGCCACTTCCAGGCGGAAGGTGAGCGCGCCCGCGTTCGCGGTGATGACCGTGCCGCTGGTGGGCTCGGTGATCACCGCGGCCTCGCCGGTGTGCCCGCGGAGCATGGTGGCGAACGCGCCGAGCCCGCCGTCCTCCTCTGACACCACGGTGTGTACGGCGAGCGGCCTGGCCAGCCTGATGTGCGCGGCACGCAGGGCGTGGACCACCGCGAGATTGGCGGCGACCCCGGCCTTCATGTCGCAGGTGCCGCGCCCGTGCATCACGTCGCCCACGATCCTCGCGTCGAACGGATCGCCGCCCTCCCATTTGGCCAGGTCACCGGTGGGGACGACGTCGACGTGCCCTTGCAGGACCAGAGCCGGCACCCCGTCGCCCGTGGTGCCGACGACGCCGTAGCCCTCCGCCCGTGGCGCCTCGGTGCCGGGGAAGCGAGGGTCGGCGCGGAGCTCGTCGAGGTCGAGCCGCCAGGTGTCGACGTCCATGTCCGCTTCCGTGAGCAATGCGGCGCATCGGTGCTGGAGATCGGACTCGGCGTCGGTGCCTGTGACGCTGGGGACACGTACCAGTTCGTCGAGGAGGCGTACGGTCCGTGCGTCGTCGACAGCCGCCAGCGCCCGAGCCTCAACCGCAGTTACCATAAGCAGATACTGTAGGCCAATTTCGCACACTACCGCTGACCTTCTGCGGACGCACTCCCGGAACGAGGAACTACCCGCCGAGCGCCTCAGTCGTCGTGGGCGATGTGCATGAGCTGCCGCCACAGCAGCACCACGAACACCGCGGAACCCGCGAAGGCGAACCAGAACGGCGCCGCGACACTGAAGCGGGTGGCCAGGACTCCGCCGATCAGCGAGCCGACCACCAGGCCGGCGTAGACGCAGATGGTGTTGACGCTGCCCACCCGGCCCTGGAGTTCGGCCGGGACCGCGCGCTGGCGTACGGTGACCGAGGTCGTACCCCAGATGAACGCGTGTGCGCCGAAGACCAGGAAGATACCCCCGGCGACCCATGGCGAATGGGTCAGGGCCAGGCCCAGGTGGGTGAACGTTTCGATGATGAGCCCGATCCGCATCAGGGCGCCGAGGCTCACCCTGCGGGTGATGGCCCCGTACAGGCCGGTGCCGATCAGGCCGCCGATCCCACCGATGGTGGTCATCAGGCCGAAGCCCATGGCCCCGAGGCCGAGCTGCTCCTGGGTGTAGAGCACGAGAACCGACCAGGCCGCGCCGAACGTGAAGTTGAAGATCAGGATCGTGAGCGCCAGCGTGCGGACCGCCGCGTGCCGGATGGTCCAGCTGAATCCGGCGATGAGTTCCCGTACGGTGTCGGGCTTGGGATCGGCCTGCCGGCCGTGTGGCGGCAACTTGATCCGGGAGACCAGGACGATCCCCGCCACCACCAGGAGCAGCTGGCCAACGAACGGCCAGGTGAAGCCCAGGCCGAACAGCGCCGCGCCGATCGGCGGCCCGGCGAGCTGATTGAGCGTGATGAACCCCGTGCCCAGGCGGGCGTTGGCGATGACGAGATCGTCCTTGGTGACCATCATGGGCGTCAGCGTGGACGTCGCGTTGTCGGCGAACACCTCGGCGATGGACCGGAGCGTGAGCGCTACCAGCGCCGTCACCACGGTCACCGTGCCGGTCACCATGAGCGCGGCGAGCGCTGCCAGCACCACGGCCCGGACCATGTTCGCGACGAGCACGATCCTGCGCCGGTCGTGCCGATCCGACAGCACGCCCGCATACAGGCCGAACAGCAACGGTGGCGCCCAGCCCACCAGGGCCGACAGCGAGATCATCAGCGGATCGCGGGTCAACGTCGCGATCAGCAACGGCCCTGCCGCGGCCGCGACCCCGTCACCGAGATTCGTCAGCCAGCTCGAGGCCAGCAACCACCGGAATCCTGTCCCCAGCCGGGCAGGCAGGACCTTCTCCACCACTGTAATCACGAGCGCAAAACCATACGTTTTGAGGAGATCTACGGCAACATATTTTCGCGTCCCGTGCGCGCATGCGGGGCGCGACAACGGGCGCCAGCTTTGTGCTGGGTAGCACAACCGGGATAGACGACCGCCAGCGTGAGACACGAGGCACCCAACGGACCCAGGCCGCCGGACAGTCTCGGATCTCTCTAGGCTCGACCTCGATGGACGAGACCCTTCGGCTGCCGCAACAGATCCAGCGGGCCGTGCGCGCGGCGCTGCAGAACTAGTCAGAGATCGCGGCTGCGGGGGGCGAGCGCGTCGGCTTGTCGGCGAGGTCCGGTCGCACGGCGAGACTCCCAGCTCATGCAGCTCGAGCTGGGAGTCTCGTTCTGGATCATGACGGTTCCGCGCAGGCGGGCCCGTATGACGTCGGCTCAGATGTTGACGATGGTGAAGGACGTGTTCAACGAGCTCTTCTCGAACAGGCTGGCCATCACCGAGTACTGCCCCTTGGTCCCGTTGGCGGTGAAGTCGCCGGCGACAGCGATGCCGTCGGCGTTGGTGACCGCCTGGTAGGTGGGTTTGCCACCGTGGAAGGTGCCGCTCGCGCCGGTGCCCGGCGCCGTGAAGATCACACTCGCGTTGGGGTACGGCGCGCCTTGCTCGTCGGTCACGGTCACGCTGAGGTTGTCCGCGAGGCGCGTGTTCACCACCACGTTCTGCGGCGCGCTGCCGCCGTTGGGCGTGATTGCCTTCGCCTGCAGTTTCCTGTTGCCGAGCTGGAAGATCGCGGGACTGAGTTCAGGGACGCCGGTGACGGTCGCGGTCACGGTGTAGTCGCCCACTGTGTCGTTGGCGGTGAACGCGGCCGCGGTCACCGTCCCGTCGGCGCCGCTGGATCCGGCCCAGGAGGCGGTGCCGTCCGCGAAGGCGCCCGAGGCGCCACTGGGCGGTGCGGTGAAGACCACCCACGCGTTCGGGACGGCGGCGCCGGCTGCGTTCTTCACCGTGACCGTCAGCCCGTGGGCGAAAGCCGTCCCGATGTTGGCGGCCTGCGGCGTGCTGGCGGGCGCCGGAGTGATGCCGGCGACATCGGTCTGGGTACAGGCCAGGTCGAAGGTGACATGGGCCGTACTCACGCCCGGCACTTGAGCCTCCACCCTGAACGAACCGGCCGTGGCGCCGGCGATCAAGTCGGTGGCCACCGCCAGGCCTCTGCTGTCGCTGACCGCTCGGCACGTGGTGCTGCCGTCGGCGAACTTCGCCGACGGCAGCGTGCTCGGCGCGGTGAACGTGACGACGGCCTGCGGCAGCGCCTGGCCGGCGCCGTCGGTGACCCGTACGGCCAGCGCGGTCAGATAGCGCGTGCCGGTCGGGGAGGTCTGGTTGTCGCCGGAGTACTTGGCCACCGCTTGGACGGGGCTCGCTTGCGCCGCCGGCACGGACGCCTTCTGCGGATCGGAGTACAAGGGAGGACCGTAGGCGTCGTGGCATTGGACTGTGACGGTCGTCGTACCGGTGCCGACGAGCGTCGGGGTGCCTTGGATGTAGCCGGTGTCCTCATCGAGCTTGAGTCCCTCGGGCAGGTTCCCGTCGATGACCTTCCAGCCAGAGATCCACTGGGTGCCCTTTTTGTTGCCCTTTTCCACCGATATCTTCACGTTGTAGTCCATGCCCACCTGAGGTACTGGCAGTGTCTGGAGCCTGGGGATGTAGGGCTTGTTGGCGTTCGCATCCCAGGCCCCGATCGCCGCCGCCCAGAAGCTGACGAGGTTGGTGAGGGCGTTGGCCCCGGTCACGCCGGCGTTGAGGGCGAACCCCGGGCCCGTCATCCGTCGGCTCCACCAGCGGATCGCCTGGGTCATGAGCGGGACGGGTGTCAGGGTGCTCGAGACCCACGTCGCGGGTGAGGTGTCGGTGGTACGCAGGTTCCCCATGATGTACATGGCCAGCAGGATGGTGCCGAATCCGGTAGTCGCGAACGGCCCGACGTTGAAGGCCTCCGTGTTCTTGAAGGAACGGCCAGCGGCGACGATCGTCGCGACACACGGCGCGCTGAAGACCAACCAGACCACCCACGGCATGAAGTCGACGGCGTCGGTGGCGCCGTACACGCCTGGGTAGCCCACGAGTACGTACCCGAGGATGGTCGAGCAGGCGTTCCCGTAGGAGGCCACCTTGCTCTCCGGCACCTCCACCGGCGGCGGGACGACCGACGACTGCCAGTGGCTGTCCGTCCAGGCGCCGAACAACGTGCAGAGGACGCCGGACAGGAAGTTCCCCATCTCCTGGACCACCATGAGGGCCGCGGAGTCACTCGGCGGGTCCTGGGGCACGACGGCCGAGTTGCCGGGGTGCCAGACCGGCGGGGCGAGGTGGGGGAACACGCCGCCAGGGAAGGGCGCCTGGTCGACGCCGTTCACGAGCTTGTAGAACACGGTGCCGACGAACGCGCCGATGAGCAGGAAGAGGTCGCCGATGGTCAGGGGCTCGATCTTGTCGTCCGGGACGCCCGCGCGCTTCTGCACCCATGTGTAGATGGTGTTGAGGAACCCGAAGTCGAGCGGGGCGAACAGCGCATCCTCGATCGTCTTGTAGACCGTGACGGCGAGGGTCAGGAACGCGTGGACGACCAGGCTGACGGCTTCGAGCAACGCGATGACGAGATTCTCGACGGCGTCGAGCAGCAGGACCACGGGTGTTCGACCGGGATCGCTCTGATCCGAGAAGAGCCCTTCCAGAAGTTCATTGATGTCCTCCACCGCGCGGCCCAGCGCGTCGCCGACTCCGGACAGCTCCCAGTGCGTGAGGAACTCGTTCCAGGCGTCGCCCATCGCGGATATCGCGGCGGTGTGGTTGACCGTGAAGGAGCCCGGATGCCGGATCTCCTGTCCGTGCACCTGGTTCATCAGCCAGTTGCCCTGCGGGTTGCCCTTCGCCTGGTCGGCTTCGACGACCTTGCCGGAGGCGTCCCGGGCCGGTGGGACCTTGTTCTGGGCGTCGCCGATCCGGCTGTCGGCGAAGTAGGCCTTGGCTTCGGCGAAAGCCGTACGGACTTTTTGCTCCTGCTCCTTGAACCAGCCGTCGGAGAGGTCGCTGAAGTGTGTGACGGTGGTCGACGCGTAGCCCAGCGTGGTGAGGAGCCCGGACTTGAGTGCCTTCTTGGTCTCCCAGATGTCCTTGAAGGCGAACAGGGACTTGAGCCAGTCGATGACGCGCGTGGCGGCGTCGGCGATCATCTGGAAGACGGCTTCCACGGCTTTCGCGGCCTGCCCGATCGAGTTGATGATGATCTCTCCGAGGGAGACGATCATGTCCCCCATCCAGATCGTGATCTTGACGACGGAATTCTTCACGTCGACGACGACCTCGGCGACCCGGGCGGCGCCGGTCTTGATGCCCTCCCAGACGTCGGTGGCCCACTGGGCGAAGTCGTCCCAGAAGCCGCCGTAGGCGGGATGGCCGGTGCGGTGGTCGTGGTACGCCGCGATCTCGTCCTCGGTGCGGAAGGCCTGGAAACGAGGCCGGTCCGGGTCCCAGTTCTGGAAGACGTAGCCGACGACGGGCTGGGCGTGCTCGGAACCGGGGAAGCGCGCCGTGAAGCCGGTATCCGTGGTGGTGCCCGCGGCCATGGAGTACATGGTCGAGCAGTGCTTGACGACCGTCTCGGGCTGCAGGTCGTGCGACCACCTGTTGCTCGGGACCAGCGGCTGGGTGTGGCCGTCGTCCCCCGCGGCCTGCGCCGTTCGCAGTGCCTCGGCGTCGAAGGTGCCCTTCTGGGAAGGCAGCGAGCCGGTGCCGGCGAGGTAGCCGTTGACAGCGGTGGCGAAGTCGATCGCGTAACCCGCGGAAAGGCCGTCGGTGGTGAGGGTCAGGATCGGGGAGCTGAGACCGCGGGCGTCGACGGACACCGACAGCCTGCCCGCCCCGCCGGTGACGACCGCGATCGGGCGCCCCGGGCCGACCTGGTAGGACACCGTGCCGACGTGGACCTCGGCCAGCGAGTCGGCGGTGATGGTGACGGTGTGGCCGGGGATCGGCGCGCCCGCGGCGTCGAGCAGCGTCGCGTCGGCCACGTAACGGGAGACGACGATCGGATCCTGCGACGTCTTCGCGGGGGCGCGGCGCACCTTGTCGACGGCCCACTGGGAGGTGGTGACGTCCTGGGTGCACAGGCAGTACGCCTCGGCGGCTGACGCTCCGCTGACCTTGATCAGCTGCGATGGCTTGTAGTCCGGGTAGGGATCCAGCTGGTACTCCGCGACGCCTGCGTGCACACCGACGACGACCGGGGACAGAATGCTCGGGGACCGGTACACCGGCGGGAACAGGTCGCCGGCCGACTTCACGATGGTGACCAGGCCGCGGGCCACCCTCGGCCCGGGGGCGTAGACGATCAGGTGGTCGGCCCGGCCGCTGGAGGTGCCGTCGAAGGACATGACGCGGCGGCCCGAGAAGCCGCCGAAGCCGCCGATGGTTTGCGAGGTGTAGACGGAGGCGTACGCCGGCGGCTGGTTCGGGACGGGCGGCTGCTTGCTGAGGATCCGGACGGCGTTGTCCCTGTAGCCGACCAGATGGTCTGGCTTGTTCATGGGGACGGCGGTGTCACCGTAGTTGAACGGAGTCAGCCGGTCGCCCGCGTCGGCCAGGGTGAAGCCGCCGATCCCGGTGGCGGACGTCAGGAGGGGCTGGTAGTCACTGCTGTTCGGTTTGCGCTGCAGCAGGAAGAGGCTCCCGACCCCGGGCCGGTAGGCGATCAGGTGGTTGCGCTTGCCGCTGCCGTCGAAGTCGAACGCGATGAGCTGATCGCGGGCGTCGGCCATGTCGTAGCCGCCGATGCCGTCGCCGGCGCCGGCCGTGCGGCTCTGGTACACGGTTTCGAAGAAGTCACCGGTGCCCTTCTGCACGATCCACACGGTGCGGCCACCGGGTCGGTAGATCGCCAGGTTGTCGAGTCGGCCCGAGCTGTAGTAGTCGACCGCGACGATCCGGTCGGCGGTGCTCTTCAGATCGGCGTTGCCGATGCCGTTCGTGCTCGAGTAGACGGGTTCGAATCTCGCCTGGGCGGCGTTCGCCTTCAGAACCGAGACCCTGCCCGTCCCTGGCCGGTAAACGACGACGTGGTCGAGCTTGCCGGCGTGCCGGTAGTCGAAGGGGCAGATCAGATCGCCGGTGCCCAGTTGGTAGGGGAAGTTCTGTGAGTCGGAGGCGAAGACTTCCTTGAAACCGTCGACGGTCCTCTTCATCACCCACATCTTGGCCTGGCCGTCCACTGGACGGTACGCCACGAGGTGATCGGCTTTGCCGGTGCCCTCGTAGTCGAACGCGAACAGCTGATCGGCGGGGTTCAGGCAGTCCCAGTTGTCGATCCCGGGGCCCAGGGGCCGCTCCGGCAGCGCCTGAGTCCACACCGGATGGACTGCCCGATGCCCGTAGAGCCAGTCTGCCTGGTGCAGGACGCTCAACGAACCGGCCGCGTCCTGGCCGAAGATGTGCAGCTTCCCGTCAGCGTCCTGCCATGCTTTGGCGGTATCGAAGCTCACCGTGGCTACGTGCTGGTAGAGGCTGCCGCCGTAGCCCGTCACCAGGTCGCCGTCGTTGGCATCGAGGAAGACGTGTCCGATGTCGCCCTGCGGGGTGGCCTGCGGCAGGTTCGGCACATTGTAGGTGCCGCAGAACTGCTTGACCGTGCTGCTCACCGTCTCGTTCGTGACGCCGGCGCCCTCGGCGGTCGAGAGGCGACGCAGGACACTGCCGTCCAGAACGTAGTACACATACGCCTTGCGGCGCAGGTCAGCGTACTGAGTCACCGGCGCGAACCCGCCGCCGACCAAGCGTCCGGACTGCGCCGCGATCGAGCACGGCCCGGACAGGACCCACGGGTAGTAGGCAGTGGCGAAGGCCTTCGGCGAGGCGGACAGGGAACTGATGTACAGGCCGTTGTGCAACGCCGCTCCCATCACCAGCGGCCCAGCGTCCGGCGAGTACGACACCGCCAGCGCCTGCGGTGCCACGCCTGGCGTCACCGTCCACTGCGTCGAGGTGGCCTGCCGCACCTCCCACCCGCACTCCACCGTCCCGTTCGGCCCGGCACCGGTCGCCACCAGCACGAACGACTGCACCGCACCGCCACCCACCGGGGCGGCGAATGCCCACACGTCCCCGGTGGGATGCACCACGACGACGACTTCGGTGAACATCCCCGTCGCGGCGGACACCGCCGCCTGCTCCCAGCCCGTGTCGGAGGCCTCCGTCCGCTCCAGGTAGGTGAGCTTGCCGGCTTGGTCGATGACCAGCGCCTCCTCCCGGGCCTGTTTGAAGGGATTCGCGAACAGTGCCTCCTGGTTGTAGGCGCCCGTCCCCACCGACACGGCGTCGGCCGGAACGGCGTCCTGCATCAGCTGGACGCCGACTTTGAAGGACTTCGGTGTCTGAGTGTGGGCGGAGATCGACGAGGACATGGCGGACTCCTTCAGGGCTGTGTGGCGGCAGACGATCTTGGATGACGGCCTGCAGCGTTCACATGCCCAGCACCGAGAGCTGGTTACCATATGTGGCGAAATGGTTACCATATGTAGTCATTCGGGCTCCAAGCCAAGGCGTCGAAGATCCGAGAACAACGGGTCCACCGAGGCGTAAACGGGGCCTGACCTGGCTAAAAGCTGTCAACGACCCGGTGGCGGGGTCAACGCGACAGTCGTGCGACGGCACCCGCACGATTCCCTGTTCGCCGCACGTCAACCCGGCTACACATCACATCGGGATCAAGAGCCCATCAGCCTGGTCCGGCAGATGCGAACCGCTGTCGATGGTTGCTCCATGGTGGTTTGCGCGCATGGGATCGACGGTGACACGCGCAAGAGACAGGGGCGGCACGGTTGCTCGGCGGTTGCTCGCGTGTACGGGATACGGCCTGGCATACGCATGGTCACGCCCCGACAAAGCTGGGCACCATCTTGCTATCGCATAATGATTCGGCATTTGATGCCATTTATCGGCCTTTGCCTACTGATCACGATTACGCCCGGTCTCGATACCGCTGCGGTCGTCCGCAGCACGATGAAGTTCGGCCGATCTGCGGGCATACGTACCGCGCTCGGCTGTGCCGCAGGGCTTTTCGTGCACGCCACGGTGCGCCTGGTCGAGGTCGCGTAACTGACCCTCGTACACCGTCGCGCCGTCGGGGAACCCGCCGGCGAAGGAGGAGTTCATCGCGCATCTTCGTCACGAGTCTCGATCCATCTGCGAGTTGGCCGCGAGATCACACGTCGACCGATAGGGGAGGGACGGGAGGTAGGTGGACCACTCCTGTCGGGTGAGGTCGCGACCGACGGTCTGACAGGTGTGCGCCTCTGCGGCGCTGGGGTCGAGGGTCCAGCGGATGATCCGGCTGTCAGCGCCACCGGAGACGAGCGCGCCGTCCGCGGTGAAGGCGAGCCCGCGGACGCGGGAGGTGTGCCCGGTGAGGGTTGCGACGCGGCGTCGGGCCCTGACGTCCCAGACCATGACGGTGTGGTCATCGCCAGCGGAGGCGATGAGCCTGCTGTCCCCGCTGAAGGCGAGGGCCTGGACGGCAGAGGTATGCCCGCTCAGCGTGGCGATCTCTGTGTGCGTCACGGCGTCCCAGAGCTTGATCGTACGGCTGTCGCCCGCAGTGGCGATCAGCTTGCCGTCGGGGCTGAGGGCGACGTCCTGGACCCCGCCCTGGCCGGTGGCCGTGCCGTCCAGCCGCTTGCCGGTGGCGACCTCCGTCGTGATGAGGAAGCCGGCTGGGCTGATCGATATGACGTGGCGCCCATCCTGGCTGAAGACTTGCGAGGTGGCGATGAGGCCCGGTTGCTCGACTTTGAGCGCGACGGGCGCGGCGAGGTCGTCGAGGTCCCAGAGGAATGTGCCCAGCCCCGCCGCAGCAAGGAAACGGCCGCTGGGGTCAAAGGCCACATCGGTGGAGGCGCCCTGCCCCCTGTAGGTGAGGAGCGCGGTTGCGTGCTTCCGGCGCCGGACGTCCCAGATGGTGATGGTGTGGTTGCGGGTCACGGCGGCCAGCAGGAGTCCGTCCGGGCTGAAGGCGACGGCCTGGACCACATCCGGGTGCCCGGCGAGCAGGGCCTGCGGCCTGCCCTGGGCGTCCCAGAGCCGCACGGTTCCGTCGGCTCCCGCCGAGGCGATGGTCCGCCCGTCCGGGCTGACCTTGATGTCGTTGACCGGCGAGCTGTGCCCGGTGAACGGTGGGGGCACACGGCGCAGGGAGATGGTGCCCCCGAGCCCGGCGCTGGCGAGGATTGTGCCGTCCCCGCTGAGTGCCAGCGAGGTCGTCTCGGTGCGCCCCCGATCCTGGTAGACCTGGACAGGCTCGCGACGGTGGAGGTCCCAGACGGTGATCTCGCCGTTCTCGTCCGCCACCGCGACTTGCGAGCCCACCAGGGTGGAGGTCGCCCAAGCATAGGAGCCGCGCAGGTCAGGCGTGGATAGCCGGACCGGCCGGTCGCGTTCGAGGCTCCACAGATCGACGCCGCGTGCGTCGCCGGAGGTCGTGAGACGGCGTCCAGCCTGGGCGAAGGCGAGCGTGCGAGCCCCCGGCGCGGGCACTGCGGCGAGTTTCTCGCTGGTGGCCACATCCCAGATGACGGGTTTATGTACCTCGTCGGCCGAGGCGAGGACCTCACCATCGGGACTGAAGGCCAGGGAGGTAACGGCGGAGGTGTGCGCGCGCAGGACCCGGCGGATACCGGTGGATAAGTCGTGTATGGCGATGCCGCCCTTCCCGACGCCGACCGCGACCTTCGTGCCGTCCGGGCTGAGGGCCATGGCCGGAGTGAGGCCGGTCTCGGCAAGCCGGGTCACCCGACTGCGGGTGGGCACGTCCCACAGGACGACGGACCCGGATCCGGACTTCGAATCGACGAACGCGCCGGCGAGCAGCTTTCCGTCGGCGCTGAAGGCCACGGCTCTGGCGAGGCCTGCGTCGCCCTCCAGGGTGGCGATCCGCGTGCCGAGCACCGGGTCCCACAGGGCGATCCTGCCTCTGCTGTGCGCGGAGGCCAGCAGCGAGTGGTCGGGACTGAACGCGATGTCGTACGCGGTAGGACCGCCGACGTTGAGGTCCACCCGAGGGCGGGCAGTGGCGACGCTGAGGAGAGCCCCAAGCGTCTCCTCACCGGGGGAGAGGCGGTAGGCCTCGATCGCGAGCAGACCCGCCAGCCTGGGATCGTTCGAGAGCAGCGATCTTGCCTGCAGGGCCAGCCGTCCAGCGAAGGCGGCCCGCCCCTGCCGCCTGGCCTCGGTACTCTGCAGTACGGCCAGCGCCCCGCTGACCATGGCCACGAGTAGCAGCGCGGCCATGCCCGCGACCAGGCGTTGGAACAGGCGGGCCCGGCGCCTGTCGCGATCGTGCTCGGCCTCCTCCCAGGCGTTGCCCGCGTGAAGGAAGGAGCTTTCGAGCTCGTTCAGCTCCCCTGGGTGATCCTTGGCCCAGGTGCGGGCCGTCATCAACTGAGCTCCCCGGTAGAGCGCCCCCTGATCGCGGTCCAGCGACTCCCAGGACTGGGCGGCCTCGGTGAGCCGCCGGTGGACGAAAAGGTTCGCCCGGTCGTCGGTGAGCCAGCGGTGCAGTCGCGGCCAGGCCCGAATTAGCGCCTCGTGGGCGACCTCGACTCTGTCGTCGTCCAGGACGATCAGGCGCGCCTCGGCCAAACGGTGCAGGACCTCGACGATGACGACCTCGTCGCATAGGCCATCGAGTTCGGCCCGCGCGATGGGCCGCCGAGTGTCGTCGGTGCCGTCGCCGAGCGCGGAGAGCCGCAGGAAGATCAGGCGGGCGGCCTGTTGCTGGTCCCGAGTGAGCTCGCCGTAGACCCGCTCGGCCGTGTGAGAGATCGCACCGCGCACGCCGCCGGTCGCGTGATAAGCGGACATGCCGAGAGCGGCCCCGCTCCTGTGCCGCCAGGTTTCCAGCAGCGCGTGCGAGACGAGAGGCAACGCGCCCGGCTCCGCCGCGGCGTCGGCGAGCAGCGTGGTGAGCAGATCCGAATCCACGTCGATCCCGGACAGGATGGCAGGGCGGATGATGACCTCCCGGAGGTCCGCGGCCGACATCGGCCCGACGAGCAGTTGGGCCTCGTCGTCCAGCGCGTCGACCAGGCCGGGGTGCTGCGTGAAGTGCGCCAGGAAGTCGGCCCGCACTCCGAGCGCCACGGTGGTGCGGCGACCGGGGCCACGGGCGACGTCGAGCAGTGCGTCGATGAAGCGGCCGCGCTCGTCCCCGTCCATGCAGAGGGTGAATACCTCCTCGAACTGATCCACCACCAGCAGCGCCCGGATCTCGTCAGGTTCGGTGGCCAGCGCGGTGCGGATGGCGATGTCCAGCGTGGCCGGATCCCGCCACAGCTCCTCGTGAAGCTGGGTGACATCCGCGCCGGACAACTTCGCCACCTGGCCGGACAACGCCTCCAGGGGATGTGCGGTCGGCGTCATCAGCATGCTCCGCCAGCGGTCGTTCCCTGACAGGCCGCCGAGCAGGCCCGCGCGCAGCAGCGACGACTTCCCGCTTCCCGAGGCGCCGAAGACGCCGACCAGAGGCAGCCGCGCGACCTTGTCCGTTAGCCGGTCGACCAAGCGCGAGCGGCCGAAAAACCATCCCGCGTGCTCGGGCTGGTACGCAGTCAGCCCCTGGTACGGACAGTGTTCCTCGGCCCGGCCTTCGGGCTCGACATCCGCCGGCGCCGCCGAGGCCGCAGTCCAACGCGCCCGCCACTCCTCGGGATCACCGCCGCACGCCTCGGCGTAGGCCAGCGCCACCTCAAGCGAGGGGAGCCGCTCGCCCTTTGCCGCGTCCGCCAGCGTGCTCGGCGAGTAATGCGCTCGCTTGGCCAGGTGGCGATAGCCGGGCGTGCCCGCCTGCTCACGCAGTTGACGCAACTGCCACGCGAAGCGCTGAACAGGACCAGCTTCGGGATCGACAGGATTTTCTGGGCGGCCCACTACTCACCCCCGTTGACCGCAGTTGTTTGTCGGGCTTTCCCGCCTGGTGTCGAACAACTATGGCACGGCTAGACATACCTCTCGATCCGGAAAATATGGTTCGTCGAGAACGGGGGCTAACGTGCGTTTTGTCATTCGTGGCCCGGTGGAGATGTCGCCAGACGGGAGGCCGTCGCCCTCACTTGGCCCCGCGACACCGAGCCGTGGTGGCCTATCTGCTGCTGCACGCCCGGCAGGTGGTTCCGACCGAGCGGGTCATCGAGGCACTGTGGTGAATTTCGCGATCTTGGGTCCTCTGGAACTTCGTAACGGTGAGCAGCCCGTACAGTTCGGAGCCAAGAAGCTCCGACGGCTGATCGCCATCCTCTTGTGTCGGGCGAATGAAGTGGTCTCCGTAGACCAACTCCTCGATTGGATCTGGGATGCTCCGCCCCAGACGGCCGTTCAGAATCTCCGCGTGTACGTGTACCAGATACGGAGGCGGTTGGGCAAGGAAAGGATCTCGTGGGCATCACCCGGCTACCGGCTGGCCGTCCACCAGGGTGAGCTCGATGCGCAGCTGTTCGAGGATCTTGCAAATCGAGGGCGGAAGTCGCTGATGGCGGGCCGGCCGGCAGAAGCGGGCGAATTGCTGCGGCAGGCTCTCGTCCTGTGGCGTGGTGAACCCCTCTCCGATTTCAACGACGTTCCCTTCCTCGCGATTACTGCGGCCAGGCTCGAGGAACTACGGCTCGGTGTGCTCGAAGACCGTATCGAGTCCGACCTGGCGCTCCGCTTGCACTCCCACTTGCTGACCGAATTGGCGGAGATAGTGGGCACGCACCCACTACGAGAGGGCTTTCGTGCGCAGCTCATGCTGGCGCTGTACCGGGCCGGTCGGCAGGCAGAGGCCCTGGAGGTGTACCGAGCGGCCCGCCGGGTTTCGATTGCGGAGCTCGGTCTCGAGCCAGGGCAGCGGCTGCGCGACCTGGAACAGCAGATACTCACCTCCGACCCGGGTCTCGACCCGTCCGCGCCCGTCACGCTGATCACGCCATCTCGACACGATCTAAGGAGACCGTTTCTCCTTCCCCCCGACATCAGCAACTTCACCGGGCGAAACGAACAACTGAGCAAAGGGCTCGCGATCGTCAGCGAGCAGGCCCCTATCCACCCGATCCTCGCCATCACCGGCGGGGCCGGGACCGGAAAGACGACGCTTACCGTCCGTCTCGCCCACCAGGTGAAGTCCCGTTTTCCCGACGGGCAGCTCTTCGTCGACCTGCATGGTCATGCCGGGACCGCCGTGTCGGTGAGCGAGGTCGTGGGACGCTTCATCCGGGCCCTGGGAGTAGCGGGTCAGGACATTCCATCTTCCCAAGAGGAGCGTGTGGAGCTCTATCAGAGCCTGCTCGCCAAGCGCCGCGTCCTCATCGTGCTGGACAACGCTGCGAGCGAGACAGAGATCCAGCCCATGCTCCCGGGCGAGCCGGGCTGCGCGGTCATCGTGACGAGTCGCACACGCCTCGGCGCACTAGCTCGCGAGCAGGTCATGGAGATCGACGTGCTCAAGCCCGAGGAGTCGTTGGAGATGGTGTCCGGGCTGATCGGTGCCGAGCGAGTCGCCGCCGAGAGGAAGGAGTCCAAGGAACTCGCCGAACAGTGCGGGCATCTTGCCCTTGCGATCCGTATCGCATCCGCTCGCTTGAACACCCGCCCTCACTGGCGGGTGGCCGATCTCGTAAAGCGGCTTCGTGACGAGTGGAGACGCCTCGACGAACTCGTCTACGGCGAATTGAATATGCGCGCGAGCATCGAGCCCAGCAACCGCGCACTGCAGCCGCCTGCCCAGCGCCTATTCCGGCTTCTCAGTCTGCTCGACTGCCCCGACTTCACGGTGTGGACCGCGGCGGCCCTGATCGACTCCTCCCCGACCTTCACTCAGAACCTCGTGGATGACCTGGTTGACGCGCGCCTGTTGCACTGGGTCGGCCGCGATTCTGTCGGTCTCGACCGATACGGCTTCCATAACTTGATTCGGCTGTTCGCACGCGAACAGGCATACGCTGCATATTCATCAGAATCAAGAATGGACGCAGTGAACCGTGCCATGTCGCACGGTCACAGGCATACGCCGGATTCCTGAACGCTAGGGGGCAGCAGTGTCCGCTGACGATCACCTCATCTGTCGGGCCACCGCCGCATCCGCATGGGCAGCCAGCACACCAGGCTGCCAACCGGCATCACCAGTCTGCTCGACACCAGGTTGGACAGGACGCGTGGCGGGATGTCGTCAATCGGCGCGCCGGCATCGAGTGCTTCGGCCACCTCGAGATACTGTCGCTTGTCTATGGTGTAGCGCCGAACCCCACCCCATCGCAGATCGCGTACCTGAATGAATCCCGGTCCTCGCCGGTATGCCAGCCTGCCCATCCGGAAGGCTTGAAGCCATTGCTCCACTGCGCCATCTTCCGCGCCATCGACCGCCGCCGGCGGGAACAGATGACTCAGGGTTTTCCAGGCGAACCCCTTGTCCACCTGCAGGGTCCAGTCAACGAAGATGCCAATGCCGGTCAGTTCCCGGACGAGCATGAGTGCCTCGGCGGCTCTGCTCGCGTCCGATCCTTGCCGGAGGTCCAGAGGCTTAGTGATGCTCACCTTGCGGCAGCCGCGTTGGAAGAGATCCTGCGCGTGCGCCGAGGGCACGTGACGCAGCTGCTCCACGCCGAGTGACATGCCTCCAAGCGCTGCGGCCTTCTGGTTGTAGTCGCGGGAGAGTGTGAGTGCGACCTTGTCCATCAGATCCTTCCCACCCTGACGACCGCACCGGAGCGGAGCAGTTCTTGGTTGACCGCTTCCACGGCCACTTGTACGTATTGGCCTTGGTCATGGAAGACGAGTCCCATAAGCTTCCAGCGGTGCAGTAACGCCTCGGCGCTGTCCCGGGCCACATCCGAGCCCAGGCTCTCGGAGAGCCTTCGTGCAAGCGACTCCGCACTGCGCGGATCGTCGAGCAACCGGAACGCGGCGAGCTCCATGGGGTCCTCGATGCTCAGAACGTCCCATCCGAACTGTTCGCGATCACTGACGACGACGATGCGATCACCCAGGTCGCAATGGGTGAGCCGACTGCGGTCCGCTTGCCTCCGCCATTCGTCCAGGGCCGCCTCGAGTCGCCCGGCCAGCTCTTCTCCGATGCCGAGTTGCTCGGACTCGAAGACGTAGCAGAAGTCCAGCAATTCACTTTCGGGGAGGTCGTAGACCAACCGGTACTGCGCGGCGGGCTTGAGCGCACTGAATCCGAGCTCGGGCCGCTCAAAGTAAGGGCTGAATCGTTCGATCGCGATGCGCGCCATCGAGTCAGGAGGCGCTAGGTGGTGGAGTGCTGGCAACTGTTCGATCACCGACTCGTAGTCCTCGGGCAACTCTTCCGGGAACCCGTACAGGTAATTCCATTCAACAGAGATGCCGGTCGTCACCGCGTCACGCAGCAAGCGGACGTTCTGGCATCCGGTCACGCCCTTGTCCATGATCCGCAAGGTCCTGCTGTTCAAACTTTCGATACCGGGCTGGACCGCGAGAACGCCGGCGTCGGCCAGAACGCGGAGCTGGTCACGCTTGAGATTGGATTTGATCTCATAGTGGAAGCGCAAGTCGTATCCCGATTCCGCCAGTTTTGGTAGCATCGAGTTTATGTATCGCATGTCGAGAATATTGTCGACAACGTAGACGTCCAGGGTTTGATGACGCTCGACCAGGTCGATGACCTCTTTAAGGAAGGTATCTGGATGCTTGCTGCGAAATTGCATTAAGGAACCGTTGAGCCCACAGAACGTGCAATGGTGTTTCTCTCCCCACCAGCATCCACGTGCGCCTTCCACCAGCAATGCCGGCTCTGCCCACGTTCGCGCCAGCGAGCCGCTCCGATGCTCGAAGTACTCGTCATAGGATGGCGTGACCATGGCGGCCGGAGCCACTGGCGTCTTCTCCACAGCGTTCTCCTGTGCGGCTCCACGACGATCACGCCAGCAGAGGCCCGGAATGCCACTCACATCCCCGTCGCCGTCCAACGCGTCAAGCAAACGGGGGAAGGCTGTCTCACCTTCACCACGGACAACGAAGTCGACGAACGGGAAGTTGCGCTGTATCGCCGCTCCCTGTGGTCCATCGCAGTTGGCCCCCCCGAACACGGTGATGGTATCCGGCGCCAGTTTCTTGATCTGTTTTGCCGTGGCCAGCGAGGCTGTGTTCTGCTGAAAGGTCGTGGTGAATCCGACGACATCGGGTTCCCAGGCGACCACCGACGCAGCCACCTCCTGGACGAACTCGGGAGATTGCTCGTGGAGCAGGCGACTCACCTTGAGATAGCGCTCAGGAATGTTTCCGCGCATGGTTTTTTCGAACTCTTCAAGTCGCCATTCCGAATTTCCGTACAGAGCTGAGGAGAATACCCAGTCGCCGCATCCCAAGAAATAAGACTCCAAGCTGTAGAATTTGTAGTCGGCAGAGTTCAGCGGGACTCGATCCGCCAGCCAGTCGACGAATCCCAGGTTAGCGTAATTGGCATATAGCTCATCATCAGGGCGACTTTCTCGGACACAACCTACGAGAATACCAAGCGCGATGGACGGGAAATCTACTGCCGCCCACGGCATGTTAACCAGGGCCACACGCATCTGACTCTCCTGACTTGTTCGGTGCGTAACCGCCGAGCATGAATTCGCCGACGTTCGATTCCTCGAGCGAGTCAATGCCAGTCGCTTCCGCGAATGCAACGGAATCACCGGTGCCAAGCGCGCAGGGGGCGAGCCCCATAGCGGTCGCGACGAGATACATGACCTGATAGAGGACGCCGACATCCTTGAGAATCAGGGAGTAGGCAAGCTGCTCGTACTTCCACATCACGCGTCCAAAGCGCGCGGTGATGACCATGAGAAGCTGGGGCTGGTCCGACACTCCTGCCGATGCGCCTGCGAGGGCGAGCATCCGGCTGACTTGTTCTCCGTCCGCATGGATGGAGACGAGTGCGTGCTCCTGGGCGTCGTAGTGGTACAACCCAGGTTCGAGGCCGTCGACGTAGCGGACGACAGGATAGATCTCGAGCTCGTAGAGCGAGCCTCCACCGGGATAGGGACGGCTCAGAAGCTCGAGGCCGTTGCGAGCCCACTTTCGCCTGGTGCGCGCGCACCGGTAGAGAAACTCGCCCACAGCGTCGACTTTGAGAGGGCTGTCGTCGTCGTGTGCGCGGATAGAAGTGCGATTCTCAAGCGCCGCAGTCAGCGTCAGGTCAGTACGGCGAAGCTGATCGAGGTCCGGCCGATGGAGCAGGATCCGCTCGCCGATGATCTGCGGGCGCTCGGCGGGAACCGGGTCGAACCGCCCGTCCGCCCACCCCGTGCCTCCATAGCCCGTGGAAGACTCCCTGAAGCGAGTTCGCTCATGGAACCACAGATCGTGGGTGTTCCATTGGCTGAGCCGGAACGTATCCCGCTCAGTGGCAGGGTCATCTACGAGTAATCCGCCCCATGCCAGGTCCTGGCGGAGCCGTTCCTCGAGGTGGTCACCAGCCGGCTCGCCCATGTCGAGCGCTCGGGCAAGGGCCGAGAGTGCTCGACTGCGCACCTCGACTCGGCACCAGGCAAGAGGGGACTCGATGGTGATTCCCTCGCTGCTCTTGCGCATGATGGCGAAGCGTGAGAGCACGGCCGTAGCCGGGACCTTGGCCGGCCGTTGGCGACCCGGAGATCGCAGTGGATGCATGGTGTACATAGCGTCACCGTCACGAGTGATGGTGACGGCCAACCAGCCGTCGACCAGCAGCGGCCAGATCTCATGCCCACGATCCTGACTGGCCACGTCTCCTTCACTCAGGTCTCGCAGCAACGCGCGAGTGCTCTGAGTGGCCCGCCCAAGAGGTACTCGCCGACGCCCCTTCAGGAGCCACACACTCCCCGAGGACGTGATGACCCCCCGGACACCTGCCCCGAGCGCGATCCGTTCGTCAATCGATGGCATGGGCTGCTTCATTCTCCAGAAGAGCCGTCTTAATGACCGCTGGATCCCCGACTGCCACCATCACCAAACGGGCACGGTCGAGATGGTGGGCGGCGGCTTGTACGACATCGGTTTCCACGGCAGCGATGTGGCGGGCCGCTTCCTCCACACGATCGAGTCCGTGTCCCTGCTCGTGAAGACGTCCATACACACTGACGATCTGCTCAGAGGTCTGCATGGTCAGTGGAGTTGAGCGGATGAGGCATTCCTTGACCGTCTCCAGTTCCCCCGAAGGAAGCCCGTCATCGATCAACCGCTCAATCTCCGCTGCCATCACCCGTACCGCTGGTCCGGTTGACGCGGAGTCCACCGCGGCCTCCAGGATGAGCTCCGGCAAGTAGACACCGGACACCTTACGCACGACGAATGAGGCGGCGGCGCCGTAGGAATAGCCCTTCTCTTCGCGGAGGACGGTGTTCAGTCGCGAGCCGAACCAGCCGCCCAGGGCATAGACCGCGAGGTGCAGTGCGGCAGCTGCCCGAGCGGTCATCGGTTCTCCCGCTCCGCCGTACAGCACATGCGTTTGGGTGACGGACGGCAGACTGGAGATGACGATGGGCTCCAGTGTCGGCCGCAGTTCCCTCACCTCAGCATGCGTCACCGGGCCGCCACCTGACCAGCCGCTGAATGCTGCTCGCACATCCGCATCAACGTCCCCACTCAGATCGCCCGCGAGCAGGAGGATCGCGTCCTGCGGGGCTACGATGCGCGCGTATCTTTTCCGGACGGCTGCGGCGTCGATGAGGGTCATGGATTCGTGAGTGCCTCCCGATGGGCGGGCGTAGTTCGAACCTGGCAGGTGCACAGCACCAATGAACTCGTGCCTTGCCCTTACCTCGGGGCGGGCCCGCTCACTACGGATCTCCCCGGCCCGCTGGAGCGTGAGTCGTTTGATCTCGGCGTCCGTTAGGGCGGGCGCCATCACCGCCTCTGCCATGAGCCGGAGGATCTCCCCGAACCTCGCCGCCGGTCCCACTGCCGTCAGGGATGCGCCGTCATGGGTGCAGTCGGCCGTCAACGTGGCGCCAAGCTGCTCGAGTGCGTCGAAAGAGCCGTTCGTTCCACGCACGCTTGGGCCTCCTGCCATGGCGTGCATGAGAATCCGCGTGATCCCGCCCTCGTCCGGGTTCTCGCTCCCCGCGCCGTGGCCGAAGACTAGCCGGGCCGCCATCATTCCTCGTCTGGGCAGATTGGTGAGCGCGGCGGTCAGGCCGTTCGGCAGAGTGTCCGACTCCCACACCCGTTCCGAAGGCGTACCTGCTGGTAGCACTGCGGGGCGTGGATATGCGGAAGAGTTCATGCCGTTCCTTCGCTGTAGCACAGAACGACGTGGCGGGTGCTGCCACTCCACGGACGCATCGCGTCGCGGACCTGTGTGAGACCTGCCGCGTGGATGTCCGTGAGGGCGGTGTTGGCCAGGGCTGCGTCTCCGCGCACGACGGCATGCCACGAGAGCTCATCGGCTTTGCCATCAGCCGTGTCGGTGCGCGCGAGCCAACTCGCGTCGAGGTAAGCCAGCGCCCGATCCATCTCGTGCTGTTCAGGACCGTGTTCCACCAGTGCGGCGACCTCCTCGTTGAAGGCCTGCTCAAGCTCTCCCAGCCCTACTCCGGGCCGGGGTACGAGTTGGGCGATACCTAGTGAGGCGTCGATGGCCAGCGGAAGAAGATTCAGGTGCACGCTGGCGGCGAGTTCCCTCTCGTGAATCAGGCGGGTGGCTAGCCTGCTGCCATTGCCTCTGGCGGCGATCGTGGCGGCCAGACGTGAAGCCGGGAAGGCGGGAGAACCAGCAGGTGGCAGCGTGCACCCGATGAACAGCCGGGCGGGCAGCCGTGTGCGTTCCTCGATCCGGATCTCGAGCGGGCCGAGAGGCGGGGCAATCGGTCGCCGCTGCGGCTTGCGCTGCGCCGGACGCAGTCCGGAGAAGTACTGCTTGATCCAGTTCAACGCGCTCGCTGGGTCGAAGCCGCCGGAGACGGTCACCACCGCGGTGTCCGGCGCATAGTAGGAGGCGAAGAAGGAGCGAGCATCGCCGAGTGATGCCAGCTCCAGATCTCGCATGCTTCCGATCGGAAGATGATCGTACGGATGACCGATCGGGAACAGCGCCTCGACCACTCGCTCTCGCGCGCTCCCGTACGGGGCGTTGTCGATGGACTCACGCCGCTCGTTCCGCACCACATCACGTTGAATGTCGAGGCTCTCCTGCGTAAGCGTGTGGCTGAGGCCGGACAATCGGTCTGCTTCCAGCCAGAGCACCAGCTCCAGTGCCTCCGCCGGAACCACTTGGTAATAGGCCGTCCAGTCCATCGAGGTCGTTGCGTTGGCACTGCCACCCAGACCTTGGACAAGGCGTAGGTGCTCACCCGCCGCGACGCCAGGCGAGCCAGAGAACATGAGGTGCTCAAAAAGATGGGCGAGGCCGGTGAGCCCCGGCTCCTCGCAATGCGAACCCACCGCATATCTGAAGGAGACCGCGACAATCGACTGGGTCTGATCGGGGTTGAGGATCACCCGAAGTCCGTTATCAAGCGTCTCCTCAAGATATTCTATTCGCGGAGATAGCACGGTCATCGCTCGCCTTCATAAAAATAACGATACTTGCAGAGTCGCGCGCCGGCCGTGACCGCCTCATTTTTCGGCACGGCCGGACACGTTTTCCGCTACTTACTCGGCAGTGCTATCCACAGGCGCATCCGCCGTTGAAGCTGACGTTGTTCTGGCCGACGATGTCTTCGTCCTCGAAGGAGTGCCCCTCCAGGTCGGCATCGTCCTCACTCACAGCCTTCTTTACACTCTTGGCGAGCTTGAGCGCGTTTTCCATCTGCTGGTCGAACTCCGGAGAGAGCTCGCTGCCGGCGTCGAGTTCAGCCATTTAATCCTCCTGCTAACCGATGAAGCGGGATCAATTGATCGCCACTCACAAGCTACAATTCAATGTATCGCCTAGCAAGATATTTTGCTCGAAATGTGGGGCTATATTTTCATGGGTCAATCAATTGCATGCTATCGCAGGCGCTCCCACCATTTCAGGAGCGCCTTTACGGGAATATTTCCTGTATTATCGGATTGATGAGGCTATTTCCTTGACCGCCCTTGCCTCGTCGATCGCCAAGCAGATCCGGGCCGACAATCTCTCCTCTCCCAGCCGCGTAGAGACGCTTAGACAGCCGAGGAGCGGCAGAAGCCTGGCGCCGGATCCCCGCACGGCGCCAAGGAGATCCATAGCTGTGTCGAGGTACCGGCCGTCTTGCTCGGACAGGGCCCTGGCCCGTGCTGCGAGGATGCCGATATCCCAGGGCACTTCTCGCGCCCCGGATGGCAATGCCGGGGGGATGCCGGCAGGGTCGAGTACGAAACCGCGCAACTGACAGCGGAGTGCGGCATTCTCGAGCCCGATCGCCTTGTACATAGCGGCGGCTTCATTCGCCGCCCTCACCGAGGTGGCCACATCGTCGGCGAGTTCCGCGATCATGCTGCGGAATTCCTGGACACCGGCGAGTCCGGGCTTGTGCCCGATCTCAGAAAAGACGGACTCCGCCTCCGCGATCATCTCATCAGCGGTATCGACCGCTCCGGCCATGCATTGGAGCAAGGCCGCAGGACAGCCGACCGCGGCCTTGAGCATGGGCGCTCCACCTGTCTCCCGCCACAGGTCGAGACATCGCGCGAGCGCCCCGGCGACCGGGGTATCGCTATAGGCCAGGCATAGAGCCAAGTTGCCGTGTATCTCCGTGAGGCCGAACCGCGTGTTGGTTCGAACGGCCATGGCATGAGAGCGAGTGAGCGACTCCTCGGCTAGGAGATAGTCGCCGCTCCTGGCGGCGCTCAGTCCCTGGACCAGCAGAAGCCGGGATCGACTGCCCGTGTCACCCGCGCGTTCGGCCAGCTCGCCGGCCTCCGTGAGCAGATCCTCGTCCCACCTCAAAGCAAGCTCGGTGACTCGCAGGTTCGCCGCCGCAGAAAGGTTCGCCACATCAGGAACTCGTGAACGCAGATCCTCAACGATCGTGAGCGCTTCAGAAACTCTTCCGAGTGCCCCGAGTGCGTATGCTTCGATCGCTCCTGCCTCCGCTTCGAGATCGAGGGCACCCGGAGCGATCTCCCGGGCCCGCTCTACCAGGGCAAGAGCGCGAGGCAACTGACCACAGGAGACCATGAAGCGTGCGGCCGAGCACAAGCAGCTGGCCGCGCGCCGCGCGGCCGCTCTTCCGGCATCAGAGCCAGGGGCGATCTCGTTCCACGCGCCGTGCGCCTTCTCCGCATGCACCGCCGCCAATTCGATCGCCTCAGGCCTGTGCTGGGCGAGCTCCTGCAAGCGGACCATGATCCGCTCGTGAACGGCGGCTCTGTCGTTCAGGGTCATGAGGGCGTACGCGACGTCGGCGGCCGCCTGACAGTCGATCTGTTCGGGTTGCGACTCCACGGTAAGCAGGCCTGTCTGCGTCAGTTCGCTGACCGCTGCGTCGAAGTCGCGTTCATCTCCGCCGCAGGTAGCCGCCACATCGAGGAGACTCACATCGCCGCCCCATGCTCCGGTGCACGTGAGCACGCTCCGCGCCATCGGTGTCAGCCTGTCTAGGCGAGCTCCCATGGCCGCCTCCACCGATGGTGGAATCAGCTCTTCCGAGTCATCGTTAGACAACATCGCCAGCTGTTGCAGGTACAGGGGATTGCCTCGACTCCGGCGAAGGATTTCCTCTGCCCTAGCCGTTGGGAGATGTGTCCCATGCTGCTCCGAGATCTTCTTCAGGAGAGTCCGAGCGTGATCCTCGTCCAGAGGGAGCACTCTCATTCGTCGTTCTCCGTGCCCGTCCATGACCTCCATTTCGCGCCCGCTCATCAGGATGGCTAACCGGGCATCGCGCTCCCGTAGCCTTCCGATCAGAGTCCTGACAGCCTCGCCTGCTGCTGGATAGTCATCTACGAGGATGAGCAAAGGTAGGTGTTCGGCCAGCTTGACCACCCGTCGTTCGAGGGTCCACCTCAGCTCCTCGAGCGTCTGGACGATCTCTCTGGCGCCCTGCTGTATCTCGATCCCAGCCCTTCGTTCGAGCGGGACCAAAGCCTCCCCCAATTGGTACAAGGGCCAGGTCCCCAGACGATCGTCATCGCGCCGGCAAGGCACCATGAGGACATGGCATTGGACACTTGCCTCCGCAGTGTTGCGAGCGTCGAGCAAGATCCTCGTCTTGCCTACTCCAGGCTCCCCCTCCAGGACCAGAGCTGAGGGACTAAGCGCCGCCAATCCGGTCGATATCCACGAGACCAGCTCCCGCCGAAGCTCTGATTGATTCACGATCGACGGACGGCTGTCCTCCCGTGGCGTCGCCATGCCACCGACCTGCCATGCCTGCAGCGCCTTGTCGAACCCCTTGGCCGCCACGGGACCGATCGGATGGGTAGTGATCCGCTCGTTGACGAGCAGCCAGGTCTTCAAATCGATCACGATGCTGTCGTCCTCAGCTGCTTGCTGAAGGCGTGCCGCCCGGTTCATCACCGCGCCTATCGCGAAAGAGGAATCCCTTCTGCTCGCCATGACCCGGCCGGAGGCGATGCCGTACCTGACCCTGAAGTCGACGCCCCGCCTCTGGAGATCCTCGGCGTGAGTGGCCAACCGATCGAGCGAGTCCTGTGCTGCCTGAATCGCTCTAAGGGCGTCATCCTCCCGGCCGCCATCGGCGCCGAACACGCCGACCACCGCATCGCCGATGAACTTCTCCAGCCGCCCGCCGCCCGTACTGAGCGCGCCGCCCACCTCGGCGAAGTAGTCGTCGAGGACAGAACTCCACACCTCTGGTCGAAGTCGCGCCGCCAACTCCGTAGACCCGGCTACGTCGCAGAAGACCACAGTGACGAATCGCAGTCGAGGAGAGTCGTCCTCACTGGATCCCAGGTTGTGGCCGCAGCGCATGCAGAACCTCGCCGCAGAGGGATTGGCGGTCTGGCAGCGCAGGCAGGCGGTCTCGTTCTCTACCAGCACAGCCCGCCACCGTCCATATGCCCCTCCAGATCGTCGCCCGCCTCCTCCAGTCGCTGCTTGATGTCCGCTAGGAGAGCGATCTCCTCGTCGGTCAGCGACTCCATCACCGCGAGTTGCTCGTCGTTGGCGAGGTGGAGCTCGAATCCGAGTTCTTCCAGTCGGGAAAGGTCTGCCATGGTGCCCGCTTCCTTCTGTCGGTGAGGTCGGCAATTACGTCGGCCAGTCCACACACCGTGGTGAGCGCGCTCGTGACGACCAAGGCGCTCAGACGCGGGGACAGCGGCAACGCATCGAGGAGACGTCCGAGTTGGTCGCCATGCTCCTGGTCGAGTTCGGCGTGCTGGGAGATCGTGGTAAAGGCCGTGAGGCGCAAGCCGTATTGCTGAGCCAGTCGCGGAGCGAGATCGCTCGCTGGAGGAAACCATTCAAGTACCGCGATGTGCCCCAGAAGGGCGACGGGATGCTCATGGAGCAACCAGTAATACTGCGCCCCCACCAGGCGGGCGATCGAGCCGGCCGGAATCCGCTGCTCCAAGGCGACCGGATCACCGCCCGCTTGACGAAAATCCTCTCGGACCCAGTCGTCGTGACCAGCCTCGTCTCCGGCTTGTGCCGCCAAGTAGGGCAGCAGAAGTGAGGACACGGTATCTGGCCGACGAGCACATTCCTGTTGGGCCGCGATAAGCAGCGGGACCGTGGCCCGCATCGCGTCGTGGGCCACGCCCAGCCATTTCAAATACGTGCCAGGTGGTGACTCGGATGCCCACATTTGGTTGACCAGACGACCCAGCGACGGCATGGCCAGTTCGAGCACCCCGCGCAACCGGACTCCAGGGAGAACGGAATCACGCACTTGTACCCTCCATCCCGGCCAACGCGACAACCATCCGGGCGGCGTCGGATGATCGTCCGACAGCCTCGTGAGCGGCGTGACATGCGTGGCAGATCGACAGATACTCGGCTTTCGCCGCCATCGACAGGTGCGGCAACATCGCCAGGGCTCGCGGGCCCTGACCGCCGATGACACGCAGAACCGGTGCTTCCCGCAGAGATCGCAACGCGACCCCGATTTCGCTCCGGTGCCGCACCGATCTGCGCAGGTCGTCGTGCCCCGCCGCCCTCATGATGACCGGCTCACTGCAGCACGCGATTACGGTGCCGTCATAGCGGATGGTCGGGGAGTTCGTGAGCCCGCATGGACCGTAGGCGGCCATCGGCCGCGGTGCGGGGACGCTGAAGACCTGACGCCCGCGGCCGTGCGGCAGAGGGGCGACAAGATTGACTTCCACGCTGTCTGGCAACCATGACAGGTTGGTCGTCGTACGTTCGTTCACGATCTGCAGGATCAGGTGGCAGCCCGCGTCCAGGATCAATTCAGCCGCGCGCCGGAGGCGATCCTCCGCGACCTTTCGTGTGTGAAAGCTATCCGTGCTCAGGACCACCGTGGCGACCTTTCGTAAGGTTCCCGGAATCCAGGACGCGATACGACGAGTCCCCGCCCAATGGCCGCTGGTGAACACGACCGTGGGGATGCCCGCCTTGTGCATTGCCTCGGTCGCGTGGGTCAGCCCCCATCTCTCGGCGAAGGGCTCACCGCCGGTGATGGCGAGCACTTCAAGCTCCTCGACCTCGGCCAAGCCCGATACGATCTCGCGGAACAGCGGCCGATCGGTGATGGTGGGGCTGTCGGGACGCGAGGCGACGGAACAGTGGCCACAGCCCACAGGACACCGATCCGTCAGGAAAAGCAGTGCTGTCGCGCCTGGAGTCCGGCGAAGGCGCGACATATTCGAAAGAGTCACCTTGGTCATCGGGACACCGATCTGCCAAGCTCGACCAGGCTGGCATGGTGGGCAGCCCCGCAGGCTAGAGCGGACTCGCGCGCAGACACCCTGCCGGTCAATTGCGTAGCCAACCGCTCAACCAGTGCTCCTCGCGGCGAATTCAGATAGGCGCCGGCGCGGTGAGCAACCTCATCCGCCTCCCCTCCCATGGCGACACAGGTGGTGCAGGCGCCGCCCTCTTGTGCTCCGCGGCCGAACTTCTCTCGTACCAGCCTCGGACCCAGTAGGCGCACCGCTCGTACGGCAGGGTGCTGGAGGCTCCTTTTCCGTACTTCGGCCCACGAATCCACTGCGGCGTCACCCAGCACCAGGTGCGGCGGCTTTGCCGGCTCGACTAGGCTTTGGCGGCTGCACGCGTACACGGTCCCGTCGTAGCCGACCAAAGGCCAGGTGGCGACGGTGCAGGGGGCCACCGAAGGGGGATCTGGTGGCAACGGTCGTACGGTCAGCAACTCTGCGGCCCGCCCCGTCGGCTGCAGCGGAGTCACGAGTATCGGGACGCGGTCAGCGAACTCTCTGCGGATATCGTCGACCAGTTCCGTCAAGTACGCATCCCCCGGGGAGCCGGTGAGCTGGAAACTGACCGCCGGCACCTCCTCCATGATCGAATGCATGGCATGGAAGACGTCCGCTCTGCTCACCTCCCGCTCGTGAAAGGCATCCAGGCTCGCGGCGAAGTGATCGACGGTCGTGATCGCCCGCATGATCTGGTCCGGGGGCCGGCGTCGTTGGTGCCTGGCGAAGAACATCCCGGACAGAAGATACGACCTCGTCCCAGACTGCCTGGCCGTGGTCGCGAGCTCGCTGACAAGCTTCGGCCGGAGCAGAGCTTCTCCTCCGGACATGACAATGACACTCGGATGCTCGTCCGCAGTGAACGTTCTTGCTAGCCGAAGGAAGGGAGCGCCAGCGAACTGCTCGGCAGTCGCTGACGACTCGGTCGAGCAGTGAGCACATGACAGCGGGCAGCGTCTGGTCAGGGCCATCAGCAACCCGGCCGCGGGCACCGGCCGAAGCTCCATGATCTCAGCGAGGTGCATGCCGGCCCTCAGTGTCGCTCAAGGAGGTCGGCCAGCGCGATCACGAACTGCCCTGCAGCCGGGTCGCGTCCGCCGTCGAACCTGCTCAATGCGGCCTCCAGCCGGATAATGGGATCCGACTCGACATGATCGAGCAGCCTTGGCCGCAATGCCCTGGCTGCCACCAGGAGTGAGATGGCCGAGCAGCACTGCTGGGCGAGTTCGGTCAGAAGGTCCATCGCGGAGACATGACCAATCGAGGAGAGCTGGGCGTCCAGGACCTCGATGACACCAATCGGCTCGTCGCCCAGCTCGAGCGGAGCCGCGATGATCTCACTGGGCACGTAACCCGTATCGGTTGCGAACTGGCGATCGAAACGATCGTCCTTGTCGACATCGCGGACCAGGATGGTCTCACCCGTGCTCCAGACCCAGCCGGCAATGCCGTGACCCGCCGGGATCGACAGCCCTATCAGTCGATCCTCCCCGACCCCGGACGACGCCTCGAACACCAGCTCATCGCGTTCTCGGTCGTAGAGGAAAACCGAGGCAGCCGCGGCACCGAAGGCGAGCCTGGCCAAGCGGACGCTGGATCGGAGTAGCTCGTCGTGCACATCAGGGGCGAACAGCCGAGCCGCCGATCGCGAAAAACCCTCCAGTTCCTGGAAATCCACGATTTCTCCTCAGGTCAGATTGTCGGCTACGGCCGCCAGCACATGCTTGAGCTGCGCGGTTCGAAAGGATGGGTGGCGTTGCAGGATGCGAGCACACCAGCCCGCGATATGCGGAGTGGCGAAGCTGTTGCCGGACACACGGCTCGTCCCACCGCCGGGCCGGGCAGTCTCGATGTCGACGCCGGCTGCGAAGAACTCCACCGGGGGGGTCGGGTTCACCTCGATGTAGCCCGGCTCCGACCGGCCATGTGAACCTACGGAGATGACAGAGGAGAAGCGCCATGGAAAGCTGTTCACCGGCCTGTTGTGTGCCGAGGACACGATGGTCACGCCGCTGAAGTAGGCTTCCTCCGCCATGTCGTGCAGGCGTTCCTTGAATACCTGCCGCCGGGTCGACAGGCTGAGATTCACGACGGGGAACCGCTGCTCGATGGCCCATTTGAGAGCGGCCATCAGAGCCTCACCGTTGCCTTGAAGGTTCTTGCCGAGAACGCGAACGCTGACAAGATCGCAGTCCGGGGCCAACGACCGGATAATGCCGGCGCACGCGGTCCCGTGGCCCGCGGAATCGCCCTCGGCGTCGGGGACGACAGACCAGCCTTCAATCCCATCGACGATCTCTTGCCGTACGCAATACTGTTCAGCGCGCCCGCCGACGGCGGGATGTTCAGCGTCTAGGCCACTGTCGATGATGCAGACCCGCACTCCCCGCCCAGTCGAGCCGCCCCAAGCCCAATCGCGAGTAATGGGGTAGGTGAATCCGAGAGCTCCAGCGTCCGCCTGCGCCCCCATGGACGTATGCGCGAAGCGGATGGTTCGCCTGGAGCCTTGTCCGACCGTGGTCACGTAGTCCCTCCCGATGAGTTCACTTAACTGCGCCTGACGTCGCGGTGCCTGGGAGGCTGTCCACCCTGCGAATCCGTAGCGCAGCTACGAGGGCTGGCAGGACCACGACCGCCGCGACCACCACCACCGGCTGGAAGACAGGCTGAAATGCCACCAGCCAGATGGCGCCCAAAGCGAGCCCCCCGACCTGGGCCAGGCTGGTAATCGCATTCGCGCCGCCGAAGACTCGGCCCAGCGCGTCCTCGGGCACGGCACTCTGAATCACCGTGGCGAAGATCACGATGAGAATTGAGCCGCCAAGTCCCATAAAGAGCGTTCCGGCGGCTGCGATGACGTCGATGCCGGACAGAAAGGTCACTGCGCCCATGCCGACAAGCGAGAGAGCCAGGACGCATCCCGACTTGGCGCGCTCAGGCATCTTGGCGAACCAGACCCCGATCGTGCCGCCGCCGATGCCGCCCACCGCCTGGCACGTCGCGAGCACGCCGGCGAACCCAGCCTCGCGGTGGAGCCCTGCGGTGATGACCGCGTACCAAACGCTGCTCAAAAGGCCGATCGAAAGGATGCATGCGCCCGCGGTCGTCACCATGAGGCGTACGTCCCGATGCGTGTTGATCAGGCGAAGCCCTTCTCGGACGGAGGCCAGCACCCCTTCTGTCGTCCGCTCGCTCGCTTCTTGGCCGAGGCGGCGCCAAGCGAGCGGAATCAGCAGGAGGATGCCGACGACGTATGTGGCCACGTCGAGCATCACCACCGCGCCGATGCCACCCGCCTGCGCATAGACCAAAACCCCCACCATCGGCGCGAGCAGACGAGCTACCTGGGATGTCGACTGCAGAAACCCGTTGATCATCGCGAACTTCGACTTCGTGGCCACCTGCGGGAGCAGCGCGTCCCCCGCGATCGCTATCAATCCGGCGTTGACCCCCTGTGCAAGCTGGATCAAGTAGACAAGCCAGAAGGCAGAGGGATCACTCACGAGTAGGAAGCACAGTGTCAGGCCGGCACCGATCAACTGACTGGCGATAAGGAGCGTTATCCGGTTCAACCTGTCGACCATCTGGCCGATCAAGGGGTACGAGAGCGTGGGTAGCGCGAACAGAACCATAGACAGGGCGGCGGCGCTGTCGCTGCCGGTCAGCTCTCGAACCCAGACCAGCACCGCCAGGGCGGAGGCCGCGCTGCCGAAGGTCGACAGCGCACGTGCTCCGACGAAAGAGACAACCAGGGGCGCGCTGAGATGTGTGCGCATCAGCTATTCCTCCTCAAACCGCGACATGGCGAGTGCAGTCACCCGGGCCAGGTCCTGTTCCGAGATGTGCGACTCGAGAACCGGCGCGTCTGCGGCCGGAGTGTTGATCACAGCGGCCCGTCGAAGAGAGAGATCTTGGAGGAGCTGGTGGTCTCCGAGATCGCGTGCCGCGTCGATGGACTGTTGAAGCGCGGTCAACGCCAACTCGAGACGCCCGGCCCTCAGCAGGGTGTCTGAGAGGGAAGCAAGGCACCGAAGTGGCGTCATAGTGGACAGATACCGTCCGTTGACCATGCTCCTGCACACGAACAGCTGCTCGGCGAGACTGCCTCCGGCAGACAAATCGCCCGACGCAGTCAGGGCCGATGCCGTGTGTAGCAACCGGATGAAGTTCAGCTGCCGTAACGGCAATGGCTGAGTGGACAGGTTTTCGACGAACAGCCGCGGCTGCGTGAGCGGATGGACCAGCCAGGGTGTCTCGGCCGCGTGTTGTGGCCCAGCCCCCCGTGCCAGCTCGGGCCAGATGCGAGTAAGGCGCTCCGCCTCTGACACCAGTTCGCCATGCGCTCCGCGACGCCAAAGGATCTTGCAGGTGTCCACCACGCGCACTGAGCGAGCGAGAACCTCGACCAGGTGGCCAGCCTCTCGCATCGAGTCGATCATGTCCTCGTCGACGTCCAGATGAGAGAACCGCGCAGGCCGTCCCACCGAGAGCTGTTCCAATTCGGCCAGTTGAGAAAGTGCGTCAGAGACGCTTCCCACAAATCCCTCCAGCCGGATCAGATTAATCTGCGGTTGAAGCGCATAGAAGGTGTCGGCCCCTGACCGTCGTAGGGCGAAGGAGATCTCCTTCTGGCACACCCGTCGGGCATCGGCGACATTGCGCTGCCGGAAGAGCAGTAGGGCAAGGAGGTTCGCGCCGACGAATAGCTTCGGGATGTCGTCCGGACCGCTGTTAAGAAGGGCCTCGACACGACTCAGCTCCGAATCCCCGCGAGGGACGACCCACTCGTCGTCGGCCAGGAATCCCAGCCATGAATTGGCCTCCAGCAAGGGCGCTGGTATCTGCAGTTTGGTCGTGGTCACGTTGGCTCCGGCTAGGCAAGGGGAACAGGGACGAGATTGATCTGGTCGGCAACCTTCAACTCCACGCGGCAAGGATGAGCCCGCATTCGCTCAGCCAGGCTTCGATCACCGAAGCCGACTTCGAGGGGGTAAAGGTCTGGCGAGCGGAGGGCAGCCGTGTGCCAGCCCAGCTTCCGGAGGGTCGGCGAGCTGATATCTACTGCGTAGACGGCAATCTGCCGCCGAGCTAGCCGAGAAACGAGGCCGTCGACCACCTCCTGAGGGTGACCGGCCAGTTGCCATGCCCCAGGTGCGTGCTCGGCGGCAGGCTCACAAGAGTCCGCGAACTCCATGTGCGCGCCATCAAGGTGATAAAACGCATTGTGGGCAAAGGAGGAGAAGTCGAGCGGGCCGCCGTAATCGTCGGCCAGCCAGTCGACGCACATGGAGTGGGCCGCTATCGACTCACGAAGGGCCCGGAGTCCGGCGTCTGGGAAGCTACGGTCGCAGGCACTGCCCACGGCGCGGACCCGTTGTCCGCCGTACCAGCCGTCGGTGACGCAAACCACGGTTGGCACGCCATGAATCCATGACAGGTCAAGAAACCTGCACTGCAACCCCGATTCTTTCGCCTCGCAGCGTGTCCTGAGATCAGGCTCAACTACAGGGCTGCGCAGGCGGTAGCGCCACATGGTCATGAGCGCGTCCCGCTCGAGCAGCTCCAGCAAAGCCCGCTCAGTGGCGGACGCAAGAGTGTGCCCTGCGGCTGTTCCGTTCGTAGATGGCCGATCGGATCGCTGAGAGGTCGGGCACGAAGCGGGGTGCACGTAGTAGTCGCTAGCGGCTCGCGGGGTCGTCACACCTGTCGCGAGATCAACGGCTTCGACCCAAGCTTCGTCAAGAGGGCAGTGGCCGTCGCGGGCACCTCGGCGAGGATCAACGAGAGCCTTTGGCGGTTCCATCAAGGTGAGACGTTCGATGAATTCCCCCATCGCTCGTGTCCTGGCCATGGAACCGCAGGTGGATCTGCCCACTCCGACCACCGGTGTGATCTCGCCATGGACACGATCCACCGCTGTCCCTAAGGCGACCACGCGCCGCAGGTTAATATCCGCATCAACCCATTCCCTCAGCTCCTGAACCGGACCGATCCGGCGAGAGACGAGGCTCTCCATGGGTTCGTAAGGCTCGTCGTGCCACGGCGCGATCACGGCTTCCGCAGAGAAGTAGGGATCATCCATCGGCCATCTCCCCTCCACACACCGCGCAGCCGGGCACCGGTACATGCGTATGGCGACGGACAGACGGACCATCTGCAGCAGCCAGTTCCAAACACGTTCCGGCCGACCGGGGAGCCTCGACGCTGACCCAATCGAGAACCAAGGCGGCCGCCAGCCCGGCAATCATGTGTTGTTGCCAGTGGCCACCAGATCCGGACCGTCCCTCGCGCAAGTACTGGTCATACTCAGCCGGCTTGCTGAGTACCGCCGCGCGTCTCATCCAGTGGCACTCCAGGCAACCCACGCCTGGTGTGAACAGCGGACCGATCAGTGCCGGCGCCGATGCACGCGCGTCGACGAACAACCAGGTGGTGTCCGACTCGCAGAAGCGGCGGTTGACCTCCGCAAGAAGCCCGAACTCGGTGCCATCGGCGACCACCACCACTATCCCCGCGGGCACCGGTCCGAGCAGAGATGTCCGCATCGATACTGCGGTCTCACCGCCCTCTACCTCCTGGGCCAGGATCTTCGCTATCTCACCCGCGAGATCACTCGCGCCCAGGACGGTCACAGTCCGCTGGGGGGATTCCCCCGCACCGACCCCAGACTCGGCCGCGAGAAGTGCCCGATACGTAGCCACGCCGGGCTGAGTCTGGAGGAACCCATGAGATACCAGCTTGTCGACAAGCACGGTGTTCAGGTTTGTGGTGTGGACTGAACGTCCGTCCACCATCAGTTGATCGCGGACATCGAGCGACGCGGGGCCTCTGATGACCGCATACCAGGTCCCACGGGCGACCAGGAGCCCATTGGGAAGTGGAACCCATCCCGCGTACGGCGCGATCCGGTACTCAGGCATCGACAGTGAGCCCCATGCGCTCGGCCGCGATGTCCAACCGCGACTCCCAGCCGAATTTGAAACTCGGGCAAGGTAGCCCACCTTCGTGCCATTGCTTGGGGCAGCTACCGCCGCACACAGGCAGGAATGGGCACTGCGCGCACGGCCAGCTTCCGGACCGCACCTCGCCATACCACCCGTCGAACTGACCGGGCGGCCTGCGCGCCGTGGATCCGAGACTGTCCAGCGTGGCGATCAGCCCTTTGTCCTTGTCTCGCGGGACAAGTGGATGCTCCGAGCAGGAGTAGACGCCGCCACCAGGATCGATTAGCTCGCCGAACGTTGAGGTAGCCAGGCAGGTGGTCTGCACCGGCACTGTCGGAAGCAGGACTGCGTCGATTCCAAGATCGTGGGCCTGCCTCAACCATTCGCATTCCCGCTGGGAGTACATCTTGGCTTCCATCTCCACCGCAGACACATCGTTGCCCCATGAGTGGACGGGCGCCAAGTGGAGCTCGACACGAGGGTGGCCGAATCCGTAGCAGGCCAGGTCCGCTATCAACTCGCTAACATGAGCCTCGTTCTCCCGGTCGATATTGACCCGGATTCCCAAGCGTAGGCTGGGCCATTTGGCCTCGCGCACCGTTGATGACAACAGCCGGACGATCTTGCGGAAGCTGCCTGTCCCGTTACGCTTGGTGCGACGACTGTCATGAATGGCAGCCGGACCGTCCAGGGTCACTTCAATCGATCTGACGTGGCATTCCTCGACTAATGTCTGGAGTGTCCGATCGCTGAGAAGGCTGCCGTTCGTCACGACCGATGCCCCGTAGGACTTGCCATATCGCTGCGAGGCCCAGAGGAACGCGCTGCTCATCTCCCTGAGAACCCTGAGCCCCAGAAGCGGTTCGCCGCCGAACCATACGACGTGGACCCTCTTGCTGGACGGGGCGGCGAACGCGGATGTGACTCGCGCGATCGTCTTTTCGACCAGGTCGGATTGGACGCTCCCCTTTCTGTGCTCTTGGCCGCAATAACTGCACGTCATGTTGCAGTAGGCGGTGGGCATGATGGTGAATCTCCGCACTGCGGGATCGTCGGACGTTCTCTGCATTCGGAGCAGAACCTCCGCGAGCTCGCTCTCATCGGCCTGTACTACGGCCTCAGCTTCAGTGAGCGATTGCAGTGTGCCTGCTGTGACACGGCCGACATCTCCTCGTTCGAGGTGGAACCCGTCCTCTCCGGACATGTGAACAATCCGCCCTGTACGAGTGGCATATCCCAGGCGGACGGACCTGCCGTGCTCGTCCGCGTAGGTGCGCGTACTCATAACGAAGTAGCGGCTTCGGACGAGTTCTGGGGTGCTCACCCGGCCACCTTTATCTCCAGAGATGCGCAGACGTCGACGTCCCCGTGCTCAATGGAGAGGACAGCACTGGACGCGATCAGGCTGACTAGAAGACCCCGCTCATTGTCGGCGAAGCCCAGGCATACTCCCGGACGTCGCCGGTTCTCCGCGCCGTTCCTTGCGCTGAAGGCAGGTACATCAGTGTTTGCGCCAATCCCGAAGCGGGTCACTCGATTGGCCCCCGGCCGGAGGAGTGCCCGTTGAAGAAGTACGAGCAGTCGGGGATCCGCACATTGCACATCATGAACAAATCCGGAATCGAGCTTCAGCGTGATCGGATGAGCAGCAAGGCGCACATCTCTCCGGATTCGCCGGTTCATACTGATCGCGCCGTCCGCCACGAACACTCCGTCCATGGTCAATGGCTGGATAGAAATCTCCCCAGCCGGCAAGGTCGCGACCCTTCCAGGACTGAGACCACCGTCATGGCGCTCCCAGGCCGAACTATCCGCGAACGAAACGTGGAAGCAAGAGCCAGATACGGTAACGCCACGCATCTGACGCGCACCCTCGACCGACGCCAGAAGGTCGTCACAACGACGCCTGACGCCCTCGGGATCGCGAACCACCGAGAGTTGGTCGACTCCCACGGCCATCACGTTCACATCACTGGGTATGCACAGGTGGCGCACCAGGTCGTCGACGACTGAGATGTCGTCTTCCAAGATCACGGCGATGAGCCTGCCGCGTGACTCGCCGCGCACCGCTTCCGTCCACCGATTCGAGAGCTCGCCGCCAGACCCGTCGAGCAACGGGAGCACGGCCACTGTCGCACCGACGCGTCGGGCCTCCGCGAACAGCGCTGAGGCGACGTCTTTTTGTCCCCTGCGGAAGATGATCACTAACTCATCGTCCGGCTGCGCCCCTGCATACGCATGGACGAGTAGGCGGATGCCCGCCCGGACATCGTCTGGCAATGCCGTGTCCCCCACTTTGGGCCTCTCAGTCGCGGTGCTGATCTACTCGGTCCGTAGTCTGCACCGCGGGAGTTTATTTCCGATATGGCGCTGATTGGACAGGGCATGCGTCAAAATATATCCGCAATGAATCTGTCCAACTCAGCGAGGAGCTCTGGAGGCATAGAGGGCCGGCAGAAGAATCGCTCGGTGACAGTAGAAATCGCGCGGGATATCTCTTGAACAGGGCGTGAGACGTCGCCCAAGAAACAAGAATGAGGAGGACGTATGCAGGCCGCATGGGTAGATGACGTCATCATTCAGGATGTAGAGTATTCGGAGAATGCGCTCTGCGTGTCGATGGATGGCTCTCCGTCTGATGTAGTGACAGATATTCGAACTTGCGGGCACGACCGCTCATCGCGTCTTCGGGCGATCCATCGAGATTACGATCAGCTGCTCATGCGCCTAGATGAACGGTGATGCCTAAAAGACAAGGTGAGTCGATTCCTCGTTCTCAGTGATCGCGAATACAAGTCGGTCGTCGGCACAATCGCTTGCGGCTCGTTTATGCCACTCGCACTGGCCGACTGTTGGCCGTTCGGACAGAGATAGCCGCCGATCTGGGTAGGGGTACCGTCCCGGCGTGCGGAGCCGATGAGCTGACGGCCTTACTGGAATGCGAGATTCTCATAGCCGCCGCCGTGGATGAGATCGCGGTTCTCACGGACCGGGGGGCACAAGCAGTGGTCCACCCGGAGAGGCGCTCATTTGTTCTGATGCCGTCCTCGTACTGTGATATGGGCTGTGACTATTGCGGTCAGGAGCACATCACCAAGTGGCGGGGATCGGCACGATTCCCTGTTCACCGCACGTCAAGCCGGTTACGCATCACATCGGGATCAAGAGGTGACCAGGGCTGTATTTGCGGGAACTCGAGGTGGTGGTTAGCCCATCTTGCGGAGTACCACGCCGAACAGGCGGTCAGTCGTCAAATATCCGGTGTGGCGGGAGTCGTGTGAATGGTCCGGGTTGTCGCCCAACACGACCAGGCGCCCGGTCGGCACTCGCGTACCTGGCGCGGTCCGCAGCGCCGGGACGGTGTCGCGGGGGATCGGGTCACCCGGTATCGCCGCGACGCGCTTGATGATCCAGCGCGGACTCGGGTTTATCGGATCGGCGGCCAGTTCCGGCGCGAATCCGCTGAGTACGAC
>NZ_JBITHD010000031.1:0-98519 GCF_044457685.1 Nonomuraea sp. NPDC050536
GAAGCGCCGATAACGCCACGAGCAGGCACAGAAGACGATCAAGGTGTCAAGCATCAAGCGAGGCCAGAGTGTCAACCATCAAGCGAGACAGGACAAACCTACTCGGCTGATCTTGCCGAATTGTTCTTATAGGTATCAAGGCGGCGGCGCGGCGCGCCGCCGCACCCCCGCGCCGCCCCTCCCGCGCTGCGCGTGCGGCCTGGGGGCCGTTCTCGCGGGGGGCCCGCACAAGCCGCCGCCGTACCGATCGAACCCGCCGACCCCAGCGCCGCACCACCGCCAACGTGGTCAGAGCTCAAGCACCATCAGGATCTCGTCGCGATCATCACCGGGCGCGAGCCGCAGCGCGCCGGGCCACCGGCCGATCTCTTTCCAACCCAGCCGCCCGTAGAAGTCTTCGAGCCCTACTCCACCCCGGGCGGCAAGGTGGAGTTGTTCGAGCCCCATCTCTTCACGTGCGAGGCGGTGGAGTTCGTGCATCAACGCGGCCCCGATGCCTCTTCCGCGGAAGCCGGTATGCGTCTGAACGTGATGCACTGTGCCCCAGTGAGCGATCAACGGGTTGGCGTCCCTGCGCACGTTCAACCACCCTGCGAGCGTCCCATCGGCGCGGGCCACGAGGAGTCGGCTGAGTTGGGGAGCGAGGCCGGCAATGACTTGATCAGCGACCACCGCCACCTGATCGAAGCTGACAGGGGGGAAGGGAAAACCGGCCGCACCCCCAGCGTTGCTCACCGCTACCCAGCACTCGACCATCTCCCGCCGCAGGTAGGACGACATCTCGTGTGGGCTAGTGATTTGCAGGAACTCTGGAATCCCCTCATTCATCATGGCCGCAGCATTGCAGACGCCTCCGACAGGCAAAACAGCCTCCGGCGGGGGCCTCGGGCTCCGGGATGATCGCGGACATGCACCAGGTAGTCAGTGGCTGGGAGCCGGATCTTCCCGTCGCCGTCGCCCAGGACAGCCGAGCAGGTCGAGGGCCGGAGGCGAAGGTCGTTCTTCCGGTGGGGAGCTCCACCTTCACCTCCGGCCCTTGACCCGCTCCCCTGACGGGTGGGACGACGGCGACGGGAAGATCCGGCGGGTACAGCGTGTGCGTGCGCACAGGGCAGGACAGCCATGATCGCGTGCCAGATGCCACGGGAAACCAGGGGGAATCCCGGGAACTTACGGGCGATCAACGCGAGAGGCCCGTCACCGCGTTTCCGCTGGTGACGGGCCTCTTTCCGCTGGTGTGGCAGGTGCAAGGTTCGAACTTGCGTAGGCTGAGCCGACGGTTTTACAGACCGCTCCCTTTGGCCACTCGGGCAACCTGCCGTGTCATCCGCTCTCGCGGCGACAGACAGAAGGATAGCGGACTTCCGGCGTGTACGTGACACCGGTTTGTCCCCGCCGGATCTTCGGTGAAGTGCTCTGCGGATCTTGGGCGTAGTGGCTCGCGGATCTTGGGTGAGTACCTCGCGGATCCTGGGTGGAGGGGCCGGTGGAGCTTCGGGGGAGGGGGCGGGGGAGCTTCGGTGGGGTGGCTGGTCAGGGGGTGCGGCGGAACATCAGGGGGGCGATGTGGGAGCGGGCGAAGCGGTCGAAGTGGGCGGCATCGTTGACCCGGGGAAACGGCTCCGACGGCACCGGTACGCCGAGGAAGTCGCACAGCGGCTCCCACCCCTGGCTGACCTCGAAGACCAGCAGGCGTTCGGCCGGGATGGTGGCCTTGACCTCCTCGACGTGCCGGGTGAACGCCTTCAGCAGGTAGTCCCGGTCGTCCGTGCGCCCGTCGAAGACCCGCTCCACCACGGTGAGCCGGGTCATCCGGATGAAGGCGGCCAGGTCAGTACCCAGGAGCGAGGAGAGCCCCTGGATCAGCGGACGACGGCGCTGCTTGAGGATCGTGGCGTTCATGCTGGCCAGCCACCGCTCCGGATCGCGCACCGTGAGCACGACCCGCGCCTGCGGGAAGTGTTCGGCCAGTTCGCGCCAGTAGGCCGCGGAGGGCCAGTCGACGCACGACTCGTACCCGCCGAGCAGTTCGTCCCAGTCCACGGGATGGCCGGAGGCCAGGGCGAGCCAGCGTCGCAGTTGGCCGTGCCGTTCGACGACCTCTGACATGTGGTGGCAGGGGCCGAACCCGAGCTGCTCCAGGGCGACCTTCATCGACAGTGTTCCAGTGCGGCCGAAGCCCGCGCCGATCACTCGCATAATGCCTACTAATCCCATCGACAACTGCGGATAGCGCCATGGTCCTTCGGGGTCCCGTGGCTGGCAACACTGCAATGCGAGCCGATGCTGGCTAGGCTCGTTCGCTGGGGTAAGTGCAGTTGCGAGAGGGAGTGCGTTTTGGCCGACTCATCGTTCGACATCGTGAGCAAGATCGACCGCCAAGAGGTCGACAACGCGCTGAACCAGACGGTGAAGGAAATCGGGCACCGCTTCGATTTCAAGGGCACCGGAGCCGCCATCAGCTGGTCTGGGCAGGACAACATCGAGATCAAGGCGAACAGCGAGGAGCGGGCAGGGGCCGCGCTCGACGTGTTCAAGGAGAAGGTGGTCAAGCGTGGCCTCTCCCTGAAGATCATTGACGCCGGCGAGCCCAAGTTGTCCGGCAAGGAGTACCGGATGCTCGTCAGCCTCAAGGAGGGCATCGATCAGGAGAACGCCAAGAAGATCTCCAAACTGATCCGCGACGAGGGCCCAAAGGGTGTGAAGGCCCAGATCCAGGGCGAAGAGCTGCGGGTCAGCTCGAAGAAGAAGGACGACCTGCAGGATGTCATCGTCCTGCTGAAGGGCAAGGACCTCGACATCGCTCTGCAGTTCGTCAATTACCGGTAGGTGTACGGCTACCGCCGCCCGAAGGGAACGCGGGGGCGGGGCGTGGACGTTGGACCAGGTGAACCCAAGCGCGAAGGGGGGAACCTTGCACCACAACGGTCTGCGGACCGCCATCCTGCTCGGGAGCCTGTCTGCGGCGATCCTCGTGGTGGGCGCGTGGTTGGGCGGCGGCACCGGCCTGCAGATCGCGTTCGTGCTCGCCCTGGTGACCAACGGTGTGGCGTACTTCTTCTCCGATCGGATCGCGCTGTCGGCGATGCGTGCCCGGCCGGTCGGCGAGGTCGAGCAGCCCGTGCTCTACCGGATCGTGCGTGAGCTGTCGACGCAGGCGCGCCAGCCGATGCCGCGCCTGTACCTGTCGCCCACGGTCCAGCCGAACGCCTTCGCCACTGGTCGCAGCCCGCGCCAGGCCGCGGTCTGTGTGACGTACGGCCTGACCAAGCTCCTGGACGAGCGGGAGCTCCGCGGCGTGATCGGGCACGAGCTGTCACACGTCTACAACCGCGACATCCTGGTCTCGTCGGTGGCCGGCGCGCTGGCCACGATGATCACCTGGCTGAGCTACGTCGCGGTGTTCTTCGGCGGGTCCGACGACGACGAGGGCCCGGGTTTCCTCGGCGCGTTGCTCATGATGGTGCTCGGCCCGGTGGCGGCCGGCATGGTGCAGATGGCGATCTCCCGCACCCGGGAGTTCCAGGCGGACGAATCCGGCGCCCGGCTCACAGGTGACCCGCTGGCGCTGGCCTCCGCGCTCCGCAAGATCGAGATGGGAGCCAGGCGGCTTCCGCTCCCTGAGAACAGCCGCCTGACGTCCGCCTCGCACATGATGATCGCGAACCCGTTCGCCGGGTCCGGCTTCGGACGGCTCTTCTCCACGCATCCGCCCACGTCGGAGCGGGTCGCGCGGCTCGAGCGGATGGCCGGCTACCGCCGCTAGCCCGCGTGTATCCCGCGCAGGATGTCGGCCAGATCCTTCGGGAAGACGAGCTCCTCGGTGTCGTCGAGTTCCTCCGCGCTCCACCATCGGTGCCCGATCGTGGTGGCCTTCTCCAGTTCCTCCATGTGGTCGAAGGAGACCTCCGCATTCCCCACCCGGATCGCGAAGAACGTCTGATCCTGCGTGATCGCGTACTCGGCGAACGTGAACTCGATGGTCCCGGTGCCGTACGGCCCGGTGAAGTCGCCGGCGGCGGCAACGATCCCCACCTCCTCGTACAGCTCCCGCGCAGCGGCCTCCGGCAGCGTCTCGTCGCCCTCGGCGGCGCCGCCGATGGTGAACCAGTACGACATGCCGGGCCGCGCCGGATCGAAGCCGTGGAGCAGCAACACCCGCCCGTGATCGTCAATGGGCAACGCGCGAGCCGTGAACCGGCGCAGGGGGATCATCGTCATGCCCACCATCATGGAGGGATGGGCGTTTGGGTTTACATCCGTGGATGGCTGGAATTTTCGGACAGCCAGCGAGCCGAGGTGAGGCGGCTCGCCGACGGACCCGGCTGGACCTTCCCCGAAGGCGGCTGGCTGACGGCGGCCTGCTACGCCCGCGCGGTCAGGGAATCCGAGCTGGACGAGATCCAGGCCACGGTCCGCCGGATCGCCGCCCTGCCGCCTCCGGACGAGGACGGCGACCACGTCGCGGGTCTCTTCCTCGCCTTCCACGAGGTGGACGGTCAGCAGGAGTGGCAGGTCAGGGACGGACACCTGCACATCGCCCGCGCCGATCCCCGCCTCGACTACCTCAACGCCTGATAGAGCGGGAGCCAGGTGCGGTGGGCGCAGCGTGATTCGACCTCGGCCCGGGTCAGCCACTCCGCCTGGGTACTCTCCGTTCCCGCGGGCGGGGAGGTGGGCGGGCCGGGGATCACCAGGCGGGCCGTAAAGGTGAGCATGTACGTCAGCAGGGCGTACGGGTAATCCGCGGGCACCTCCCCGGTGATCTCGATGCGCTGCCAGCCGAAGAGCTCCAGCGCCGACGGATCGAGCTGGAAGCCCGTTTCCTCCGCCAGCTCGCGGGCCGCCGCCTCCGCAGGGGATTCGCCGGGTTCGAGGTGCCCGCCGGGGATGTCCCAGCCTCTGCCGGGACGGTCCACGCAGGTCAGCAGCAGCCGGTCCGACGCGTCGAGAACGAAGGCGAACGCCGAGGTGACCTGGCCGGACGAGGGGGCCTGCCGGGTGAGCGCCAGCTCCAGCGTGTGCGCCGCGGGGACCCACGGCACGGTCGTGGTGGCGATGAGAGAAATGGACACCAGGCCATCATCGGGCATGATCGAGACATGAGATCGTGGACATTCGCTGCTCCCCTGCTCGCCCTGCTGGCTCTGGTGCTGTCCTGGGGACGAGAACTGTCCACGGTTGTCGTGATCCTGCTGGCCCTGCTGCTGGCGGGAGCCGTACTGGCTGCCGTGCACCACGCGGAGGTGATCGCACATCGGGTCGGCGAGCCGTTCGGTTCGCTGGTGCTGGCCGTCGCGGTGACCGTCATCGAGGTCGCGCTGATCGTCAGCCTGATGCTCAGCGGCGGTGAGAAGACCTCGTCGCTGGCGCGTGACACGGTGTTCGCGGCCGTGATGATCACATGCAACGGGATCGTCGGCCTGTCGCTGCTCAGCAGCACGCTGCGCAGGCGCGTGGCGGTGTTCAACGCCGAGGGCACCGGCGGCGCGCTGGCGACCGTGGCCACGCTCGCGACGCTCAGCCTGGTGCTGCCGACGTTCACCACGAGCCAGGAGGGTGCCGCGTTCTCGCCCGCTCAGCTGGGGTTCGCCGCGGTCGCGTCGATCGCGCTGTACGGGCTGTTCGTCCTGACGCAGACGGTCCGGCACCGCGACTACTTCCTTCCCGTCGAAAGCGCGAACGCGGCCGAGGCGGAACACGCGCCGCGCCCCTCAGGTAAGACGACGCTGCTCAGCCTGGCGCTGCTGCTGGTGGCCCTGGTGGCGGTGGTCGGCCTGGCCAAGGTCGAGTCGCCCGTCATCGAGACCGCCGTGGGTTTGGCCGGGCTGCCGCAGGCCGTGGTGGGCGTCGTCATCGCGCTGCTGGTGCTGCTGCCCGAGACGATCGCCGCGGTCAGGGCGGCCAGGCGCGGCCAGCTCCAGATCAGCCTCAACCTGGCGCTCGGCTCGGCGATGGCCAGCATCGGCCTGACGATCCCGGCGATCGCGATCGCGTCGATCTGGATCACGGGGCCGCTCCTGCTCGGGCTGGGCCCCACCCACCTGGTCCTGCTCGCCCTGACGTTCGTCGTCTCGACCCTCACGGTGGTCCCCGGCCGCGCCACATTGCTCCAGAGCGGCGTACACCTCCTGCTCTTCGCCGCCTTCCTGTTCCTCGCGATCAGCCCGTGACGGCTTGACTCTGACGGGAACCGGGTCTTTCTCTACCAGGGCTAGACGCCGCGGCGGAGTGCTCGGTTGCAGAGGTAGAGGCCGGTTGCGGCGGTGGCCAGCGATGCGGCCGTGCCGTACAGGATGGATATGTCGGCGAGGTGCCCGGAGAAGAGGGCGCGCTGGGCGTCGACGATGTAGGAGACCGGGTTGAAGGCCGCGATCACCCGCATCCACCTCGGAGCGGACTCGATCGGCAGCAGGACGCCGGACAGCAGCAGGAGCGGGAAGAGCACGGCCTGCGAGATCACGTAGAAGAGCGTGCCGCTGGGCGCCGACTTGATCGCGAGCACGTACGACAGCGAGCCGAGCCCGACCCCGAACACCGTCAGCAGCGCCAGCCCGCCCAGCACCCCGGCCGGATGGAGGCGGAACCCGAGCGGAAGCGCCAGCGCGATGATCAGCAACGCCTGGCAGAGCAGGACCACCATCTCCTTCATGGTCCGCCCGACCAGCATCGCGCTGCGGTTGAGCGGCGTGACCAGCATCCGCTCCATCGAGCCGCCGAGCAGCTCGACCAGCAGCGTGTACCCGGCGAGCAGCGGCCCCGACAGGCACATCATGATCAGGATCCCGGGCACGAACCACTGCCAGGACGAGTTCCGCATCGCCCCGTCGAGCAGCGAGCCGAACAGGAACAGGAACAGCAGCGGCTGCACCATCGAGAACACCAGGCCGAGCGGCTCGCGCAGCGACGGGGTGAACTCGCGGATGAATACGGTGCGGGTGTCACGAAGGAATGTCGTCATCGGTGAGGCTTCTCCCGGTAAGGCTGAGGAACACGTCGTCGAGGGTGGGGCGGGCGGTTTCCGCGGTGGTCACCTTGATCCCGGCGGCCTCCAGCGCGCGCAGGTACTCGGGCAGGGCGGCGGCCGCGTTCGGCACCCGGAACTCGGCGCCGGCCCCGTCCGCGGTGGCCTCTCCCAGCAGCTGTACGGCTCGCGCCGCCTCCTGCTCCGTCTCGGTGGTGATCGTGATGCGGTCGCCCGCCAGGTCGTTCTTGAGCCCGCTCGCCGTACCGTCGGCGATGATGTGGCCGTTGTCGATGATCACCACGCGTTCGGCCATGCTGTCGGCCTCTTCGAGGTAGTGCGTGGTCAGGAACAGGGTCGTGCCGTAGGCCTCGCGCAGGCGCAGGATGTGCGCCCAGATGTCGGCGCGGCTCTTGGGGTCCAGGCCGGTCGAGGGTTCGTCGAGGAAGAGCAGGTCGGGGCGATGGATGAGGCCGAGCGCGATGTCCAGGCGGCGGCGCTGGCCGCCGGACAGCGTGCCGGGCTTGCGCTTGGCCAGGCTTTTCAGCTCCAGCACGTCGAGCAGCTCGTCGGCGCGCCTGGCCGCGTCGGCGGAGGTCAGGCCGTAGCAGCGGCCCTGGGTGACCAGCTCGTCGCGGACCAGGAAGTGCTCGCCCGCGCTGTTCTTCTGGCCGACGTAGCCGATGCGGGCGCGGACGCCCGCGGGGTCGCGGGCGACGTCGTGGCCGGCGACCGTGGCGGTGCCGGACGTGGGCGGGAGGAGGGTGGTGAGCATGCGGAGCGTGGTCGACTTCCCCGCTCCGTTCGGGCCGAGGAAGGCGACCAGCTGGCCCTTCTCGACGTCGAGGTCGATGCCGCGCACGGCCTCGACGGTCTGTCGTTTGACGGTGAAAACTCGGGTCAGTCCGCGGGCGTGGATCATGGTGGACGCCTCCGGGCATGGCGAAGAAACCCCTGGTCGGGGCTCGTTTTCGAGGATCGGATCCAGTCTGGGGCGGGCGAATCCGCTGTGGCAAACGCGAATGTCACGTTCACAAATCACCTCTGACCTGCGAAAACGACGTCCTGGCGAGTGCGGGGAGAATGCCAATTTCAGGCGCTTGACCTGGGGTTTTCCGCTGATCGCCGAAGGAATTCGCGTACGATCTGCGGGTGAAACGAGTATTAGCCGCGGCGGTGACCGCTTTGGTGGGCTTATCCGGGAGTGCGCAGGCGGCCGACGGCCTCGCCGGCGTCGACGTCAGCAACTGGACCGGCGAGATCGACTGGGAGTCGGTCTCCTCCGGCGGCGCGAAGTTCGCCTTCGTCCAGGCGACCGAGGGCACGAACTACCGCAACCCCAGCTTCGACGCCCAGTACGGCGGCGCCGCCGACGCCGGGCTCCTCCGCGGGGCCTACCACCTCGCGCAACCCCACGAATCCGACGGCGCCACCCAGGCCGACTTCTTCCTCCAGAACGGCGGCAGATGGACCGGAGGCGGGCAGACCCTCCCCGGCGTGCTGGACCTGGAGGACAACCCCTACCGCGACAAGAACGGCAAGAACACCTGCTACGACCTGTCGCCCAAGGACATGGTCACCTGGATCAAGGACTTCACCGCGAAGTACCACCGGGCGACCGGCGTCCGCGCCGTCATCTACACGACCACCAGCTGGTGGCGCACCTGCACCGGCGACTCCGCCAAGTTCGCGGCCAACCCGCTCTGGCTGGCCCACTGGGGGAGCGACCCCGGCGAACTGCCCAAGAGCTGGCAGAAGCACACCTTCTGGCAGTCGGCCGAGAAGGGCTCGCTGGCCGGCGGCCAGGACTCCTTCAACGGCACCGACACCGAGCTCGCCGCGCTGGTCAACCCGCCCGCCGAGGTCACCGTCTCCGGCGTCGCCCGCGACAGGCGCCACTACTCGGTCACGGTGACCAACACCGGCCCGTACCCCGTCACCAACGTCAAGGTCTCGGGCCGGGCGTACGGCGGGCAGCGCGTGACCCGGGCGCCGGGGTGCGCCGTCAGCGGGACCGCCGTGCGGTGCGCGATCCCCGAGCTCGCCCGCGGTCAGAAGGCCACGTTCACGTTCACCACCAAAGCGCGGCACAAGGGCCCTGTGGGGATGCGCTTCACGGTCGGGTCGGTGGAACTCGAGTTGCCCGCTAGTTGATGCAGGATGGGTCTGTGTTGCGGGGACGTGGGGCATTGGTGGCGATCGCGGCGTTATTACTTACCGCGACGGCTTCCATGCCTTTGGTGTCCTATTTCCCGGCGCGGATCGTCGCGGTCGCCTACCAGGTCGAGCAGGACGGCGTGGACTACTCCTGGGGCGGTGGCCACGCGGGCAGCCCGGGACCGTCCACCGGCACCTGCCGGGGATACCACGGCAGAATCAAGCCGTGCCCTGCCAAGCGCACGCGCGGCCTCGACTGCTCCGGGTTCACCCGGTGGGTGTACGCGCTGGCGCTCGGTACAGACGTGCTCGGGCCGGGCAACACCGACGACCACCTGCGGCTGCTGCGACGGGTGAGCTCGGCCAGGCCGGGGGATCTGGTGTTCTTCGGCAAGCCGAGCAGGACGCATCACGTGGGCATCTATCTCGGGAACGGGATGATGATGAACGCGCCTGAGACGGGCGCCCAGGTCCGCGTCGACGAGATCGCCCCGCGCAAGGACCTCGTCGGCTTCTTCCGCTACTGAGGCGGGCCGTGCGGGGCTCGCCGTACGGGCTGGGACCCTCAGACGTGGCCGAAGATGAGGCGCTCGCGCCGGAGGTGGCCGCGGTTCAGCAGGCGCAGCAGGAGCAGCAGCACGGGGCCGGCGGCGCGGCGCAGCTCGGCCAGCTCGTCCTGGTCGGCGTACTGGGCCATGCGGGGCAGGTCGAAGCGGAGGTCGCCGCCCTTGCGCGCAGCGTTCTCCACCTCACGCCAGTCGCGCTCCGACACGTAGCGCAGGATCACCGGGAAGAGCAGTCGCTCCTCCTCCTCGATGTGCTCGTCGAGCAGGTCCGCCAGCGATGCGCACGACTTGGCCAGCAGCGCGGGCGCGCCCAGGTCGGACTCCAGCCGGGCCGCCACCTCGGTGATCTCCTCGAGCAGCGGGTCGAGCGCCTCGTGGTCCTCCGTCAGGCTGTCCAGGTCGACCTCGGGGCCGGCGGACCGGACGAGCACCGGCCAGAGCGCGTCGTCCTCGGCGCGGTGGTGATGGTGGATGCCGGCGCAGAGCCGGGTAGCGAACTCCGCGATGGCGCGCAGCCGGGCCAGGTCGGCCTGCTGGCGGCCGGCGGCGAGCTCCTCCATGAGCAGGGCCACGCGGCGGGCATCGGCGCGCATGGCGCGGTGAGCGATACGTATTCCGAGGAGGTTCGGGGACATCTGAGGGCTCCTTTCGAGACTTGCCCTCAGGGTGCGCTTCGCGACTTCGGTCCTTCTTGGAACCGACTTGGCATGGCTGTAACGCGTGTCATGTCCCGGAAATTGAGGGACCCGAGGTCTACTCTGAGCCGCTATGGACAGGCGATGGGTCGGCACAGGCGGCTACGAGGTCGTTCCCGCGACGCGCGCCGGCCGCCAGGTGCTCCGGGTACGGCGGCACGGGTGGCTGGTCGCCGACTGCGTCTCGGTGGCCGACGTGGCCCGATTGGTCGATCTGGCCGACCTGTGCGAGATCATCACACTGCCCCGAACGAGTTCGCATCATGGCTGGGCGCCGTGTATGGTTACACCTGTCCGCGACCACGGACAGGCCCCTATAGCTCAGTCGGCAGAGCGTCTCCATGGTAAGGAGAAGGTCAACGGTTCGATTCCGTTTGGGGGCTCCAATTAGGCAAGCGAGCTCCATCTCTGCGGATGGGGCTTTTCTGTTGGATTTCTGATGTCGGGAGATCCTGAGGCATACTAGGTGTCACCCACCCGATCAGGTGAAGTGCGAAGGCGCTCTCCATGTCGGGTATCCTCTACAGGCCGGGTGTTTCGTCCGGCCCAAAGGCGGAGTAGCTCAGTCAGGCAGAGCAAACGGCTCATAATCGTTGTGTCGCCGGTTCAAGTCCGGCCTCCGCTACTGCCCCCACCCAGGTCACACGGCCTGGGCATGGGCATGTCCCAGTCCCGAGCGTAGAAAGGCACTCCCAAGTGGCTGCCACCGACGTTAGGCCGAAGATCACGCTGGCCTGCCAGGAGTGCAAGCACCGCAACTACATCACGCGGAAGAACCGGCGCAACGACCCGGATCGGCTTGAGCTGAACAAGTACTGCCCCAACTGCCGCACCCACCGCGCGCACCGCGAAACCCGCTAGGGGCCCACAGAGCCACAACCGGCGTCCTGCACAGGGCGCCGGTTTGTCATGCTTTCAGTACGGCAAGCCGCCGCCACCGCCGCCCGCCGCCCCGTGCTGAGGGCCCGCGAGCGGCGCTTCCGGCGAGTCGATGACAGTTGCCCGCAGTCACGGCGCTCCGTAACCAGGCACCGCGGTCCCCCCTCCCGCCGTAAGAGGCGCCGACCTTCGCCGTCCCCTCTTCGCGCCGACCCGGCGCTCGCGAGCGCGACCGTGGGGTGGTGCCCAGGAGGCCCGTCGTGCCCTTCGGTGGCCGGGGCCCGCGACGCTCGCCCGCCTGCTCCACCGCTCCGGGCGGGTGGCCTGAATCTATGGCGGCATCGCCGCGAGGTTCGTCAAGCAATCTCCATCGGCCGTCGCAGCCGCTCCCTTCCGGGTACTGTCCCGAGTTCAGCGGCGGTGACAGCGACTGCCCTGCCGGCTGATCGGCAGAGGACAGCGGAACCTTGTTCTGTTAACGTCGGCTCAGGACGACTGGGACGCGTGAAGGGGCACTGATGGCCTTGAACCGTGATTTCGTGGGCAGGACATACCCGTCCTCCGCCCCCTACGAGGTCAGCCGGGTGAAGATCAGGGAGTTCGCGACGGCGATCGGTGACAGCAATCCGATTTATCGCGATACGGAGGCAGCGCAGGAGGCCGGGCATCCCGACGTGATCGCACCGCCGACCTTCCCCATCGTGTTCAGCCTGCAGAGCGGCGGCGAGGCGCTGATCGACCCGGAGCTCGGGCTCAACATCGCCATGGTCGTCCACGGCGAGCAGCGCTTCGAGTACACGCGCCCGATCTACGCCGGCGACGAGCTGGTCAGCACCGCGACCATCACCGACATCCGCAGCGCCGGCCGCAACGAGCTGATGACGGTCCGCAGCGACATCACCACGGTCTCCGGCGAGCCGGTGTGCACCACGTACAACACGATCGTCGAGCGCGGAGGGGCGGCCTGATGACGGCGACGGTGAAGTACGACGAGGTGACCGTCGGGCAGGAGATCCCGGCCGTCGAGTACGGCGTGCGGCGGCTGAACCTGGTGATGTACGCCGGGGCGTCCGGCGACTTCAACCAGATCCACTGGAACGAGCGCTTCGCCAGGATGGTCGGGCTGCCGGATGTCATCGCGCACGGCATGTACACCATGGCGCAGGCAGGCCGCTTCGTCACCGACTGGGCCGGGGATCCCGGGGCGGTGGTGGACTACGGGGTCCGCTTCTCGTCCATGGTGGTGGTCCCGGACGACGACCAGGGCGCCACGATCACGGTCAGCGGTGTGATCGAGGAGAAACTCGAAGACAAGCAGGTCGTCATCGGCCTAACCGCCAAGTCCGCAGACACCCGCGTCCTCTCCAAGGCCCGCGCCATAGTCCAACTCACCTAACCTCCCCACCCCACGATCCCCCGCTGTCCGCAGCCTCTGATGGGCTCACCGGGATCGCCAGGCTTCCGGAACGCCGTGTCTCCCGGCCTGGCGCGTGGCGTGACCGTGAGCGCGGCCACCAGGCGCCGGGTCGGCGGGATGTGGGTTGGCGAAAAGGGGGGCGGCGGCCTTGCCGTACAGGCGCGTGAGCTGCCGTGGAAGCGCGAGAACCTGGCAAGAGAGGGTGGGGAGAAGAAGGACATAAGCTTGGGGCCCATGGAGATGCTCGGGGCGTATACGACGCTGGGGTTGGGCGGGCCTGCGCGGGAGTTCGTGGAGGCGCGGACGGCCGAGCAGCTGGTCTCGCTGGTGGCCGATGCTGACAGGAAGGTCGTCCCGACGCTGATCCTGGGCGGCGGCAGCAACCTGGTCGTCGCCGACGAGGGCTTCGACGGGCTGGTGATCCGCGTCGCCACGCGGGGTGTGACGGTCAAGCGCGACGGCGGCCAGGCGCTGGTGACCGTCCAGGCGGGCGAGGACTGGGACCCGCTGGTGGCCAGGGCGGTCGAGGAGGGCTGGTCCGGCATCGAGTGTCTGTCGGGCATTCCCGGACTGGTCGGCTCCACCCCGATCCAGAACGTCGGCGCCTACGGTCAGGAAGTCGCCGAGACGATCCGGTGCGTGCGAGCCTACGACCGCAAGACCCGGCAGGTCGTCGACCTCGAGGCCCGCCAGTGCGGCTTCTCCTACCGCGACAGCGCGTTCAAGCGCGACCTGTCCAGGCACGTGGTCCTCGGCGTCACCTACGCCCTGGACCTATCCGAAATGTCGGGGAAAATCGCTTACAAGGAGCTCGCAGCCCGGCTCGGTGTCGAGCTCGGCGAGAGCGTCCCCGCCCGGCGGGCCCGCGAGGCCGTGCTCGAGCTGCGCAGGAGCAAGGGCATGGTGCTCGACCCGAGCGACCCCGACACCCGCAGCGCCGGCTCGTTCTTCACCAACCCGATCCTGCAGCCCGAGGCGGCGGCCGAGCTGGAGGCGCGCGCCCCCGGCCACCCGCGCTGGGAGATGCCCGGCGGCGCGGTCAAGGTGCCCGCCGCGTGGCTCATCGAGCAGGCCGGATTCCCCAAGGGCTACCAGCGCGGCCCCGTACGCATCTCCACCAAGCACACGCTCGCGCTGACCAACCCCGACGGCGAGGGCACCACCGCCGCCCTGCTGGCCCTGGCCAGAGAGGTGCGCGACGGGGTGCGCGAGAAGTTCGGCGTCACCCTGGTCAACGAGCCGGTCCTGGCCGGAATAGACCTTCTGTAACGGCTGTTAAGGTTGGCGGAAACACCGAAGGGGAGTAGTCCCAATCGCGTGGTCGACATGCTGGCGCTCCGTGCGCCCGGTCACGCGGGCCTCTGACGAGGCGGACGAGACCTTCGGCCTGGCAGTCATGGACACATGTCGCCGGGCCGAAGCGCTGCTCCCCGACGAGAGGCGAACCGGTCCCGGCCGCACGGAAGGGGACCGTTGGAAGCGTTCTGGATAAGCCTCGCCGTCATCTTCGTGGCCGAGCTCGGCGACAAGAGCCAGCTCATGGCGATGACCTTCGCCACCCGCTTCAAGCCATGGCCCGTACTGGCCGGCATCACCGTCGCGACCGCCGCCGTCCACCTGGTCAGCGTGGCCGTGGGCGGGCTCATCGGCGACGCGCTGCCCACCACGGCGATCTCCATCGTGGCCGGGCTGGCCTTCCTCGCCTTCGCCCTGTGGACCCTGCGCGGCGACGAGCTCACCGAGGAGGAGGCCGGCAAGGCCCGCCGTACCACCCGCAACGCCCTGGTCGCGGTGACCGTGGCGTTCTTCCTCAGCGAGCTGGGGGACAAGACCATGCTGGCCACGATCACGCTGGCCACGCAGCACGGCTGGCTCGGCACCTGGCTCGGCTCGACCGTCGGCATGGTCGCCGCCGACGCCCTGGCGATCCTGGTCGGGCGCATGCTCGGCAAGCACCTGCCGGAGAAGGTCATCAAGTACGGCGCGGCCGGAGCGTTCGCCGTCTTCGGCGTGATCCTGCTCGCCCAGCCCCTCTTCGCCTGAGGGTCAGGCGTCCAGGAGGGAGCGGCGGTGGGCGGCGGCGGCCGCTTCGCCCCGGCTGGTGACGCCGAGCTTGGACAGGATGTTGGAGACGTGGACGCTGACCGTCTTGACCGAGATGAACAGCTCCGCGGCGATGTCCCGGTTGCTGCGCCCGAGTGCCACGAGCCGCAGTACCTCGAGCTCGCGCGGCGTGAGCAGCTCGGACGTCGCATCCTGCGGCGAGGTGGCCCCGACGCGCCGCGACAGCGTCTCGATCTCCACGATGAGCGGCGTGGCCCGCAGCGCCTGCGCCAGCGGGAGCGCGGTGCGCAGCCGGCCGGCGGCACCCTCGCGATCACCGGAGTGCGCGGCCACCGACGCGGCCCGCATCAGCGCCTTGGCCTGGTTGTGCGGGCGGTTGATGCGCTCCCACGCGGCGGCCGCGGCGTCGAAGTCGCCCGAGTACGACAGCCGGTAGGCCTCCGCGACCGGCCCCTTGGCGTGCAGGCACGCGGCCACGTCGGCGGCGTGCTCGCGCACGGCCGAGGCGCGGTCGGGCTCCACGGCGTCGACCGCGTCACAGACGGTGCGCAGCAGGGCCAGCAGGCGCCAGCCGAGCATGGCCTTGCTCGACTGCGACGGCCGGGCCAGGACGCGTTCCGCGACGGCCAGCGCGCTGTCGGGCTCGCCCTTGAGCAGGTGCCAGCCGATGTGCAGCCGGGTGCTGTTGGTGATGTCCTGCAGGTAGTCCTCGGGGCGCTCCTTGAGCACGCCGAGCTCCGACAGGATGCCCTCGACCAGGTCGAACTCGCCCCTGGCCAGGGCGATGTCGGCGCGCACGCGCAGCATGTGGTGCCGGGTACGCAGCACGGGGCCGTAGCTGGTGGCCACGTCCAGGACCTCGATGGCCTCGTCCCAGCGGCCGATGGCTTCGAGCACCTCGGCCTTGTTGTTGAGGATGAACAGCCCACCGGCCCGCAGCCGGCCGTACTTCTTGGCCGCCCGCCAGCCCTCGTCGGTCAGCGCGAGCGCCTCTTCCCAGCGGCCCATGTCGGTGAGCGCGTCGATGTTGTTGCCGATCGCCCGGGTGATGAGCCGGCCGGAGTTCTCCAGCTTGCCGAGCTCCAGGGCACGCATGTTGGTGGCCAGCGTGGCCTCGTAGTCGCCGGCGATGGAGTGGCCGAGCGCCAGGTTCAGCAGCAGGTCGCCTTCCAGGCAGCGGTTGCCGAGCTCGCTCGCCAGGCGCAGGCCCTCCTCGATGAGGCGCGTGCCCTCGGCCACCTCGCCGCGGAGCATGAGGTGCTGGCTCATCTGCGTGACGACCTCGGCCCGGTCCATGCCGGGCTCGGGCACCAGGCGCAGGGCGTCGCGCAGGTCCTCGATGACGCCCATCTTGCCCTTGGAGACCTTGAACTTGGCCCAGCGCACCATGAGATTGGCGACGCGGCCCGGCTCCTTGGTCTCGTCCAGCTCGGACAGGGCGGCCTTGATGAACTTCACGCCCCGGTCGACCTCGCCGCCGGCGTGCGCGGCCTCGGAGGCGCGCTCGAGCACGGCAGTGTGGTCGGCGTCGATGAGCTCCTCGGCGCCGGGCACGCGGTCCCAGAGCATCAGGACGCGCTCCAGGAGCGGGATCGCCTCGGTGTAGGCGAACGCCTTGAACGACTTCTGCGCGGCCTCCCAGGCGGCCACCAGCGCCGCCTTGTCGTTGCGCGCGCCGTACCAGTGGTGCGCGAGTTCGACGGCGGCGCGGCCGGGCGGGACGAGCTTGCGGTCGAGGGAGATCTCCTCGGCGAAGCGGGCGTGCAGGCGCTGGTGCTCGCCGGGCAGCAGCTCGTCGTGTACGGCTTCGCGGATGAGCGCGTGGCGGAAGGCGTAGGCGCGGCTGTCGGCGATCTGCAGCACGTTGCCGGCGATGGCCGGGCGCAACGCGGCCTCCAGCTCCAGGTCCGACAGGCTGCTGACGGCGGCCAGCAGCGCGTGGCCGACGCGGTTGCCGCCGGCCGCGGCGACCCGCAGCACCCGCTGGGTCTCTTCGGGCAGGCGCTCGACGGCACTGAGGATCAGATCGGCCATCGACTCGGGGAACGAGCACTCCTCTCCGCTGTCCAGCATGGCCTCGACGAACAGCGGGATGCCCTCGCTGCGCTCGTAGACCTTCTCGACCTTGGCGTAGTCGGGGGTGCTGCCGAGGATCCCGGCCATCTGCTGCGCCACCTCGTCGCGCGACAGGCGGGGGAGGTCCAGGCGGATCACACCGTTGACGCGGCCGAGCTCGGCCAGCACCGGGCGGAGGGGGTGCTGGCGGTGCAGGTCGTCCGATCGGTACGTCATCACGATCAGGACCTGCGGGGCGCGCAGGTTGCGGCTGAGGAAGGCGATCAGGTCGCGGCTGGACCGGTCCGCCCAGTGGATGTCCTCGATGATCAGGACCGTGGGCCGGCTGTCGGCCAGCCGTTCCAGCAGGGTGAGGAACTGTTCGAAGAGCCTGGCCCGGCCCGTCTCCGTCTCGCCGTCGCCGCTCGGCTCGCCGAACTCGGGCAGCAGCCTGGCCAGGTCGCGCCCGGCCCCTTCCGGCAGCAGCGCGGCGATCTGGGCGGTGCCCTGCTCCCTGACGAGCTGGCGCAGCGCGGCCGTGAACGGCGCGTAGGCCAGACCCTCGGTGGACAGCTCGACGCAGCCGCCGAACAGCACCTGGGCGCCCGCCTGACGGGCCTGGTCGGCGAAGCGTTGGACGAGGCGCGTCTTGCCCACTCCCGCCTCGCCGCCGAGGAGGACGGCGGTGGCATCTCCCTTGCGGGCCTCTCCGAAAGCCTCGTTGAGCGTGGCGAGCTCAGGCGCCCGCCCCACGAAGACGGGACTCACGGAACGTCCCAGCATGTCGTCCAGCATGTCACGCCTTATGGATAGCTATCGACGGGTTTAGGGCGGCTCTGAGGCCCGGCCGCGAGGGAGGTTGCGGCCGGGCTCTCGTGGCTTGCTCATGACGAACGGCGCTTGCCGAAGACCGAGCGGCGCTCGGACTTGTTGGCCCGCTGGGCTTCGCGTACCTGGCGGTGCCTGGCTGCCTCCTCACGGAGCTCGTTGGCGTGGTTCTTCATGAGCTGGTATTCGATCTCGGGGTGCATGTCCGACTCCTCGGTATTTGTTGTCTTTCTGACACCTTCAAGAGTCGTGCTAAGGCCCCGGGTGGGGCATCGGGTGGATGCCCTATCTCTGCCGAAGCTTCGTCTTACCCCTACCTAGGTCAGGGCCTCAGAGGGTCCTAGGGACGCCACGATGATGGGTCGTGAGGAACCTAGTGATCGTCTTCATCGTCATGTCCGCCCTGGTGGCGGCCTGTTCCGAGAGCGCGTACGGCGAGCCGTCCGGATGGCGGGTCGCGGAGGAGCGCGGGGGCGCGTCGCTGACCAGGGACATGTGGGCAACGGCGGAGTCCCGGGAGTCTGGTGTGACACGTCAGCGGATTTTGTCCTATCGGTGAGTTTGGAATCACCGCACCCGGTCAGCGATGCTGTGGGGGTGTCAACTCTGACTACCTCGCTCGCGGACGTCGCCTCGTCCAACGTGACGCTGCGAGCATTCCTGCACGGGCTGCCCGGCGTCGACCGGGTCGGCGCGGACCAGCGGGCGGCGATGCTCGGCACCCGTTCCATCAAGACGACGGCCAAGGCGCAGGCCATCGACCTGGCCATCTCCATGGTCGACCTCACCACGCTCGAGGGCGCCGACACCCACGGCAAGGTCCGGGCCCTGTGCACGAAGGCCATGCACCCGGGCGAGGGCGCGCCCCAGGTCGCGGCCGTGTGCGTCTACCCGGACCTGGTGGCGGAGGCGGCCGCGACGGTCAGGGGCTCGGGCGTCAAGGTGGCCTCGGTGGCGACCGCGTTCCCCAGCGGCCGCTCGTCGCTGGAGGTCAAAGTGAGCGACACCGCCCTGGCGGTGGCGGCCGGCGCCGACGAGATCGACATGGTGATCGACCGCGGCGCGTTCCTCGAGGGCGACTACCTGAAGGTCTTCGAGGAGATCGTCGCCATCAAGGCCGCCAGTGGCGACGCGCATCTGAAGGTGATCCTGGAGACGGGCGAGCTGGCGACCTACGACAACGTACGGCGGGCCTCCTGGCTGGCCATGATCGCGGGTGCCGACTTCATCAAGACCTCGACGGGGAAGGTGGCCCCGGCGGCCACCCTGCCGGTGACGCTGATCATGCTCGAGGCGGTGCGCGACTTCCGCGACGCCACCGGGCGGCAGGTGGGCGTCAAGCCCGCGGGCGGCATCCGCACCACCAAGGACGCCATCAAGAACCTGGTCCTGGTCAACGAGACGGCCGGCGACGACTGGCTGACGCCCGACTGGTTCAGGCTCGGCGCCTCCTCGCTGCTGAACGATCTGCTCATGCAGCGCCAGAAGCTGGCCACCGGCCGCTACGCGGGTCCCGACTACTTCACGGTGGACTGACATGTTCGAGTACGCACCCGCCCCCGAGTCACGCGACATCGTCGACATCAAGTCGTCGTACGGCCTGTTCGTCAACGGCGAGTTCGTCGAGGGATCCGGCAAGCCGTTCAAGACGATCAACCCGGCGTCGGAGGAGAAGCTCGCGGAGATCGCCACGGCGACCTCCGACGACGTGGACAGGGCCGTGCAGGCCGCCCGCAAGGCGTTCGGCGTGTGGAGCGCGCTGCCCGGCGCCGAGCGGGCCAAGTACCTGTTCCGCATCGCCCGCATCATCCAGGAGCGCGCCCGCGAGCTGGCCGTGCTGGAGTCGCTGGACAACGGCAAGCCGATCCGCGAATCCCGCGACGTGGACCTGCCGCTGGTGGCGGCCCACTTCTTCTACTACGCGGGCTGGGCCGACAAGCTGGAGTACGCCGGATTCGGCACCAAGCCCTTGGGAGTGGCCGGTCAGGTCATCCCGTGGAACTTCCCGCTGCTGATGCTGGCCTGGAAGATCGCTCCCGCGCTGGCCTGCGGCAACACCGTGGTGCTCAAGCCCGCCGAGACGACCCCGCTGACCGCGCTGCTGTTCGCGGAGATCTGTCAGCAGGCGGACCTGCCGCCGGGCGTGGTCAACATCGTCACCGGCGCAGGCCAGACCGGCGCCGCGGTCGTCGCGCACCCGGACGTCAACAAGGTGGCCTTCACCGGCTCCACCGAGGTGGGCCGCATCATCGCCCGCACGGTGGCGGGCACGGACAAGAAGGTGACGCTGGAGCTGGGCGGCAAGGCCGCGAACATCGTGTTCGAGGACGCCGCGCTGGACCAGGCCGTCGAGGGCATCGTCAACGGCATCTTCTTCAACCAGGGCCACGTGTGCTGCGCCGGGTCCCGGCTGCTGGTGCAGGAGTCGGTGCACGACGAGCTGATCGCCGCGCTGAAGCGCCGCCTGGGCACGCTGCGCCTGGGTGACCCGCTGGACAAGAACACCGACATCGGCGCCATCAACTCCGCCGAGCAGCTGGCGAAGATCCGCGACCTTTCCGAGGCCGGCGAGCAAGAGGGCGCAGAAAGGTGGTCCCCGGCCTGCGAGATCCCGGGCAAGGGCTTCTGGTTCCCCCCGACGATCTTCACCGGGGTGGCGCAGTCGCACAAGATCGCGCGCGAGGAGATCTTCGGCCCGGTGCTGTCGGTGCTGACGTTCCGCACGCCGGCCGAGGCCGTGGAGAAGGCCAACAACACGCCGTACGGGCTGTCGGCCGGCATCTGGACCGAGAAGGGTTCGCGCATCCTGTGGATGGCGGACAGGCTCAGGGCCGGGGTCGTGTGGGCCAACACGTTCAACCGGTTCGACCCGGCCTCGCCGTTCGGCGGTTACAAGGAGTCCGGGTACGGCCGCGAGGGCGGGCGGCTCGGTTTGGAGGCCTACCTTGATGTGTGAGAACCGCCGCGCCGACCGCCGCGCCCGCCGCGCGCAGGCCTTCCGCGGCCACGCCGTCGCCCGCGCCGGCCGCCCGGTCCGTGAGGGCTGGTACGCCCACCGGGGCGGCGTCAGCCGCTGCGGCCAGATCTTCGTGCCCGTGCACCTGACGCAGGAGCGGTGATGAGCAGGCTGTCCGTCCGCAAGACCTACAAGCTGTTCATCGGCGGGGCGTTCCCGCGTTCGGAGAGTGGAAGGTCCTACATCGTGACCTCCGGCAAGAGCGAGGTGAACGCGGCCAGGGCCTCCCGCAAGGACGCCCGCGACGCCGTCTCCGCCGCGCGCAAGGCGTTCCCCGGCTGGTCGGCGGCCACGCCGTACAACAGGGGACAGATCCTCTACCGGATCGCCGAGATGCTGGAGGGCCGGCGGGCTCAGTTCGCCGAGGAGATGGGCGGCGGCAAGAAGGCGTCGCTGGAGGCGGTGGACGCCACCGTGGACCGGCTGGTCTGGTACGCGGGCTGGTCCGACAAGATCGCCTCGGTGCGCGGGTCGGCGAACCCGGTGGCCGGGCCGTACTTCAACCTGTCGACGCCCGAGCCCACCGGGGTGGTCGCGCTGATCGCGCCCGCGGACCCGCTGCTCGGGCTCGTGTCGGTGATCGCGCCGGCCGTCGTCACGGGCAACACCTGCGTGGTCGTGGCCTCGGAGAAGACCCCGCTGCTCGCGATCACGCTGGCCGAGGTGCTGGCCACCTCGGACCTGCCCGGCGGCGTCGTCAACATCCTCACGGGGCACCAGGCGGAGCTCGCGCCCTGGCTGGCGGCCCACATGGACGTCAACGCGCTCGACCTGACCGGCGTCACGGACCCCGACCTGGCCCTGCGGTGCGAGCAGTCCGCGGCCGAGAACCTCAAGCGGGTCATCCGCCCCGCGACCGAGGACTGGCCCGCCGACCCGGGCGTGACTCGCCTCACCGCTTTCCTAGAGACCAAAACCGTCTGGCATCCGATCGGGACTTGATCGCTGTATGGCAGGCCGCCCCACCGGCCGCCCGCCGCTCTTCGGCTGAGGGCCCGCAGGCGGCGAGTCCGGCGAGTCGGTGACAGTGGCCCGCCGTCACGGCGCACGGGAACCGTCTGGACGCGATGGTGGCTCGTGGCTCTTTGGGTGGCTGGGGTATCTCGGCTGCTTGTGGTGGCTTGGCTGCTAGCGTGATCGGGTATGGAGCTTCGGCAGCTCGAGTACTTCGTGGCGGTCGCCGAGGAGGCGGGGTTCACCAGGGCGGCGGCTCGGCTGCACGTGGCGCAGCCCGGCGTGAGCGCGCAGATCCGGCAGCTCGAACGGGAGCTGGGCCAGGAACTGTTCGACCGCTCGGGCCGCTCGGTCAGGCTCACCCCGGTGGGCAAGGCGGTGCTCCCGTACGCCAGGGCGGCGCTGGCGGCCGTGGTGGGCGCGCGGGAGGTCGTGGACGAGATGTCCGGGCTGCTGCGCGGCCACGTGACGATGGGCGGCGTGTCCGTGCCGTCCGTGCTCGACCTGCCGGGGCTGCTCGCCGGGTTCCACCGCAGGCATCCGGGGGTGGAGATCTCCCTGGTCGAGCTGGACCCGGTGAGCCTGGTCGAGGCCGTCGTCGCGGGCCGGGTCGATCTGGGGCTGGCGGGCGTGGGCGGGCCGCTGCCGCCGGGGCTCGACGCGCAGATCGTCATCGACCAGCCGCTCGTGGTGGTCGTGCCGCACGATGACAAGCTGGCCCAGGGCACCTCGGTCGATCTGGCCGACCTGCGCGACAGGCCGCTGATCGCGGCGCCCACCGGCACAGGGCTCCGTACGGTGCTCGAGAACGCCTGCGCCGCGCTCGGATTCCGGCCCCGGGTCGCCTTCGAGGCCAGCGAGCCCTACGTGCTGGCCCAGTTCGCCGCCCGCGGGCTCGGCGTGGCGGTGCTTCCCGAGTCGGCCGCGGCGGGCGCCGACGTCCACGTCCTCACCCTCGACAGACCCCGGCTGCGCGGCCAGATGGCGCTGATGTGGCGCGCCGAGGGCCCGACGAGCCCGGCCGCCACCGCCTTCATCGCCCACGCCCGCCGCCTCCTGCCGTCGCACTAGCGCCGATCTAGTAGTCGCGCCAGCGCCGGCTGGTAGTTCGCACTAGAGCCGGCTGGTAGTCGCGCCAGCGCCGGCTGGTAGTCGGACCGCGCCGGCTAGTAGGAGAATCCGCGGGCGTGCCGCGGCCACGGGTGGGAGGACTCCAGCTGCGCGGCCAGCCCGAGCAGGTGCGGCTCGCCGCCGGGCGGCGCCACGAGCTGGACGCCGATCGGCAGGCCGCTGGAGTGCGTGGCGAACGGCACGGTCATCGCCGGCCACCCGCACATGTTCCACGGGCCGGTGCACGGCGCGTACCGGACGTTGCCCAGCGCGTTGCGCAGGAAGCCGCGCTCGCCCCAGCCCTCCGCGACCGGCGGCGGGGCGGCCAGCGTCGGCATGACCAGCACGTCGGCGTCGCCGAACCACTGGTCGGCGCCGTAGTCCTGCCAGCGCTTGCGCCCCTTGGCCCCTTCCAGCTTGAGCCTGCGCAGCACGGCTCCGGCCCTGGCCAGCGACCGCGTCCGGCGCTGCAGCCGGGCAGGGGTGAGTGAGGAAGCCGACTCCGAGGCGCGGGCCAGCCACGTCGCGATCGTGCTCGGACCCAGCCACGCGGGCAGCCGGCCGTGCTCGACCACGGTGTGCCCGGCGATGCGCAGCGCCTCGGCGGCCGCGCCCACCGCGCTCTGGAACTCCGCGTCCACCGCCAGCCCCGGCGGCAGCGGGCGCGGCGCGTAGGCCACCCGCAGGTCGAACGGCTCGGCCGCGGTCTGCACCGGCTGCTGCTCCCACACCTGGTCGTCGTCGGCCCACACCGAGCGCAGCATCGGCGGCTCGGGCTCCACCCGAGTCCCGGTGCGCCAGGACTGCGCCAGTGGCGGATCGGCGGCCAGCACCGACAGCATCACCGACAGGTCCTCCACGGTCGTGGCCAGCGGGCCGTTCTCGGCGAGCCCCTGCCAGTCCTCCGTGGGCCTCGGCACCAGTCCGGGACCCGGCTTCAGCCCGAGGACGCCGCAGCAGGCGCCGGGGATGCGCAGGGAGCCCATGCCGTCGTTGCCGAGCGCGATCGGCACCATGCCCGCCGCCACGGCGGCGGCGCTTCCCGAGGACGAGCCGCCGGCCGTACGGGAGGGGTTCCAGGGGTTGCGGACCACGCCGTAGTGGCTGTCGCCGAAGGCGACCAGGCCCAGCTCCGGCAGGTTGGTCAGGCCGACGACCACGGCGCCCGCCGCGCGCAGGCGGGCGACGGTGTCGTGGTCGTGGTCGCAGATCGACTCGGGGGTGGCGGCCGAGCCGGAACGCCGGGTCTCGCCCGCCACCTCCAGATTGTCCTTGACCGCGACGGGCACGCCCGCCAGCGGCAGGTCGGCCAGGTCGCGGCGCTTCTGCACGGCCCGCGCCTCGTCGATCGCGCGCTCCCTGACCATGCGGAAGGCGCCCACCCGGGAATCGCGCTCGGCGATCGCGTGCAGGTGCTCCTCGACGACCGTCGCGGCCGTCACGTCGCCCTGCCGTACGGCTGTCGCGATCTCCACGGCGGACCTGCCTGCCCACAGCATGGTCCAAGCATGCAGCTTTCTACCGTTCGTGGCGAGGCTCCCGCCCTGCCTCCTTCAGCGCCAGGCGCAACGCGAACTCGATCTGCGCGTTGACGCTGCGGAGGTCGTCGGCCGCCCACTTGGCGATCGCGTCATAGACGGCCGGATCGAGCCGCAGCAGGAGCTTCTTGCGTGCTGATGGTCGCGCTCCCGACGGGCCCTCCGTGGTTACGCGAGCTGCCGCCTCCGGGCCCTGCTCGCCGCTCCGGTCAGGCATACAGGCTGCCGGTGTTCACCACCGGCTGGGTCGCGCGGTCGCCGCACAGCACGACCAGCAGGTTGGAGACCATCTGCGCCTTGCGCTCCTCGTCGAGCTCGACGACGTGCTCGGCGGCCAGCCGGTCGAGGGCGAGCTGAACCATGCCCACCGCGCCCTCCACGATGCGGGTGCGGGCGGCGACGATCTGGTCGGCCTGCTGGCGCACCAGCATCGCCTGGGCGATCTCCGGCGCGTAGGCCAGGTGCGTGATGCGCGCCTCCAGGATCTCGATCCCGGCCAGCTCGGTGCGCTCGCTCAGCTCGGTGGTCAGCTCGCCGGCCACCTCGGTGCCGTCACGCAGGCTCGTCTGGTCCGACTCGTGCGAGTCGTAGGGGTGCACGGTGGCTAGGTGCCGCACCGCGGCCTCGGACTGGATCGCGATGTACTGCTCGTAGTCGTCGACCGCGAAGACGGCCCTGGCGGTGTCGATCACCTTGTAGACGACCACCGCGGCGATCTCGACCGGGTTGCCGTTGGCGTCGTTGACCTTGAGCTTGGTGGTCTCGAAGTTGCGCACGCGCAGCGTGACCCTGCGCTTGCTGGTGAACGGCAGCACCCACTGGAAGCCCGCGTCGTTGACCGTGCCGACGTAGCGCCCGAGGAACTGCACGACCTTGGCCTCGTTGGGGTTCACCACCGTGAAGCCGGTGGCCACGAGCACGAAGATCACCACCCAGACGATGCCCAGGACCTCGATCGACACGGCGGCCGCCACCGCGGCCAGCACCACCAGGACCAGCAGCACGACAAAGCCGTTGACCCGGAAAGCCCGTCGTTCCATCCCGACTCCTTGCTATCGAAGTGATATCACCACGATAGCGCTTTTGCGGCTGGCATGATGCATCGCATGAATCGGGACACTCTGGCCATCGCCCAGCGCTCGCTCGGCGACCCCTCGCTGACCTTTCCGCTCTCGCCGCCGTTGACCAGAGGCTGTCCCCAGACGAGCACCGCGGAGATCGCCTACCCGCTCGAGGTGGACTACGACTACGCGCGCGTGCCCGCCGGGCTGTTCGAGCAGGAGCCGGGGCCGGATCTGGCGCGGTGGCAGCCGCTGCTGCCGGCCCTGCACGCGCCCACGCTGGGCGAGGGTGGGACGCCGCTGCTGGAGTTCGACGGCGTGTACGTCAAGGACGAGTCGCGCAACCCGACCTGGTCGCACAAGGACAGGCTGAACCGGGTGGCCGTGAGCGCGGCCGTCGGGCAGGGCGCGCCCGGGGTGGTGGTGGCCTCGTCGGGCAACCACGGCGCGTCGGCCGCCGCCTACGCCGCCAGGGCGGGGCTGGACGCGGTCGTGCTGGCCTCGTCCGAGTCGCCGCCGGCCGTGCAGTCGTTCGTGCGGGCCTACGGCGCGCGGGTGGTGACCGTACCCGCGGAGAAGAGGTGGCCGCTGCTGCGGGAGATCGTCGACAGGCTCGGCTACCACCCGGTCAGCAACCAGACGGTCACCCACACCGGGCATCCCTACGGGCCCGAGGGTTACAAGACCATCGCCTACGAGCTGTTCCTGCAGCTCGGCGGCGTGCCGGCCGCGGTGTTCGCGCCGACGGGCTACGGCGAGCTGCTGTACGGCGTCTGGAAGGGCTTCGCCGAGCTGCGCAGGCTGGGCGTGACGCGGCAGGCGCCGCGGATGTTCGCCTGCGAGCCCGCGGCGGGCGGGCCGACCGCCCGCGCGGTGGGCAGCGGCGCGCCCGCGGCCATCGTGGAGCTCGGCCCCACCGACGCCTACGGGGTGGCGTGCACCGTGGGCGGCCATCGGGCCGTGCGCGCCGTGCTCGACAGCGGCGGCGAGGCGCTGCTGGTCACCGACGAGGAGATGCGCGCGGCCCAGCGGGCGCTGGCCGATCAGGGGCTCTGGTACGAGCTGTCCGGCGCGGCGGGGGTGGCCGCGTGCCGCAAGCTGGGCCGCTCCTTCGACGGTCCCGTCGTGTGCGTGGCCACCTCGAGCGGCTTCAAGGACCTCGGCGTCGGCACGACCGTGGTGGAGGTGCTGGCCGAGCCTACGTTCGAAGCCATATTCGCAGCGGGCCGGTCTCTGTGAAGCCGTGCCGTACGGCTTGCTCCGGGTCGGTCTCGTAGCCGACCAGGCGCAGCCCGGGGTGCAGGCGCGCGGCCATGGCCAGGACGCCGGGCCAGGGGTCGAGGCCGAAGACGTTGGAGACGCCCACCACGTCGCCCGTGCGGTTGAGCACCGCGCCCCCGCCCTCGCCGCGCAGGATCTCCACCGGCTCGGCGAGGATCCCGGGGCCGAAGACGCCGTCGTCGTCGCCGGAGAACAGGTCCCGCTCCCACTCCCGCAGTTCCTCCGCGGTCTCGACGAGGCGCCAGTCCGCGGCGTCGTCGCCCGCCTCCGGCGCGTCCCGCTCGATCCACTGGGCCTCGAAGAGGATCTCGAACCCGGGCAGGTCGAGCGTGGCGAAGCTGTCCTTGACGGAGGCGCCGGGACCGCCGTCGATCCCGTCCAGGACATCGGCCGCCGTCGCGTCGCGCGACAGTGTGACCGCGTCCGGGTAGTACAGCGGGGTCCTGCGCGGGCTGGTCCACGCGCGGGCATCGAAGGCGCCCCGGATGCCGTGGGTACGGCAGACCAGGTCGCACCACTCGGCGTTGTTGCGGGCGGGATGGGTCATGAGCGTTTCGTCCGTCGGGTCGGGGTGGCCTCGAGAGGGTTCTCCGGCCAGGGATGCTTGGGATAGCGGCCGCGCATCTCGGCGCGTACGGCACGGTAGCCGTCGCCCCAGAACGAGGCAAGATCGGCCGTGACCGCGACGGGCCGGCCGGCCGGCGAAAGCAGGTGCACCAGCAGCGGGACCCCGGCGATCATCGGCGTCTCGGTCCAGCCGAACAGCTCCTGCAGCTTGACCGCGAGCACCGGCTGCTCGCCGGAGTAGTCGACACGGATGCGGGAGCCGGTCGGCACCTCGATCCGCTCGGGCGCCACCGCCTCGAGCCGCTGTGACCAGGGAACCAGGCGGCGCAGCGCGGCGGCCACGTCGACGCGTTCCAGGTCGGCGCGGCGGCGGGCCCTGGACAGCTCGGGCTCGAGCCACCGGTCGGCCAGGGAGACCAGGTCGTCCATCGCGGGCCACGGCTCACCGAGCGCGCGACGGCAGAAGGCCAGCCGGTCGCGCAGGGCCACGGCGGCCGGGGTCCAGGTGAGCACGTTCTCGGTGCGCAGCCCGTGCAGCAGCGCCTCGCGGACGTCGGCGCCCTCCAGCGGGGCGGCGGACAGCTCGATCGCGCCCAGCCGCTCGATCCTGCGGGCCACGACGTCGCCGCGCCGCCAGGCCACCTCCTCCTCGACCGTGACCGGCAGCACCCGCCTGGCGGTCTCCTCGTCGATCACGACGGCCTGCCTGATGCGGGCGCTGGCGTTGCCCGTCTGACGGTCGGCCACCGCGATGGCCAGCCACTCGGCGGTCGCGAGCCGGGACCCCTCGGCGAGCTCCGCCCGGGTGCCCGAGGCCATCAGGTAGCCGCCGCCCCGCCTGCGCGCCACCCGCTCGGGAAACGCCAGCGCGACCGCGAGCCCGGCCACCGCGTCGTCCACGCCCGTCTTCGCAGGGGTGCCCGAGGCGAGCCGCCTGACCTCCTGCCTCCACCGGGAGGAGTACGGCGTGCCACCCCGCCGGGCCGCGCGCCAGGCCTCGACCAGGTCGTCACCCGAGTCCCTGGGCAGCTGCTCCGACAGCAGGGCCACCACCTCGGCCGCCCCGGGCCCGGCGTCAAGCAGGGCCCTGGCGAGCCGCGGCTGGGTGCCCGCCAGCGCCATCGCCCGCCCGCGCCCGGTCACCCGCCCGTCCGCGACCGCGCCCAGCCCTTCGAGCACCCGGGTCGCCGCCTGCATCGCGGCCCGCGGCGGTTCGTCGAGCAGCGCCAAACCCGTGCCTCCCCAGCACGCCACCTGCAGAGCGAACCCGGTGAGGTCCGCCAGGGCGATCTCCGGGCGCGGCTGCTCGGCCAGCCGCTCGTGGTCGGCCTGCGACCAGCACCGGTACACGGCGCCGGGAGCCTCCCGCCCGGCCCGGCCGGCCCGCTGGTCGGCCGCAGCCCTGGAGACCCGGACCGTGGCCAGCGAGCCCAGCCCGCGCGCGTGGTCGGTACGCGGCTCCCTGGCCAGCCCCGCGTCCACCACGACCCGGACGCCCGGCACGGTCAGGCTCGACTCGGCCACCGAGGTGGCCAGCACGACCCGGCGTTCCGTGCCCGGGTTGAGCACCGCGTCCTGGACGTGGGCGGGGGCCTGGCCGTGCACCTGGAGGACCTGGATCCCGTCGAGCATCCCGGCCACCTTGGCGATCTCGCCCACGCCGGGCAGGAAGCAGAGCACGTCGCCGGCGCGTTCCGCCAGGGCCCGCCGTACGACGGTGGCCACGTGCGACAGCAGGGCGGGGTCGACGCGCAGCCCGTGCGGCGGCGCGACGGGGCGCGGCGGCGGGACCCACAGCACCTCGACCGGGTGCGGGGTGCCGGACGCGCGCACGATCGGCGCGCCGCCGAGCAGGCGCGACCACGGCTCGGCCTCGGCGGTGGCGGAGGTGGCCAGCAGGCGCAGGTCGGGGCGGAGTGTGTCGCGCACGTCAAGCAGGAACGCCAGGGCGGTGTCGGCGTCCAGGTGCCGCTCGTGGCACTCGTCGAGCACCACGGCGTCGACGCCGGGCAGCTCGGGATCCCGTTGCAGGCGTTGCAGCAGCACGCCCGTGGTGACGACCTCGACCATCGGGTTCGCGCCCCTGACCCGCTCGCCGCGGATCGTGTAGGAGACGCCCATCCGGCGCGCGGCGGCCCTGACGGCCAGACGACGTGGCTCGGCCACCATGACCCGCATCCCCGCCTCGGCCAGGGCGAGCGGGACCACGGTCGTCTTGCCGGTGCCGGGCGGCGCGGTCAGCACGGCCGTGCCGTACTCTCGTAGCGCCGTCAGCAGGTCGGGCAGCGCCGCGCGGATGGGCAGCGCGTCAGGCGGGGACACGGGCGGCGTCGAGGATCGCGTCGAGCAGGCCGGGGAAGCGGGCGGCGAGGTCGTCGCGGCGCAGGCTGATGTACTTCATCCGCCCCTCCTGCCGGGTGAAGATGACCCCGGCCTCGCGAAGTGTCCGGTAGTGGTGCGAGGCCGTGGACTTGTGCACCTCGAGGTTGTCGCTCACACCGTGGCAGGTCAGCTCGCGGGAGTCCGCGAGCTGGATGACGATCTCCAGGCGTACCGGGTCGGAAAGGGCGCGCAGGACCTCGGTGAGCTGGATGTCCGCGGTCGCCGGGTGCGGAAGGAGTCGCATGGGCCCAGGCTACCTCCGTTCTATTGTTTGACAACCATCCAACAGTCCTGACACCTTGTCGGCATGACTGCTCGGCTTTATCCTCTGGCGCTCGGGAACTTCGCCGCCGGCACCGGCATGTTCGTCACCGCCGGCCTGCTCGCCCCCATCTCGCGGGACCTCGGAGTCTCGCTGTCCGCGGCCGGTCAGCTGATGACCGTGTTCGCGCTCTCGTATGCCGTCCTGTCGCCGCTGCTCGCGGCGTTGACCGCGCGGCTGTCGCGCAAGCGGGTGTTGCTGGTCGCCTTGGCGCTGTTCGTCGTGGGCAACACGTTGACCGCGCTGGCGCCGACGTACCCGCTGGTCATGCTGACCCGGGTCGTCGCCGCCGCGGGCGGGGCCATGTTCACGCCGACCGCCTCGGGCGTGGCCACCGCGCTGAGCACGCCCGAACGCAGAGGGCGGGCGCTCGCGCTGGTCATGGGCGGGTTGACGGTGTCGTCGGCCATCGGGGTGCCGCTGGGGACGTGGCTCGGCACGGCCTCCGGGTGGCGTACCACGATGTGGCTGGTCGTGGGGTTGGGCGTGATCGGGTTGATCGGCGTGGCGACGGCGGTGCCCGACGTCACGATCGCCACCTCGGGGCGGCTGCGCGAGCGGTTCGCGCCGCTGGGCGACCGGCGGGTGCTGGCCGTACTGACGACCCAGCTGCTGATGTTCTGCGCGGCGTTCAGCGCCTACACCTACATCGGCTCGCTGCTCGACGTGCCGCTGCCCGCGGTGCTGTGGGCGTGGGGGATCGGCGGGGTGATCGGCAACCAGATCGGCGGGCGGCTGACCGACGCGTTCGGGCCGCGCCGGATGGTGCTGCTCGGCCTCGCCTCCGCCACGGTCATCCTCGCCCTCCTCCCGGTGGCGAACCTGTCCCTGCCCGTCGCTCTGGTGTGGGGGCTGGCCTGGGGTGTGCTCGGCTGGCTGATCGCGCCCGCACAGCAGTACCGCACGGTCGCGGCCGTGCCCGACAACGTATCGATCGGGCTCGGGCTGCTGTCCTCGGCTCAGTACGTCGGGGTGTTCGTGGCCGGGATCGCGGGCGGGGTCGCGCTGGATTCGTTCGGACGGGCCGGTGTGATCGTGCTGTCCGTCGCCATCGCGCTGGTCGCCCTGGTGTTCACCCTGGTCACCTACCGTCCTTCGCCGGTCGTCGCGAAGGAGTCCGCGCCCGTCAGGTAGCGCTGCAAGGTGGGGGCGATCGTGGCGGCAAGCTGATCGGTGGGCATCGAGGTCAGCGGCTCCATCCGCAGCACGTAGCGGAGCATGGCCACGCCGATCAGCTGCGTCGCCGCAAGCAGCGCGCGGGACTCGGCGTGCTCGGGCTCCAGCAGCGTGGCCAGCGGGCGGACGAGCTCCTGGCGCATCAGCTCCTTGAGCAGATCGGCCGCGGCGGGCGTGGCGGCCGCCGCGTGCAGGATGGCCGCCATCCGCGCGCCGCGCTCCGGGTCGTCCCACAGCGACAGGTACCGGGTGGCCAGCCGTAGGCCCAGGTCCCCGAGGTCGCCGTCGAAGGAGGCGGCGAGCCCCTCGATCGGCATACTCTGCCTGATGGCCGACGCGAACAGGCCGTCCTTGCTGCCGAAGAAGTGCATCACCAGGGCGGGGTCGACGCCCGCCGTACGCGCGACGCCGCGGATGGTGGTCTGCGCGTAGCCCTTCGCGGTGAACGACCCGACCGCCGCCTCCATGATCGCGTCCCTGGTCTGCGGGTTCCCCGGCCGCCTGCCGCGCTCCTCGGTCATGGAGCTATTCAACCACGTTGAATTCAACAGATGGTGAAGCTGTACGCCGGGCAGGTCAGCCCTGGGCGGGGAGCCAGCCGATGGTGACGGCGAAGATGACGAACAGGCCGAGGGCGATGCGGTAGATCACGAAGGCGGTGAAGCGGTGCCGGCTGATGTAGCGCAGGAACCAGGCGACCGCGGCGTAGCCGACGGCGAAGGAGATCACGGTGGCCAGCAGGGTGGGACCCCAGGCGGGCGACTGCGCGTCGCCGATCTTGGTGAGCTCGAGCAGGCCAGACGAGAGCACCGCGGGCATCGCCAGCAGGAAGGAGTAGCGGGCGGCGTCCTCACGGCGGTAGTCGAGCAGGAGACCGGCCGTGATCGTGCCGCCCGACCGGGACACGCCGGGGATGAGGGCCAGCGACTGAGCGAAGCCGTAGACGATGGCATGGACGAAGTCGAGATGCCTCTCCAGCGTGATCGTGCTGCGCGCCGTCCTGTCGGCGAACCACAGGATGAGGGCGAAGACCACCAGCGTGGTGCCCACCAGGCGCAGGTCGCGGAAGACGGTCTCGATCTGGTCCTTGAACGCCACGCCGAGAATCGCGATCGGCAGCGTGCCGACGATGACATACCAGCCCATCCTGGCCGCGAACTCGCCGCGCAGCGCAGGGGTCCACAGCGACCGCACCCAGGTGGAGACGATCTCCCAGATCTCCTTGCGGAAGTAGATCAGCACCGCGGCCTCGGTGCCGAGCTGGATGACCGCGGTGAACGCCGCCCCCGGGTCGGGCCAGTGCAGGAGCGCGGACACGATCCGGATGTGGGCGCTGGAGGATATCGGCAGGAACTCCGTAAGTCCCTGCACCAGACCCAGCACCACCGCTTCGAACCAGCCAATCACCGGGACAGGCTAGCGGAAGGTCAACGCGGGTAATCTGCCCGGTATGAGGCCCCTACTGCTCGTCGACGTCGACGGGGTGCTCAACCCGTTCGGGCGACCGACCCCGGACTTCCGGCGTTACGAGTGCAAGATCGGCGACCAGGTCTACACCGTGCACCTGAACTGGCGGCATGGTGCCCGCCTGCTCGAGCTGGCCCTGCAGACCAGAGCCCAGCTGGTCTGGGCGACGACCTGGGAGGAGCACGCCAACGAGTGGATCGCACCCAGGCTCGGCCTGCCCGAGCTGCCCGTGATCCCGCTGGCGCCGGGACCCAAGTCGCCCAGCGTGGCCGACTACGTGCGGGGCAGGCCGTTCGTCTGGTTCGACGACCAGGTCTGGGAGGCCGACGAGGAGTACCTCAGGGACCATCAGGGTGTCGGCGAATTCCTGCTCGTCCCCGTCGACCCCTGGCGCGGGCTGACCAGGCGACATCTGGCCATGGCCGCCGAGTGGCTGACCCTGTCGGGGTTTTCCCAGGGTCCGTGACGGGATAGCGGCCGCCTGCCAATCCGTTCTTCCTGGTGAGTAGTTCACCACGGGAGGAAACATCATGTACCGCTCACGAGAGCACCGAGTCCTGGCCGGAGTCTGCGGTGGCCTCGCCGACAAGTTCGGCCTGCCGCCGACGCTCGTGCGGGTGCTCTGGCTGCTCCTGTCGCTGCTGCCCGGCCCGATGTGGGTCGTCTACGTCGTCATGTGGATCCTCATCCCCGAGGAGCCGCGGGGTTACCAAACCAGCGTGTGAGCGCGGCCTCGACGGGTTCCGCCGACGGGGGCTCCCAGGCGACGTACCCGTCGGGGCGGACCAGCCGGTCGCGCTCCCCGCGCGCCACGTTCACGCGGTCGGACCAGGGGAGGGCGGCCCGCCGTACCTCGTCGTCCGCGGTCGTGAGCAGGCCGCGGCCGTCGTGCAGCGCGACCGGCCCGGTGACGAAGCCCTGGTCGCCGTAGCGGATGGAGACGCCCGCCACCTCCTCCGCGAGCAGCCTGTTGGCCTCGGGCACCGTCATCAGCTGGGCGAACAGCTCGCGTAGCCGGACCGTCTGCTCGTCGGTGCGGCCCAGCGCCACCTGCTGGAGGGTGTTCTCCAGCACCGCCGCCGCCACGGGGTGCCGCTCCTGCTCGTAGGTGTCGAGCACCTCGGCCCTGCCCTGTACGGCCAGCGCCAGCTTCCAGCCCAGGTTGACCGCGTCCTGGAGCCCGGTGTTCATGCCCTGGCCGCCGAAGGGCATGTGGATGTGGGCGGCGTCCCCGGCCAGGAACACCCGGCCGGCGCGGTAGCGGTCGGCCTGGCGGGAGGCGTCGGAGAAGCGGGAGAGCCAGGTCGCCTCGACGATCCGCGGTGCCCTGTCGCCCAGGTGCCTGCGGAGGCTGTCCTCGAACTCCGCCCGCGTGACCGGGGCGTCCCTGTCCTGGTGGGTGCGGCCGTAGTCGGTGGTGATGATCCTGGTCCTGCCCTCGGGCCTGGTGAACGGCCACAGCGACAGGCCCGCCGGGCCGTGCAGCCAGCCGGTGGGCGGGGCCTGCGGGTCGGCGATCACGAGATCGGCCACGTAGGCGGCCACCGTCGGCTCGGTGCCGGGGAAACCGATGCCGGCCAGCTTGCGCACCGTGCTCCGGCCGCCGTCGCAGCCGACCAGCCACGTGGCCCTGATCTCCTCGGCTGCGTCCACGGTGACGGTGACGCCGTGCTCGTCCTGTTCCAAGCCGGTGACCGTGCAGCCCCTGCGGACCTCCGCGCCGAGCTCCACCGCCCTCTTCTCCAGCAGCCTCTCCACCTCGGGCTGGGGGATCAGCAGGCCGTAGGGGTGTGGGGTCCGTACCTTCGTCAGGTCGAGCAGGCGCATACCCGAGAAGTGCTGCAGCGGGAGCTGCGGCGCGTCGATCTCGATGCCGCGCAGGGCGAACGTGTCGACGCTGCGCGGGTGCAGGTTGGCCGCCCTCGAGTGCTCGCTGATCTCCGTCAGCCGCTCCAGCACCAGCGTCTCGACGCCGTGCAGGCGCAGCTCGCAGGCGAGCATCAATCCGACGGGACCGGCTCCGGCGATGATGACATTCATGATCTACCTCCTTATCACCGATAAAGCCTTATCGATGATAAATTGTCAAGCGTGGAGAGGGAGACCGTGGTCAGGACCGCGCTCGAGCTGCTCAACGAGGTCGGCGTCGAAGGGCTGACCACGCGGCGGCTGGCGGACAAGCTGGGCGTGAAGCAGCCCGCCCTGTACTGGCACTTCAAGAACAAGCAGGAGCTGCTCAACGAGATGGCGCTGGTGATGATCGAGGAGCCGATGCGCGCCGTGTCGCGGCCGCTGCCCGGGCAGCCGTGGGACGAGTGGCTGATGGCCAGGGCCAGGGTCTTCCGTCAGACGCTGCGCTCCTACCGCGACGGGGCGCGCGTGCACGCCGGGTCCCGGCCGACGCCCGATCGGCTTCCCGACCTGGTGGAGCTGATGCGGCCGCTGCTGGAGGCCGGGTTCGAGCGGCAGGACGCGATCCGGGCCTTCATCGCGGTCGGGCGCTTCGTGGTCGGCTCGGCGATCGACGAGCTGGACCACGCCGTCTGGGAGGATCCGGACGGCGACTTCGAGTTCGGGCTGCGGGCGCTGGTGTCCGGTATGCGTTCTATCCTCGAAGCATGAGAGCTAGGCCGCTGAGTCTCATCCAGGATGATCTCGTCGACTACGACAAGGCGATGGAGCGCATGGCGGAGCTGGTCGGGCAGCGCCAGCGCGACGAGCGGCCCGACACGCTCTGGCTGCTCAGTCACCCGTCGGTTTACACCGTCGGCCGGCGGACGCCGGTCGAGCACCTGCCTGACCCCGCTCACGGCATCCCCGTCTCCGAGACGGGCCGCGGCGGGCAGCTCACCTACCACGGGCCAGGGCAGCTGGTCGGCTACCTCGTGGTCAAGCTGGAGGAGTCGGAGGGCATCGTCGACTACGTGCGCGAGGTCGAACTCCGCCTCGTCGACGCCCTGGCCGCGCTCGGCCTGCCCGCCGAACGCCGCGACACGCCTCCGGGCTCGGAGCTGCTCACCGGGGTCTGGACGGTCGAGACGCGCCGCAAGATCGTCTCCATCGGCATGCGGCAGAGCCGCGGCGTCACCAGCCACGGCTTCGCCCTCAACGTCGACGGCGACCTCGAGCCCTGGCAGTGGGCCATCGCCTGCGGGATGCCGGACGTGGACATGACCTCGCTCAAGCGCGAACTCGGCGAAGCCACCCTGGACCAGGTCCGCCCCGTCGTCGCCACCGCCTTCGAGGCCTCCTAGCGGGTACGGCGGGGCCCGCCGTACCCGCCAGCGCGGAGGGGCTACTTGACCGGGAGCTCGTCGACAGTGCGGCGGGGACCGGTGAACCAGTGGCGGGCCGACAGGAGCCACCAGAGGGCGATGCCGATGAGCACGGCGCCGACGGCTATCGGGGCGTAGTTCACCGAGGTCCAGGCGAACTCCTTGTTGCCGGGGACGCCGGCGGGGCTCAGCGGCATGATGAAGTAGATCGAGATGATCACGATCTCCACGCAGGAGATCCATCCCATGACGCGATACTTCTTGCCCAGCGTCCACGGGCCCGGTTTGAAGGAGTCGCCCATGCGCAGGCGGAGCCAGATCGGGATGAGGAAGGCCAGGTAGAGGCCGATCACCGCGATGGAGACGACCGCGTAGAAGGCGACCGGCGTCGGCGTCGCTCCGGGAGGAGCGTAGAGCGCCGGCAGCGTGATCAGAGCGGCGACCGCGGAGCCGGCCAGGATGGCGTTGACCGGCGTCCGGTTCTTGTCGACCTTGGACCAGAGCCGCCAGCCGGGCACCGCGCCGTCACGCGAGAAGGCGTACGTCATCCGCGACATCGACGTCACGCAGCTCATCCCGCAGAAGAACTGCCCGATCGTGGAGATCGCGAAAATGGTCGTGGCCAGCGGCGAGGAGAGCGCGGTGGTGAAGATGGCGCCGACGAAGCCGCCCTGCTTGTTGATCTCGTCCACGTTCGTCGCGGCGAACAGGAACGCCAGCAGCAGGAGCCACCCGCCGATGGCCGAGTAGAAGATCGACTGCCACAGCCCGCGGGCCGCCGACGTGGCCGCGCCCTGCGTCTCCTCCGACACGTGCGCGCAGGCGTCGAAGCCGGTGATCGTGTACTGCGTGAGCAGGAACCCGAGCGGCAGCACGTACAGCCAGAACGTGGCACCGCTGGTGGTGTGGTCCCCGAAGCCGGAGTTGTTGATGGTGTCGGTGAAGACGAAACCGAGCGTCTGGTGCTTGGTCGGCGCGAAGGCCAGGATGCCGATCACGACCGCGGCGCCCGCCACGTGCCACCAGACGGAGATGTTCTGCAGCAGCGAGATCAGCCTGTGGCTGTAGATGTTGATCAGCGCGTGCAGCACCAGGATGATCACGAACAGCAGGAACGCCTGCGTGAGCGTGCCCTCCCAGTCGAAGAGCCGGCTGAGCGTGATGTTGAGGAACGTGGCGCATCCGTAGTCGACCGAGGCCGTCACAGCCACCAACCCGATCAGGTTGAGCCAGCCGGTGAACCAGCCGTGAATCGGCTTGCCCATGGTGGCCGCCCACCAGTAGATGCCGCCGGCGGTCGGGTAGGCGGAGACCAGCTCCGACAAGCAGAGACCGATGATCAGAATGAACAGGGAGATCAGGGGCCAGCCCCATGAGATGGCGATGGGACCGCCGTTGTTCCAGGCCTGGCCGAACGTGGTGAAACAGCCCGCGAGGATCGAGATGATGGAGAACGAGATTGCGAAATTGGAGAAACCACTCCAGGTCCTCGCCAGCTCCTGCCGGTAGCCGAGCTCTGCGAGTCGCCTGGAATCCTCTTCTGTTGTCATGAGGATCTCCCTGCGAGGCGGGACGGACGCGCTTTGGTCTACGTCTAGACCATTTCAATCCCAGGGGCAAGGCATAACAGCCGAGTTTCGATCTGGTCAGAGTTGCGCGTGATTTTGGCCAGCTCCAGGTAATGCCCGGAACGATCTTTCCGCGGCCGTGATCAGCGGAAGGCGTCCAGAGCCGCCTGGCAGAAGGCCTTGAGGTCGTCGGGCTTGCGGCTGGTGACCAGCGTGTTGGGTCCTTCGGTGCAGGTCACGACCTCCTGATCCACCCAGTGCGCGCCGGCGTTGCGCAGGTCGGTCTGGAGGCTGGGCCACGAGGTGAGCGTCCGTCCGCGGACCTTGTCGGCCTCGATCAGCGTCCAGGGCGCGTGGCAGATCGCCGCCACCGGCTTGCCCGTGTCGAAGAAGTCCGCGACGAAGCGGACCGCCTCCGGCACCGTGCGCAGGAAGTCGGGATTCGCCACGCCGCCGGGCAGGACGAGCCCGCCGAACTCCGCCGCGGACGTGTCGGAGACCGTGGCGTCCACGTCGAACGTGTCGGCCTTGTCCAGGTGCTTGAAGGCCTGGATCCGGCCGGGCTTGGTGGAGACGAGCCTCGGCGTGTCCCCTGCCTGCTCGACGGCTTGCCACGGTTCGGTCAGTTCGATCTGTTCGACCCCCTCGGGGGCCACGAGGAATGCGATGTCCATACCGCTACCCCTAACCAGGCCGCCGAAGACTATGCGCGATTTACCCCTAGGGGGTATAGTTCTTTGCCATGACTGTGACTACGTACCAGGTTGAGGGCATGACCTGTGGACATTGTGTGAGCTCGGTTTCCGCCGAGGTGGGGAAGGTCTCGGGCGTCAGCGGCGTCGAGGTCGACCTGGCCGCCAAGGCGATGACCGTGACCAGCCAGGGACCGATCGACGAGGCGCTCATCGACGCCGCCGTGGTGGAGGCTGGCTACCAGCTGGCCAGGATCGAGTTGCTGCCGCAGGCCGGCGGATCCTGCTGTGGTTCGGGCGGCTGCAACTGACGACTCGGCCCGATCAAGGACGTGCGGGGCGGCGCCTGGCGTACCAGGTGTGCAGGCACCAGGCCAGCGCCGCCCCGACGGCGTACCAGAGCAGGTCGGGGACGTTGAAGGTGCTGCCGAGCAGGGGCCGCAGCCAGGAAGGGATCTCGCCGAGCTGGGCGAACTCGATCGCCCAGCTCACCCCCGTCGCGATCAGCGCGGCCGTCCACGGCCGCAGCCGCGGCCTGATGAAGACGGTCAGCCAGTAGATCAACACCGTGTAGAGCGCGTCGCCGGCGTATTTGGCGAACCAGCCGCCGAGCAGGGCCCGTACGGCGAGGCCGAGCGCGACGGTCACGGCGGCGGCCAGGGCGCTGAGAGAACGGGGCACCCGGCTACGGTAGTGCGGTGAGCGCGACCATGGTGGTGAAGGATCTCTCGGCAGGCCACGGCGACAAGGTGCTGTTCTCCGGCCTGGACCTGGTGGTGGGACCCGGCGACGTGATCGGACTTGTCGGCGTCAACGGCGCGGGCAAGTCGACGCTGCTGCGCATGCTCGCCGGGCTGGCACAGCCCGAGGCGGGCACGATCAGGCTCAACCCGGCCTCCGCGGTGGTCGGCTACCTGCCCCAGGAGCCGGACCGCAGGCCGGGCGAGACCGTCGCCCGGTTCCTGGCCAGGCGCACGGGCGTGGCCAGGGCGCAGCGCGACCTCGACGCCGCCACCCAGGCCATCGTCGACCAGGCGGAGGGCGCCGACGACGCCTACTGCCTGGCGCTGGAGCGCTGGCTCACGCTCGGCGGCGCCGACCTGGAGGAGCGGGCCGGCGAGGTGGACCTGGGCTTCTCGCTGGACCTGCCGATGACGGCACTGTCGGGCGGCCAGGCGGCCCGCGCGGGGCTGGCCTCCCTGCTGCTGAGCCGCTACGACCTGTTCCTGCTCGACGAGCCGACCAACGACCTGGACCTGGACGGGCTCGACCGGCTGGAGACGTTCGTCAGGGGGCTGCGGGCGGGCACCGTGCTGGTCAGCCACGACCGCGAGTTCCTGGCCAGGACCGTCACCGAGGTGCTCGAGCTGGACCTGGCCCAGCAGCGGGTCAACCTCTACGGCGGCGGCTACCAGGCCTACCTGGACGAGCGCGAGGTCGCCCGCAGGCACGCCCGCGAGCGGTTCGAGGAGTACGCCGATACGCGCTCCCAGCTCGAGGCGCGAGCCCGTACCCAGCGCGCCTGGATGGAGAAGGGCGTCAAGAACGCCCGCCGCAAGATGCCCGACAACGACAAGATCGGGCGCAACGCCCGCGTCGAGACCACGGAGAAGCAGGCCGCCAAGGCCCGCCAGACCGAGCGCATGCTGGAGCGGCTGGACGTCGTCGAGGAGCCGCGCAAGGAGTGGGAGCTGCGCATGGAGATCGCCGCCGCGCCCCGCTCCGGCGCGGTGGTGGCCACCCTGCGCAACGCGGTGGTCAGGCGCGGCGAATTCCGGCTGGGCCCGATCAATCTGGAGATCGGCTGGGCCGAGCGCGTGGCGATCACCGGCGCGAACGGGGCGGGCAAGACCACGCTGCTGGGCGCGCTGCTCGGCCGGATCCCGCTGGAGGAGGGGCACGCCTCGCTCGGTCCCGGCGTCGTGGTGGGCGAGGTCGACCAGGCGCGCAGGCTCTTCGAGGGCGAGGCGCCGCTGGTGGACACGTTCTCCGAGGACATGCCGCCGGGTGAGGTCCGCACGCTGCTGGCCAAGTTCGGGCTGAAGGCGGCGCACGTGCTGCGTCCGGCTAACACTCTGTCACCGGGGGAGCGTACCCGGGCGGCGCTGGCGTTGTTGCAGGCGCGCGGGGTGAACCTGCTCGTGCTGGACGAGCCGACCAACCATCTCGACCTGCCCGCCATCGAGCAGCTGGAGGCGGCGCTGGCCACCTATCCAGGCACGATGCTGCTCGTCACGCACGACAGGCGCATGCTGGAGGCGGTGTCCGTCGACAGAAGACTGCGCGTCTCGGGCGGAAAGCTTGAAAATTAACACCGCTTCAGGAAACGAGAGTGAAACAATTTTCCGTCACTCGTTGACACAAGGTCTTCGTATGGTGTGCCTTTCTCTACACAGGACTACCCCCGCCTGAAGGTGAGGCACTTATGAGGAAATGGCTCGGGCGCGTGGCCGCGCTGGGCGTGGCGCTCTTAGTGGCAGGTCAGGGCGCCGTCGCCCATGCCGAGGATCCCTCGGCGGGGAAGAAGGTCGTTCGGGTTGGCGCCACTCAGGCGGTCGACTCGATGAACCCGTTCCTCGCCGTGCGCGTCGTCTCGACCGCCGTGCACCGGTGGATGTGGAGTTACCTCACCGTCCCCGATGCCAAGACGCTCCAGCCGAGCCCCGACCTGGCCGAATCCTGGTCAGTGGCGCCGGACAAGCTCACCTGGACGTTCAAGATCCGTAAGACGAACTGGTCGGACGGCCAGCCCGTCACGGCCGAGGACGCCGCCTGGACGCTCAACAAGATCATGACGGACGACGCCGCGAAGACCGCGAACGGCCCGGCCGTGGAGAACTTCGAGAGCGTCACCGCCAACGGCCAGGACCTGGTCATCAAGACCAAGCAGCCGCAGGCGTCCATCCTCGACACGGCCATCCCGATCGTGCCCAAGCACGTCTGGGAGAAGGTCACGGACATGGCCAAGTACGAGCCGGACGCCTACCCGGTCGTCGGTGACGGTCCGTACATCGCGACCGAGTACAAGAAGGACCAGTACGTCAAGCTCAAGGCCAACCCCAACTACTGGCGGGGCAAGCCGAAGATCGACGAGCTGCAGATGGTCTTCTACGACAACCCGGCCGCCGCGATCGTGGGCCTGAACAAGGGCGAGATCGACCTGATCGGCCGCCTGCAGGGCCCGGACTTCGACGCGATCAAGAGCGACCCGAACATCGTCAAGTGGAACACCCAGGGCCGCCGTGCCAGCTACCTGGAGGTCAACCCGGGCGCCACGACCACCGACAACAAGGCGGTCGGTGACGGCCACCCGGCGCTGAAGGACGTCCGCGTACGCCAGGCCCTGCACTACGCGATCAACAAGCAGGAGCTCGTCGACAAGGTCCAGAACGGCTACGCGACCCCTGCCGACGGATCGATCATCCCGCCGATGTTCAAGGACTACTTCTGGACCGCCAGCGGGGACACCAAGGTCACCTTCGACCCGGCCAAGGCCAACAAGATCCTCGACGACGCGGGCTACAAGAAGGGCGCCGACGGCGTCCGCACGATGCCCGACGGCAAGCGCAAGCTGGAGTTCCGCTTCTCCATCCACACGGACACGCCGGTCGAGGACAAGCTGGCCGAGTACCTGACCGGCTACTTCAAGGCGATCGGCATCACGCTGACCACCAACCGGGTCGACTCCAGCAAGTTCAGCGAGGAGACCGGCGTCACCGGCCTGTACGACATCGCGATCAGCGGCTGGTCGGTCAACCCCGACCCCGAGGAGGTCCTGGCCACGCACCTGTGCAGCCGGAGGCCCACCCCGAAGGGCGAGGGCGGCGGCACCGAGTCGTTCTTCTGCGACCCGACCTTCGAGAAGCTCTACCAGCAGCAGCTCGCCGAGCTCGACCACCCCAAGCGGGCCGAGATCATCAAGCAGATGGAGGAGCGCCTCTACACCCAGGCGCCGGTCATCGCGCTGTACTACCCGAACGACCTCGAGGGTTACCGCAAGGACAAGATCACCAGCATCACCCCGATCCCCGAGGAGAAGGGGCTGCTGTACGGCGGTAGCAGCTACATGCCGTTCTACTCGCTGGACGCCAAGGCCACCGGCGGCACCAGCGCCGCGGGCGGCGGCTCGAGCACCGGTCTGATCATCGGGATCGTCGTGGCGGTCATCGTCGTCGGCGGCGCCGTCTTCTTCGTGACCAGGCGGCGCAAGAGCGTGGCAGACGAACGCGAATGACGGCACCTCTGCAGTCGGTCGAGCCCGCCGCCGAGCAGGCGGCGGGCTCGACCTACCGTGGCACCCTGCGGTACGCGCTGTCCAAGGCGGGCGGGGCGGCGGTCAGCATCGCCGTGGTGATCATCACCACGTTCTTCGTCTTCCGCCTCCTGCCGGGCGACCCGGTGCGCGCCCTGGCGCAGGGCCGCAACATGACGCCCGAGGCGCTGGCGATCGAACGCCACCGCCTCGGCCTGGACAAGCCGCAGTGGCAGCAGTTCATCGACTACATCGGCAACACGATCAGGCTCGACTTCGGCAGCTCCTACGAGTACAAGCGCCCGGTGCTCGACCTCATCGGCGAGCGCTTCGGCAACACGCTGCTGCTCACGGGGACCGCGCTGATCCTGGCGGTCAGCCTGGGCCTGTGGCAGGGCACCAAGGCCGGCTGGCGGATCGGCAGCCGCTTCGACCGCTTCTCCACGGCGATCTCGCTGGTGCTGTGGTCGGTGCCGACGTTCTGGCTCGGCCTGCTGCTGCTCCTGGTCTTCGCCAACGGCATCGGCCCCATCCCCGGCCTGTTCCCCACGCGCGGCATCGAGAGCGTCGACGCCCCTGACGGCTTCGCCTACGTCCTGGACGTCGGCCTGCACATGGTGCTGCCGGTGCTCACGCTGGTCGGCGTGGTCTACGCGCAGTACCTGCTGGTCATGCGCTCCTCCCTGCAGGAGGAGGTCGCCCAGGACTACATCACGACCGCCCGTGCCAAGGGCCTGCGCGACGACGAGGTACGGCGGCGCCACGCCATCCCCAACGCGTTGCTGCCCACGGTGACGCTGGTGTTCATGCGGATCGGCTTCATCGTGTCCGGCGCGGTCACGGTGGAGGCCATCTACAGCTGGCCGGGGCTCGGTCAGCTGTTCGTGCGCGCGATCCACGTGCCCGACTTCACGCTGATGCAGGGCACGTTCATCGTCATCAGCGTCTCGGTGATCATCATGAACACGCTGGCCGACGTGGTCTACCACCTGCTCGACCCGAGGGTGAGGTCCACATGACGAGCCTGACCTGGACCCGCAGGAGGCGGGCCCTCGGCCGGTTCTGGGCCGAGTTCCGCAAGCACAAGGGCGGCGTGATCGGGCTGGGCATCCTGGTCGTCGCCGTGGTGATGGCGCTGATCGCGCCGCTGTTCATCGACGAGGGCGTGACCTCGGTGGTGTCGGGCGTCGGCAAGCCATGGGCTCCTCCGGGACCCGGCCACCTGCTGGGCACCGACGAGTCGGGGCGGTCGATCATCGAGCTCATCTGGTGGGGCTCGCGCACGTCGCTGCTGATCGGGTTCCTGGCCGCGCTGCTCACCGTGGTGATCGGCACGGTGATCGGGATCGCGGCCGGGCACTTCCGCGGTCTGGCCGGCGCCGTGCTGATGCGGGTGACCGACTGGTTCCTGGTACTGCCCTCGACGGTGACCGCGCTGGTGCTGGCCGCCATGCTCGGCGGGAGCACCACGACGATCATCATCGCGATCGCCATCACCTCGTGGCCGTCCACGACCCGGCTGATCCGCGCCCAGACGCTCGCCGTCGAGGCCAGGCCGTACATCGAGAGGTCGAAGGCGCTCGGGGCGGGACACTGGCACATCGCCACCAGGCACGTGCTGCCGAACGTGGGGCCGCTGCTGCTGGCCAGCACCACGCTGGAGGTGGCCAGCGCGATCGTCACCGAGTCGACCCTGGCCTTCCTGGGCGCCAGCTCCAACAGGACGTCCTGGGGAAGCATGCTCAAGGGCTCCTACGACTGGAACGCCGCGACCAACGGCGCCTGGTGGTACATCCTCATCCCCGGTCTGTGCATCGTCGCGGTCGTCATGGCCTTCACCATGTTCGGCCGCGCGCTGGAGGCCGTGCTGAACCCGCGGCTGCGGAGGGCTGGCTGATGGCGCTGCTTCAACTGGACGACATGTCCGTCACCTACCGGATCGCCTCGGGCGAGGTGCCGGCCGTGCGCGGGGTGTCGCTGACGCTGGAGGCCGGCAGTGCGCTCGGGATCGCGGGCGAGTCGGGGTCCGGCAAGTCGACGCTGGCCATGGCGCTGCTGCGGCTGCTGCCGAAGGACGCGCGGGTCGGCGGCCGGATCCTGCTCGACGGCGAGGACCTGCTCGCCATGAAGTGGGGCCGCCTGCGCGCCGTGCGCTGGGCCGAGGCCTCGATCGTGTTCCAGGGCGCCCAGCACGGGCTCAACCCGGTGCGCAGGATCGGCGACCAGATCGCCGAGCCACTGCTCGTGCACGGGCTGGCCAAACCGGAGGGCGCCCGCAAGCGCGTGGCCGAGCTGCTCGACCAGGTGGGCCTGCCCGCCTGGCGGGCGCGCAGCTACCCGCACGAGCTGTCGGGCGGTCAGCGGCAGCGCGTGATGATCGCGATGGCGCTGGCCTGCTCACCCCGGCTGATCATCGCCGACGAGCCGACCACCGCGCTCGACGTGATGGTCCAGGCGCAGGTGCTGACCCTGATCAAGGAGCTGGTCGCCGAGCACGACATCTCCTTGATCATGATCTCGCACGACCTGTCGGTGCTGGCCGACGTCTGCGACCGCCTGGCCGTCATGTACGCCGGGCGGATCGTGGAGAACGGCCCCTCGCACGAGGTCTTCCACGACGCCAAGCACCCCTACAGCAAGGCACTGGCCGCGGCGTTCCCCACCGTCGGCGACCCTGCCTCGCGGATGGCCCCCAAGGGCCTGGGCGGCGACCCGCCCGACCCGATGGAGCTGCCGTCCGGCTGCTCGTTCCACCCGCGCTGCCCGGTGGCGCTGGAGGAGTGCTCGACCGCGGACGTCGAGCTCTGGCCCGCCGGCCAACGCCGTACGGCGGCGTGCGTGCACGTTCGCGCGAAGGAGAAGGCATCATGACGCTGCTCGAGGCGAGCGACCTGCACGTGGACTTCGCCTCGCGGGGACGGCGTGCCCGCGCGGTCGACGGGGTGAACCTGTCGATCGGCGCGGGCGAGATCGTGGCACTGGTCGGCGAGTCCGGCTGCGGCAAGACCACGCTCGCCCGCACGCTGCTGGGCCTGGAGCGCCCCTCCTCCGGCTCGGTCACGTACGGCGGGGCCAGGCTCACCTACCGCGGCAGGGCGCTCAAGGCCCACCGGCGCGAGGTGCAGCTCGTCCTGCAGGACCCGATGGGCTCGTTGAACCCGCGCCAGACCGTGTACGAGGCGGTCGCCGAGGGCCCGCGCATCCACGGGCTGCCCGACGAGGAGAAGATCGTCGCCGACGCGCTGTCCAGGGCGGGGCTGCGGCCACCCGAGCGGTTCTTCCTGCGCTACCCGCACGAGCTGTCCGGCGGGCAGCGCCAGCGCGTGGTCATCGCGGGGGCGCTGGCGCTCGACCCGAAGGTGCTCATCGCCGACGAGCCGGTGGCCTCGCTGGACGCCTCGGTCCGCGGCGAGATCCTGGCGCTGCTGCTCAAGCTGCGCGCCGATCTGGGGCTGTCGGCGCTGGTCGTCACCCACGACCTGGGCCTGGCCTGGAACATCGCCGACCGCGTGGCGGTGATGTACCTGGGCAGGATCGTCGAGTCCGGTCCCGTCGAGCAGGTGCTGACCGCGCCGCGGCACCCGTACACGCAGGCGCTGCTGAGCGTGCTGCCCGAGTCGCCGGAGCGGATCGTGCTGTCCGGCGAGCCGCCGGACCCCACGCGCATCCCCGGCGGGTGCCGCTTCCACGCGCGCTGCCAGGAGCTCGCCTCCGGCAGGGCCGCGGAGGCGGGGGTGGACGGCAGGTGCCGTTCGGAGGTGCTGAGCGTGTTGCCGGCCGTACCTGAGGCGCAGGCCGCCTGCCACTACGCCGCGCTCAGCGCGTGAGCCCGATGGCCCGCGGCCGGAGCCGCGGGCCGTCGACGGCGCGAGCTAGGCGGTGAAGGCGGCCGCGTGCTCGGCGGCCCACTGAGAGAAGCTGCGGGCGGGACGACCGGTGACGTCCTCGACCGTCGAGACGACGGTCTTGCCGATGTCGGGGGTGTTGCCGAGGGCCTGGATGAGGAAGCCGATCGTCTCCTCGCCCATGCCGTCGGCCCGCCACTTGGCCTTCGCCTGGTCCTCGGTGAGCTCCTCGAAGCGGATCTCGCGGCCGACCGCCTCGGCGAGCATGCGCACCTTGTCCCTGGTGGCGATGGCCTCGGGACCGGTGAGGGTCAGGGTCTCGCCGTGGTGGCCGCCCTCGGTCAGGACCGTGGCGGCCACCGCGGCGATGTCCGCCTCGTGGACCAGCGCGCTCAGCCGCCCGCCGAACGGCTCCCTGATCGCGCCCTCAGCCTTGATCGACTCGGCCCACCACTTCAGCGTGTTGGACATGAACTCCACCGGCTGGAGCAGCGTCCACTCCAGGTCGCTTCCGGCCAGCGCCTGCTCCAGCGGCCCGTCGGCGCGCCCGCCCAGCACGGTGATGCGCCTGACGCCCGCGGCGGCTGCCACCTCGACGATCTGCTCGCCGTTCTTCAGCGGCTGGTAGTCGTCGCCCGCGAAGTTGATCAGATGGGCCGCGGTGACGCCTTCGAAGGCCTGCTCGAGGCTGCCGGGGTCGGCCATGTCGCCGCCCACGACCTCCACGCCCTCGGGGAGCCGGGCGCTGCCGGGGTTCCTGGTCAGGGCGCGGACCTGCTGCCCGGACCGGACGAGCTGCTCGACCAGCTGGCGGCCGACGGTACCGGTGGCTCCGGTGACGAGGATGGTCATGTCGAGCTCCTTAAGCTTTGGAACGGAACGCTTAGTTCCACTATAGCAGAACGGAACGCTTCATTCCAATAGCTCAATCCGGTAACAGCCCGTCATGTCTGCTTTGCATGTGGTTAGGTAGGACTTGACTGATCGCGGGTGGAAGCGGAGTTAGGGATTGTCAAGTTTCGGGTGGCGCCATTCGCTGTTCGCACCCGCGGTGGCCGTCGTGGTCTCGGCGCTGCTCATGCTGGCCGGCGCGATAGGCGCGCTGCTGAGGGCCGTCGGAGCGACCACGGCGCCGATCGCCGCCGAACTGGTGGTCATGCTGATCATCGCGGTCTTCCTGACGACGGTGCTGCGCATCGTGCGAGCCGTACCGGACATCCAGCGCGAGAACGCGGCGATCAAGCGGGCGCGGGCCAACATCCAGGCGGTCGGCCCGGACTCCGGCACGCTCGTCGGCCGGCGGCTGGCGCTGTTCAAGGAGGCCGCCGAGGCGGGCACCGACGCCGAGGCGGTGCTGAGCGCCAGGTCGGCGCTGGACGAGGGCGAGATGGCCAACAAGCACCATCTCGACCACGCGCTGATCTGGGCGCTGCCGGTGTTCGGCTTCATCGGCACGGCGCTGACCATGGCCGCGATGGTCACCTCCTTCGCCAACGGGCTCGACGGTGACGGCAGCCCCGCCCGGCTGATGACCGCGCTGAAGTCGCAGGTGCTGCCCGAGCTGGCCTCCGCGTTCGGCGTCACGCTGATCGCGCTGTTCCTCAGCGTGCTGGCCTTCGGCCTGATGGCCTTCGTCGAGCGCGGCGAGCGGATGGCAGTCGTCGAGGCGGACGAGGTGTTCCTGACCTACGTGGCGCGCCTGCCCGCCAAACAGGCCGGGCCCGCCATGCATGGGCTCATGCAGGAGCTGGCGCAGTCCAGGGGACGGACCGAGGAGCTCACCAAGGGCCTGGACGCGCTGCGGACCGCGGTCGAGCAGCTGAGCGCGGTGGAGAGCCGGCCGCACCGGTACACGCTGGTGAGGGAGCCGTGAGGCGGCGCGCCGCCAGGGCCTTCGCACCGCCGCTCGACCTGCGCTTCATCGACCTGTTCATGGCGATCATCCTGGCGCTGTCGTTCATCGCGATCATGCTCACCGTGGTCGCCAGGATGCTGCCCACCGACGCCGCCACGCCCCCGGCGCCCACCGCGCGCAAGGAGGCCGTGGCCGAGCTGAAGAAGCAGCTCGACGCCGCGATCGCGGCCAAGCAGCAGGCCGAGGCGCAGTTGCAGGCCGTCAAGGGCCAGGCGGCCGAGCACGTCTCCTTCGGCCTGCCGTGGTGGCTCATCGGGCTGTGCGCGCTGCTCGGCGTGGTCGCGCTCTTCCTGGCCTGGCGGGTCAGGCTGCACCGCGGCGGCGACCTGCCGCGGCTGTGGACCTGGCTGGCGGGGACCGGGGTGGTGGCCGCGGTCACCTGGTGGACCCGCTCGAACGCCGACGTCGCCGGCAACCTGCGCCTGGCCGACCTGACCTGGTGGGGGATCGACGCGCTGTGCCTCGGGCTGCTGCTGGTCGCCTACGTGCTGGTCAGCAGCATCCGCGACAGCCGCGCCACGATGGGCCAGATCCGCACCTCGCGGTCAGGCCACGCGCGTGCCGCCCAGCCACGTGCCGAGCACCCGGACATGGCGCAGTTCTAGCGGCTCCACCTCGCGCGGGTCACGGCCCAGCCACACCAGGTCGGCGTCCATGCCCGCGGCCAGCGTGCCACGACGGTCCTCGGCGAAGGCCTGGTAGGCCACGCCCCAGGTGTAGGCGCGCAGCGCGTCGTCCAGCCCGAGGCGCTCATCCGGCGTCCACGGCGGCGAGCCGCCGACGGTCTGCCTGGTCGTGGCGATCTGGATGCCGAGCAGCGGCTCCTGCGAGCTGACCGGCCAGTCGCTGCCGAACGACAGCACCGCGCCGCTCGCCCGCAGCGACTCCATCGGATACTGCAGGTCGGCCCGCGGCTGCCCGAGCCTGGGCACGCTCAGTTCGGTCTGCAGCGGGTCGAGCTGCGCCCAGAGCGGCTCGAAGTTCGCGATCACTCCGAGCTCGGCGAAGCGCGCCAGGTCGGCGGGATCCACCAGTTGCGTGTGCGCGATCACCGGCCGCCGGTCCCACCGCTCATTGGTCCGTACGGCGAGCGCCACGGCATCCAGTGCCGCCCTGATCCCGCCGTCGCCGATGGCGTGGATGTGCACCTGGAACCCGTCGGCGTCGACCGCGACCACGGCCTCGGCCAGCGCCTTCGGATCCCAGACGGGCATGCCGCAGGAGTGCGGGGCGTCCGTGTACGGCTCGAGCATGGCCGCGGTGCCGCCCTCGATGACCCCGTCGGCGAAGAACTTCACGGTGTTGGCCGTCACCAGCTCGTGCCCGTCCACCTGCGCGCGCAGCGCCGTGAACTCCGCGCGCTGGTCACGCCAGCGGTCGGGGTCGGCGCGGAAACCCAGGTTGGCGCGGAACCGCAGCGCGCCCCTGCGCTCGGCCTCCAGGTAGGCGGGCACCATGTACGGCTCGACCCAGGCGTCCTGGACCCAGGTGATGCCGGCGGCGGCCATCGCCCTGCCCGCCTCGGCCAGGCCCTCTACCAGGTCGTCCAGGGACTTGGCGGGCACCAGGTCGAGGACGAGGTCGCAGGCGTGCCACTCGCGGAGGGTGCCCATCGGGGTCCCGTCGGCCCGCCGTACGATCCAGCCGAGCCGCGGGTCGGGCGTGTCCGGATCTATCCCGGCGCGTTCGAGTGCGGGGGTGTTGCACCACACGGTGTGGTAGTCGTAGGCCCGCAGCACCACCGGCCGGTCGGGCACCACCTCGTCCAGCCAGCGCGCGTCGAACTCGCCGCCGGGCACGATCGTCGGGTCGTAACTGCCGCCCACGATCCACTCCAGCTCCGGATGCTCGGCGGCGTAGCGCCCGACCTCGGCGACGATCTCCGCCACGGTCCCGCACGGCTTGATCTGCGGCCCCTGCGCCTCGAGCCCGCCGAACAGCGGGTGCGCGTGCCCGTCGCCGAAGGCGGGCATCAGGAAGCCGCCACCCAGATCGATCACGGATCCGCCCCGCCGTACGGCCTCATCACCCAGGGCGGACACCCGGCCGTCGCGCACGGACAGCGCGTGCGTGACGTCGTGGCCCGTCCAGATCGTGCCTCCGGTGAACAGCAGGTCAGACACTCGCGGTCTCCTCCACATCGACGGTCGTCAGCTGGGCGTAACGTCCGGGGTCGCGGCGGCGGATGCGCACGGCCAGCACGGCGCCGATCGCGAAGACGATCGGCACGGGCAGCACGAGCAGCGTATTCACGGTCGCGGACGCCGCGGTGAGCAGGTCGAAGTTCTTGACGACCAGGAAGATCATCACCACCAGCAGCACGGAGGCCGGCAGCGGTGCCACGAGCACGCGGATCATGCTGTATCCCCGCCTGTCGCGGCGGAAGAAGACCACCACCGACAGCGCCGCCAGCGCCTGCAGCACCATCACCCCCAGGATGCCAGTGCCGTTGGTCCACAGGAAGATCACGCTGTACGGGTGGTCGCCGTGTTCACGGCGATCGAGTCGTTCGCGATCGGGTCGGCGCTCGACATGGTCGCGCCCAGCGTCATGATCGATCCCGCCGGGCGCGAGGTGCCGTTGCTGTCGTCGGCTCTCGAAGGTGCGCATCCCGAGGGCGCCATGCAGGCCTTCGACCTAGGCCTGAGTGCGCTGGTGGCCGGCCTGGTAGTCCTTCAGCGTGATGGCGACGGCCGCCTCGCGGATGGGGCCGGTGACCCGCTCGATCATCTTGTCGCGGCCGGGCATGTGCGGCATCAGCTTGATCATCCGGAGCTGGAACCAGATCGCGAACTTTGACGGGATGACCATGCCCTTGACGTTGACCGGGCCGAGCTTCTGGTTCTTGTCCACGAACGGCCGCATCTCGCGCTCGTAGGCCGCGAAGGCGTCCTCGATCCGGGCGTGTGACGCGATCTCGCCCGCCAGGACGTAGGCACCCACCAGCGCCAGGCTCGTGCCCTGCCCCGAGGCGGGGGAGGCGCAGTAGGCCGCGTCGCCGAGCAGTGCGACCCGCCCGCGCGACCAGCGGTCCATGTGGATCTGGCTGATCGAGTCGAAGTAGAAGTCCCTGGCCTCGCCCACGGCCGCGAGCAGCTCCGGCACCTTCCAGCCGACACCGGCCATGGCCTCGGCCAGCTGCCTCTTCTGCTGCGCCACGTCGCGGTAGTCGTAGGGCTCGGTGGACGACCACATGAACAGCGCCTTCGCGCTGGTGTCGTGCCGGGTGCTGTAGATGTTGGCGGTACGGCCGGGCGCCGCGTGCACCGCCTCCTCGCGGTCGAGGCCGAGCGTGTTGGGCACAGTGGAGATCGAGACGCGGTAGCCCAGGTCGCGGATGAACCGCGACTCGTCGCCGAAGACGATCCTGCGGGTGTTGGAGTGCACGCCGTCGGCGCCGATGACCAGGTCGAAGCGGCGGGCGGGGGAGCGCTCGAAGGTGACCAGGCCGTCCTCGGAGACGCTCGTGATCGAGTCGTCGAAGAGGTACTCGACCTCGTCGCGGGTCAGGTCGTAGAGGATCTCGTTGAGGTCGCCGCGCATGATCTCCTCGTCGTCGCCCTCGCGCCCGCCGAACAGGTCCGCGTCCATCGCCGCGACCTTGCGGCCCCTGGCGTCGTAGTGGGTGGCGACCCGCATGTCCGTGCTCCTGGCGCGGACCCGGTCCAGGATGCCCATCCGCTCGACCACGTCGAGCGCCTTGCCGCGGATGTCGACCTTGTAGCCGCCCTCGCGGATCGAGGGGGCCCGCTCCACCACCGTCGGGGTGAAGCCGTGACGCCGCAGCCAGTAAGCGATGGAGGTGCCCGCGATGCTCGCGCCGGAGATCAGGATGTTCGTCATGGCGAGAACAGTACAGAAGTCTTAGACGCTTGTCTAGGACGAGCTTTTGAGACATCCGTGTTAGACTCTGGAGGCATGGGTAACCGCGAAGATCTCCTGGAAGCCGCGAAGAAGTGCCTGCGTGAGAAGGGCTTCTCGCGCACGACCGCGCGCGACATCGCCAACGCCTCAGGGGTGAGCCTGGCCGGGATCGGCTACCACTTCAGGTCCAAGGACGCGCTGATGAACGAGGCGCTGTTCGAGGTCATGCGGGAGTGGGGCGACGAGATGGAGACCGCGCTGACCGCCGACATCCGCCCCGACACCACGCCCGCGGAACGCTTCGAGGCGGCCTGGGATCGGATCGTCGCCTCCTTCGACCGGCTGCGCCCACTGTGGATCACCCAGTTCGAGCTGGTCAGCCAGCTCGACCACCTGCCGGAGGTCCACAAGCAGCTGGCCCAGGGCATCCTGGAGGCCCGGTACGGCCTGGCCCGGCTCTTCGAGGGCATCGACCCGGCCGCCGAGCCCGAGCGGGCCCGCCTGGTCGGCACGTTCTACCAGGCCATGCTCACGGGCCTGGTGGGCCAATGGCTGATCGACCCCGACACGGCCCTCAAGGGCCGCGAGGTCGCCGCCGCCCTCCGCATGATCAACCTCTGACACCCAGCCCCGCCATCCTGGCGAGACGGGACGTAACCGGGGGGTGTCAGAAGGCGCTGATGGTGGCGGGGGCTCGTTCGGCCCGGCTGAGGGTCCTGATGACGGCCGTCGCGCCGTGCCGGTGTACGGCGAGCCGGGCCAGCAGGTCGACCACCGGGTCGATCACGGCGGCCGGCAGGGCGGGGGTCTCCAGGCCGACGCTGGCGGCCAGGTCGTCGGAGTGGACGACGAGCTCCATCACCCGCGTGAGCAGGAAGTCGTCCAGCCGCAGCGACCACCCGGACGAGGCGATGTGCACGATCCGGTCGTCGGGCTCGGCCGGCAGCGCGGACCGCTGGGCGGCCAGCAGCGACTCGGCCCCGCCCGCCACCGTGGCAGGGCCTTGCCTGGCCGCCGCCTCGCCCGCCTGGCGGATGCCCACGTTGCTCTCGTGGTCGAGGCCCGCCTGGACCCAGGCCGAGCGGGTGTAGTGCTCGAGCAGCGGGATCGGGTCGACGTCACGCTCGGTGCCGGGGAGCAGGGCGTCCACGCGGACGAGTTGGTAGGCCAGGTGTCCCGCCAGCCCCGCGACGCTGAACTCCAGCAGCGCGCTCGGCTTCTCCCACGCGGCGGCGACGGCGGGCTCGCGCAGGAGCGCGACGGCCGAGGACGCGGCGACAAGATAGGACTCCCTGATCTCACCCATTCGCGGCCCTTTCTCCTGGTTCAGGTGGTAACTCGCGCCAACACTATCCCTCCGACAATCAGCGCGAGCGCCGCCATCCTGCCCACCGAAACCGGGTCGTCGTTGAGCAGGATCCCCAGTGTGATCGCGCCGACCGCGCCGATTCCCGTGAACACGGCGTAGGCCGTGCCGACGGGGAGCGTGTTCATCGCGTAGGACAGCAGCCACACCGCGGCTGCCATCAGGACCAGCGAGATGATGGTGGGCACGGGCCTGGTGAAGTTCTGGGTGGGCTTGATGCTCTGCGACCAGGCCACCTCCACCAGCCCCGCGAGGAAGAGGACGAGCCAGGTCACCGGGCCACCTCCGCCAGTGCCGCCTCGCGCGACAGCTCGTGCTTGTCGCGAAGGTGGGCGATGGCCGGGTCGAGCAGGGAGTTGGTCAGCTCGGTGTGGATGAACGTGACCTCCTCCACCGCGAAGTGGCCCTTGAAGAAGTCGCGCAGGTAGCGCTCCTCGTGGTCGACGGGCTCGCGCGGCGTGCCGGGGCCGTAGGCGCCGCCCCGCGCGCCGGTCACCACGAACGAGCGGCCCTTCAGCGACATCTTGGGGAACGTGATCTGGTCCAGCCAGGCCTTCAGCGACGATGGGATCGAGAAGTTGTACATCGGGGTCCCGATGAGCACCACGTCGGCGGCCACCACCTCGTCGAGCAGCGGCTTCAGCATCTTCCACGCCTCCTCCTGGGCGGGGGTGCGGACGGCCTCGCCGTACCGGGAGATGTCGGTGATCTGGTGGGCGAGCACGTAGTCGCACAGTTCGGTCCAGGCCTCCGTGATGTGGGGCACGGGGTCGGCCGCCAGGTCGCGGTAGACGTAGCCGGCGTCGGGGTGGGCGGCGCGCCAGGTGGCGGCGTAGGCCTGCGACAGCTCGCGCGAGAACGACTTGCGGCGGGCGCTGGCGTCGAGGTGCAAGAGGTTGCTCATGATCTCTCCTTATGTGGACACGGTGTCCGGTTGTGAGCTTAAGCGATAACCGGACACCGTGTCCACATATACTCGGGTGCATGGAGAGAGCAGACGCCGCGCGCAACCGCGCACGGATCCTGGAGGCCGCCGGGGACCTGTTCGCGGCCAGGTCGCCGCAGGACGTGACGATGGACGACATCGCCAAGGCGGCCGGGGTCGGACGCGGCACCCTCTACCGCCGCTACCCGGACCGGGCCTCGATCGCGGTGGCGCTGCTCGACGCGCACGAGAGCGCCCTGCAGGAAGAGCTCCTCCGCGGAGATCCCCCGCTCGGCCCCGGCGCACCCCCGGCCGAACGCCTGGCCGCCTTCTACGCGGCCATGGTGGAACTCCTGGAGAACCACGCCCACCTGGTCCTGGGCGCGGAGGTGGGCCGGACCCGCTTCGAGACGGGCGCGTACGGCTTCTGGCGCGTCCACGTCCGCTCGCTGCTGATCGCCGCGGGCACCCCTGGCCCCGACGCGCTGGTGGACACCCTCCTGGCGCCGCTGGCCCCCGAGGTCTACCGCTACCAGCGCACCGACCGCGACCTGACCCCCGAGCAGATCACCGAGGCCCTGACCCGCCTGACACGGGTGCTTTAGGGCCACCAGCGAGAGACGTCCTCCACGGCCTCGATCATGGCCACGATGCCGTCGGGCCCGCAGTAACGTTCGATCCATGGCGCCGCGTCCGCGATGATCAGGAAGGCGTCCTCGCGCGTGATGCCGTCCGGCCAGTGGCGCGGCAGGGTGTCGGGCCCGGCGTCCTGGCGCTGGACCAGCTTCCGCAGGACCTGTGCGCGTACCTTCGGCGCGATGTCCGCCGCGTCGGCGAGCAGGGTGTCCATGTCGGTGACATGCTCGGACGCCGCCAGCTCGACGATGGGGTGCCAGAGCACGGAACCAGGCAAGGCCGGAGGATCCACGGCCGCTCGGGCGGCGGCCTGCCGCTGCTCCTCGGGAAGGTAGGGAAGCAGAGCGAGAAGAGCGTTGACTCGGTCCTGGAGCTCGCCCAGGGTGAGAGCCCTGTCCAGCGCTCTGGTGAGGGAGGGTGGATCTAGATGCGGGGCGGCGTGCGGGAGCGACAGGACGAAGGCGTAGCCGCGCGCCTTGTCGAGCGCCTCGGCCCTGAGGTGCCGGATCGGCTCCAGCAGCGGAGAGACGGTCTCCGGTAGCCGCGGTTCCAGGGCGGTGAGCGCGTCGATCGTGTTCATCGGGCCATGGCAGGCGAGCGCCAGTGTCACGGCGTCGCCGAGTGCCTCGTCGGGTAGAGCGGGGATCAGCTCCATCAGGTGCCAGTCGCGATCGCACACGTCCTTGACCAGATCGAGTGCCTCACGCGCGACGCCGGTTCGAAGCTGGGCGGGAAGATGCGGAAGGAGCGCCGTCAGCGCCGTGAGCCGATCCTCGGCGTCGTCACGAGCCCTCGCGATCTGGAGCGCCGCTTTGTGGCAGGAGAGGTGGGGCGCCAGGACCTCGAAGAGATCGGCGGAGATGGAGATGCCCATGTCGGCCACGATGGCGTCGGCCAGTCGTGGCCCGAGCATGGCAAGCACCCCATCGCTCAGGCCGGGCTCCTCGCGGATCCGGGCCAGCAGGGCTTCGCGCGGCGGATCAGGAGCACGGCAGGCGAGGGCGGCCATGACCTCGCTCGGATCCCAGCCCTCCCCATGGGCCAGGACGTCGGCTCGGATCCCGGAGAGCAGGGCCCGCCTGTGCTCCGGCGGCCTGGCCATGGCCAGGGCGGTCATGGCCTCACTGGAGGCGATCCTCCTGGCCAGTTCGAGTGCCGGTGCGAAGAGTCCGGCCGGCAGGAAGGGAGCGAGGATCTTGAGATCCCCTGCCCGCGGTTTGTCGGACTCGTTCAGCGACTGGAAGAGCATGGCGGCCGCCTGCTCCTGCTTCGCCCTGGGGACATGGGCGAGGAGTTCCGCCAGGTCGCCGAACCCGGATCGCAGGTGCGCCACCCCCCTGATCACCAGAGAGGCTCGCTCGGATTCCGCCACGACGGGGATCGCCCGGGCCAGCGCAGCAGGCGCTCGTAGCTCCGGGAGCAGTCGTACCGCCTCGGCGATCAGCGGCTCCGGTAGGTGATCGGACAGTCCCAGCAGAGCGACGAACCGGGCGTCAGATGTGGGCAACTCGCGGGCAGCGGCCAGAGCGCGGTGCAGCGCCCGATCGCCGAGACGGGGGGCGAGAACTTCGATGGCCTTCGCCCTTTCCATTCCGATCCGGCCCTCAGGCGTATCCATCCATACGGTCGGCGGAGCGAGAACCGCCTCCAACGCATGCGCGGCGAGCTCGCCGGTGAGGGCGGGAGCAAGGGCGGTGATCGACATGGCCAGCCATGGGTACGACATCCGGCTGTGCCCTTCCCCGGACAGCAGAGCCTTCATGGCGCGCGCCGTCTGCCCGTCGTCCAGCAGCGGCCCGATCTGGCACAGCACGCGGCACAAGGACAGGTCGTTTCGGCTTGCCAACCCCTTGTCCAGGGCGCTCCCTACCAGGGCCGCGCGCTGGTCGGGCCCGGCCGGCGGAAGCAGCGCGACGACCGCCTCCGCGAAGAGGGGCGCGTCGAGGTATCCCGCCGCGCGCGTGGCATCCGCGAAGAGCTCATCCCTGTTGGCCGCCGGAGCGCGCGACAGCAGTCCTGCCAGCAGCTCGACCCGGCGAGCCGGATACGGGTCGCGCCGGGCGTGCTCCACTGCCTGGGCGACGGTCAACTGCTCGGTCTCGACCATGGCCATGATGAGCTTCGTCGGCAGTGAGGCGACCGAAGAGGAGACGCACGCCTCGATCAGCCGATAGCGGATCTCCAGGGGGATCGAATCCGCCGCCTCGCGGGCCAGGGCGACATCACGGAGATACCCGGCCAGGTCACCGGCCTCGTCGTGCACCCGGAACCACGCGTTGCCGTGGTCCGCCAGGAGCCGGTGCAGGTCATCGGCGCGGCCCGCGGCGATGAGGTGGGTGGCCAGGTGGCGCCGGCCGTAGCCGAGGTCCTCGGGGAGCGACAGGTAGTGGTCGCAGATGCGGTCGTGGGCCTGGCGGGTGGCCCTGGCCATGCGTTTCCTGCGTGACTCCTGCGCGTCCGTGACCATGCCCGCGCCCCCGCCTGTCAGGTAGTCGCGCAGGCTGGCGTGGTAGCAGGCGAAGGTGTCGCCCTCGACCCGGCAGAACGGGCGAAGCGGTCCCGTCAGCAGGTCGGTCACGGAGTCGGCGTCGCACGTGCCCGCCAGCCGTACGAGTGTGTCGGCGTCCAGGGGTTCCTCGGCGACGGCGAGTGTGGCCAGCACGGGCAGCCACTCGTTGAGCCCGGCGAGCGCGGCGGCGTAGTAGTCCTCCAGGCCCCGCGGCAGGGAAAGGTCGAGCGCCCCGGCCTGGGTGACGTAGTGCAGGTAGACCCACACGCCGTCGCTGCGGTCCACCAGCAGGTCGGCGGCCGCTTTCTGGGTCAGCCCCGCCTGGTCGATCTTGGCGGCCAGTTCCGGGGTGCGCACCAGGGCCTCGACGTGCGCGCGCAGGTCGGCGAGGTTCTCCTCGCGGTGGTGACGGAACTTGCAGATCTCGTACGGCTCCCGCAGCCCGGGCAGCGGCGTGCCGGGACGCAGCGTGGCGACCACGTAGACGCCGTCGGGCAGCTCGGCGGGCAGGCCGAGCGGGAGGACGTCGTGGCCGGTCGCCACGGCCTCGTCCAGGCCGTCGACCACGAGCACCACGCGGCGGCGGCTCGCCGCGGCCCTGAGTACCCGGGTGAGCCAGGCGGTGCCGCCGGACTCGGGTGGCAGGAGGCCGCCGGGGGCCAGCTCGTCCAGGCCGTATCCGGCGACGAGCTGGGCGCCGAGGTTGCGGATGGCCGTGGCGGCCTGCCGTACGTCGCCTCCCTCGCGGGTGAAGTGGCGGGGATAGTCGCGGTCGGCGGCCAGCCATGCGGCGTAGGTGCTCTTGCCGAGGCCAGCGTCGGCCTCGATGAGGAAGTAGCCGCGAGGGTGGGTGGCCAGGAACGCGTCGACCCGCTCGGTGAGCCAGGCGCGGCCGGTCATCGCGGCGCTGTCTTCGAAGAGCCGGCCGGCGCCGCGTAACGCCGCGGCGAGCGGTGTGCCGGCGGCGTGGGTGATCACGACGCCGGCGTTGTCTCCGTGAATCGCGACGGACCCCGCGCCCATGGATCCTATGATCGTCCCCGTCAGGAAGTGCTGAAGAGGGAACTGACGGATTCGCCGTCGTGGATGCGGCGCATGGCCTCCGCCAGGGCGGGGGCGATCGACAGGATCGTGAGCTTGTCGCTGGGCTTGGGCGACGGGACCGTGTTGGTGGCGACGATCTCCAGGACCTCGGGGTGGGCGCTGAGGCGTTCGACGGCGCCGCCGGCGAACAGACCGTGCGTGCAGGCGACCCGCACAGACCTGACGCCCTGCTCCCGCAGGCGGTCGAGGAGCTCGATGACCGTGCTGCCCTTGGCGATCTCGTCGTCGAGGATGATCACGTCCTTGCCCGCCACGTCGCCGATCACCGAGCTGATCACCACGCGGTCGTCGGGGAAGCGCTGCTTGGCGCCCATGGCCACGCCGGCGCCGAGCATGCGGGCGAAGGCCGCCGCCTCCTTGGCGTTGCCCAGGTCGGGCGAGACGACCACGGTGTTGGACAGGTCGTACTGACGGAAGTGGGCGGCCAGCTCGCGCAGCGCGTGCAGGTGGTCGACGGGGACGCTGAAGAAGCCGTGCACCTGCGGGGAGTGCAGCGTCATGGCCAGCACCCTGCTCGCGCCGGCCGCCACCAGGAGGTCGGCCACCAGCCGGGCGCCGATCGAGATCCGCGGCGCGTCCTTCTTGTCCGAACGGGCGTAGGCGTAATGCGGCATGACCACCGTGGTGCGGGCGGCCGAGGCGCCCCGGGCGGCGTCCAGCATCAGCAGCAGCTCCACCAGGTGCTCCTGCACCGGTGGCACCAGCGGCTGGATCAGGAAGACGTCCCGCTCGCGGCAGTTGGCCTGCAGCTGCACCTCGAGCACGTCATTGGCGAACCGATCGATCTTGACTGGGTGGAGCGGAGTGTTCAGATGGGCGCAGATCTCCTCCGCCAGCTCAGGGTGTGCACTGCCGCTGAATACCGTGATGTCCCGCACGATTCCCAGAGGATAGCTTCACGGGCTCACATAGTGGTGCACCAGGGCAGGCAGCCCCGCACTGTCGAGCCACTGGGCCCGGGTGCTGCACACCCTGCGCCACCCTGCCCGTTCGTAGAGCGCGATGGCGCCGACGCCCTCGTGCGACACCTCGAGCGTCAGCCGCCCCACGCTCTCCTGGGCCACGGCCAGCAGGCGGGCGGCCATGCCGGTGCCCCGGGCGGCGGGGGTGACGAAGAGCCGCGTCACCGCCTTCCCGGTGGCCGAGCCGAGCGCCTCGGCGACGGCCGGTTCGAGGGTGTCCGCGTGGGCGATCCCGACATGCCCGACCACGCCGTCCGCGACGGCCACCCAGGCCTGGATCAGCTTGCCGGGGGTGAGCCACTGGTGCGGGTCGGTAGGCCAGTCGACCGGGTAGCGGTCGGCGGACTGGACCTGGCGCAGGGCCTCGACGCAGGCGTCGAGGTCGTGCTCGGTGCGGGGCCGGATCAATGCAGTTCGGGGGTCAGGGCGTCGAGGCCGGGCAGGATGCGCCAGGCCAGCGCCAGGGCGTCGGGCGCCGGAGGGTAGGCCGGGTGCGGGATGGCGATCACGCGCATGCCGGCGGCGTGCGCCGAACGCAGGCCGTTGCTGGAGTCCTCCACGGCCAGGCACCTGTCGGGCGCGACGCCGAGCCGGGAGGCGGCTTCGAGGTAGCCGTCGGGGGCGGGCTTGCCACGGGGCACCTCCTCGGTCGAGACGGTGGCCGCGAAGTACTCACCGAGCCCGGTGACCGACAGCACCACGTCGATCAACCGGCGGGGCGAGGAGCTGGCCAGGCCGACGGGCACCGCCGCGGCCATCCGCTTGACGGCCTCGACCGCCCCGGGAAGCAACGGGACCCCGTCGGCGTAGCGGGCGGCCATCTCGTCGACCACCCCGCGCGCGATCTCGGGCGGCGACAGCCGTACCCCCAGAGAGTGCAGGTAGGAGGCCCACTCCGAGGTGCTCATGCCCATCAGGCGCGACTGGGTGTCGGGCTGCCAGGTGCCGCCGTGATCGGCCACGTAGGCCCGGCGCACCGACTCCCAGACGGGCTCGGAGTCGACAAGGATGCCGTCGAGGTCGAAAACACACGCTTCCACCCGATCAGCTAATCATGTCCTTCGGCGGGCCAGGAGGAGCCCCAGGTAGCCGGCCAGTCCGAGTCCGCCCGCGGCCGCGGCGAGGGCGAGGCGCTGGCGGGTGATGCGGCGCTTGATGTCGGAATAGGGGACCGTGGAGAACGAGACGAGCTCGTAGCGCGACACGTAGCGTCCGGGCAGCAGGCGCTCGAGCGCGTGCTCCAGCCGCTTGCCCGCCAGGAAGGCGCGGGAGGCGACCCGGTCGCGCATCTCGACGAAGTTGTCCAGCGCCAGGTCGGCGATCGTGTCGGCGTTGGGCTTGCGCCGCTGCTCGTACAGCGCCAGCGCGGCGGGGAAGTCGTCGCCCGCCTCGTCCAGGCAGCGGTCCAGCTCGACGCAGTCCTCGAACCCGCAGTTGGCGCCCTGCCCGTAGAAGGGCACGATGGCGTGCGCCGCGTCGCCCACCAGGCCGATCGTCACCTCGTCACCGACCAGGTGCCACGGCGAGCAACGTACGGTGACCAGATGCCCGACCGGGTTGGCGGCGAACTCCGCGGCCAGATCCGGCATGACCGCGTCGGGGTAGTGACGGGCGAAGTACGCCAGCGGGTCCGGCAGGTCGAAGTCCGCGTACGGCCAGAACAGCGTGCAGGTGAACGAGCCGTCCGGGTTCGGCAGCGCGATCATCATGGAGGACCCGCGCGGCCAGATGTGCAGCGCGCCCGGGTCCAGGCCCGACCCGGGCGGGATGGTCAGCTCCTTGTATCCGTAGTCCAGGTAGTCCTGGCTGTAGTTCACGCCGGGCAGCCCGCGCAGCCGCTCGCGCACCGCGCTGTAGGCGCCGTCGGCGCCCAGCACGACCTGCGCCTTCTCCCTGATGGAGCCGTTGAACTCGAGCTCGCCGCCGGAGATCCCCGTCAGGCGGTGGTCGAAGCGGACCGTGACGCCCGGCAGTTCCCGCGCGGCCTCCAGCAGGAGCCGGTTGAGCGCGCCGCGGCCGATCGAGTTGATCGCCTGCTGCCCGTCGGCGCTGTAGTGCTGGAACGTCAGCGTGCCGTCCACGGCGTGCATCATCCGGCCGCGCATCGGCAGCGCCTCGGCCAGCACCCGGTCGGCCAGCCCGACCCGGCGCAGCGCGTCCAGGCCGCGCTCGGAGATGGCCAGGTTGATCGACCGGCCGCTGTCCTCCTGGCCGGTGCGCGGGTCGGGGCGGCGCTCGTAGAGCGTGACCTCGTGGCCGCGGCGGGCCAGGAAGCAGGTCAGCAGGCAGCCGACCAGTCCTGCGCCGATGACGGTGACCTCCATGGGGGGCTCCTCAAAGGTGGGTGCGGGCGGTCCACAGCTCGGGGAAGACGTCGCGGCGGGCGCTCTGCTCAAGGAAGCGCACCCCGTTGGAGCCGCCCGTGCCGGGCTTGCCGCCCATCGAGCGGCGTACGGCCAGCACGTGCCGGTAGCGCCAGTCGGAGAACTGCACGGCCAGCTCGACCAGGGTCTCGGCCAGCTCGCGCAGGTCCGTGGCGGTGCCGCGATAGACCGCCAGCCAGGCCGCCTCGACCTGGGGATCCGGCTCGGCGCCTTCGGCACGGATCTCGGCGGGCACCTCGAATCCCCGCCTGGCCAGCAGCGCGAGCACCGAGTCGTACAGGCTCGGGGCTTCCATGGCCGCCTGCAGATCGCCGTACACCCCGGGGACGCGCTTGTAGGGGCGCAGCAGCGCTGAGCTCTTGTTGCCGAGCAGGAACTCCACGTGCCGGTACATGGCCGACTGGAACCCGGACGCCTCGCCGAGCGCCGGGCGGAAGCGGTTGAACTGGTCGGGCGTCAGCCAGCTGAGCGAGGCCCAGGCGGCGTTGAGCGCCTCGAAGTGCCGCACGCTGCGGCGTAGCGTGAGCGTGGCGGACTCGGCGTCGTCGGCGTCGAGTTGGCGCTGAGCCAGGCGCCACTCGGTGCGCAGCAGCCCGAAGTACAGCTCCATGACCTGAGTGGTCACGAGGAAGGCCGGCTCCTCGGGGGCGTCGGTGAGCGGATGTTGCAGGCTGTGGAGCGTCGCGGTGCCCACATAGTCGTCGTAGGGCGTGACCATGCCTTCATCGTCGCGGTTCGCCGCCGCTCACCACAGATGCATTCGACGGTGCCAGGCCGATCCTGGTTTACGATCTGAATCCATTAACCGGCATCGGCTTTGGTAGTCACAAGGAGTGACGATGGATGCGATGGATTGGGCCCTGATGGCCGAATTGCAGGCCGATGCCCGGCTTTCCTATAGCGAGTTGTCGCGCCGGGTACACCTGTCGGCCCCCGCCGTGGCGGAGCGGGTCAGGCGCATGGAGGAATCCGGAGTCATCGCCGGATACCACGCGAGGGTGGACCCGGAGCTGGCCGGGCGGCACGTCCAGGCGGTGATCCGGATGTCGTGCTACGGGCCGCTGTGCGTGCTGCGTGACGCGAGCGTGCTGAGCTGGCCGGAGATCCTCCAGGTGGACCGGCTCACCGGCGACACCTGCTGCCTGCTGCGCGTGGCCACCGCCTCGATGGTGGAGTTCGAGGCGCTGATCGACCGGCTGGCCCAGCACGGCCAGCCGTCCAGCAGCATGATCCTGTCCACCCCTGTCGCCTGGCGCGCGGTCACCCCCTAGAACCCCGGCCGGTGCGCGGCTGAAATCTACAAGACCGTAGCCGCAGGTCAGGCCTAGCGTGGATGGCATGGACACGAACAAGGCGAAGGCTTTCATGGCCACCCACGCCCGCATCCTGGACCGGCACCGTTTCCGGGTGCTGATGGGCGAGGGCGATCCGGCCGCCACGCTGGCGGCGCTGGAGGCCTACCGCAATCCGGACGGCGGATACGGCTGGGGGCTGGAGCCCGACCTGCGCGCGGTAGAGAGCCAGCCGGGCGGCGCGTTGCACGCCTTCGAGGTGTTCCAGGACGTGCCCTCGCCCCGGGCCGTCGAGCTGTGCGACTGGCTGGAGTCGGTCACGCTGCCCGACGGCGGGCTGCCCTTCGCGCTGCCGATCAGCGATCCCGCCGGGTGCGCGCCGTGGTGGGCGGGCGCCGATCCCACCGTGTCGTCGCTGCAGATCACCTCGATCGTCGCGGCGACCGCGCACCGCGTGCCTGCTGTGGCCGGGCATCCGTGGCTGGCCCGCGCCACCGAGTACTGCAGGTCGGCCATCGCCGCGCTGGACGAGATGCCGCACGCGCTGGTGCTGGCCTTCTCGGTCCGCTTCCTCGACACCGTGGGCGACACCGACCTGCTGGCCAAGCTGGGCAGGTTCATCCCCGCCGACGGGCGGGTGCACGTGGCGGGTGGCACCGAGGAGGAGTACATGTGGCCGCTGGACTTCGCCCCCGACCCAGACGGACCCGCCCGGGCCCTGCTCGACCCGGCCGTGGTGCGGGCCGACCTGGATCGGCTCGCCGGGCTGCAGCAGGACGACGGCGGCTGGCCGGTGGACTACGCCGGCTTCTCCGCGCAGTCGCCACTGGAGTGGCGCGGCATGCTGACGATCAACGCGATCCGGATCCTGCGGATGAACCGCTGAAGCTGATGGGCTAGCCCTCGCGCTTGCGTCGCTTGCCCTCGTGCATGGCCTGGACCCGGGCCACCGGGATCGTGTGTCCCTCCTCGACCAGGTCTGCAGGCAGGGCCTGCGGCTCGGGCATCAGCTCCGCCCACGGATCGCGGTCACCGAGCAGCGCCGCCGCGGTCTTGACCGTGAAGTCCGCGGGCGTGACCCGGTCGAGGTCGTCCCAGGCCACGGGGAAGGAAACCGGCACTCCCGGGCGCACGCGCGGGCTGTAGGCGGCGGCGATCGTCGCGCCGCCGGCCCGCGTGGAGTCCAGGAACACCTTGCCTTCCCGGTCCTCGCGGATGAACGCCGTCGTCCCCAGCGCCGGGTCGATCCGTTCGGCCCGCGCGGCCAGCGCCCTGGTCGCCGCCGCCTGGTCGTCGAGCGGGGTCCCCGGCTCCAGCGGGAAGAACACGTGCAACCCCTTGGCGCCGCTGGTCTTCACCGCGCCCCGCAGCCCGGACTCCACCCCTGCCTGCCGTACGAGCTGCGCCGCCCGTACGGCGAGCGGGAACGGGCCGCCGGGCGGCGGGTCGAGGTCGAGCACCAGGTGGTCGCCGCGCAGCAGCGCGGGGTGGTACTCCACGGCGCGCTGGTTGGCGAACCACAGCAGGGTCCTGCGGTCGTTGCACAGCGCGTAGGACACCTGGCGCCGGGACGTCTCCGCCCAGACCGAGACGGTCCGCACCCATGACGGCGCGTACTTGGGCACGTTCTTCTGCATGAACGCCGGCTGGCCTGGGCGCACCCGGATCACCGACAGCGGCAGGTCACGCAGGACCGGGATGATCCGGTCGCGGACGGCGTCGAGGTAGTCGACCAGGTCCCGCTTCGTCGCGTTCGCGTCGTCGAACAGCGGCTGATCGAGGTTGGTGAGCGGTACCCCGTCTCGCGTCTCTTCGCTGGTCACCAGGCCAAGTCAACACGATCAGGAATGGAGAAGCCAGGCAAACACCTCCGCTCCTACCGTTGTTCGCAGATACCGCACTAACCGGAAGGAAGCCCGATCATGCAGGCAAGGATGAAGAACCCGGCGATGCTTCTGCCAGGCGCGATGGAGTCCGTCCAGTCGCTGTTCAAGGCCACCAAGGAAGGCGGCGTGCCTGACACCACGATGGAGCTGGTGCACCTGCGTGTCAGCCAGGTCAACGGTTGCAGCGCCTGCGTCGACGCCGGCGCCAAGAACGCGAAGAAGGGCGGCGAGACCGACGAGCGGCTGTTCGCGGTGGCGGCCTGGCGTGAGACGTCCTACTTCACCGACGCCGAGCGCGCGGCGCTGAACCTGGCCGAGCACGCGACCCGGCTGGCCGACCGCGGCGACGCGGTGCCCGACGACGTCTGGGACGAGGTGGCCGACCACTATGACGAGAAGGGCCTGGCCGCGATCGTGCTGATGATCGCCGTGACCAACCTGTTCAACCGGCTCAACGCCACGACCAGGCAGGTGGCCGGGGCCTGGTGACCGATCTGCCATCCTGGCCGGCGGACATGGTCGCGGTGCTGGTCACCGAGGATCTCCGGGCCGTGCCGGTGTCGGGGGCGGTCCGGGCCGGAGACCGTACGATTCTGCTGAGTGTGCGACGGGGCCTGCTGCGGGGGACCGTCAAGGTCATGGTGGTCTTCGAGGGGTTCGTCGCCTCCGGCACCGCCAGGATCGCGGCGGATCCGATGGCCAGGGCTCCCGGTTTCGCCGCCGTCGACGTGGACGTCAGCGAGGTGCACGGCTACCAGGGCGACCAGGAGGCCCTGGGCGAGCGCGTGAGGGCGCTCGAGCAGCTGGCCTTCATCCGCCTGTCGTGCCGGGCGGCTTATCCGGCGATGGGCCTGGACAGGTCGTCCTCGGCGACGACCTCGTAGACCGCGTTCAGCGTCGGCTCGCTGACCAGGTCCTTGATGCGCTCGTAGCGGCGGGCCTCGATCGGGGTCAGGCGCTCCATCCAGACGGGGATGTCGGCTGCCTCGGCATTCTCGATCAGCGCGATGGTGAGGAGCTCCCGGGGGTCCTCGATGTTCAGTCCACTGATGACGCGGGTGCGCGGGTCGTCGGGGACGATCTCGTCCGGGATCCAGGCCTTGCGGAAGGTGGCGTAGTCGACGCCGTCGTTGAGCCTGCGGGACATGGCGGCGATCAGCATGGGAAGCTCTCCTTCGGTTATTCTTGCACTGCAAGAGAGTTTTTCTTACGGTGCAAGATAAGTCAAGAGGTGTGCTGTCCATGGCCGATCGCAGGTCCAGGCCCCGAGCCGGGCTGAGCAGGGAGAAGATCCTCGACGCGGCGATCGACTTCGTCGACGAGCACGGCCTGGCCGCCCTGTCCACCCGCAAACTGGGCACCGCGATGGGCGTGGAGGGGATGACGCTCTACTACTACGTGTCCAGCAAGGCCGAGCTGCTGGACGGCATGGTGGAGCGGATGCTCGAGCGGTCGATGGCCCGGCTCACGCCCGACCTGGAGACGCCGTGGCAGCAGGCCGTGGCCGAGATCGCCCACGGGTTGCGCGCCACGCTGCTCGAGCATCCCGCCATGCTCGGCGTGCTGGCCACCCGGCCGGTCAACTCGCCGGGCGCCTTCCGCATCCTGGAGTCGGGGCTGGCCGTTCTCTGCTCGCAGGGCGTGGGGCTGGGGCGGGCCATGGACACGCTGAACGCGGTCACGATGTTCGTCATCGGGCACACGCTCGCGGAGGCGGGCGTCACGCCGGGCCACGAGGAGGCCTCGGCGGAGCAGGTTTCCGCCGACGACTTCCCGCTGGTGGCCGAATCCTTCGCCACCGGCGCCGGGCTCGACTTCGACAGCCGCTTCTCTGCCACAGTTGACATCTTGATCCGGGGTTTCGCGTCTCGCGAGGACTAACCCGGCAATACACTCTGCGCGTGAGCGCGATCGACATCGGCCAGGCCATCGTCCTCGGCGTGGTGGAGGGCCTGACGGAGTTCCTGCCCGTCTCCTCCACCGGCCACCTCAAGATCGCCGAGGGCCTCATGGGCATCCCGGTGTCCGACCACGCGGTGGTCGGCTTCACAGCGGTCATCCAGGTCGGGGCGATCGCCGCGGTCCTGGTGTACTTCTTCCGCGACATCGTGCGCTTCGCCGCCGCCTGGGGGCGCGGGCTGGTCAACCCGGAGGCCAGGAAGCTGCACGACTACAAGTTCGCCTGGTGGGTGGTCTTCGCCACCATCCCGATCGTGGTCGCCGGGCTGCTGTTCAAGCCCCTCATAGAGGGGACGCTGTCCTCTCTGTGGGTGGTGGCCGCCTCGCTGATCGTCGGCAGCGCGATCATGTACGTCGCCGACCGGATGGCCACGCTCAAGCGCGGCGAGGAGCACACCACGCTCGCCGACGCCATGATCGTGGGTTCGTCGCAGATCCTCGCCCTGCTGTTCCCCGGCTTCAGCCGCTCCGGCGCGACGATCTCCACCGGCCTGATCCGCGGCCTGAACCGGGTCGCGGCGACCAGGCTGTCGTTCTTCCTGTCGATCCCCGCGCTGACCGGCGCCGGGCTCTACGAGCTCAAGGACGCCACCGGCGGCGGCGTGGGCGTGCTCCCGCTCGTCGTGGGCACCGCGGTCTCCTTCGTGGTGGCCTACCTGTCGATCGACTGGCTGCTGAAGTTCGTCGCCCGCCACTCGCTCAACGCCTTCGTGATCTACCGCGTCATCGCCGGCGTGGTGCTGCTCGGCCTGCTGACCAGCGGCGTCATCAACGCCTAGCGAATGAGCCCGTCGAGGCCTCAGGCCTCGAGGAAGACGGGCGCCGAGGTGAGCTCGACCAGCACCCGGCCGTCGGCGACCCGGGCGGGGACCGCCTCGCCGTGCGCGTTCACGGCCGCCACGGCCGCGTGCGGCCACGGCCACTCGAACGGCGTGGGCGGCAGGTCCTCGCCCGTGAGCTCGTCGCGCCGCTCCCAGGCCACCACCAGCGGCGGACGCGACCCGCGATCCACCTCGAACACGTACAGCTCCGGCTTGCCCGCGACCTCCCTTCTGACCACCTCGCCCGCGCCGCGCAGCATCCGGTTGGTCAGCGCCAGCGCCCGGCCCGACGGGTAGGGCACACCCAGCGCGTCGCCCTCGTAGTCCATCAGCTTGAGCTTGTCGAACATGAAGGACATGATCTGGTACGGAACTCGCACCCCCGGCATCTCGGGGGCGAGGTTCCAGCACAGCGTGAGCCGGATGCCCGCCGAGAGGGCGAGCAGGTTGCGGATCACGATGTCGCGGCTGTTCCACCGGTGCCGCAGGCGCTCGGTCTCGGGCGGGCAGTCGTCCATGAACATCTGGATCTCGGTCGGCAGTTCGTCCATCCGCTCGTAGAGCGCCACCATGGCGTCGTGCTCCGGCGCCTTGCGCCCCAGGTCGGAGGTGCTGGTGTCCTGCTCGGCGATGGCGGGCTTCATCGCCTCCTGCATCACCTCGCCCAGGTACGGGAAGATCTCGGGGATCTGGAAGGGGACAGGGCCGTTGTACTCCCCGGCCACGACGGGCTTCTGGTAGCCATGCGCGGCCATCAGCGCCCTGCACGCCTCGATCCGCTCGGGGATCGTGTACGCGTCGCCGTACAGGTGGATGTCGAAGACGTCGAAGTGGTCGCGTGAGCGCTCGGCCAGGTAGGCGAAGACGCCGTGCTCGTCGGTGGGCGGCATCCCGGCCAGCACGATCGTGGCGGCGGGGTCCGCCTCGCGCACGGCGGCGGCGAAGACGGCGAGCTGGGCGGCGTACTGCTCGCGGGTGCCCGCCCACAGGATGGGGATCGACGGCTCGTTGTCGCACTGCCAGTACTTCACCCGCCCCGCGCAGTGCGCGACCAGCTCGCGGACGAAGGCCGCGTAGGCGTCCAGGTCGCGGGCGGGGGAGGGCGGCAGGAAGTCGGTGACCCGCTCGGTCGCCCACAGCGAGCTGGAGCAGACCGTGACCCACGCCTCCTCCTCGCCGTCGAGCTGGGCCAGCAGCGAGTCGACCGTGTCCCAGGTGAATCGGCCGGGCTCGGGCTCGACCTGCTGCCAGTACAGGTAGGCGCGGACCGCGCCGGCGCCGAGCTCGCGGGCGGCGGGCACGAACGTGTCGGGCGGGCCGAAGTGGCCGTAGGTGATCCCTCTGACGACGCCCAGGCGGAGCTCTTCCATGACGATGCCTCCTCAACAGTGTTTAGTCACTGTACCTCAACACTGTTTAGGTGACTAGGATCGGCGACGATGACCCTCGATCGTGACCTCATCGTGCGCACCGCGCTGCGCCTGCTCGACGACGTCGGGCTGGAGAAGCTGTCGCTGCGGCGGCTGGCCAAGGAGCTGGACGTGCACGCCACGGCGCTCTACTGGCATTTCGCGAGCAAGCAGGAGCTGCTGGACGCGATGGGCCGCGCCATGGTCCAGCAGGTGGTCGCCGAGGGGCCGCTGCCCCGGACGTGGCAGGAATGGCTGGCGCATCTGGCGCGTGCGCAGCGGCAGGCCGTCCGCTCACATCGCGACGGCGCGCTGCTGATGATGACTGCCAGGCCCACCGCCGAGCATCAGGTCGAGTATCTCGACCAGCTGGTCGGGCGCCTGTTGGAGGCGGGGTTCACGGCCGAGTCGGCGGCGGCCGCGTTCATCGCGGTGAGCAACTTCGCGATCGGGGCCGCCTTCGCCGAGCAACAGGGCAGGGATCTCGGCGAAGAGGCCCTGGACGATCTCATTCTCAGATCCGGCGAGCATCCCGGCGTCAGCGGGATCGTCGCCGCCGCCCAGGACCTCGACGCCACCTTCGAACGCGGCCTGGCCTGGTTGCTGGCCGGGATGCGGGCCGAGCTCGGCTAGCGGACCGTGACCGGCAGCCGGCCGGGGCCGCGCAGGTTGATCCGGCCGTTCCACTCCACGTCGCCGTCCAGCTTCAGGCCGGGGAAGCGGGTGACGAGCCGGTCGAAGGCCACGGCGGCCTCTAACCGGGCCAGTGAGGCGCCCAGGCAGTGGTGGTGGCCGGCGCCGAAGGACAGGTGCTGGCGCGCGTTGGCCCGCCGTACCAGGAACTGGTCGGCGTCCTCGCCCCAGAAGCCCTCGTCGCGGTTGGCCGAGGCCAGGCTGACCAGGACGAACTGGCCCGCGGGGATCTCGACGCCGCCCACCTCGGTCGGCTCGAGCGTGATCCGGCGGCTCTGCTGGACCGGGCTGTCGTAGCGCAGCATCTCCTCAACCGCGTTCTCCACCAGGCTGGGGTCCTCGCGCAGCAGCTCCAGCTGGTCGGGGTTGCGCAGCAGGTGGAGGGCCCCGCCGGAGATGAGGTTCACCGTGGTCTCGTGGCCCGCGATGTAGAGCAGCAGGGTCTGGGCCACGAGCTCGTCGTCGTCGAGGACGTCCCCGTCGTCCTCGGCCTGGATGAGCGCGGTGAGCAGGTCGTCGGCGGGGTTGGCGCGCTTCCAGGCGATCATCTCGCGCGCCATCTCCGACAGCTCGCGGTCGGCGTCCATGATGGCCGTGGCCGTCTCCCGGTCGGCCACCGGCTCCAGGGAGCGCACCACGATCCCGGTCAGCTTCCTGAGCCGCTCGTGGTCGGCCGGCGGCGTGCCCAGCATCTCGGCGATCACCGCGAACGGCAGCGGGAAGGCCAGTGTGCTGACCAGGTCCACCTGCCCCGCCTGTTCGATGTCGTCGAGCAGGCCGTCGGTGAGCTCGACGATGCGCGGCCGCAGCGCCTGCACGGCCCGGGGGGTGAACGCCTTGGACACCAGCCTGCGCAGCCGGGTGTGGTCGGGCGGGTCCCTGTCGAGCATGGACAGACCGGTCATGCGCGCCACCTCGCCGTCGAAGGTGTCCTGACGGATCTGCTCGAAAAGTCCCTCGGAGACCACGTGCCGCTCCTCGACCGAATGGCCGGAGCGCAGCAGCCACGACGCGTCCTCGTAGCGGGTCAGCAGCCAGAACCCGAACGGGTTCTCGTGCACGGGCTCCTGCTCACGCAGGGCGGCGTACTGGACATAGGGGTCGTCGGTAAAACCTGGTGCGAACGGGTCGAACATCGGGCCTTCCCTTCTCGTACGGCACGCCGGGGTCGATCCCCGTGACGGCCAGGACGGAGCGGCGGAATCGGTCGTGCCCCTGGGCGAGAGCGGGATGGCCGGCGTAGGCGCCGAGTAACCGGTGCATCTCCGAATAGGCCGCCGCCACCTCGGTGACCGCGGAAACGGACGAGTCCTCGAGCCGGGCCTCGATCCCGCGGAAATACCGGACCTGCACGTCGCGGAGGAAGGCGTCGAAGTCGCCGTACTCGGCCTCGATCTCGGGCAGCCAGGGCTCAAGCGAACCCCTGGCGGCGAAGCCCTCCGCGGCCGCATGGACCAGCCGGTACCTCCGGTGGGCCCGATCCCAGTTCCCCACGTGCGATCACCTACTCACTGAAGGACACATACACAGAGTATGTCGATAAACTCAGCGTATGTCATCGGCCCGCTCTCGGCGTGAGATGTATTCAGAAGCCACCAAGGCGGCCCTCATGGATGAGGCCACCGCCCTGTTCGCCGAGCGCGGATATGCCAGGACCGCCCTGGAGGACGTCGCCGCCGCCAGCCAGGTGACCAGGGGCGCCGTCTACCACCACTTCGCCAGCAAGCAGGCGCTCTTCGAGGCCGTGCTCGAGCGGATGGAGCAGGTCGTCATGACGGAGATCGCCGAGCAGGCGACCTCCTCCGACCCGTGGGAGGCCGCCGTGCAGGCGCTCGAGGCCTTCCTCGACAAGTGCTGCGACCCGCTGTACGGCAGGCTCGTCTGGCTCGAAGGTCCCGCGGCCCTGGGCTGGGGCCGCTGGCGCACGTGCGAGGAGAAGTACGCCTACCCGCTGGTCGAGGCCATGATCATGGCCCTGGTCCAGGCCGGCTACGTGGCCGACAAGGCGCTCCACAGCCTGATCAAGTTCTCCTTCTGGATGCTGGGCGGCGCGGGACTCGCCCTGGCCGAGGCGCCGGAGGCCGATCGGCGCCGGATCCGCGACGAGTGGAGTTACCTGATCCTCAAGGCGATCAGCGGATTCCAGGTGCGGCCCGCCGTACCCCGCGATAGACAGGGACGTGCCGATCTCTGAAGGAGGACGCATGCCCCGCTGGTCAGGTCCCCTGGCGGCAGCGCTCGGTCTGCTGTGGCTCGCGGTCTACTTCGTCAATCCCACGATCCTCGGGATGTTCGGCAACTGGAACCTGATGATCGGGTTCCTGCTGATCCTGGTGGGGATCGTCTTCCTGGTCCTGTCCGCGGTGAGACGCTGAGGGCCGGCGCTTACGTCGCGTTGATCGGCTTGCCCAGCGCGCTGCCCGCCAGCCAGGCGTCCCAGGACTTGGCCCACGGCGTCGGGCCGTTGCCGAACCGGAGCTTCCTGGAGGTGCCCGTGACGATGACGATGTCGCCGCGCTGGGTGAACTCGTAGAACCACTTGGCATTGGCCGGGCTGGCGTTCACGCAGCCGTGGCTGACGTTGGAGTTGCCCTGGGCGCCGGTCGACCAGGGGGCCGCATGCACGAACGTGCCGCTGTAGGTCAGCCGGACGTTCCACTTGGTCGGGATGCGGTACTCGCCCGGATGGCCGGTCGTGGCCGAGTCCATGATGATGTCGGCGGCCTTCTCCTGGGCGATCATCGTGCCCGAGTAGCTGTCGTCGCCCGGCTTGCCGAGGCTGACCGGGATCGTCTTGACGACCTTGTCGTCGTCGGTCACCACAGCCTGGTGGGTATGGGCGTTGACCTTGGTGATGTGCCTGGCGCCGACGGTGAAGGAGGTGCTGCGGTCCTTGGCGCCCCACAGGCCGTCACCGGCCTTGACGCCAGCCAGGTGCGCGACGACCTTCACCCGCTCGCCCGCCGGCCAGTACTCGCGCGGGCGGAACTGCACCTCGCGGTCGCTCACCCAGCTCCACGCGCCCTCGACCGGCTGCGACATCTGCACGGTCAGCGACCGCTCGACGGCCTTCCTGTCGGTGACGGAGTGCGAGAGCAGCAGCTGGACGGGCATGCCCACGCCGACCTTCTCGCCGTCCAGCGGGGCCATTCCGCTCTGCAGGACGCGCTTGGGCTTCAGCGTGCTGAACTTCGCCTCGCCCTGCACCGCCTTGCCATCCGCGCCGGTCGCCTCGGCCCTGACGGTGTAGGTCTCGGACGGATGGAACGGCCAGCGCGGCCGCCAGCTGCCATCGGCCGCCATGCCTCCGGCGACCTCGCGCCCCTTGCCGTCGGCCACGCTGATCCGGGTCACCTTGCCTTCGGGCACCTTCACGCTCACCGCGGCGTCGGGGGACACCTTCGTGGCGCCGTCGGCCGGCGTGATCTCCAGCTTCGCCTGCTGCTGTTGCGGTTGCTGTTGCTGACCGGTGAGTGGATTGCGGCCTCCGCCGTCGTTGGATGTGCATCCCGCTGTGAGGAGGAACGCGAGAGCAAGCGCGCCGGCCACCGTCCGCATCAACGACCCCTCTCGTGTCCGACAAGTGGTCAAATATGTACTTTAGCCACGATTTTTCATGCTCTCTCGCGAACGCACATGGCCGGTACTACCCCTCTCGGCGGTGATCACTACTCCCACGGCTGCCCTCACCCCCGGGCCACTGCGCTTCTCCGGCGCGGTGATTTCATAGAGTCATGTCCAGAAGCGCGAGTCGGGCGTGGGGTACGCCTCCTTCGACGTCCTGGTCACCCGGTCACGTGGCAGCCTCATCCTGTGCTGGCTCATGATGATCATCATGTGGGCACTGGCGTTGGCCGTGCTCGCGGCCACCTGGATCCTGGTCGGGCAGCGCCGCGGCCTGGTCTGGCCCGCCATGGCTTGGATGGCGGCCACCCTGTTCGCCCTGGTCAGCTTCCGCAACGCGGCCCCGGGCAGCCCGCCCATCGGCTCGGTCTTCGACTACGGCGCCTTCCTCTGGTCCGAACTCATCGTCGCCGCCTGCCTCGTCATCACCACCGCCGCCGGCGTCAACAAAGAGAAGACCGCATAGGTCCCGCGTCAGCGGTAGGGGTCGGTGATGTCGCGAAGCTGGGTGAGGATACGGCGGAGCTGGGCGGTGTCGCGCTTGCCCAGATGGGAGGCCCATTCGGCTTCGACTTCCGCCTCGATCTGGCGGGCCATGGCGACCGCCTCCCGGCCGCGGGAGGCGATGCGCACGAGGCGGGCGCGGGCGTCTGTGGGGTCGGGGACGCGTTCGACGTAGCCGGCGCGTTCGAGCTGGTCCACCAGGAACGTGGTCGTCTGCTTGCTCACCCTGGCCTGCTCGGCGAGATCCGTCAGGCGGGTGCCGTCGGGCCCGACGCGCTGGAAGACGCGGCTCTGCGCCAGCGTGATGTCGTCGAAGCCCGCCGCCGCCAGCGCCTCCATGACCCGGCTCTCCATCGCGCGATAGGGAATGAAGCACAGCAGGCCGAGGTTCACCGCCAACTCCTTGACATTAGACAGATTATCGAACCAATATAGTTCCATAATCGTACCATCGTGAGCGGAGCCGCGATGCACAGGGACCAGCTGTGGCAGGCCATCGACCAGGAGCGATCCAGCCTCGCCGACCTGTTCGACGAGCTGTCGGACCAGGAGTGGGAGACCCCGTCGCTGTGCCAGGGCTGGCGGGTCCGCGATGTGGCCGCGCACCTGACGCTGGCCCAGACGGGCTGGGGGACCGCGCTCGCCGAGCTGGCCACGGCGCGCGGCAGCTTCGACCGCATGGTCCACGACACGGCCGTACGGCAGGCCGCCCTGCCCGTGCGCCAGTACGGGATCCTCCTGCGGGCCATGGTCGGCTCCCGTAGCAAGGCGCCCGTGATCAGTGACCTGGAGCCGCTGCTCGACGCCCTCGTTCACGGCCAGGACATCGCCGTCCCTCTCGGCCGTGAACGCCACGTACCGCCCCTGGCCGGAGCCGCGGCGGCGCAGCGCGTGTGGGAGATGTCCTGGCCCTTCTTCGCGCGCCGCCGGATGCGCGGGATCCGGCTCGCGGCCACGGACTGCGACTGGTCCGCCGGCGACGGCCCCCTGGTCGAGGGCCCGATCGCGGCCATCCTGCTGGCCCTGACAGGGCGGCCCGCGGGGCTCTCCCGGTTGTCGGGAGAGGGGCTCGTGACGCTCCGCCGTACCGGTTGACCGCTCTCAGGCGACCTTCGGGATGGCCGCGTTCGGGTCCAGGCCGGCGAAGGCCATCCCGATCACGAATCCGGCCACCTCCTCCAGCTGACGCGCACGCTCCAGCCTTCCCAGTACGGCCGGCACTCCGCCCGCGTCCCGCGCCAGCTCGCCGGCCACCCGCAGCGCCTCCGGATCGTCGCCGCACATCGCCACCGTCACGGGCGCCGCGCCCGGAGCCCACTGCTCGGCCGGGAACAGGTGGAACGCCTTGACCACCTGCGCGCCCGGCGCCAGCGCGGCGACGCGTCCCGCCATGGACCCCTCGGTGAGCAGCACGCCGACCCCGTGCTCCACGGCGTTCGTCGGGTCGATCAGCGGGGTGCCCGCCAGGTCGCCCGCTTCGCGCAGGATGTCGGCCACGCCGTCCCATGCCACGGCGAGCAGTACGGCGTCGCGCCCGGCCACCGCCTCGTGGGGGGTTACCGCCTCGGCGCCCAACTCCTTGGCCAGCCGTACCGCCTTCTCGTGTGAACGGCCGGCGATCAGCAGCTCGTGGCCCGCCTGCGCCCACATCGCGCCGAGCGCCCGGGCGAGCGCTCCCGTGCCCAGAATTCCGATTCGCATGACGGGTACGGTAGGAGGCCCGATGTGCACCGATCGGTGCGTATCGGCGGGGCCATGATGGGGGCGTCATGAGAGAGCTCGTCGCGGACTGCCGGCTGCGTGCCGCCACCGACCTGTTCACCCACACGTGGGACCCGGTCGTCCTGGCCGCCCTGCACCAGCGGCCGCACCGGCGGCGCGAGCTGCGGGACGCGATCGGCGGCATCAGCGACAAGGCGCTGACCGAGTCGCTGCACAGGCTGACGGGCAACGGCCTCGTGGCGCGCGACGCCTACGCCGAGGCCCCGCCTCGCGTCGAGTACGGGCTGACGCCTCTGGGGCGGAGCCTCGTCGACGGCCCGATGCGGGCACTCGGCCGATGGGCGGACGAACACGGCGAGGAACTGCTCGACGCCCAGGGATAGCGGGTAGCGATCTAGGTGTGATTATCCAGCTGCTCCTCCCGCTCGCCGTACTCCCCGCCGACAAGCCCGAGCCGACCGCCGTGCGCTACCTGAACGACCTGGTCGTGGCCAGGCCGCATTCGCTGCGCGGCTACAGCCACGGCCGGTTCCTGCCGCGATGGGCGCATCACAAGGGCACCTGCGATTCACGCGAGACCGTGCTGGCTCGCGACGGTCACCGGCTGCGCAGGAACAAGGCCTGCCATCCGATCCGCGGCATCTGGTACAGCCCCTATGACGGCAAACGGCTGACCCGCCTCTCCCAGGTCGACGTGGACCACGTGGTGCCGCTGGCCAACGCCTGGATCTCCGGGGCGTGGAAATGGAGCCAGGCCAGGCGGCGCGCCTTCGCCAACGACCTGACCAGGCCCGAGCTCCTCACCGTCAGCCACTCGGCCAACATGGCCAAGGGCGGCAAGGGGCCTGCCTCCTGGCGGCCGCAGCGCCGCTCCTACTGGTGCCGGTACGCCAAGGCCTGGATCGTGGTCAAGCACCACTACCGGCTGCACGTCACCTACCGCGAGAAGATCGCGTTGGCCAACATGCTGCGGACCTGCTCGGGGCGCTTTGCCTGATCGTGGACTCCGCCCGGGTGTGACCACAGGGCGTATTCGGGCATTTACCCTATGTACCGATATGTCGCCCTTGTGTGGGCAGACGAAGGGAGCTGTGCCGTGCGGCATGCGATGGGGATCATCCTGGCGGGGGCGATCGCGACGACGGGCCTGGGTGTCACGGCCGCGCACGCGGACGCCTACTGCGACGCCGTGGCGAAGGCCAACCAGATGGGCCAGCAGATGCGCCAGGAGCTCCAGACCAACGATCCGGCCAAAATAGGCGCGACGCTGGACAAGGCGCAAACGGAGACCAAGAACGTCGCCGACGTGGCGCCCGAGAACGTCAAGGCCGACTGGCAGACCCAGGCTCAGGCCATCGGCGAACTCAAGACCGCCGTCGCGGACACCGTCAAGGCCAAGGGCGACCCGGCCAAGATGCAGCAGATCCAGCAGAAGGTCAAGGACGCCCAGGCGAAGATCAAGGAAACCAGCGCGAAGATCGCCGCCGACGCCAAAGCCCGCTGCAAGTAACCGCAACCCGGAAAGCCAGGCCCACCCGGCCTGGCTTTCCTATAGGGCTTTTGAGGTGAGGTGCGATACCGAGGCGATGCTCACGACAGACAGGTCATTCAATGTGGTGATGGCGCACGGCGGAATACCATCCTGTACCAGCGTGATCGGCACCATGTCATCTCCGAGCAGCGTACGCAGAAGATCCACCGTGACGCCGCCATGCGTGACCAGCGAGACGGGGCCAGGCCTCCCGATCAGGTCGTGCAGACAGGCCTTCATACGCTCCGCGGCCTGCCTGGAAGAGTCGCCAGACGACGGCACGAAGTCGCGATCTCTCGTTGTCGCCATCCAGTCCTCGAGGAACTCTTCCATGGGCTGAGAGCCGTCCCAGTTCATCCGCTCGCGCAATCGGGGGTCTTCCTGAAGAGGGAGCCCAGTTCTCGACGCGATTGCCCGCGCCGTCTCGCGCGCCCGACGCTGAGGGCTGCTGAGTACGGCTTGCACTCCCGACCGCCAAAGCCACTCGGCCGCCTCGGTGGCTTGTAGCTCTCCCAACTCGGTGATGGCGGGATCGCCGGGGCCACGGTGCTTTTCCGCATGCTGAACGAGATGGAAAACGGTCATGATCGCAGCGTTCCCCTTGCCGTGGGTGCTTGGCGAGCTATTTTCGGCGACCTCTGCTCTTCCTGATGATCGACGGGCGCGCGCCCTGCCTGCGTCGATTGCTCCTGCGTGCTATGCGGTCAGCCCGAACGGCTCCAGAAATCGTAGGGATGACGGCCGGGTCGGAAACCTTTGGCCTCGACCATGGCGGCCGCGTCGGCGAATCCGTGCGCAAGCGCAGCCGGGCTGTGGGCATCGCTGCCGAAGGTGACCGCCTGTCCGCCTTCGTCGCGCCACCAGCGAACGATCTCCGGATCGAACTGCCGACGCGTGTTGACCTCCAAGGCCCGACCGCTGTCCGCGAGCAGCCGCAAGGCATGACGGAACTCTGCTTGGAATGCGTTCAGCTCGAACGGCCCGGCCTGCGCCGGCCAGGTGCGGATCGGGTAGTCGATGTGAGCGAGCACGCCGAACGTATCCGAGCCCTTGATCAGACGGGGTAGCTCGGCCAGGTACTCCCGAAGCACCTCCGCGGCTGGTCGCCGCCGGTACAGATAGGGCGGCTCAGAGAACTGCTGACCCACCGGAAGGCAATGCAGCGAACCGAGCACCCGGTCGAACTGCCCGGCGTCGAGCAGCCGTGCGACCCTTTCGCCGTGCCAATGCGGCTCGCCCACTTCCACTCCGCTGAGGATGCGAAGGCTCGGGAACCGATCGCGGCAGCGCTGCACGCACTCCAGGTATCCGTCGAGATCGAATTTCGGGGGAGCCACCGTTCCGTCTGACGTGGCGAATGCCGTGAGGTGTTCATATCCATCGAGCTCGCCGTCAACGAACAGCCAGGCCGTATGGTCCACGTGCTCGGTGAACGCAACCACTGGAAGCCCCATGTCCACCGCCCGCGCACATGTCCGCTCCATCGAGCCGTCCGGAGCATCCCACGACCACTCGCTGTGAACATGACCATCCGCAGGCAGCGTCAAAGCTCCATTCCTTCCGCCCCTGCCACGTGTGCTCCTCCCGACGAGGTCATGATCGCATTCCTGACAGGCCACGACCAGACCGCTATCGTGAGCCGCCGACCTATCGCCCAGGCGTGGTGGCGACGTTCGCTTCGACACGGTGCGCGCCGACCACTTGTACACTCGGCGCCCCATCCAGGCCAGAGCACGGAGCCAGAATGACGAAGTTTCGCGAGCTCAGTCCCGTCGGGTGCCTTGCGCTCGGCTACTCCGGCCTCGTGCTTGCCCTGGGCGTCTACTCGATCGTGACCCTGCTGACAGTCCACGATCCGATCCTGCTGTCCGGGGTGGCCCTCATCTTCCTCACGTTTCCCCTCGGCTGGCTGATCTGGCACGCATGGGACCTGCTACCGATCGAAATGACGAATCCCATCGTGCTCACGCTGCTCCTCATGGGCGCGGGCTGGTTCCAGGTGTGGGCGGGGTCGCGCCTCGTGTCGTACCTGAAACGTCGGAGAGCAGACTCTGACTAATCGCGATCGTGTTCCTGCGCTGCGCTCAAACCTGACTGCGGATCTCCTCTGCCAAGTCCGCAAGAGACTCGACAGAGACTTCGGCCCTGCTCCAGGCGGTAGTTCTGTCAGAGCTGCCCTGAGCAAGACCGCATGCTCCACGTGCCGCCGAGCGTAGAAGGGCACAGCGGCGCAGCGCGCCGCCCATGATGGGGGCGACTCTCAGGTCTGATCAATCGAGCCGATCAGCGAAGGTCTGATGAAGTCGGCGCGGTGTAATGGCACTCCGGTGGCACGCTCGGCCAGGGCGAGCGCGCTTGGCAGCGGTTGTTCGGTGAACTCGTCGCGGTCGAGCCCAACTCGTGCACGTCAGCCAGAAGCGGATCAGGGCCGAACCCGTCTCGAAGGGAGTAAGCGAACCAGCTGAATGAGCTGATCCGCCGGCCGTCAACGAGATAGAAGAAGTAATCGTGCTTGAGGTCGACGAATACGGTGGCCGCGACGGTGCCGGCGGACAGGGGAACGACTGCTCCCATAGCATCCCCGCCCATTCATACTCAAGGACGGTCCCGCCTTGTGCAGCATAGGCCGCGATTCCGAACCCTCCGGTAGCTCCCGGGGTAGCCCCGATCCGGCGAAAGGCTTCGTCAGGAGGTAAACCCCGGACGAAGGTCAGGCACAGTCCCGACTCACCCTCGCCATCGCAATCAGTGCACTCCTCCGCCAGCCATAAATAATCTGCTGACCACTCCATCGCCTCCCGGACTCAAGATCGTGGACATGCCTCAGAAGTCACGCGGCCATCGAAACTCTCCAGGTCTCGGGCGCGGATGGTCAAGCGCACCCATGCGGTTGGGATCTCGGTGGGCCAGCAAGCCCAACGCCTGGGCAAGACGAGCACCGGCCCGGCCGGCCAACGCCACAGCGATCGACTCCAGACGGCGGTCAGCGGCAGGCTGCGCCGCGCATGCCGACGAGTCAGATCCGGCCACCTGCTTAGAGAAGGTCCTTCGGGGCTTTATAAGGCGTAGACGGAATGGCAGAGATCCGACAAGCTGATCATTCAAAGCAGGGGAACTCGGAGGCGGTTGGAATGTCATCCATCGCAGGGCTGGGGCTCGTGATGTGGTTACTGGGGGCACTTGCTCAGTTCCTCATCATCTATTTCGCCGTGCGCCTGGCGTTGAAGCATGATCGTGAGCGCAGGAGGTCATGACCGCCGAAGCGGCATGCCGCAGGCACCCGGACGGCGACCGAAGCGAGTGCGGCCGGCGGCGGTGCGGCTGGTCATGTGCGGCGGAGGAGCGCCAGCGTCTGCGGCTTCGTTAGGTGCGGCGGATTCCCCGTCTCGCCCCTTCGATCGCCAGGGAAGCGATACCGATGGGCTGAACGGTCACCTGCGCGCGTTGGGCATCGATCCTTCCGCAGGCGACATCATCGACAACGCCGTTCCTGCGGCCCTCGCTCTCGCCAGCAGAATCAGTGGCGTGGTGATCATCGATACGGTCGACAACGTCGGCCCTGAGGCCTTCGCCTATAGCTTCCCTGGTTCGGCAATCCTCGACCCGGAGTCTCCCCGGCTGGGGGCAGTGATCTCCAGCCAGTGATAGGACGCTACGAAGTGGTTCCGCTTTGGTGGCTTCCAAGCGATGTCGTACAGCATTCGCGACAGTGTGATCCACCACGGCGATGCCCCGGCCAACCTCAGAGCCGCCCGCCGGATGGGAGTCTGCACTCGCCGAGCCGACCCCCGGCGAGGTGAGGATCACCGCGGCTGGACTCTCCCCCTATGGGAGGCCTCATGCTGCTCCTGACGATCCTGGGAGCTGGTTAGCGGGCACGCTGATGGCCCAGTTGTTGAGGAGTGCGACGTATGACCATCGTGAAGGACATCGAGGCTCGCGGCCTGCACCACTGCGAGACGACGGCGCTGGGGGTGCTGCTGCGTCATGAGGGACTTGATCTGTCCGAGCCCATGCTGTTCGGGCTGGGCTCGGGCCTGTCCTTCATCTATTGGGACAGCAAGGGCATGGCGTTCCCCTTTCTCGGAGGCCGCGTCAAGCCTTTCGACCTCACCAGGAACCTGACCGCCAGGCTGGGGCTGACATTGCTGGTCGAGGAGACCACCTCACCGCGAAAGGCGTGGGAGAACGCGGCCACCCCCGTCGATGCCGGTCGGCCGGTCGGCCTTCAGCTCGACTGCTATCACCTGGAGTACTTCGGGTCCAAGGTGCACTTCGGCGGCCATGTCGTCGCCATGTACGGCTACGACGAGCACGACGTCTACCTGGTGGACACCGACCAGCAAGGAGGAGCGGTACGCACCAGCAGGGCCAGCTTGGCCATGGCGCGGACCGAGCGCGGCCCGATGACCGCCAGAAACCGATCCTTCACCATCACCCTGCTGGAGCACTCGCCCTGCTGGCAGGACCAGATCATCCCCGCCATCAGAGACTGTGCCGACGCCTTCCTGGCCGCTCCCATCGCGAACGTTGGCCACCGCGGCATCGAGAAAACCGCCAAACAGGTGCCCACATGGCTGCTGCGCGCCGGCAACCCGCAGCAGGACCTACCACAAGCCGCCCTGCTCATGGAGAAGGCCGGCACCGGCGGCGCCTTGTTCCGCGCCCTCTATCGCGACTTCCTCGGCGAGTGCATCCAGCTGATCGACGACAGCAACCTCCGCACCGGTCACAAGCTGTACGCCGAGGCCGCCACCCTGTGGACGGACGTGGCCACCTTGATCACGAAGGCTGGAGAGAGCGGCGACGTGGGGCATCTCGAGCAGGCCCGCGTCATTCTTCACGATCTTTCGCGCATCGAGAAGAACGCCATGCAGGTGCTGCGTCAGTTGTAGCTCTACCCGGATCATGCATATGAACGGCTCGCGAGCTCAAGCTCCAGGAAAGCAGGGCTACTGGCGACTAGCCGGGAATCCACCAGCAGTAGAGCATTTGATCGCTCTCCTTGGCCCTTCGCGCCAGCGCGACGAACTCCTTCACCAGATCGAGCGCGTAGTCCGCGTCATAGAGGCTGGAGAGAGATTCATCCATCCATCGCTGAGCCACTTCGGGCAGGCGGACGTCATCGACCTCAGCCAGTGCGTCGCGGACGCTCACCGATAGTTCCTCGATCTCTGGTCCCTCGCGATAGGGAGAGTCCTCCGGCAGCGCCAGCCATTCATCTTCGTTCTTCGGCGCCCCTTCGGGCGGCGGGTACAAGGCGACGGTCTCGACCAGGTCGGACGTCCTTGATGACGGCCACGAGGCCGCCGAGAGACCTGCTGGGATCGATCCACTTGGTTTCCACGACGTCGAATAACGGAGCGTCGGGGAGGGGTTTGGCTGATAACCGTAGCTCGTTCGGTCGCCAGGTTGCGGTGGCGCGATCGGGGGCGCGGTAGTAGTCGTGCATGGCGCTCATGCGTGTGCTCCCGTCGACAAGGGCATGATCGTGAGTCGGGCCGATGACAGGCTACGGGTGCGGGGATGCGGGTGGCAGGACGGGCAGGCGGCCGCTATCGCGATCGTCGATCGCCCCCGACCATCAGCGGATGCCCGCCCACACATGACGATCGTAGGGCTGCATCTGTGCGGCGGGGCGCTGGGTCGGCGGCCTCTCTGGGCGCGACGGTCGGCGGGCAAGCGACGCGCCGCTGTACGGCGGCGCGGCATGCCGCCGCTTGATCCCTCACTTGAACAATTCGGCAGTCATCGGCGTAGTCGGGTGGTAGAACGCTCGGTGTGGAGGATCAGCGGCCCGGCCAAGCCCATCGACTACGCCTATCTCGGGCGCCTCGCCCGGCCGGACGGTAAGGGCAACCTGATGGTGTTCACCGGAATACGCCCTCAGGGCACGCTTGGCGTCGTGCAACTGCTGCAGACCGAGATCGCCACACTGTGGGGGCAAGTGGGGGACAAGCGCTTCTCGACCGTTGTGGCGGACCCGGCTACTGGACAACCGGTCAAGGCGGAGCTTGCCGGCCCGCTCTACCAGCACGACGAGGAGTAAGCACGTGCGTGTCACCTTCGCCACCGAAGCGGCTCCCGGCCGGCCGAACGAGGACTTCGTCGCCGCCACCCCGGCTGCCGTCGTCCTGCTGGATGGGGCAGGCACGCCGCCGGGATCGGAGTCGGGTTGCTCCCATGGGGTGGCCTGGTACTCACGCACTCTCGGCTCCACGCTGCTCGCCTCGCTCACCCAAGGCGGCGGCTCCTTGCCCGATGTGCTCGCTCAAGGCATCAAGGCCGTCTCCTCACTCCACGACGGCACGTGCGACCTGTCCCACCCGGGTTCCCCCTCGGCCACGGTGGTGATGCTTCGCCGTACGACTGATGCTCTGGAATGGCTGGTCCTTGCCGACTCCGTGCTCGTTCTGGACGTCGGTACGGCGGAGCCAATGGTGATCACCGATGACCGAGAGGCCCAAGTCGGAGCCCGCTATCGGACGAAGATGGATGCCCTGGACTCCGGCACCCCCGACCACGTCGCCGCTCATCGTGAATACGTCGAGGCCATGCGCTCCCATCGCAATCGCGACGGTGGCTTCTGGGTCGCGGCGACCGATCCCCTGGCTGCGGAACAGGCACTTGTAGGCGATATGCCGACCGAGCGGGTTCGCGCCGCGGCGCTGCTCAGCGATGGTGCCTCGCGCCCCATGGATCATTTCGGGCTCTTGTCGTGGCAAAAGGCCTTGGACGTCCTTAATCACGAGGGTCCCGACGAGCTGATTCGCGTGGTACGGCAGGCGGAAGACGCAGACCCGCACGGTTCGCGCTGGCCACGGGGCAAGGCGTACGACGATGCGACCGCCGCTTTCGTGTCAGTCGGTGCGGCGGAATAGGCACGTGATGTTCTCGTAGCCGAAGCCCATGCCGAAGACGGCGTTGGCCATCTTGTCGAGGTGCCAGCCTTCGGCCTCAATGGCTTCGATCACGTTGGCGACCATGGGCAGACTCGTACCCTTCGACGCCTTCCCCAGATCTGCGCTCAGCCGTGCGACGAAGATCTTGCGATCTTGCTGGTAGGCCATCCGCGCATCCTCGATGATCTGCATGGGTCCGGGCTCCCTGCCGGTCAACACCATGGGCAACTAATCCTTTCGGTGCATCGGACGGCAAGCTCGAACACTACGGGCGCTTTCGCCAGACGGCATGATCGCTTTAGTGTCCCGGGAAGTTCTCCCGTGAACGATCTAGACGGTTCGGGCAGCTGCACGGCCATCTAACCGGCAACTGTCAGCTGGGGAACCCTTTCAAGATCATGCGTTCTGGCCTGGGGCAATAGTGACCTGGGCGCACCGCCGAGTCTCCACTGATCGCCATCCGACGGGCACGCACCTTCTCCAAACGATCTCCAAGGTCGACCGGGATCATTCGTGGCGCCGGTCAGCGGTGGTCCCTCCGTTCAGGTTCGTTCGGCTCAGTCCATGATCGTCCGTTCGAGTGGCTGCCAAAGTGGCTCCTACTGGGACCCGCGACGCCCTGACTCGCGCACTTGCATGATTGATACGTTGATCAACATGGGCGAGCAGACAAGATCACTGAACCTGACGGATGTAACTACGACATTAGAAGTGGCGCTCGATGCGCTCGGAGCTACGGACACCGACACGGCGTATCGCGTGTGTGGCACAAGCGCCGCACTCCTGCAAGGCGTCCCACTCCCTGCTGGGGACATCGACATCTTGCTCACTAGCCGAGAAGACGTAGACACGTTCGCCGCAGCACTTTCATCGTTCCCCTGCCTATATGCCGCCTCATGGCTTCCCGAATCTTCGCAATACTTCGCCAGGTTCGACGTGAATGGGGTCGCACTGGAGCTCAGCACCATCGAGCGGCAAGTCGATTCGGATGCCATGGAATGTGTAGGCAGCGGGCCATGGCAGCATTACGTCCTGATCACCTGCGGCTCTCACCAGGTGCCGGTGGTTCGGCTGGAACTCCGATTGGTTACGGAGCTCCTGCGAGACCGGGCTGATCGATATGACCCGCTCCTCGACTACATGGGCACGCACGGGTTCGATGCTGATCTGTTGCACCGGGCAATGAATGCCAGCCGCATTCCTGCTCACCACCAGCGGCTAGTTCAAGACCGCCTCGAGCGGTCCTCCCTCGGAACCCCTTCCCTGCCTCTTACTCCTCCCCCTGCATGATCTTCCCGTCTGCCATCGTCCCGCCCGAAGGGGAAGCGGGCCCAGGGCCACGGGGACTAGATGGAGCGCCCTGTCGGACGAACGATCTGGTGCCCGTGGCCCTGGGCTGCTCGGTTTGTCCCGGGCGTCGTGCTGGCCGGGACCGAGTACGACGATGACCCGGCATGCGGCGTTCGCGACCGCCCCGCTCGACGCCGCGGCCCTCGGACATGGCGGCGGTCAGCACCCCAGCGTGGGCAGGTCACAGTTCCGCGCGTATCTCCCGCAGCCCGGCGACGGCCGATCGAGCCCTCGGGGTCGTCCACCCCGAGTTCACGGCCACCGGGCATCGCCCTGGGTGACCGGCGGCGGCCAGTCAGAACACGTTCTTCAGGAAGGGCAGCAAGGCTTCCGCCGTCCGCTCGGGGAACTCCGACATCGGGTAGTGGCCAGCGTCGTCGATCATCACGGCCTGCCCGCGCAGCAGCGACGCCTGCGTCCGCGCCTCCGCCGCGGGGTCGGGAAAGTCGGGGTCCTTGGCTCCCATGAGGACCAGGGACGGGCAGCGGACCTGCGCGATGACCTGTTCGGCCTCCGGAGCGCGGTTGAGCAGCATACGGCGCATCGCCTCGCGCCGGAGCGGATCGCGCAGCATGGCCACCAGCTTGGCACGGTGTTCCGCCAGGTCGGCGGGCTTGGCCGTCGGATGCGCCGTGGCGTAGTAAACGCTCCACAGCCGCGGGGACAACGCGATCAGCCGAATGAGTGCGCGGACGACGGGGTTGACCGGGATGGCCCGGATGAATCCGTCGATGGGCACGATGCCGGCGATCCGCTCGGGGGCGTCGGCGGCGGCGCGGATGACGCCGCCACCTGCGTAGGAGTTGCCGAGCAGGACGGCGGCGGGTGCGTCCAGGTGCTCCAGGAGGGCTACGACGTCGGCGCCCACCGCGGACTGGGAGTAGTCGTCCCAACCCGCCGACGATTCCCCGTGGCCTCGTAGGTCCATCGTCACCACCCGGTACCCCGCCTCCACCAGCACCGGACGCAACGAGCGGTAGGCGTCGCGGGTGTCGCCCAGACCGGGTACGCACACGACGAGCGGGCCTTCGCCGGCGTAGTCGTAGGCCAGGCGGCCCCCGGGTACGTCGATGAACAATTCGCGGCCTTTCCTAGCTGAGGACGTCAACGACGAGGCCCAGGACGAGCAGCAGGGCCATGACACCGCCCGAGACGATCGCGCGCCAGGTGATCGGGGCGCGTTGCCGTACCGAACGGAAATAGAGGACAGCGCCGATCACCAGGAGAATGCCCTCGAGGACGCCCGTGGCCCACGGGGACTGCCACAGGCCGAGGCCGAGCAGCGGCAGGTCGCCGGCGTTGCCGGGCAGCAGGGGCAGGTCGGCGCGGTGGACGAGCAGGTCGAGCACCCAGTGGCTGAAGACCACCAGGCCCAGGACCGTCCCGGCCCGGCGGCCCCACCGCCACCCGCCGAAACCGCCGTACAGGGCGGACAGCAGCAGCGCGCCCAGTAGCGAGTGGGTGTACTGCGCCGAGATCAGCGCCTCGCCGTACGTTCCTGGCGCGACGGCCTGGAAGGACTCGATTCCGCCCGCCAGGTACAGGACGACGAAGACGACGTCGAGGAACTGGGTGGCGAGCATGAGCGACCACAGCGGGACGCGCGGCTGGGCCGCCTTGACCGCGGCGGCCAGGCCGAAGTGTCCGATGAACATTCAGCGTCCTTCCTTGCTGCCGGCATCGGGGGTGCGGGTGGCCCAGCGATCGAGCCAGCCGCACAGGACTACGAACAGCAGCAGAAAGATCAATAAGGACATGCGTTTCTCCTTACGTCGCCGTCGGGGATCACGTACGACGGTAAGGACGGAGGGCGTACGTCCGGCATCGGACGATTGACTGGTAACGTCCGATGGTGCTGCTGGGGCGAGAGCGGGAACAGGCGCAGATCGAGGCTCTGATCGCGCAGACCAGGGACGGCAGGAGCGGGAGCCTGATCATCCGGGGCGAGCCGGGGATCGGCAAGTCCGCGCTCCTCGGCTACGCCGACCAACTGGCGCAGGGCGTGCGGCGGCTGCGCGGCACCGGCATCGAGACCGAGGCCGAGCTCCCCTTCGCGGCGCTGCACCTGCTGCTGCGGCCGGCCCTCGACCGCATCGGCGCTCTGCCGGCGCCGCAGGCCAGGGCGCTGGAGGGCGCGTTCGGCCTCGCCACCGCCCCGCAGGACCGGTTCCTCATCGGCCTGGCCGCCCTGTCGCTGCTCACGGAACTCGCCGAGGACGGCCCGCTGCTCATCCTGGTCGACGACGCCCAATGGATGGATCGATCGTCGGCCGAGGCGCTGCTGTTCGCGGCCAGGCGGCTGCATGCGGAGGGGATCGCCCTGCTCTTCGCGGCCAGGGATACCTTCCACGCGCCGGGAGTGTCCGAGTTGCGGCTCGAAGGTCTCGACCGGCAGGCCGCCGGCGCCCTGCTCCGCGAGCACACGCCCGGTCTCGGGCCGGCCGTACGAGAGAGGATCCTCACCACGAGCGGCGGGAACCCGCTCGCCCTGATCGAGCTGCCCCAGGTGCCCGACGCGCTGCCGGACACCCAGGACCCGCTGCCGCTGCCGCGCCGGATCCAGGAGGCGTATGAGGCGCGGATCGCCGTACTGCCGCCGGACACTCAGACGATGTTGCTGGTCGCGGCCCTCGACGACGCTGGGGATCTCGACGTCGTCGTCCGCGCCGCGGAGAAGCTGGGAGTAGGTGCCACAGCCCTCGGCCCGGCCGAGCACGCCGGGTTCCTCTCCACCGCGGGCGGGTGCCTGTCCTTCAGCCACCCGCTGATGCGCACGGCGGCGGCACGGCGGGCGGCCTACGACGAACGCGTAGCCATACACCGCGCCCTGGCCGGGGCACTCGACGACGACCAGGATGCCGACCGTCGCGCCTGGCACCTGGCGGCCGCCGCGACCGGCCGCGACGAGCCCATCGCCGCCGCGCTCGAGCAGGCAGCCGGCCGCGCCCGCGAACGCGCGGGCCACGCCGCGGCCGCCGCCGCCCTGGAGCGCGCAGCCAGGCTCACCCCCAGCTTGACCGAACGTGCCCGGCGGCTGGCCCTGGCCGCCGAATACGCCGCTGACGCCGGGGCCCTGGAACACGCGCAGATCCTGGCCGACCAGGCGCGGCGGCTCAGCGACGACCCGCTGACCCTCGCCAGGCTGGCAGGACTGCGCGGCCGGATCGCGTTCGACCGGGGCACCGTACACGAGGCTCACCGGGTTCTCCTCGACGGCGCAGCCTGCATCGCCGACGTGGCCCCGAAGGAGGCGGCGCTCATCCTGCTCGACGCGGTACGCAACGCCTGGTACCTCAGTGACCCTGCTGCCGTCACCGAGGCCGCGGCGCGGCTCGCCGAGCTGCCGCTCACGCCGGAGGACGGCATGGACGGGTTCGTCCGGGCGGCCCGCGCGATGGCCGACTTCCTGGCCGGAGACCTGGACCAGGCGCTCCCACCGTTCCGCGACCTCATCGCCGTGGCCGTGTCGGTCCCCACCGGCATGACGGCGCTGAGGATCAGCGTCTGCTCGCTGGCCGGAATCTCGGGCGACTTCGACAAAGGGCTCGCCATTGCCCAGTCGGTGATCGAGGAGTGCCGGGCCGAGGGCATGGCGGGGCTGCTGTCGCTGGGCCAGGTGGTGCTGGCGATCCACCAGATGTACCTCGGCCGGTTCCGCGACGCCGTCGCGACCGCCACCGAAGGACGCCAGCTCGCCACCGACATCGGCCAGACGCACCGCATCGCGCACTTCGAGAGTGCCATGGCCGTGGTCGCGGCTGTCCAAGGGCGCGAAGAGGACTGCCGTGAGCTGGCCGAACGTACGATCGCGCACCACGAAGCCCACCCGGTGGCGACGATCGTCGGCTGGGCCGAGTGGGCCCTCGGCCTGCTGGATCTCGGCCAGGGCCGTTTCGAGGCCGCGCTCGAACGCTTCGAGGCCGCTGCCCTGGGACCGCTCCGGCACCAGATCATGCCCATCTACTTCGCGCCCGACCAGATCGAGGCCGCCGTACGGCTCGGCCTGCCCGCCCGCGCCGCGCGACCGCTCGCCCGCTTCGAATCCTGGGCCACGGCCGCCCGCCAGCCGTGGGCAGACGCCGTATTGCACCGCTGCCGTGCCCTCCTCGCCCACGACGAGGAGGAGGCGCAACAGCATTGGGAACAGGCCGCACGCTCACACGCCAAGGCGAACCGGCCCTACGAGCGGGCCCGCACCGACTTGCTGCACGGCGAGTGGCTGCGCCGCGCCCGCAGGATAAACGAGTCTCGCACCCGGCTGCGCGCCGCCCTGGAGACCTTCGACCGCGTCGGCGCCGCTCCTTGGGCCGAGCGCACCCGCGCCGAGCTGCGCGCGGCCGGGGAGACAGTCGCGCCGGGCGCCCCCGACCTGATCGCTCTGCTCTCTCCCCAGGAACTCCAGGTGGTACGGCTCGCCGCCACGGGAGCCACCAACAGGAAGATCGCCGCCCAGCTGTTTCTCAGCCCCAGGACCGTCAGCCACCATCTGTACCGCGCCTTCCCCAAGCTCGGCGTCACCACCCGCACCGAACTCGCCCGCCTCGACCTGGTCTGAGCCTGCCCTTCAGCTGCACCACGAGCACAGAAGGTGCAGGTGACTTGCTCGACGCGGCGCTTTGCCGAGATGAAGGTCTGGCCCTTCGGCGCCCGGCGATCAGTGCCCCAACAGGGAAGCATGGGCGCAATCGACGTCGTGGACCTCGGAGAGTTGGAGTCGCCTCATCCTGCTGACAGCTACTGCGCCTATCGATCCTCTGTCGGGCTGACGATCGATCCCTTGCCGGGTTTGGTGGTGATCAACGCTCGCAGCATGCCGCCCCTCTGGCCACCACCTCGAAGCGCCTCGGTCCCTCATGCGTGACTCCGACCCGTATCACGGCATCCATCCCGCTTCAGCGAAGGACGGATTCACGAGCGTGGGGTGGCTGCCATGCGTTCCACGCGCCGACCAGATTCGCGTCCGCGTCCATACCTGCGAGTGCTTGCCCCACGGTGTATGAGACGTGCGCTGCCGGCGGGTTGATGTTCATCCGTCGCACACACAAAGGCGAGGGTCGTGTGATCATCCAGGAGTCCCTGTGGGAGCAGGCGCGCGACGCCGAAGAATTGTGGATGCGCCTCCTTTGTGGTGAGGCGCGCTAATCGCGGGAAGTCGGTAGGGCTACCAATAGCCCATGGACACTTCGGGTGTATCCGACGAAGCGGGATATGTAGTTATCTATCCCACTTCGTCGTCCTGCTCCTCACACGTCACCTGCCATCCTGGCCCGGATCGGCGGCGGACTCGACGTCACCGGCGACCTCCCGCAGAGCCCAGTGGCGACGGCAGATTGGCCGGCATGATGCCGCGATGTGGTCGCTGCCCTGCCCGCGTCGATCTGGGGCTGGCGGACCCAGGCGCGCAGTGTCTCCGCGGTGCCGATGCCGAGTTTGGTAGTAGCCACCGCGTTGATCGTGGCCCATGCGGTCGGGTAATCCGGCCGCAGCTCAGCGACCATCCGAACCGCTGCGCAGCTCGGCGGGGTTGGGAGACTTACCTGGCATGGACTCGATGCTCTCAAGAGATCAAGTCTCTACCGGACCGGGGGCGATTCAATAAAGTCCGCCGTGAACGGCGGGACTCGTGGGGGTGTCCCGCTCAAACCTTCCCGATCTAATCGGAGCTTATTGTCATAAAGACGGCGCCGGGGAGGTAGGGGGCCTTGCGGGCCTCGGCGTACTCGCTCTCGAGCATCTCCTCGGTCTCAGCATGGCGGAGCGCCCGCGCGAGCTCGATGGCCCGCTCGTACGGCGCGAGGGCGTCACGCGGGCGTAGGGCGGCGGCGCAGGCGCGGGCATGGACCATGCAGGCGACCAGTTCCAGCTGCTCGTCACCGACGTAGCGGAAAATCCGGGAAGCGTAGTCGGCGGCCCGCTCGGCGTCTTCGTAATCGCGATTGGCCAGGAGAGCCCTGCTGAGGAAGAACATGCTCCCCCCTTCGCTGACGCGCTCGCCGAGCGCGCGCCAGATCGGACGGCTCCTCTCGTGGCTGCGGATCGCCTCCTCAACCATCTCCAGCTCCAGGTATTTCTGACCCATGAGGTCACGGAAGAGGGCACGACGCGACCGCAGCGGGCGAGCGGCGGCGAACAGCAGGCGGCGCGTCCGCCCGGCCACGGTGAGGTCCTTCGCGAGCCTTTCCGCCTCGGCCGGATCGCCGAGGGCGCGGTAGAGCCGGACGGCCTCGCGCAGCGCCGCGTCCGACTCCTTGCGCCTGCGGGCCTCGCGCAGGGTGACGGCGAGGTTGACGAAAGAGTCAGCGAGGGGCCGCTGATCGTCGAGCTCGCGGCACAGGGCGATGTGCTCGTGGTTGACGGCGATGGACTCCTCGTGGTGCCGCAGTACGCCCAGGGCCAGGGCTAGCGCGTTGAGTGCCGTGCGTTCGCCGTCGCGGTCGCCGGTCTCCCGGCATACGCGCAGCGCCTCGGCGGCGGTCTCGGACGCGGTCTCGTACAGGGAGTCCTCCTGCTGGAGGATGGCGAGTCTGGCCAGCGTGCCGCCCTCGGCGCGCCGGTCGCCGCGACGGCGGTGCAGCCGCGCCGCCCGTGCGTACGTCTCCATGGCGTCGATCAGATGTCCGAGCGAGAGCTCGACCGGGGCGAGCAAAGCCAGTGCCCGTGCCTCGTCGTCGTCCGCGCCGACGCCTGCGAAACCATCGGCGGCCAGGAGCAGCATCCGCGCGGCGTCCCCGAGCTTGTTCTGCCTGATCCAGATCAGCCCGATGTTCGCCATCGTGGCCGCCTCCCAGACGGCGTCCTGGAGCCTCTCGTACAGGTTCGACGCGACGTAATAGCCGTCGTAGGCCTCGTCCAGCTCGCCAAGCTGGGCGTGTGCCTCGGCGTAGTGGTACGCCACCTTGGCGGCCCTGCTCACGTCGTCGAAGTCCGCGAGCAGCTCCAGGTTCCGCTCGTGAATCTCGGCGGCCTCGCGCACCCTGCCCTGTGCATGCACGGCCAGCCCGAGGGTGAGCAGCGCCTCGGTCTCCCGCCATAGGGCGCCCGCCGCGCGGTGGCGCTCCACCGCCTCGCGGGCGTGCGTCTCCGCCTCCCCGGGGCGGTCGTCGTCGAGCAGGGCGTGGGCGAGGTTGTTCAGCGCGATGCCCGTGTCCTCCTGGCCGCCCAGCCGGTCGAAGTCCGTCACGACCTCGCGTAACAGGGCAAGAGCCTCGTCGCGCCGCCCGAGATCGCGCAGTGCGCTGCCCAGATTGCCGCGCGCCCGCGCCAGCCCCAGCGCGTCGCCCACGGTCTCGAAGAACTCGGCGGCCTCGCGGCAGGCGGCGATGGCCTCCTCACCCCTGCCGAGCCGCCGCAACATGGCGCCGAGGTTGGCGAGCATGGCAGCTCTGTCGCGGCCGTTCTCGGCCATGGCCATGGCCTGCTCGCACGCGTCCAGTGCCTCCTCTGGCAGGCCCGCGTCGGAGTAGGCGATCCCCAGGTGGTTCAGGGCGGACCTCTCGCGCTCACGGTCCCCGAGAGCGCGGGCGGCGTCCACGGTTGCCTGGCTCACCTCAATCCAGTCGTCATGGAGCCCGCGCAGCGACAGGTACGTGCCGATGTTCAGCGACAGCTGCTGGATCAGTTCGGGGGGAACGGTGCGGATGGCCGCGAGCAGGCTGACCCGTTCGGCGTCCAGCCAGTCCAGGGCCTCCTCGCGGGTGGGAAAGCGGTCCTCGGGGGTCAGAGCGGGTTCGAGGTGGCTCAGGGCCGCGTCCACCGACGATCGGTAGTGGTCCATCAGCGTGGCGAGCGCTTGGTCGGGAGCCTGCGTGTGCTCGGCCGCGTACAGGCGTACGAGGTCGTGCATGCGCCAGCGGTCACCGTTCCGTTCGACGAGGTTCGCCCGCGCGAGGCCCTGGAGCACCCGCCGGGCCTCGAGGACGTCGAGCCCGCTGAGCACCGCGACCGTCTCGTCCGACGCGTCAGGCCCGGGGACGACGGGCAGCAGCGTGAACACGGCGGCCTGCTCGGCCGACAGTTGCCCGAACGACAGGTCGAACGCGGCCCTGACCGTGGCCTCCGCGTACTCCAGCCCTGCCAGCCCGGCCCGCTCCAGATCGTCGGCGAGTACGGCGAGCGTGCGGCCCGGGTCGTCTGCGAGCAGCGCCGCGACGATCCGCAGCGCCAGCGGCAAGCCGCCGCACAGCTCCGCGACGCGGCGTGCCCCTTCGGGATCGTCCTCGCACCGGGCGTCGTCAGGGGTCAGCGTGGCCAGCGCCCGTTGCAGCAGCAGCGCGCCGTCCTTCTCGTCCAGGGCGCTCAGGCGTACGGCACGCGCGTCGAGCAGGCCGAGACTGTGGCGGGACGTGATGATCGCGCAGCCCGCGCCCGTCGGCGGCAGCAACGGGACCACGTCCGACGCCGACGCGACGTTGTCGATCACGACGAGCAGGCGGCGATCCTCCGCAGCCAGGGCGTTGAGCACGGACCGGTAGAGCCGCTCCCGGTCCTGAGTCGCGGGCGGCACGTGCTCGCCGGGGATGCCCAGTGCCCGCAGCCATCCATCCAGGACCCGAGCGGGGTCCACGCGGCGGGCCTCGTCGTAGCCCTGCAGGTCGGCGAAGAGGACGCCACCGGGGAAGTCGTCCAGCGCGCGGTGTGCGGCGTGGACGGCGAGGGCCGTCTTGCCGACTCCCGCCAGGCCCGACACAACCGTCGCAGCCTCGCCCGAGCTCAGGCGGTCCAGGAGGGCGGCCAGTTCGACAGCGCGGCCGGTGAAGGCGTCCTTGTCCTGGGGGAGGCCGGAGAGCGCGGGCGTTACGGGGGTCGGCAGGACGACGCGGACGTACTTGCCCTGAATGACCGTGCCGAAGAAGGCGCCGCCGGTGATGGTGTTCTGGATGGAGTCCATCGAGGTCATCGTCCAGGCGCCGCGGTGGCGGCGGCCCTTGAGCTCGTGGAGGGCGGGGCGTCGGCGCGGCCGACGAACCCGGTTGGCGTGGCCGGCAGACCCGCCGGCGCTTGCGGGGCCGGCCGGGCGACCCGCACAGCGATGCGGCGGGCCTGAATCAATTCGCGGATCTGATTGCTGATGGTGCCGCCAGCCTCGTCATCTGCTTTGCGTCGCCGTCTCACCGTGACGGCTCCTCTGTATCCGGGCCGCCAACAGACGGCGAGGAAGACCGCGGGGAGGGGTCGGCAGCAGGCAGGCCGGTAATGTCACGGCCCTGAATCACCGGTCCGTGGAAGATGCCGCCGTCGATCGTGTTATGAGTCTCGCCTGCCCCGGTGACCGAGATGCGCTCGGCCCCGCCGGTCAGGATCACGCCCGAGTTTTCCCGGGTCGCCACGGATCGCTCCCCACGCGCGGTGATGGCGGCTTCAGTCTGCGGCGTGGCGGAGACAGGGGAGGAAGCGGAATCCGGCGCCGCGCCACGGCGAGCCAGCACCAGCCCGTACACCGACACCCCGAGCCCGGCCAGGCCGACGAACACCCCGATCACGCTGGCCAGCTGATCGGCTTGCGCCAGATCCAGCACGATGAAGACCACGCCCAGCGCGCCGGCCATCAGCCCCGAGATCACCAGCGCGATCCACACCCACGGGCTCTTCCCTCTCGCCATGCCGCCATCATGAACCCGCTCGACGCGCGCGGCTACTGAAACCGGGCACCCTCGCCTATCCCTACTTAGACCGTGTCTTGTTTGGTGATCACTCGTTGAGTTGATCATGGATCGGCTGGTTCCCGATGAGCTCTGGGAGCTGTTCCAGCGGGTAATGCCACCGTCGCCGACGCGGCCGCAGGGTGGTGGGGCGGCGGAGGGCTGATGACCGCCTGGTCTTGGCGGCGATCGTGTTCGTGGCCACCACCGGATGCACCTGGCGGCAGCTCCCGCCGATTTTCGGGGCGTCCTGGCAGACGGTGCACCGCCGCTTCGCCGAGTGGAGCGCCGCCCGGGTGTGGGCCAAGCTGTATCGCATCCTGCTGGACGAGCTGGGCTCACGTGGGCAACTGGACTGGTCGAGGTACGCGATCGACTCGGTCAGCGTTCGTGCGGTCAAAGGGGGAACTGACGGGTCCGAATCCTGTCGACCGCGGCAAGAGAGGGTCGAAGATCCACCTCATCACTGATCGAGCCGGTCTGCCGATCTCTGTCGCGATCAGTGCCGCCAACACCCGCGACAGCCTGGCCCTGCTGGATCTTCCTGTCGCCCTCGACGATGCCTCCCCAAGGGCTAACGTGCTGACATGGCGCTTAATGATCTACCTGCTGGTCTGTCGTCAGGGAGGTTGATCGCGCCTGCTCATGCGTGGGACGGCGATGGTCCGTTGACTGACGGCCCGGTGTGCTGGGTTTCGGATCAACCGGTTGAGGATTTACCGGGCATATGGGGTCGACTGCAGGCTGCTCACGAGGTGACAGGGCTTCGGCCCATTGTGCTGGAGTATGTCGATGACGAACTGCTTCCTGAACGACCGAGCGACATCGACGCCGTAGACGCCGGCTGGAAGGTGTCGGTGGCCACACCCCCTACCACCAAGAAACAAGCCGAGCAGGCGGCTCTTGAGCACCTGTTGGTATGCCCGGATGCCCTCTACCAGATGGATGCTTGGACGTTCCCCGAGTACGTCGAGCGCATTCTCGGCTCCAGGATCTGGCACCTCTGGTGGGATTAGCTTCCTGCGACAGTGCCGAATTCAGGGCTGCAACTGCGTTCCGGGCAAAGCCTTGGTGCGTGGAGCGGGTGACGGGAATCGAACCCGCGCTGTCAACTTGGGAAGTCTCTCATGATCTTGAAGGCTGGCCAGGCGATACGCTGACGGAGTCGTCGGAGAACCTGCGATTCCCGTGAGTCCGTCATGATCGCTCGTCTTACGGGCACGTAGCGGGCACGCCTCGAACCCATGGGGAAGATCGCTCATGTGCCACTCCCCCTGCTCCCGCTAGTGCTGTGACCGGAAATGATCATCGGGATGGCGTGTAGGTCGTTCCTGCCAGTTGGATAGTGCTGATCACGTTCGATCAGCGCTTGGGAGGCAGGGTGACGCAACCGGTCAGGGTTCGCAGGCTTCTGGACCACGAAGGGCAGAAGCTTCAACGGATCGTGCGGCGGGGCACGACCAGCACGGTGCGCTATCGGCGGGCGATGATCGTGCTGGCTTCGGCCGGCGGCAACACGGTCCCGGTCATCGCCCGGCTGGTGCAGGCCGATGAGGACACCGTGCGTGATGTGATCCACCGCTTCAACGAGATCGGGCTGGCCTGCCTGGACCCTCAGTGGGCGGGAGGCCGTCTCCGCCTGCTCAGTCCTGAGGACGAACAGTTCGTCGCGGCGACGGCCACCACGCGACCGACCAAGCTCGGCCAGCCGTTCACCCGCTGGTCCATTCGCAAACTCCTGAACTACCTTCAGCACCTGCCCGGGCGCACCATCACGATCGGCCGGGAAGCCTTACGCGCGCTGCTGGCCCGCCAGGGCATCACCTTCCAGCACACCAAGACCTGGAAGGACTCACCCGACCCGGACCTCGACGCCAAGCTGGACCGCATCGAATACGCCCTGACCCAGCGGCCGGAGCGCACCTTCGCCTTCGACGAGTTCGGACCTTTGGGCATCCGCCCCACCGCGGGCTCCTGCTGGGCGCGGCAGGGTGAGCCGGACCGGCTGCCGGCCACCTACCACCGCACCCGCGGCGTCACCTACTTCCACGGCTGCTACTCCGTCGGCGACGACCAACTGTGGGGCGTCAACCGCGCCCGCAAAGGCACCGACCACACCTGGGCCGCCCTGAAGTCGATCCGCGCGGCCCGCCCGGACGGCGCCCCGATCTACGTGATCCTGGACGACCTGTCGGCCCACAAGAACCGGCGCATCCGCGCCTGGGCCACAAAGAACAAGGTCAGGCTGCTGTTCACGCCGACGTATGCCTCTTGGGCCAACCCGATCGAGGCGCACTTCGGACCCTTGCGCCAGTTCACCCTGGCCAACTCCGACCACCCCAACCACACCGTCCAGACCCGCGCATTGCACGCCTACCTGCGCTGGCGCAACACCCACGCCCGCCACCCCGATGTGCTGGCCGCCCAACGCCGCGAACGCGCCCGCATCCGCAGCGAGAAAGGCATCCGCTGGGGTGGCCGACCTCTCACGAACGCAGCCTGAAGCCGTCATCCAACCCGGTGATCATTTCCGGTCACAGCACTAGGTGCCTCCTCCCGGACTGTCAGGCGGGTTCTGTCAAGGATGGCTTCGCGTGTTCCCTCGGCCGGTGACATTCCGTGTTCAGCGGTTGTCCTGCCCGCAGAGCCATCCTTGACAGGTTCCGTCTGCCCCGGAGAATCGGGCGGCGGGTGCAGGGGATCAAGGGGCAAGACCTGTGGTTCACGATCTTTAGGCAGCGGTAGATGTCGGGATGTCGTCCCCGCGCGACCGGATCACCTGATCTCGGCTATTCGAAACACCTCGGCTCCTTGCATCTCACATGGCGGTGAGACGTTCTCCGAAACCCTCACCGGATAGACATGCCTCCTGGGACTGGTGATGAGGCTTGCCAGCGCTTCCGTCGTCTCGCCGGAAGCGCTGCGTGAAGGCGAGAGATGGTCCCGTATCGTGAAGGGCGTGCCTGCGCGGCGGAGGCAAGGCGGGCTTGGTCGATATTCTCGCGTCAGATCGTGGCTGAGTTCGGGGTGAGCGAGTGGAACTGGTGGCGTGCCTGCTGATCTTCGTTGTCATGCTTGAGCGCCTGTGGAAGTGGGCGGCCAGGGTGAAACGATCCGGCCGCGCGTGACGGCGCCAGGAGTCGAGGAACTTGCCGCCGCCTTCCAGGGGTCGAAACGGATCGAGCTGGAGCAGCGTCAGACCGAGCTGATGCTTCGCGACGACGAAACCGACGGCGCGCCCCCGACCACCCGAATTGACCTCACCAGCGGAAGGGCCGTTATTCGGTTGAAGGGGAACTAGTGCCGCGTCAGGCAACGTTCGCCCCGTCCTGTGGGGCTGGGGCGAACGGCTGGGTGGCGTTGCAGAGTGCGTAGTCTCGCGGCATGCATTC
>NZ_JBITHD010000032.1:0-95337 GCF_044457685.1 Nonomuraea sp. NPDC050536
GTGACCCCGACGGTGACCCCGACGGTGACCCCGACGGTGACCCCGACGGTGACCCCGACGGTGACCCCGACGGTGACCCCGACGGTGACCCCGACGGTGACCCCGACTCACACTAGAAAGCCGAAGCCGACTAAGAAGCCTCACAAGCCCGCGCCATGTTCCTACGACCATGGGCACCATGAGTCCTGCCACGAGGGGCTTGCTCTGGCACCGGCTCCTACGGTGGTCAGGAAGAACCTCCGAGTGACCGGCTGACGGTCCATCCCGCCGGTCAGGCTTGCGAATCATGAGGCGGCCGACCACTGGATCCCAGGAATCCAGTGGTCGGCCGCCTCATGGCATGCCGAATCCAAAGGACATGCTCGTGATGATGACGGGCCGTGTCTTTGGCTCTCTCTTGGATGGCAACTCGTCATGGTCTTGAAGGGTGAGCATCAGAGTCGTTGAGCGACCCACGGTCCATGTGCCTCCCGAGGACGACAATCGCGTGGCCGCTAGGGTCGAGACGTTCTTGATCGTCGCAGGGTTCGCCGGCATGCTTTTTCTCCTGCCCCGCCTGGATTGGGGCGACGGCTCGGTCCGCTATTTCCAGTTGACGGCCCTGCTCACGCAAGGCACGGTCCCGGACGGGAAATACTCGATGGTCGGGCCGCTGCTCTCGGCCCCGCTCTGGCTGATCGGGAAGCTCGTAGGATCGCCGGAGTGGTGGACACTGCGCTACAACACCCTTCTGGTCATGGGCGGACTGGCATTTGTCTGGTTCACCCTGCGGGACCGGCTGCCCCGGCGGCTCCTGCGGCGGTTCATCCTGCTGCTGATCTTTGCGTCGATGTTCGCCCACCATCAGCTGGGATACAACGGCGAGACCTTCACCGCCATCCTCGTTCTCACAGGGACTGTTGGGCTGGTCGCAGGCAAGGTCCGGCCAGGATGGCTGGCGATAGCCGTTGGGGTCGCCAGCACGCCCGCTGCCCTGCCCGCCATGGCGCTGATGACCACCAAGTGGATCTGGGACGTCCGGAGACTGCGCTGGGCACTGGCGGTTTGCTCAGCGGTTGCGCTGGTGATGGTGGAGGCGTGGCTCCGGCGTGGCAGTCCATTCGCGACTGGCTACGAGGCGGATGACCGTGGGAATCGCACGATCATGCCCTACTCCGGCCTGCCGGGTTTCAGCTATCCGATCTTCTTCGGGATTCTGTCGCTGGTCTTCTCCTTCGGCAAAGGCCTGCTGTTCTTCGCCCCCGGGTTGTTCCTGCCCGTACGAGAGCGGCTGCGTGACCTAGCCGCCGGACGGCAGCTTTACGATCTGTGGTTGGCATTCGTGATCGGGCTGCTGTTGCCGTACGCGATGTATTGGTCATGGAGCGGCTCGTCGTTCTGGGGGCCGCGGTATTTGCTGTTCGCGGCAGTGCCCGCCGCGTTCGCGCTGGCCGTAAGGTGCCATCGGCCGGGTGACTCGGCTGTGGCCGACTTCATCACAGTCTTGGCACTCGGCCTGTCGGTTTGGGCTGGGCTCAACGGTGCGGTGTTCGGGGACGTCGACGTTCCCAAGGTGTGCTGGCCCGACGGGGGCGGCCAGTACGAGGCGCCGATCTGCTTCTACACGCCGGAGTTCAGCGCGCTGTGGTATCCGTTCGTGGTGGGAGGCAAGCCCCTGAGTGCGGGTCAGTGGATATACCTTGCCTACGGCCTCGCTGTGGGCGCTTATCTGCTGGCGGGGCCGCTGCTGCGGATCGCCGGACATCTACGCACCTGGGCGGACCCGATGATAGCCCGAATCGCGACCGTTCGATGGTAGGGGTGGACATAGATGATCAACGTTGTCGTGCACGGCGCGGCCGAGTGGCCAGCCCGCCGGGTGCTGGCCGCGCCCGAAGTGAGGGAGATGTCCAGCCCGTACGGTCAGGCATGATCGACCTGCCCGGGGGAAACGACTTTCTGTGAACCGGCTTCCGAAGCCTTGATCCGGCAGTGCCGCTCAGCGAGTACGTCTTCAGCTGTCATGAGTGCCAGGCCCGAGCCTTGGCGGTTGGGAGGCGCTGGGATCGCACGCCCGCCGCCGTCTCCCCGAACACCGACTATCCCCTGCCGGAACACGGGAAAGCCTGTCGGGCCATGGGCAATTGGGCTCCCCAGCGGTACGACGGATTTGTGGTTCCTCTTGGTCTGGAATCCCATCGAGGCCGACGCACACACCCAAGGAGCCCTCCCAGGGAGGAAGCGCAGCTGAGACGGTTCGCGCGCAAGATCCGGCTGTAACACCAGGGCGCGAGTGTTACAGCCGTTTTCGCGCGTAGCGCGCTCAGAAGGGCGTGCGAAGCGCCGTTCAGCTCTTTCGCATGTCATCGTGCCGGGACAGCGGGGACAGGCTCCAGAGGGTCCGTCCCAGACAGGAAGCCTGTGTTAGCGCTGGTCATGGTAGGTGTGGGACGTCTGGGACAGTGGGGACACGAACTGTCCACCTACGGGCCTACATGCTTCATGCCATGGAGCTCCAGCACCTTGGCGACGGCCAGGGCGCGGGGGTGATATCGAGGAGCGTCCCAGGAGTTGAAGACGTTGTGTGAGGTGAGGATGGGCTCGCGGAAGATCCCTGGCCGGTAGAGGTCGGCCAGCACGCCCACGCTCTCGACTGCCTGCACGGTGTACAGGGCGAAGTCCGCCCGCAGCATGGGGCATTCCTCCAGAGCCGTGGGGATGCAACTCCAACACGTCGGTGGGGCGTTGGTACGGCCTCTGTTCAAGCCGGTGCGCTCGAACACGGTCTTGGTCAGGGGCCACGGGATCAGGTGTGATCCAGAGTCCATCGCCGGAGCGCCGCACACCTGGCACAGCAGCTTGTCCATGCAGCGCCACTGCCGGCGCGTGTTGAGCTTTCTCATGCGCTCAGGTCCCCGCAGTTCAGGCTTGTCGCGCAAGTCGCGGGTCCTTGCGCGGAGGATGCCCGGCCGCCAGGGTTCCGCTCTGGGTGGGACGATCCAGTCTCCGGGCTGTGATGGCTGGTAGGCCAGGCGTAGCCGCCCGGCGAAGGGCTCGAAGGCGATCGGATTTGTCACCAGCTCGTTGGCGAACGCGATCGTGTACGGGACGGTCGTGTACCCGGTCATGGTTGCACTTCCCTGTGTGGAGTCGGTCACCATGCGCTTAAGATTGCTCTATAGCGCAATAGCGTAAAGGTGCAGAAGCGCTATTGCACCAGAACCATGGGACGGTGCAGGTTGATCCGAACTCGTTCACGCCGCTCTATCGGCAGGTGGCTGACCTGCTGCGCGCCCAGATCGAAGAGGGCACACTGCGGCCAGGAGACAAGCTCAAGAACGAAGACGCCCTGGCGGAGGAGTTCGGTACGGGCAAGGCGACCGTTCGCCAAGCGCTCCGGCTCCTGCGTACCGAAGGGCTCATCGACACGGAGAACCGGCGGGGGAGCACCGTCCGGCAGCCACCGGAGTTGACAGTGGTGAGCCTGGAGAAGCCCGCGAGGATCACCGCCCGGATGCCGACGGCCAAGGAGCGCATGACCTTGAACCTGCCGGAGGGCGAACCAGTGTTGGTCGTCACCTATGCCGATGGACGGGCTGAGGTCCTGGCGCGATCAGCGATCGTCGCTGGTCCCGCGCCGGGGGATCGGGAGCAGTAGCCCTTGAGAGGTCCTGAGAAGCGAGAAGAGCGTTGCTCTGAACCCTCAGGTCCCCGGAGTCCCGGTCCTAGCGGGAAGGGGCTCGGGGCGGGAGAGCTCACATGAGCGCTGTTGCCAGTTCCTTGATGCTTGTCACGATGAGATCCGCTCCTGCGTCACCAAGCCGCTCGACCTTCCCCGGCTGATTGGCGTAGCCGACGGCAACCACCCCGGCGTGCTTGGACGCTTCGACATCAGTCGTGGAGTCGCCAACCAGCAGAGCAGAGGACGGCTCCACGCCGAGATGGACCAGCGCCTGATTGAGCAGGTGAGGGTTCGGCTTCATGAACGACGGGTCCGCGGTTGCTCGCGCGGAGACGTATCCCACCAGATCGGCAAGTCCTTCCCGATCCAAGAAGGTCGTCACCGCGGCCACGGAGTTGTTGCTGACGATGGCCACGGGCAGGGCCTTGCCGCGTGCCCGTTCCATGAGTTCCGACGCTCCCGGCGTCGGCCGTGCCATTCCAGCCGCCTTCACCTCCAGCTCGGTGAGTCTCCTCATGGCAAGTTCGTTGAGTACGTCGCCAAGGGATGCGCTGTGCCGGAACACCTCCAGCGGGTCATCGGTGGCACGCACTTTCGGCGGAAGCTGTGCGCCAGCTGCTTCCAGCGTGGCGCGGAGAGCATCCGCCACAGTAGGCGCCGGCAGTCCGGCGAAGATGTCGCAGAGTCAAGCGAGGAGGGGGAAGAGCCCTTCTAAGAGGCCAACTGAGACTGAAACTGAGACTGGAAAGCCAGAAGGGGTGCGCCGTGACTACGGCGCACCCCTTCTGAGCAGGCGGAGGATACGAGATTCGAACTCGTGAGGGGTTGCCCCCAACACGCTTTCCAAGCGTGCGCCCTAGGCCACTAGGCGAATCCTCCGCCGAAGAGCTTACCGGACTTCGCGCTGTGCGCGGACCACGATTTAGCGGCAGCGAGCACTGCTGGATGTGGCTAGACTGTGACAGGACCCCTCGCGCGGCGTCATCCTGTGAACCTCCCCAGGGCCGGAAGGCAGCAAGGATAAGCGGGCTCTGGCGGGTGTGCGGGGGGTCTCTTCGTTGGGAGCCCCCTCGCAGGCGGGATGGTCGCATGAGCCTTGCGCTTTACCGCAAGTACCGGCCCGGGACCTTCGCCGAGGTCAAGGGTCAGGAGCACGTCACCGAGCCGCTCCGCCAAGCACTGCGTACGGGGCGCATCAACCACGCCTACCTCTTCAGCGGCCCGCGCGGGTGCGGGAAGACGTCCAGCGCCCGGATCCTCGCCAGAAGCCTCAACTGCGAGAAAGGCCCCACTCCCGACCCCTGCGGCGTATGCGAGTCCTGCATCGCGCTCGCCCCCACCGGTCCCGGCCACCTCGACGTGATCGAGATCGACGCCGCTTCCCACGGTGGCGTCGACGACGCGCGCGACCTGCGCGAGCGGGCCTTCTTCGCTCCCGTCTCGGCGCGCTACAAGATCTACATCATCGACGAGGCGCACATGGTGACCCGCGAGGGTTTCAACGCGCTGCTCAAGCTCGTCGAGGAGCCTCCGCCGCACCTGAAGTTCATCTTCGCGACGACCGAGCCGGAAAAGGTCATCGGCACCATCAAGTCGCGTACCCACCACTACCCGTTCCGGCTGATGCCGCCCGCCACGCTGCGCGCGCTCATGGAGGAGATCCTCACCTCCGAGAGCGTGCCCTTCGAGCCGGCCGCGTTGCCGCTGGTCGTGCGGGCCGGCGCCGGTTCCGCCCGTGACTCGCTGTCCATCCTCGACCAGCTGCTGGCCGGGGCCGAAGACGACGGCATCACCTACGCCAAGGCCGTCTCGCTGCTCGGCTACACCGACGGTGACCTGCTGGACGAGGTGGTCAACGCCTTCGCGGCCCGTGACGGTGCGCAGGTCTTCCACGCGGTCAGCCGGGTCATCGAGGGCGGCCACGATCCCCGCCGCTTCGCCTCCGACCTGCTCGAACGCTTCCGCGACCTGGTCATCCTGGCCAACGTCCCCGAGGCGGCCTCCAGCGGCCTGCTCGACCGGCCCGCCGACGAGCTGGAGCGCCTGGTTCAGCAGGCGTCCTCGATGGGCCCCGCCGAGCTCACCCGCGCCGCCGAGGTCTTCAACGCCGGCCTCACCGAGATGCGCGGCGCCACCTCGCCGCGGCTGCTGCTCGAGCTCATGTGCGCCCGCGTCCTGCTGCCCGGGGCCGCCGGGGGCGAGGAGGCGCTGCTGGCCCGGCTGGAGCGGCTCGAGCGCGGGTCGGCTGTGGCTCAGATGGCCGCTCGCTCTTCTGCTGGTACGGCAGGCAGTCCTGGTACGGCGAGCGTTGCTGGTACGGCGGGCAGTGCACCTTCCGCGGCTCCAGCGGTCAGCCCCGCGGTTTCCGGGGCTCCTGCGTCTGCGGCGCCCGTGGGTGGGGAGTCGGCGGGTTCGGCGGCTTCTGGGGCGGCGGACTCCAGGCCGGCAGGTTCCGGCTCTGGCGTGGCGGGCTCGGGGCCGGCAGGTTCCGGTGTGGCGGACTCTGGGCGGACGGGTTCCGGTTCCGGGGTTGCCGCGGCGGATGACGACTGGCCGGAGACGGTGCGGCCCGGGCAAGGGGGTCAGCTTTCCGGAACGGGTGGCGCTTCGTCCGGTGCGGCTGCGTCCGGCGGACCGGCTGTGTCTGGTGGCATGGCCGCGCCCGGGAGCGGGGCTGCTTCTGCGGGCTCCTCGTCCGGAGCGGGCGCTGGGTCCGCGGGCGCGGCGTCCGGAGGGGGCGCCGCGTCCGGGGCCGGTGCTGGAGGTAGTGGCATTGCGGCGATACAGCAGCAGTGGGCTGCCGTACTGGCGGCGCTGAAGCAACGCAGCATCGTCGTCTGGGCGAACGTGAGCACCAACGCCCAGGTGGTCGGCGTCGAGGGCAACCTCGTCACGCTCGGCTTCAGCCAGGTCGGCGCGATGAAGAACTTCACGGGTGGCGGCAAGGACGCCGTCGTGGCGACCGCCTTGAGCGACGTGCTCGGCGGTACGTGGCGCGTCGAGGCCGTAGTCGGCGGCTCACCCCCGCCCCGCGGCTCCCAGAGCCACCCACCCACCGCCCCCAACCGCGGCCCTTCCCCCGCCCCAGCCAACCCCGCCCCAGCCAACCCCGGCGCAGGCAACCCCGCATCAGGCAACCCCGCATCAGGCAACCCCGGCGTAAGCAACCTCGCCCCGGGCAACTTCGGCGCAGGCAACTCTGGCGCGGGCAACTCCGGCCACGCGGGTCCGGGCTCCGGACACGCGAGCTCTGGTGTCGGTGCGGGAGCCTCGGGTCCCGGCACGCCCGACTCCGGAGCTCCCGGCTCAGGTGCGACCGGCCTCGGCGCGCCCGGTATGTCGGACGCCGGTTCTGCCAACCCTGGCGGCCCTCTTGGTACTGGGGGAGCCAGCGGCCCCGGCCTTCAAGGCGCCGCTAACGGTCCCGGCGGACCAGGCGTTTCCGGCGCGCTTGGCGGTGCTGGCGCGCTTGGCGGTGCTGGCGGGCTGGGCAGTGGCGGGGCTGCGGGCCAAGGTGAATCAGGTGGTTCCGGCGGCATTGCTGGGCCGGGAGGCTACAGCGCTGCTGGGCCTGGGGGCCACGGCGGTTCCGGTGATTCCGGTGGCGCGCCTGTAGGCCATGGAGGCACAGATGATCTTGGCGGCGTTGCTGGACCTGTCGCCCAAGGAGGTCTCGTCGGCGTAGGTGGATCTGTTGGCCATGGCGGTCTCGTCGGCGTTGGCGGATCTGTTGGCCATGGCGGTCCCGGTGGCGTTGCTGGATCTGTTGGTCATGGCGGTGCCGGTGGCGTTGCTGGATCTGGGGACCATGGCAGCTACGGAGAGTCCGGTGGGCTCGTAAGTTCTGGCGGGGCAGCGGGCGTCGGCGGGTCCGGTGGGCCTGGTGCGGCTGGAGCTGTGGGGCAGAACGGTGCCGGGTTGGCGGGCGGTGCCGGGTCGGCCGGAGGTCTCGGTGGTTCTGGGTCGGCCGGTGGTCCCGGTGGTTCCCGTGGTGCGGGGGGCGCTGGGCAGAGTGCGCCTACGACGGATGAGTCGTGGCCGGATGCGCCGGATGACGGAGGGCCTGGGATGCCGCCGTCGCTGGATCCGATGCAAGGTGTTCCCGGCTCCGGGTATGCGGCGGCTCGGTCGGCTGCCCTGGCGGCGGCTCAGGCGGGGCCTCGGGCTCCCGCGCCGAGGCAGGGCGGGTCGTCCGGCTGGCCCGAGTCGGTGCCGGGCCGTGGCAGGCCGTCCGACAGCGACGACGTCGACCCGCTGAACGACGCCGACGCCGATGTGGACGCGGTCTCGGGCATGGCCCTGCTGCAGCGCGAGCTCGGCGCCACGGTCATCGGGGAGATCGACCACACGTAACCACCCTGGTGGTTCCCATGCGGCCGTAACGTCGCTCAGCGTGGCATCGCCCGCCTGCCGTGCAACAGACAGCCGGCCGTGACGACGGCGAGCAGCGGGTAGTACGGCTCGCCGTACCGAAGCCCAAAGAGCGACAGCCCCACACGCCCGAGCACCCCACGCGCCCGAGCACCCCACACGCCAGGGGTACGGGACGGCCGAGGCGATGGGACGGAGAGTAGCCGGGAGGCGTCGGCTGGGTGGCCGGGAGAATCCCTGCGGGAGCGTGGCGGGAGACGTGGGTGCACGCCGGGGAGGGGCCCGCGCGGGAGGATTGGGGGGTGCGCCGGGGAGAGATGGCGCAGGGCCGGTGGGGGTTAGAGGAGGGTGGTTAGGCGGGCTCGGGCGGCGGCTGCGCGGTGGTCGGTGGGGGCGAGGGTGGAGGCGATGCGTTCGAGGACGAGCGGGTCGTCGCGGCCGTTGGTCGTCTGCGCGTAGGTCCACAGTTCGTCGGGGGAGCCGCGGCGCAGCAGGCAGGAGCGGACCTGGACTTCGAGCTCGTCCCGCTCGCGGCGGATCTCGGGTGACTCCGAGCGCGGCAGCAGCGGGCCCGTGTAGGCGCGGGCGAGCGTGTCGGGCGTGGCGCCCGACAGCAGGCGCCTGATCTCCAGGAAGTCCGCCTCCGTGGGGGAGTTGAGGTGGTACGGCTTGGCGCCGATGGTGCCGTCGAGTTGCGAGCGCAGCCGGTGGATCTCGGCGCGGATGGTGACCGGGTTGCCGTCGTCGCCGTACAGGTGGAAGGAGAGCTGCTCGGCCGTGAGGCCACGCGGATGCAACGCCAGCAGTGCCAGGATCTCGGCGTGGCGCAGCGAGAGCTGGATCTGACGGTCACCCACGGTGGCGGTGGGCATGCCCTCGCCGAGCAAGGTGAGGCGGAGCGTCGCGGGAGGCGCGGCGGGCGAGATCGACGCGCGCAGCAGGAAGCCGTCGGAGAAGGGTTCGAGCTGCGCGACCCGCCCGTCGGGCAGGATCATGCGCTCGCCGGTGCCGGGCAGCTGGATGCGGCGGCCGAGCGCGCCGCAGGGGTCGCCGGCCAGGACACGGCCGGTGGCCGACAGCAGGACGCCGGGGCGCGAGCGCAGCGCCTCGTAGCGGCGGCGCAGGAGCTCGTCGCGCTCGTACATGCGCAGGGCGAGCTGGGTCTCGGCGAGCCTGGCCGTGGCCGCGACGAGGGCGACGGTGGCGGGATGGAGGCTGGGCGCGGTGCCGCTCACGTCGACGCAGCCGAGCACCTGGTCGGTGTCGGGGTCGACGATGGGCGCGGCGCTGCACGACCAGACGTGCAGGACCCGCATCAGGTGCTCTTCCGAGTAGACGTGCACGGGCCGGCGGGCGGCCAGCGCGGTGCCGATGCCGTTGGTGCCCACCGAGCCCTCGGCCCAGTGGTGGCCGTCGGCGAGGCCGACCTGGTCGGCGATGCGCATGGTGCCGAGGTTGCCGTCGCGCCACAGGATCCGGCCGGCGGCATCGGTGACGATCATGATGTGGGCGCTCTCGTCGGCCATCTGGGTGAGCGTCTGTGCCAGCATCGGCAGCATCGGCAGCAGCGGATGGGCCTGCCGGACGTCGTTGATGTCCGTCTGGTCGTAGACCAGGGGTGCGGCTCTGCCTTCCGGATCGATCCCGGCTTCCATGGAACGCCGCCAAGAGGCGGTGATCAGGCGTCGAGGCCCGGCTGGCCAGGCCTCACCGGTCACCGCCGCTTCGTGGGCTCCGCGCAGCGTGCGGGAGTACGCGTCGAGATGGGCGTAACTCATCGGCCACTCCAAGTAGTCAACCGAAGCATCCGGGTTCAAGGAGCCGAGCGCAAGCCGTTCAGGGGATTGCGAAGGGTGATTGAACGATCGCAACCTGTGTGCAACGTTGTCCTTACTAGATTTTCTGCTCGACACGTCGGCGTGGTGCGGCCGCTCCGGCCGACGTGATGGCCGGGTCCTGGGCGCTGGAGGGGGGCCGGGACCCGGCCAAGGCCAAAACACCTGGCCATGCCAGTACATGAGGGCGCTCAAACACCGTAGGCTCGTTGAAGTCAAAGACGACGGAGCCGACGAGGAGCGCACGAAGGTGAATCCAGGGGATGTCAACCTGCAGCAGCTGCTGGAGCAGGCCCAGCTCATGCAGCAGCAGCTTGTCAGCGCCCAGCAGGAGCTGAACGACGCGCAGATCGAGGGCTCATCCGGGGGCGGCTTGGTGACCGCCGTGGTCAATGGCTCCGGGGAGCTGCTCGAGCTGAAGATCGACCCGAGCGTGGTCGACGCATCCGACCCGCAGGACACGGCCGACACGATCGCCGATCTGGTGATCGCCGCCGTCCGCGACGCCGTGCGGGCGGCCGCCGATCTGCAGCAGGAGAAGCTCGGGCCGCTGGCACAGGGGCTGGGCGGTGGCGGTCTCGGCCAGCTACCGGGGTTCTAGGTCATGTACGAGGGGGTCGTCCAGAATCTGATCGACGAGTTGGGCATGCTGCCCGGCGTCGGTCCCAAGAGCGCGCAACGGATCGCGTTCCATCTGCTGGCGGCCGATCCCGCCGACGTCAAGCGGCTCGCCCACGCGCTGCTCGAGGTCAAGGAGAAGGTGCGATTCTGCCGGGTGTGCGGAAACGTGGCCTCCGAGGAGGAGTGCCGCATCTGCCGCGACCCGCGTCGCGATACGCACGTCATCTGCGTGGTCGAGGAGTCCAAGGACGTCGTGGCGGTCGAGAAGACGCGCGAGTTCCGCGGCACCTACCACGTGCTCGGCGGGGCGATCAGCCCGATCGACGGCATCGGGCCGGACGACCTGCGCATTCGCGAGCTCATGACGCGCCTGGCCGACGGCCGGGTCACCGAGCTCATCCTCGCCACCGACCCCAATCTGGAGGGGGAGGCGACGGCTACCTACCTAGCCCGTCTGGTCAAGCCGATGGGTGTGAAAGTGACACGACTGGCCAGCGGTCTGCCTGTCGGCGGTGACCTCGAGTACGCCGACGAGGTGACCTTGGGCCGCGCGTTCGAAGGACGGAGGCTGCTGGATGTCTGACCAGTGGAATGTTCTCGCCGAAGAGATCGCGGGCCACGCCCAGAACTACGTGGACGGCCTGACGAGGGTCGCCTGTGGTGAGGGTGGCGACGGGATCTGGGCCCTGCTGCTGGTGGAGGTGGCTCAGGTGAGCCTGGCGGGGGCCAAGCTCGGCGCCAGCCAGGACGTGATCCTGTCCGGCAACAACGAACCGCCGATGAGCGAGGACCCGGACGTCGACGGCGTGCGTACGGCGCTGGCCGAGCGGCTGGGCGCGGTCGACGACTACGCCGAGGTGTTCGACCCGTACAAGGACACCGCTGTTACGGCCTACCGGCTCTCCGACGACCTCACGGCGGTCGCGGCCGACCTCATCCACGGGCTGCGTCACTACCACGCCGGGCGGCCGCACGAGGCGCTGTGGTGGTGGCAGTACTCCTACTTCAACACCTGGGGCAACCACGCGGGCGCCGCGATGCGCGCGCTGCAGGCCCTGGCCGCGCACACCCGGCTGGACGTGGCCGAGGAGGCGCTGTCCACATAGTGGTCCAGGCCAGCGGGACCATGAGACGGCCTCGGTAGACTGGCGGTTCACAGTCCAGACCGGGAGACTCTCGTGGCGCTCGTTGTGCAAAAGTACGGTGGTTCGTCCGTCGCCGACGCGTCCTGCATCAAGCGGGTCGCGCAGCGGATCGTCGCGACGAAAAAAGCCGGCAACGACGTGGTCGTGATCGTCTCCGCGATGGGCGACACGACCGACGAGCTCCTCGACCTGGCCGAGCAGGTTTCGCCGCTGCCGCCGGGCCGCGAGCTCGACATGCTGCTGACCTCGGGTGAGCGGATCTCGATGGCCCTGCTGGCGATGGCGATCGCCAACCTGGGGCACGAGGCGCGCTCGTTCACCGGCTCGCAGGCGGGTGTGATCACCGACTCCTCGCACGGCAAGGCGCGCATCATCGACGTGACGCCCGGCCGCATCCGCGAGGCGCTCGATCAGGGCCACATCGCGATCGTGGCCGGCTTCCAGGGTGTCTCGCAGGACACCAAGGACATCACCACGCTGGGCCGCGGCGGTTCCGACACCACTGCGGTCGCGCTGGCGGCGGCCCTGGAGGCCGACGTCTGCGAGATCTACACCGACGTGGACGGCATCTTCACCGCGGACCCGCGCATCGTGCGGGCCGCCCGCAAGATCCCCAAGATCTCCTACGACGAGATGATGGAGATGGCGGCCTGCGGCGCCAAGATCCTTCACCTGCGGTGCGTCGAGTATGCTCGCCGCTTCGATCTGCCGATCCACGTCCGCAGCTCGTTCAGCACCAAGGAAGGCACGTGGGTCGTGTCCGACCCTTACACAGAAGGAACCGAGATGGAGCAGCCGATCATCTCCGGCGTCGCGCACGACCGGAGCGAGGCCAAGATCACCGTTGTCGGGGTTCCCGACAAGGTCGGCGAGGCTGCCGCGATCTTCAGAACGCTGGCCGAGGCCGAGATCAACATCGACATGATCGTGCAGAACGTCTCGGCCGCGGCGACGGGTCGCACCGACATCTCCTTCACGCTTCCGACGGCTGACAGTCAGACGGCGCTCACCGCGCTGAAGAAGATCCAGGGTGACATCGCCTACGAGTCGCTCCTGTTCGATGACCAGATCGGGAAGGTGTCGCTGGTGGGCGCGGGCATGCGTTCGCACCCCGGCGTCACCGCGACGTTCTTCGCGGCCCTCGCCGACGCGGGGGTCAACATCGAGATGATCTCCACCTCGGAGATCCGCATCTCAGTGATCGTCGAGCAGGGCGACGTCGACTCGGCCGTGGCGGCCGCGCACCGCGCCTTCGACCTCGACGCCGACCAGGTCGAAGCAGTGGTGTACGGAGGTAGCGGACGATGAGGCCGAATCTTGCGCTCGTAGGGGCGACCGGTGCGGTAGGCACCGTCATGCGGGACATCGTCTCCAACCGCCCGGACATCTGGGGAGAGATCCGGCTCATCGCCTCTGCTAGGTCGGCGGGGAAGGTCCTGTCGGTCCGCGGTGAGGACGTCGTCGTCCAGGCGCTCACGCCCGAGGTCTTCGACGGCATCGACATCGCCATCTTCGACGTGCCCGACGAGGTCGCGGCGGAATGGGTCCCGGTCGCCGCCTCGCGCGGCCCGGTGGTAGTCGACAAGTCCGGATTTTTCCGGATGCAGCCGGATGTTCCGCTGGTCGTGCCCGAGGTCAACCCGGGCGAGGTGCGCAACCGGCCCAGGAACATCATCTCCACCCCGAACTGCACGACCCTGTCGATGATGGCCGCCATGGGCGCTCTCCACTCGGAGTACGGTCTTGAGGAGCTCGTGGTCGCCTCCTACCAGGCGGTCTCGGGCGCCGGCGTGGCCGGTTCCGCCCGGCTCTACGACGAGGTCGAGGCCCTGGCCGGCGACCGTTCGGTCGGCCAGAAGGCCGGCGACGTGCGCCAGGTGCTTGCCGACAAGCTTGAGGCGGAGTCGCCGTTCCCGGCCCCGATCGCGTTCAACGTGGTGCCGTGGGCCGGCTCCTACAAGGACGGCGGCTGGGCCTCGGAGGAGCTCAAGCTCCGCAACGAGTCCCGCAAGATCCTCAGCATCCCCGACCTGAGGGTGTCGGCGACCTGCGTGCGGGTGCCGGTCGTGACGACCCACTCGCTGGCGGTCCACGCCCGCTTCCAGCGGCCGATCACGGTCGCCGACGCGCACCGCGTCCTGGAGGCGGCACCCACGGTCGTCCTGATGGACGACCCGGCCAACAACGTCTGGCCCACCCCGGCTGACGTCGTCGGCACGGACCCCACCTACGTGGGCCGGGTCAGGCAGGCGATCGACTTCCCGAACACGCTCGACCTGTTCGTCTGCGGCGACAACCTCCGCAAGGGCGCGGCCCTCAACGCCGCCGAGATCGCCGAACTGGTCGCCCAGGAACTCTGACCCCCAGAACGGCAGTGCACGGCAGGCCGCTCCTGGCCGCCGTGCCGCTGAACTGGTTGCTCGGAAGTTCTTACGGCTTCTGCTGCACGGCGGGGCACGGTAGGCCGCTACTGGCCGCCAAGCTGGTTGCTCGGGGGTTGTTAGGGCTTTTGTTGTACGGCAGGGCACGGTTGGCCGCTACTCGCCGCCGTGTCCTGCCGTCCTGCTGTCGGCGACACGCATGGGTGGGCCCGCTTGCCCGCCGCCACGGTCTTCCGGTATCCGGGCACCACAGCCCGCCTGACCGCCGTACAGCGGCGCCGACCCCCGCCGTCCCACACCCCGCCGCCCCGGCGCCCCGTGAGGTCCTGGGACCTCGACGGTTCCCTGGAGACCACCCACAGGCGCCGCACCGGTTATCTGGGGTTGTCAAGAGAACTAGCTGGTCAGCTGCTTGAAGGTCGTTCAGGCACGTGAGGCGAGTAGGTTGGCCACGGCTGTCGCACCTAGCCGCAGGAACCGTGAAGCGGGTTCCTCCCTCCGGAGCTCGATCCCCGGACGGTGCTGATCACTTCGGGCTTGATATTCGCTGTGCCTGGGGTGACGCGTGTTCGTAGGATCCGTGCATGACGGACGAGAATGAGCGAGCAGTGATTGATCATGGCCTTGACGTGGGAGTTGTCGACGGTTTGACGCCGTGAGGCCGATTTCGGGTGGTTATCGAGCCTTAATATCAGCGGTGCTTCAGCGACGTCGGGTTGGTCAGCGCGGCGAGACTTCGGTGGGTTGCTGCGGTTCGGGTGCGTCTTCCCGAAGGGGATTCTCGGATTCGGTGTGACCTGGTCCGCTGGCCGAGGCGGCGTTGCGTAGTGCCGTCTCGACTCGGCGGTTGCTGGTCATGGTGGCCGTGACGGCGGTCATGGCCAGGAGGAGGCCACCGGCGGTGTAGAGCGGGGTGCGCAGGTCGTAGGTGGTGGCCAGCCAGCCGCCGAGCACGGCGCCGAACGGGGCTGCGCACATGGCGAGCATGCGGGAGGTGGAGGCGACGCGGCCCATCAGGTGGGCCGGGACGACCGCCTGCCGCAGAGAGGGTGCGAGCACCATCGTGGCGCCCATGCCCGCCCCGCAAACGGCAAGAGCAAGCCCGGCCACGTAGGGGTTCGGGGCGGCGGCAAGCCCCAAGATGGCCAGTCCTTCGACCGCGGCCGTGCAGGTCAACGCGGTGCCGGTGCCGAGTCGTCGGCCGAGGAAGGAGGCGATGCCCGCGCCGAGTAGGCCGCCGGTGGCCTCCGCGGTGAGGAGCAGGCCGAAGCCGAAGGCTCCGATTCCGAGACGTTCGTGCGCGAAGAGAGCCAGGACGGTCTCCACAGCGAGGAAGGCGATGTTCCCGACCGCCGGGCGGAGCGCGAGGCCGAGCAGCAGCCGATCCTGGAAGACGTAGGAGGCCCCGGCTCGCGCTTGGCGGAGCAGTGACTCGTGGGTGCCTGCGGTAGGCCGTGGCATGGTGGGCAGCGATCGTACGAGCAGGGCGGAGAGCGCGAACGACACCGCGTCGGCGAGCAGCGGGACCGCCCGCCCGAGCGCCAGCAGCGCACTGCCCGCGGGCGGCCCCGCGAAGCCGGACGCGGCGGTCTGGGTGCCGCGCAGCCGGGAGTTTGCGCGTTCCAGGAGTGCGGGGTCGCGGCCGAGCAGATCGGGCAGGTAGGCCGTGGCGGCCGTGTCGAAGAAGAGGCCGCCGAGGGCGAGCAGGAAGGCGACGGCCGCGAGCAGCGCGATGCTCAGTACGTCGAGCGCGGCTGCTGCCGCCGGGATCGCGAGCAGCACCGCACGCGCCGCGTCCGCGCCCCACATGGTGCGCTGGCGGTCCCAGCGGTCCACCAGCGCACCGCCCAGCATTCCGAACAACAGCCAGGGCAGCGTCCCGGCGGCGGTGACGACGGCCAGCGCCATCGGATCCTGCGTCACAGTCAATGCCAGCAGCGGCAGCGCGGCATGTGTCACCCCGTCACCGAGCGAGGAAACCGTCTGCGCGGTCCACAGCCGCCCGAACCCGGTCGGAGGCTTCGCGGTCACTTGGCGTCCCCCTCGACCTGCTGGCGCGGAGTCGGCCGGAACAGCGCGAAGGCCAGTGACACGTCCGGAAGCGATGGATCAGACAGCGCTCTGTACTCATCCGCCAGTGCCTCCAGCCGCGCTCCCAGCTCCGTGAACTGCTCCTCGGTCAGCCGCAGATGTGCCATCCGTACGTACCGCTCGCCGTCCACCGGTGACGCCTCCAGGTCCGCCACCGCATTCCGCAGCAGCACGTCCGGCTGCCCCGGCCCCGGATCGGGTAGCACGATCGACCGCGCGGCCATCGCGTAGTACCGCTCGGTGACCCCTCTCACCTTCCGCGTCCGCACCACCTTCACCAGGCCGGCCCGCTCCAGCAGCCGCACGTGATAACTGGAACTCCCCTTCGCAAGGCCCACCCGCTGGGCGATCTGCGTGATCGTCGCCGGCTCGAAGCGGAGCACGGCCATGATCCGGTGACGCGTGAGATTGGAGACGGCGCGTAGCTGCTCGTCAGTGGTGACGTGAAACGTCTCGGGGAGATCATCGGTAGACATGGAACCCAATAGTCAACGACTCTTGACCATTACGCAAGTGGATTTTGTCCGTTGTGTCGAGTTCTATGGGCCAAAGCCGCAGCAGGATGCGCAGCGCGGTATGCCGGGACAGGCGCACGGCCGGCGCGGACAGGACTCGCATACCGGCGCGTCCGGCCAGCTCGCGAACTACCGCGCCGATCTGGGAAGCCAAGCGCCGTGGCGGCGAGAAAGCGTCCTCGACTCGCCGGAAGCGCCGGTCGCGGGCCGTCAGCGCGCGACGGCGGGCGGCCGGTCGCGGCAGCCCGCCGTACAAGAGCACTCATGATGTCGTGCAGGAGCGCCCATGATGACGTGCAAGGGCGCTCATGGTGCCGTGCGAGAGCACTTATGGTGCCGTGCAAGGGCGCCCATGATGACGTGCGAGAGCGTCCGTAGAGCCGTGCAGGAGCGCCCCGAGAGAGTTGCTACCGGAAAAGGATGTCCCAGTGGCTGGACTCGCTGGCGAAGACGGTGCCGGTCGGGGTGCGGTAGACGGTGGAGCCGTCGCCGCGGACGCCGCTTCTGGACTGGCTGTTGGTGATGTAGTGGTCGATGCAGGTGTTATGGGTGATGTCCAGCTTGTAGCCCTGCCCGTGGCTGTAGCGCCCGGGTGCGTGCCCCGATTCCGTGCCCCCCGTGACCAGGATGGGGCAGCCGCTCTCCTGCCGGAGTGCGATGATCGAGGTGATGGTGGACGTCCGGACCGCTTCCAGGGACGTGCAGCTGGACTGCCGCCTGTCAGTGCAGTGACCGGACGACTTCGCGCGGACTCCCGCGTCGTGCAGCCAGTCGACCGCCCTGGTGTTCGAGATCCGGATCGCCGCGTGACGGGGCCTGGCACGAGCTAGTTCGACTGGCTTGTCGGCCTTGGCCAGGTCGGCGTACCAGCGTGCTGTTTCGATCGCTCCTTCGATCGCGTAGTGGCGAGTGATCAGCGTCGGCGACCGCTTCGGCTCGGAGTTCGCTATCCGCTGAGTCGCAGATGCGGACGTTGCGAGCGCGATTATGGTGATCTGTACGCCGAGAAGCGCGACTCCAGCGAGCCGCACCGTTCCACGTATCCACATGTCGATGCCTTTTCGCGGAATAGCCCTTCCGCCAGAATCATCAATCCCACCGTTCACGCATGATGACCCCTGGATCAGGCGTAACTTTGCCCTGTGGTGGCGATCACCGTGCGGCTCCATGACCGAACACGGCCGAGAGACGTAAAGTGACGAACGTGTCCGAAGCCCGAAACCGAGGATCGGAGAGCACCCGAGAGGTCATTGTCGAGACGGCCTTGCGACTGTTCCGGGAGCGCGGCTTCGATGCGACGACGATGCGGGCCATCGCGGCCGAGGCTGGTGTATCCGTAGGTAACGCCTACTACTACTTCGAGAGCAAGGAGGCCTTGATCCAGGCCTACTACGACCGGGCCCAGGCCGAGCACGAAGCGGCCTGCCGGGAGTTGCTGGCCACCGAGACCTCTTTCGCCGCCCGGCTGAGCGGCGTGTTGGGCGAATGGGTGCGCGTGTCGGAGCCGTACCACGAGTTCGCCGTCAAGTTCTTCAAGCATGCCGCCGAGCCCACGAACCCACTGAGCCCGTTCAGCGCCCAGTCCTCCCCCGCGCGGGAGGCGTCGATCGCGATCTACCGCCAGGTCGTGGAGGGCTCGCGTGACCGCATGGACTCCGACCTGCGCGAGGAGCTGCCCGAGCTGCTCTGGCTGCTGTCGATGGGGATGGTCCTGTTCTGGGTGCACGACACCTCGCCCGGGTGTGTCCGCACGTTCCGCCTGATCGATGTCACGGTTCCGCTCGTCGACCGCCTCGTCGGGTTGTCGCATTTGCCGGGATTGCGAGGCATTACCAAGGATTTCATCGCGGCGGTCCACGAACTGCGGGCATGACATGATTACTCTCGGTAATCATGGTGTGGTTCCTGGTCGCGGCTGCCGTCGCCGTCCTGCTGGTCGCTCTGGTCGTGCTGCGGCGCAGAGGCAGGAGTGACGAGGGCCACGGTCCTGCCGCGCTGGACTTCGCCGTCAACCTCGCGCTGGCGGTCTACCTGCTGGTGCTCGCGTACGCCGCGGTGCTCGGCCACGACGCGATCGACGCGGCGGAGACCGACGCCGCGGCCGAGGCGGAGAGCCTGACCGAGCTCTACTGGGCCGTCGCGCCGCTGCCCGAGGCCGCGCCGATCCGCGCGCAGGTGCGCCAGTACACCACCCAGTCGATCGCCCTCGACTGGCCGCTCATGCCCGGGGGCCGGCTCTCGCCCGTGCCCGGGGACACGCTCGACGACCTGCGGATCGCCGTGCAGCGCCTGCACCCGGCCGGCATCACCGGCCTCCGCTCGCGCTCGGACGCCCTCGGCAGGGCCGCCGACGTGAGCCACGCGCGCGGCGTGCGGGCCGGCGACGCCTCCACCAGCCTTGACCCGATCTTCCTCGTCTCGATGATCGCCTCGGGGGCGCTGGTGATCGTGCTGCCCTGGCTGGCCGGGGTGCGGCCGAGCCCGGCCTCGATCACGAGCGACCTGGTACGGGTCTGCGTGGTCGTGGTGGGGGTCGTCATCATCGTGCTGCTGGCCAAGCCGTACTCGGGGCCGGGTGCCGTCCGGCCGGACGCCTTCCAGGCCGCGCAGGGCCAGTTCGACGCCATCGACCGGCACTACGCCGCCGAGCGCTAGCGGCGGCGGATCGTCGTCCTGCGGCCCAGCGTGGAAACGGCCGTCACGGAGATGGCGCCGGTGAAGATCACGACCAAGGCGGTCGCCCGGTCCATCCCCTGCCGCCGCTCGGCGAACCTGCTCGTCACCGATGTCGTCTCGTCGGCCTGTACGGCAGGCCGGCCGGGGCCCGGGCGCCGGGGGCCACTGCTGGGCGTCTGGCGGGCGCTGGAATGCCTCGGGGCGGCCTGGGGTGCGTCCAGGCGTGGCGAGGGTCGCTGGGGGTGCCGGCGGGGCGTCGACGGCTGTGCGGGTGCGTGTGTGGGCCGGAAGGAGGCGGGCCGCCTGGACCCGCCCGGGCCCCAAGGAACGTGGGCCGAATGGCGATCCGGCATTGGGGAGGGCGTGGGCGTGACGACGGATGGCGATTCTTGGGCTGGGCTGGGCGTCGGGGAGGCGGGGGACGGCGATCCCTCGGCGGGGCTGGGCGTCGGGGAGGCGGGGGCGTCGGGAGTCGCGGATGGCGGCGCGGGGCAGCGGGCATGGCCGAAGAGGTGGCCGAGGAAGGGGCGGGAGCAGGCGCAGGCGGCGGCCGGCCGGACGACGGGCACATCGACGTCGATCACCTCGCGGTGGACCGTGTCGATGCAGATCGGCACCGGATCGTAGGCGGGCGGCTCGACGGGAGAGGCCAGGGCGACGGCGCAGAGCACAGGAAGGAGCGCCGGCCCGGTTGCCAGCACCCCCGCCGCGAGCAGCCGCCGTCCCCTCATCGTGGTCAAGTTCTAGCACGTCACAGCCGACATTCCCGGCAACCGGGCCGCAGCGTAGCGACGCCATACCGTCTGGTTGGTATGGTCGAGCAGAAGCGAGGCTCACCCCTGGAGGCCGGTTTGACGCAGAACTGGGGCATGACGATTCCCTTCCATGACCGCTCGCTGGCCGACTCGCGGGAGCTGATAGCCGAGCTGCCCGCGCTCGGCTACACCGACGCCTGGTCCGCCGAGGTCAACGGCAACGACGGCTTCCTCCCCCTGGCGATGGCCGCCGAGTGGACCGAGGGCATCCGGCTCGGCAGCGCGATCATCCCGGTCTACACCAGGGGTCCCGGGCTGCTGGCGATGTCGGCGGCCACGCTGGCCGACCTCGCGCCGGGGCGGTTCGTGCTCGGGATCGGATCCTCGTCCCCGGCCATCGTGGAACGCTGGAACGCGGGCACGTTCGCCAAGCCGTACGCCCGCACCCGCGACACGCTGCGCTTCCTGCGCCAGGCGCTGGCGGGGGAGAAGGTCTCGGAGAAGTACGAGACGTTCGAGATCAAGGGGTTCAAGCTGGAGCGGGCGCCGCGGGTGGCGCCGAAGATCGTGCTGGCGGCGCTGCGGCCACGGATGCTGCACCTGGCCGCCGCGGAGGCCGACGGCGCGATCACCAACTGGCTCGCGCCCGAGGACGTGCGGAAGGTCAGGGCCGAGGTGGGGCCCGGCACCGAGCTGATCGCGCGGTTGTTCGTGTGCGTCAGCGAGAACGCCGAGCAGGTGCGGCAGCTGGCCAGGTGGATGATCGCCAGCTACCTGACCGTGCCGGTCTACGCCGCCTTCCACGACTGGCTGGGGCGGGGCGAGGTGCTGCGGCCGATGCACGAGGCCTGGGCCGCCCGCGACCGCGAGACCGCGCTCAAGTCCATCCCCGACGAGGTCGTCGACGCCCTGGTCATCCACGGCGACGCCGCGACGTGCCGGGCCCGTATCCAGGAGTACGTCGACAACGGGCTCGACACCCCCGTCCTCGCCCCGATCCCCGGCGGCGAGATCCCTCTCGCCCAGGCCGTGCGCGACCTGGCCCCCCGAGCGTGAAAGGGGACGAGCATGGACGACATCCTGCGGCTGGACGCGATCGGGCAGGCGGAGGCCGTTCGTGAGGGAGCGGATCCCCGCGAGCTGGTCGAGGCGGCGATCGCCAGGATCGAGGCGCGCAACCCGGCGCTGAACGCCGTGATCTACGAGCGGTTCGAGCGGGCGCTGGAGGAGATCGACCGGATCCCGAAGGAGGCGCCGTTCCGCGGGGTGCCGATCCTGCTGAAGGACCTGGGCTGGCAGCAGGCGGGCGAGCCGTACAGCGCCGGGTCGCGGACCATGGACGGGGTCAGGATCGACGCCGACGCGCACGGGGTGGTGAAGCTGCGGGAGGCGGGCTTCGTGGTGCTGGGCCGTACCAACACTCCGGAGTTCGGCAGCACGATCACCACCGAGCCGCGCGCGTTCGGACCCACCCGCAACCCCTACGACCCGGGGTTCTCGGCGGGCGGCTCGAGCGGCGGGTCGGCGGCGGCGGTCGCGGCGGGCATGGTGGCGATCGGGACGGCCAGCGACGGCGGCGGCTCGATCAGGATCCCGGCGAGCCTGTGCGGCCTGGTGGGGCTGAAGCCGACTCGCGGGCGCTCCAGCTTCGGGCCGACCCTGGGCGAGGGCTGGAACGGTTTCTCCTGCAACGGCTTCGTCACCAGAACGGTGCGTGACACGGCGGCGGCCCTGGATCTGATCTCCGGCTACCAGCCGGGCGACCCGTACGACGCGCCCGCGCTCGGCAGGCCGCTGGCCGAGGAGGTGGGCGCAGACCCCGGCCGGCTGCGGATCGGGTACGCCGACGTGCACCCGCGCGGCGACGTCCCAGCGGAGCCCGAGCTGACCGAGGCCGTGGCCGGGGCGGCGCGGATCTTGGAGGGCCTGGGCCACGACGTCGAGCCCGGACACCCGGCGGCGCTCGGCGATCCGGACTTCCCCCCGCACTTCGGCGCGATCGTGGCCAACAACCTGGCCGCCGAGATCGAGAACGTCGGAGTGCTCCGCGGCAAGCCCGTCGACCTGGAGGAGCTCGAACCCAGGAACGCCGCCATGGTCTCGGTGGCCAGGGGGCACAGCGCAGCCGACCACATCCTGGCCACGCAGTGGATCGACCGCTTCCGCCGCCGGATGACGTCCTGGTGGAGCGGCGGGTTCGACCTGCTGCTCGTGCCGTCGGTCGGAGTCGCGCCCTTCCCGCTGGGCTGGATCCCCGAGGACGATCTGAGCATCGGGTTCGGCAGGACCGCGCACGTGGTGTCGTTCACCGCGCCGATCAACGCCACCGGGCAGCCGTCGATCTCGCTGCCGCTGCACAGGACCGCGACGGGGCTGCCGGTCGGAGTTCAGCTGGTGGCGGCCATCGGCAGGGAAGACCTGCTGATCAGGATCGCCGCCCAGATCGAGGCGGCCCACCCGTTCGACAGTTAGGAACCGCGGGGCACGGGTAACACGTTATGTCGTGAGGAGGTGCTCATGATGTCAAAATCGGCCCGTGCCTGGCGGACCTACCGGGATGTGACCAAGCCCGGCACCCCCGGTCTGATGGCCAGGGTCCGGGCCATCCCCCGCATGATCGGCGCGAGCGCCCGCGGTGAGTTCGGCGCCAGGAAGAACCTGGCGCTGATGGCCCTGGGCGTGCTCTACATCGTCTCGCCGATCGACGTCATCCCCGACTTCCTGGTCGGCATCGGCGTTGTGGACGACTTCGGCGTGTTCCTCTGGCTGATCAGCGCGATGCTGGGCGAGAGCGGGCGCTACGTCGAGTGGGAGCGCAAGCAGATCAGATCTGTTCCATCCTGAGCCACGCCCGTGACGGCAGCGGGTGCCCGAACAGGCGGGCGGCGTTGCCGTAGGCGACCCTGGCGATGTCGGCGGGCGGGAGCTGGCCCAGGTTCTTGGCCACCGACATCTGGGTGTCCGGCCAGGTCGAGTCGGAGTGCGGGTATCCGCTTTCCTGCAGGACGTGGTCGAGCCCGACCGCCAGCCGTACGCCGGACAGGGCGTGGTCGTCCAGGGTGCCGAAGAAGAAGTTGCGGCGCAGGACCTCGCTCGGCTTGAGGCCGCCGTCCCATTCTGCCTCGCCGGCGACCGGGTGGTCGAGCGCGTAGTCGGCGCGCTCGGCCAGCATGGGCAGCCAGCCGACGCCGCCCTCGACGATGAGGATGCGCAGGTTCGGGAAGCGCAGCGGGATGCCCGACCACAGCCAGTCGGCGCAGGCGAACATGGCGCTGGTCGGCATCAGCGTGGTGATCGCCTCGATCGGGGTGTCGGGCGAGGGCACGGGGGACCAGCCGGACTCGCCGGTGTGCAGGCAGACGACCGTGCCCGTCTCCTCGCACGCGGCGAAGAACGGGTCCCAGTGGCGGGTGTGGATCGACGGCAGCCGCACCCGGGTCGGGAACTCGGGGAAGGTCACGGCCTTGAAGCCGCGGGCGGCGTTGGCCCTGATCTCCTTGGCGGCGACGTCGGGATCGGGCAGCCACGGCAGCTGCAGGCCGACGATGCGCTCGGGGTAGGTGCCTGCCCAGACGTCGATGTGCCAGTCGTTCCACGCCTTGACCAGGGCCAGGCCGAGCTCCTGGTCGCGGGTCCTGGCGAACGGCATGCCGGCCTGCTGGGCGAGCATGCCGGGGAAGCAGAGCGCGGCCCAGATGCCGGCCACGTCCATGTCCTCGATGCGGGACTCGATGTCGTAACAACCGGGGCGCATGTGCTCGAAACGGACGGGGTCGAGGGTCTTGGCTCCCACGTCCAGCCCGGCGCACGGGTAGGTGGCTCCGCCGTATCGCCAGACCTGGTGACCGGCCTCCGTCTCCACCACCTTGGGCGCGACCTCGGCGTACTTCTCCGGAAGCCGGCCTTCGAACAGGTCCTGCGGCTCGATCAGATGATCGTCGGCGGAGATGATCACATAGTCGCGCCGCCGGGGTTCGGGGTCGGGGAGCAGCGGCGTAGTCACGCAGGTAACCGTACGACGGGGGCGCGACCTCGAACAAGCTGCGGTCCCGGGATCGACGGGGCGATCCCGGGACGGTGGGGTCCGCTGGAGGGAGGGTGCCGCTTTCGCGAACCCCGGCGCCCTCTACCCGCCGGGGATTGGATCAGTCAGGTTTGCCCGGAGATCTTCGATCGTGGCCGCGTCGAGCCCGAGGATCTTCCTGCAGTAGCCCTCCACGGAGCCGTGCCGCGCCGCCATATCCGTCAGGAACAGCCACATCGCCTCGGCCGGGGCGACGCCGAACCCCGGCCAGATCGGGTGGTCGGGGTACTTGCGCGGCCCGTCGGCGATGAAGCGTTCCGTGGCCAGCCCGGTCAGCGCGTAGTCGGCCACGATGTCGTCCTCGGCCACCCCGGCCAGCGCCAGCACCAGCGCGATGAGCAGGCCGGTGCGGTCCTTGCCCGCGACGCAGTGCACGACGACCGGCGCGCTGTCGGCCTTGGCGATCGTCTCGATGGCCGTGCGCAGGTTGTCCACGCCGTCCTCGGTGACCTCCAGGTAGCGGTCGGCAAAGAAGCGCCCGAGGCCGACCTCGGGGTCGAACTGCCGGATGTTCCACGGGCGGCCCTCGACGGGCAGGTTGTGGTACCGCTGTCCCTCGGTTTCCGGGGCTCGGCCGCGCTGGCGGACCTCGTCGGGGCCGCGTAGGTCGATCACGGTGCGCACCATCAGTGCGCGGAAGCGCTCGGCGTCGTCGCCGGTCAGCCAGCTGAGCGAGTCGGCGCGGTAGAGCCGCTGCCACCGGATCGTGCGGCCATCCGAGGCGGCGTATCCGCCTACATCACGAAAATTGTGGATATTGGCGAATTCGATGTGGCGGGTCACATCTGCCACCTTAATCGGCTGTGCGAACCTTCTCCGGTTCGCCATCCTTCGCCTGCCTGTCGGCTGCTTCACGCCGGATGAGCATGATCCATCCGCCGATGGCCACGCCGATGAAGGCCCACCACTGCAGCCCGTAGGCGAAGTTCAGGCCGCCGCCCGAGCCCACGTCGGGCGCGGGGACCGGCTCCGGCGCGGGCTGACCCTTCGGCTCCTGCCCGGTCAGCTCCACATATCCGCCCATCAGCCGGTACGGCAGGCCGCTGCCGATCCTGGCGGGATTGATCAACAGCACCTGCCCCTGGGGCAGCCCGGAACGCTCCTTGATCCCGCTGGAGTCCTCGGTCTCGCCGGGACGTAGCCTGCCGGTGACAGTTACCTGACCCGTCGGCGCAGCCGGCACCACAGGGGCCGTCTCAGCCGTGGCGCCGGCCGGGACCCAGCCGCGGTTCACCAGGACGGCCTGCCCGTTGCCGGTGACGAGCGGGGTCAGGACGTAGAAGCCGTTGCGGCCGTCCTGGGGCCTGCGGCGTACCAGCAGCCCGTGCGAGGCGTCGTAGGCGCCCGCCACGCTCACCGAGCGGAACCGGTCGTCCTCCTTGACCGCCTGCCCCGGCGCGACGAGGTCGCCCATGGGCACGGGCTTGGCCTCGAGGTTGGCGGTCACCACGTCGCTGTTGGTCGAGCGTTCCTCGTACCGGCCGAACTGCCACCTGCCGAGGAACACGAAGGCAGGGATGACCAGCAGCACGACGACGTGCAGCGCGAGCCATCGAGGGGTCAGCAGGAACCGGTACACCCCTCCAGGTTAGGCACCCCACCCGGTGCCCCCGTCCGTGGGTTCACGCCGACTTCAGCCCGGCCCCTGGACCGGCCAGCGGGGTGATCTCGCGGGGGCCGTGCACCTCGTGGCCGTCGGCGCAGCGCAGGTACTGCTCGACCGGGGCGCCGCAGTCGCGGTGGGTCAGCAGCATGGGGGGTCCGTCGTCGTCGGCGGCGTAGGTGTCGCCCCAGTGCATGAGCGCCACCAGGATGGGGTACAGGTCGCGGCCCTTGTCGGTCAGGCGGTACTCGTCGCGCTGGCGCTGGCCGGGCACGCGGTAGGGCTCTTTGCGCATCAGCCCCTCGTCGACCAGGCGCTGGAGCCGGGCGCTGAGGACCTGACGGGGGGCGCCGGTCGTCGCCTGCATGTCGGCGAACCTGCGGACCCCGCCGAACGCCTCGCGGAGCACGAGGAATGTCCATTTCTCCCCGACGATGTCCAGCGTGCGCTCGATCGAGCAGTTGTTCGGACGTGGGGTCACGCTCATGGTCACATCATATCTGAGTCTGATTGACAGACTCAGCCGTCCAGCTGCAAGCTGGGTCTATGCTCGGAACTCAGATCAGGCCCGCCCGGTCCGACGACGAGGAGGGGGTCCGGTGCTTCCTGTCGGGGCTCTCGCTGCACACGCAGACCCTGCGCTTCTTCTCCGGCCTCGGCCGTCCGGCCGCCGGCCTGGTGCGGGCCCTGATCGCGGTGGACGAGTGCCGAGACGCCCTGGTGATGACGCTGAACGGCGAGATCATCGGACACGCGATGAGCTACCGCGGCGACGAGACTGACGTGGAGATCGCGGTCGTGGTCACCGACAGGTGGCAGGGGCGGGGGCTGGGCCCGCGACTGATCGACACGTTGCTGCTGCGGGCCGCGGTCAGGGGGGCGACCACCGTCGGGATGGACGTGCTCGGCGAGAACCGCCGGGTGCTGCGGCTGATCCGCAGGGTCTGGCCCAACGCCACGATGAAGGTCGCTTCCGGGTCGGTCGAGGTGACCGCTATGATCCATGAAGCGGCGGTATTTGCGGAACAACGTTCTGGTGCATCACCATTGACAACGTGAAGAGTGTCAAGAACGGACGCGACGGCCGGACCCGGATCATCGAGGGTGCCCTGCGCCGTTTCAGCCAGGACGGGGTGTCGGCCACGACGCTGGCCAGCCTCCGCGAGGAGAGCGGCGTCAGCGTCGGCAGCTTCTACCACCACTTCGCCAGCAAGGAACACGTCTTCGGCGTCCTGTACGCCGAGATCCTCGCCTCCTACCAGGAGGCCTTCGTCAACGAGCTCGTCAAGCACTCCGAGGCCCGCGACGGCATCGAGGCCGTCGTGGCCCTGCACATGCGCTGGGCGGGCGACAACCCCGAGCGGGCCAGGATCCTGGTCAGCGAGCGCCCGCCGCGCAAGAGCGAGCCGGGCGGCGCCGAGGTGGCCGAGGCCCGCCGCGCCTTCTTCCGCCAGGTCTCCGACTGGTGGAAGCCGCACATGAAGAACGGCCTGCTCCAGCCCGTGCACCCGACCATGTGCTACGTCCTGTGGCTGGGCCCCGCGCAGGAGATGTGCCGGCTGTGGTTCGCCGGCGCCCACACGCCCACCGACGAGGAGATCAAGGGAATGGGCGAGGCGGCCTGGCAGTCGCTGAGAAACCACGAGGAGAGCTAGCCGAAGACCCGGCTGTAAGCGACGCGCGATGAGTCGAACACTCTCTGTGGTGTTATTGTCGCGAATGTGAGACGACCTCGGGCGCTGGTTCTGCCCGCACTGCCGCAGGCTGCTCTCGCCCGGCTGGGCGAGGTCGCCGATCTGGCCGAGGTTTCCGCACGCCCCAGCCTCGGCTTCAGCGACGAGCAACTCGCCGACCTGATCGTCGAGACCGGCGCGACCGTGCTCATCACCGACGGGGACGAGGTGCGCGGCTCCGTGCTGGCGCTCCCGCTCGACGTCGTGGCCAGCATGGGCGCCCCCACCAACGTGGACCTGACGCTCGCCGCCGAGCGCGGTGTGATCGTCCTGCACACCGAGCACCGCGACGCCGACGCCGTCGCCGAGCTGACGTTAGCGCTGCTGTTCGCGGTCAGCCGCAACATCGTCACCGCCGACAGGGAGGTACGGCGCGGCCGCGTCTACCGTGGCCGCATCCCACCCGCCCAGCGCCACCGGGGTCGCAGGCTCAGCGGCCTCACGGTCGGCATCGTCGGGCTCGGCCGGGTCGGCAGGGCCGTGCGATGGCGGTGCGAGGGGCTGGGCATGCGCGTCATCGCCTGCGACCCCTACGTCGGGGAGGCCACCTATTCGCTGCGCGAGCTGCTGGCGGAGGCGGACGTGGTCTCGCTGCACGTCCCGCTCACGCCCGAGACCCGGGGCTTCTTCGGCGACGCGGAGTTCGCCGCGATGCGCCCCGGCGCGGTCTACCTCAACACCGCCCGCGGGGCCCTGCACGACCTGTCGGCACTGGTGGACGCGCTGCGCTCGGGCAGGCTCGGCGGCGCGGGCCTCGATCACTTCGAGGGCGAGTGGCTGGATCCCACGCACCCGCTGGCCCGCCTGTCCAACGTGGTGCTCACGCCGCACCTGGGCGAGGCCACCGGCGAGAGCAGGGAACGGCACGCCGAGACGGTCGTCGAGCACGTGGCCAGGCTGCTGCGCGGTGAGCCCGCCGTCATACCGGTTGCCGGACCCGCGTGAACACCCGCCAGCTGGCCGACTCCAGGGAGATGTCCAGCCGCAGATCGCCCCGCTGCCTGCGCAGCCCGGGCACGCGCAGCCGGTCGTACACGGCGAAGCGGCCGCACTGCGGATAGCCGAACCCCAGCTCCCCGGGCAGGACGCGCAGCTCGTCGTGGTTGCCGCAGCGCGGGCAGGTCCACGCGACCAGGTCGCGCCCGCGGTTGTAGTCGGAGCAGGCGCGGAAGAACTCGTCAGGGCCGAAGCGGGACTCGCAGGCCAAGCACGGGATCAGCATCGGGGTCCGCTCCTCGTTCGAACGGCGGTTGGGCTGTCTAGAGATATCGCGACCCCCTTGTGGGCCGCTTGCAGATTGCTTGGGTAGTCCGGTAACAGAATGATTACTGTAGGTATAAGATCATGCGACTATGTCTGCGGTGAAAGGATGGGCTCGTGGAACGACTGCGCGAGCTGCTCCTGGAGACCGGCTACACCATCGACGGCGTCCGAGACCGGCTCGGCACGGTGGCGGCCTCGGCCCTTGCCCGCGAGGAACTCGTGCCCGCGCTGCGCGCCACGGCCGACGGGGATCCGCTGGCGACGCTGATCCGGCTGTGGTGGCTGGGAGCCGCGGTGCCCGCCTCGCGCGTGCCGCCCGCCGTACTGGAGTCGGGGCTCGTCACCGTCGACGGCGACGAGGTGCGCGCGGACGTGCACCTGCAGCCGTGGGAGACGGCCTCCTACGTGGTCTCCGATCGTAAGGTGCGGCCCGGGGATCCGGCGATCAGGGCCGACCACGTCGTGGGGGCCGGGGGCGCGTCGGCGAACCTGGCGCAGCTGGTGACGCGCCGCCCGGTGGGCAGCGCGCTGGATCTGGGCACCGGATGCGGCGTGCAGGTGCTGCACCTGGCCGGACGGGCCGAGGAGATCACGGCCACAGACGTGAACCCGCGCGCCCTGGAGCTGGCCCGGCTCAGCTGGCGGCTGTCCGGCGTCTCCGGCGTCTCCGGCAAGGTGGGGTCGATGTTCGAGCCCGTCGAGGACTCCAGGTTCGACCTGATCGTCTCCAACCCGCCCTTCGTCATCTCACCGGGCGGCGACCTGACCTACCGCGAGGCGGGCGCCGACGACGGCTTCTGCGCGGACCTGGTACGGCAGGCCGCCCGCCACCTCAACCCCGGCGGCCAGGCGCACTTCCTGGCCAACTGGCTGCACGTGGCGGGCGAGGACTGGCGCGACCGCGTGGGCGGATGGCTGGGCGAGACGGGCTGCGACGGCTGGGTGGTCCAGCGCGACGTGCAGGATCCCGCCGAGTACGTGGAGCTGTGGCTGCGCGACGCCGCCGAGCAGGGCACGCCGGGCTACGCCGAGCACTACGACCGCTGGCTGTCCTGGTTCGCCGCCCACCGCGTGGAGGGCATCGGGTTCGGCTGGATCACCCTGCGCAACACCGGCACGGTCGATCCCGTGGTGCGCGTGGAGGAGCTCACGCACCAGGTGGAGCTGCCGGTGGGCGGCTACGTGGACGACGTCATGGCCGCGATCGCCGTCGCGCACCGCGCCAAGGACCTCGACGCGGCCCTGCTCAAGACCATCGCCGGCCTGCTGGACGAGCGGGTCGGCCTGCCCGGCGCCGAGGACCCCATGCGCATCACCCTGCGCCAGACGCGCGGCCTGCGCCGTTCCCGCGACGTCGGCACCGTCGAGGCCGCCCTGGCCGGGGTCTGCGACGGACAGCTGGCACTCGGCCCGCTGCTCAACGTGATCGCCGAGCTCGTCGGCGACGGCGAAATCCTCAACGCCGACGCGCTGCGCCCGCTCATCGCCGAGGGCTACTTCGAGATCTCGGGCTGATCCCGCGGGTGTTGATTCCCTGTTGATTGCTCTTTGAGCGGCCTGGGGGAAGCTCGGAGGCGAGGCGCGGACCTGGGGGGTTCGAGGTCAGCGTCGCGCCCGGCCGGTCGTCTCGTGAGGCGGCTAGCCGCCACGTGGAGCATCCGGATAACCGGGCCCCCTAGCGAAGCGTGGCGGTCAGATGACCGGCCGGGCCACAATCTCGTGACACCCAGGGGACAGCCTTGATCAACCATGTGTGGATGACACGTTTGGACGACGAGCTGTACTCAGGACTCGACGACCTGGGCGCTGTCGAGGAGAGCCTTGAGGTCTCCGGCCTCGGGGGCGCCGAGCCCGGCGAAGATGTCGAAGGCCTGCCGTAGGCAGTCCACGCTCCTGCTGGTGCTGCCCAACCCCATGAGCGCCTTGCCGAGCACCGCCAGCGACAGCGCCTCGCCGTAGGGGTGACCGATCTCGCGCGAGACCACCAGGGCCTGCTCGGCGTGCCGTACGGCGTCGGCGTAGCGCTCGGCGGCGATGAACGTCTCGGCCAGGCGCGAGCAGACGCGCTGCTCCCAGACCCGCTGCTTGCTGGCGCGGAAGAAGGCCAGGCACTCGGCGTGGTGGTGGACCGCCTCGGTGAGCCGGCCGACCCGCGACAGCACGATGCCCAGGTGGTAGCGGGCACGGGCGGTGCCGGCGCCGCTGCCGATCTCGGTGAAGATCGCCAGGCCCTTCTCGGCGGCGGCGATCGCGTCCTCCGGCCGGCCCAGGCCGAGGTGGTCGCGGGCGGAGTAGCTGAGCACCAGCGCCTCGCCGGCGGGCACGCCGTTCTCGCGGTACCACTTCATCGCCGCCTCGAACCAGCCCAGCGCCTCGGTGTGGCGGCGCTGGCGGCCGACCACGACGGCCAGCGCGTTGAGCACCTCCCCGGTGACGACCTTCTCCCCGCGCGCCACCGACAGCCGGTGGACGATCCTGAACTGCTCCTCGGCCTCGGTCAGCGAGTTACCGGCGAACAGCACCCTCCCGAGCACGTAGCGGGCGCGCAGCTCGCTGCCCTCGTCGTTGATCTTGAGCGCGGTGGCCAGCACGGCGCGCGTGCCCGGGTCGAACTCGCGGGTGTGGGTGCCCGCCTCCAGCAGCGGCTCCATCGCCACCAGCAGGTCGCCGGCCGGCAGCAGCTGCTCGGCGGTGCGCGAGGCGCTCGCGGCCTGGTTGATCGCGGCGAACAGCGCGTCGCCCTCGGCGATCAGCCAGGCGACCGCCTCGTCGGCTGAGGTGAACGTGCGCCCGCTGCCCACCACGACCAGGTTGTCGGCGATCATGCTGCCCTCGTAGGCCAGCCGGTGCGCCGACTGTGCCGAGGCCAGATAGAAGCCCAGCAGTCGGCGCAGCGCCATGGTCCTGGCCTGCTGCCGCTCGGTCTTGTCCAGCACCCGCCTGGCGAACAGCTTGAGCAGGTCGTGGAAGCGGTACCGGCCGGGCGCCGGCGCCTCCAGCAGCGAGGCGTCGACCAGCGACTCCAGCAGGTCCTCGGTCTCGAACAGGCTCATCGACAGCACGGCCGCCGCCGCTCCCAGGGAGATGTCGGGGCCGGTGGGCAGCGACAGCAGCCGGAAGGCGCGCGCCTGGCCGGGGTCCAGCTGCCCGTAGCCGAGCGCGAAGGTGGCCTCCACCGCCAGGTTGCCCACGCGCAGCTCGTCCAGCCTGCGCTGCTCGTCGGCCAGCCGCGGCACCAGCGACTCCACCGTCCACGAGGGCCTGGCCGCCAGCCGCGCCGCCACGATCCGTACGGCCAGCGGCAGGAACCCGCAGGCCGCCACCACGTCCATGGCCGCGCCGTGCTCGGCGGCCACCCGCTCGGGCCCCGCCACGGCGGCGAACAGCGACAGCGCCTCGTCGGGCTCCATCACGTCCAGGTCGATGAGCCGCGCCGAGGGCAGGTCGGCCAGTTTCACCCGGCTGGTCACGATCGCCGCGCAGCCCGCCGAGCCGGGCAGCAGCGGGCTCACCTGCTCGGCGTCGCGGGCGTTGTCCAGCAGCACCAGGATGCGCCGGTCAGCCAGCAGCGACCGGTACAGCGCCGAGCGCTCCGGCAGCCCCTCGGGGATCACGTCGGGCGGGATGCCCAGCGCCCGCAGGAACGCGCCCAGCGCCGACTCCGGCGCGGTGGCCTCGTCGGTGTAGCCGCGCAGGTCGGCGTAGAGCTGGCCGTCGGGGAACAGGTCGTCGGCCGCGTGTGCCACGTGCACGGCCAGCGCGGTCTTGCCCACGCCGCCGATGCCGCAGATCGCGGCGACGGGCACGCCCTCTGCCGCGCTCTGCGCCGACAGCAGCGTGCGCAGCCGCCCGGCAATCTCCCTGCGGCCGGTGAAGTCGCTGACCGCGGCCGGGAGCTGGGCGGGGCGGGGCAGCTCGGGCGCGTGCTCCTCGAGCTCCTCGTCCTCGCCTGCCGCCTCGCCGCTCGCCTCGGCGGGCGAGGAGGTCGAGGGGGCGCGTGGCGTCACCTTGGCCGCCAGCGCCGGGTCGGCGGCCAGGATGCGCTGGTGCAGCGCGGCCAGCTCGGGCCCCGGCTCGATGCCCAGCTCGTCGATGAGCGCCTCGCGCGTCTCGGTGAAGACGGCCAGCGCGTCGCCCTGCCTGCCGCAGCGGTAGTAGGCCAGCATGAGCTGGGCGCGCAGCCGCTCGCGCAGCGGGTGGTCGGCGGTCAGCGCGATCAGCTCAGAGACGATCGCGGCGTGGTTGCCGAGCTCCAGGTCGAGGTCCATGAGCGTCTCGATGACGCTGATGCGCCGCTCGATGAGCCGGTCGCGCTGGTGATCGGCGTACGGGCCGACCGCGCCGGCCAGCGGCTCGCCCTCGAACAGCGACAGCGCCGCCCGCATGCCCTCGGCGGCCTCCGACAGCCGCCCCGCCCGCCGGGCCGCCTCGGCCTCGACGATGCCCTTCTCGAAGCGGGTCAGGTCCAGCGCGTTCTCCGGCAGCCGCAGTGCGTAGCCCCGGCCCACGGAGGTCAGCATCTCAGGGCGGGAGCGGGCCACCCGGTCGGGCTCGAGCACGGTACGCAGCCGGGAGACGTAGGTCCGCAGCGCCCCCAGGGCCCGCGGTGGCGCGTCCTCGCCCCAGACGGCGTCGATCATCTCGGTCGGGGTGACAGGACGCCCCTCGCGCAGCAGCAGCATGCCCAGGATGGAACGCTGCAACGGGGTGCCCAGGTCGAGTTCCCGCCCATCACGCCACGCTCGCACGGGACCGAGAACGGCGAAGCGCAGCCCACCCTCGACGCTCTGACCAGCCATGCCGTCTTATCTCCAACGCAATGGAACGATTTGTTACCAAATGATAGATCCTTCCTTGCCTAACACATAGGCATCCGGCCATTCGTTCACCGAAGCGTTGATCCGTTTTTGATCGAGTGTTGAGGGGTCCGGCCGATCCTGGAGTCACCAGGTCGCACGACCCAGGAAATACGCGGGGGCGTCGTGGGCCCTGTCATAAATACGTGAGGCCCCGCCCGTAAATACGGGCGGGGCCTGCTGCGGACGGTTTCCTATGCGGCCTCTACCAGGCCAAGTCGCATGGCCAGCCGTTCTCGTACGGCCGGCCATTCGGCATTGAGAATCGAGTAGAAGGCCGTATCTCGAACCGTGTCGTCGGCGCCCCGACTTTCCGCTCGCCGAATCCCGTCGAACTGCGCGCCGAGGGCCTCGATCGCGACCCGGGAACGATGGTTGCGTACGTCTGCCTTGAGCGTGATGCGGTGGACGTTCCAGGTCTCGAACGCGTGCGAGAGCATGAGGAACTTGCTCTCCCGGTTCACACCCGTGCCCTGGGCCGAGGCGGCCAGCCAGGTGTAACCGATGTCCGCCACGGACGGGACCTCGCCCACCGCTCCCCGCGCGCCCGGAGGCCAGGGCATGGGGCCCTGCCAGTACTCCAGGTTCATCAGACGGGTGGCACCGACGATGCGGTCGGTGGTCAGCCACCGGATGGCGAAGGGCAGCGTACGGCCCTCCGCCTGCTCAGCCATGGCGGCCTCCACGTAGGAGGCAACCTCGTCCCACCCATTCGGGACGCGAGTGAAGGCGTATGTGGAACGGTCTTCACACGCCGCGGCGACGAGATCGTCGATCGCCGCGAGGCTGAGAGGTTCCAGGCGCACGGAGCGCCCGGACAAGGTGACAAGAGCGGGCATGAGCACATGATGAGGGCTGCCCCGCCCTGGGGGTAAGAGGCAGCTCGCGCATCTTTTCGCAGCTTTCTGCAGGCACGGTATTTGCCCAGGTCAGAGCCCCATTTCGAGGCGCCGCGAAGGTAGATTTTTGGCTAACTGTGCGCAGGAGTAGGCACCAGTGCCTGCCGCCGTTCACGTACCGGCTCCGGCCGGGCCATCGACAGCTCCTTCAACCCCGTCGCCAGGTGGTCGAGGCTCTCCGCGATCCAGGGCAGGCACAGCGGGTCCGGGCTGGTCAGCGCGGCCAGGCGCTGCTCGGTCGTGTCGCCGTAGAGCAGGCTCACCGCCACGCGCACGCGGGCCGCCGCCGGGTCGTCGCCGAAGGCGTGGCCGGGCAGCACGCCCAGGCCGTGCTCGTCCAGCAGCACCCTGGCGATCTCCGCTGAGCCGCCGAGCCGCAGATGGCTGAGATCCGGGTAGAGGTAGAAGCCGCCCTGCGGCATCGGCACCGACGCGCCGGCCTCGACGAAGCGGTCGTGGACGGCCCGCGCCACCAGGCCGTGCAGCCTGCGGCTGCGGGTGACCCGCTCGACCAGCTCGGGGGGCTCGGTGAAGGCGTAGGTTGCAGCTTCCTGCACCGGCGCGGCGGGCGCGGACCAGATCTCGCTGGCCACCGCGAGCAGCCTGCTGCGCAGCTGGTGGGCGCCGTCGGGCAGCCTGGCCACGCCGATGCGCCAGCCGCCGAGCGCCAGGCTCTTGCTCAGCCCGGTCGTGATGACGGTCCGCTCGGGGGCGAGATCGGCCGGGGAGATGTAGTGCGGGGCGGGGTCGTGCAGCAGGTCGCGGTAGATCTCGTCAGAGATGATCATCAGGTCGAGCTCGCGGGCGACCTCCACCAGTCGGCAGATGGTCTGCGGCGTCGCGAGCCGGCCCGTGGGGTTGTCGGGGAGCGTGACCAGCACGGATCGGACGATGCGGCCCTGAGCGCGGGCGTGCAGCACGGTGGAGGTGATGCGCTCGGGATCGGGTACGCCGCCCTCGCCCGGCGGTGGGGCCACCAGCAGCGGCCTGGCACCGACCAGGTCGGCCTGCGCGGCGTAGCTGACCCAGCTGGGCTTGGTCAGGACGATGTCGCCACCGATGGCCAGCAGCAGGCCGTACAGCAGCGACTTGCTGCCGGGGCCGCTGACGACCATTTCGGGGTCGGTGATGAGCCCTCGTCGGTTCCAGTAGTCCGCCGCCGCCGCACGGAGCCCGGACGCCCCCGCGACCGGACCGTAGCCATTGCGGTCGGACGCGGCCACCAGCTCGTCGCGAAGCGCCGGGTGGACGGGCAACCCAGCTTCACCGAAGGCCAGATTGAGCACACGTTCCCCGGCGCGTCGTCTTCGAGCGATGTCTTCGTTCGCCGCCAATGTGGCGGAAAGGGTAACGCTCATGGTTGTCACGTTCCCAGGTTGGAGGTAGGAAGGCATCAGGACAAGCGAGGCTTTTCATGGGTAGGCATAAGGAAGTCCGATGCTTGAATTGCGTCGACTGGTATTGATCAGTGAGTTCGCCCGCCGGGGCAGCATCGCGGCCACCGCCGAGTCTCTCGGCTACAGCCCGGCCGCCGTGTCGCAGCAACTGGCCGCGCTGGAGCGGGAGACCGGCACCGCGCTGCTCGACAGGACCGCGCGCAGCGCCGAGCTGACCGACGCAGGCCGCCGCCTGGTGGCGCACGCCGAGCGGATCCTGTCGATGGTCGAGGAGGCCGAGTCCGACCTGTCGGCGCACGCGGGCACGCCGTCGGGGCGCGTGGTGCTGACCGCGTTCCCGACCGCGGCGGTGGCCTTCGCGCCCGCGCTGGCCCGCTCGCTGCGCCGGCACACCGAGCTGACGCTGCGGCTGGGACAGAGCCGATCGGGGCGCGGCATGCGCGAGGTGCAGTCGGGCGAGGCCGACATCGCGCTGGTCGACGACTGGTACGGCCGGGTCCGCGAGAGCGACTCGCTGCGCGTCTTCCCGCTGCTGTACGACCCGCTGGTGCTGGTCGTGCCGCGCAAGCACCGGCTGGCCGACCCCGAGGTGCCGCTGGACCTGGCCGAGCTGCGCGACGAGCCGTGGATGGCCACGCCCGACGGCGAGCCCTCCCGTCTGGCGGTGGACCGGCTGTTCGTGGACGTGGGCGGCACGCGGCCCACGCCGTGGGAGTTCGAGGGCCTGGGAACGATCCTGTCGCTGGTGGCCAAGGGCATCGGGATCGCCGCCGTGCCCGCGCTCGCGCTGGCCTCCTCGGTGCGCGGCATCGCCGTACGCCAGTTCCCCGGCCACCCGGTCGGGCGCGAGGTGCATGCCGTCGCGCGCGGCTCCAGCGTGCACCGCCCCTCGGTGTCGGTCACCCTGCGGGCCATCCACGTCGCCGCCCGCTACATCGCCGCAGATCTCGACCCGGTACGGCCGGCCGAGCGGTGACGAGCGCCGATAGGGACCCGGTCCGGGCGGCCGAGCGGTAACGTGTGCGCCCGTGGCGCCCACCTACGACATCGAGCAGTTGCTGCTCGCCCAGCCCAGTACGCGCACGGTCGCGGGCATCGACGAGGTCGGCCGCGGCGCGTGGGCCGGGCCCGTCACCGTGTGCGCGGTGGTCACCGACCTGTCGGAGCCGCCCGCGGGGCTGACCGACTCCAAGCAGCTCACCGCCCTGCGACGGGAGGCGCTGGAGGACGAGCTGTCGGCCTGGGCCGCCGGGGTGGGCTTCGGCGAGTCCTCCCACGAGGAGATCGACAAGGTCGGCATGACCGAGGCGCTGCGCCGCGCCGCCCGGCGGGCCCTGGAGGCGCTGCCCGTCCGGCCCGACGCGGTGATCCTGGACGGCAACCACGACTACATCGGCACGCCCTGGCCGGTCCGCCTGGAGATCAAGGGCGACGCGGCGAGCGTCTCGGTGGCCGCCGCCTCGGTCCTGGCCAAGGTCCGGCGCGACGCCTACATGGCCGAGCTGGGATTCGAGGAGTACGGCTTCGCGGAGAACGCCGGTTACCCCTCGCCCGTCCACCAGGAGACGCTGGCCCGCCTCGGGCCCACCGAGCACCACCGGCTGTCGTGGTCCTACCTGGACGACCTTCCGCAGTGGCGCCACCTCAAGGTGCACCGCGACCCGCTGGCCGTCGAGGGCCAGGTCAGCCTCTTCGGCTAGACGGCCGGCGGCCCGCGGGACACCATCGGGAGGATGCGCATCGGGATCTTTCTGGTGGTGGCGCAGTTTCCCGGTCAGCCTGCGGGGCGCGTGCTGGCGGACGCGGTCGAGCTGATCGTCGCCGCCGAGGAGGCGGGTTTCGACGACGCGTGGATCGCCGAGCACCACTTCATGTCGTACGGCGTGTGCCCGTCGGCGACGTTGCTGGCAGGGATGGCGCTCGCCCGTACCTCGCGGATCGGGGTCGGGACCGCGGTGAGCGTGCTGTCGACGCGGCATCCGGTGGCGCTGGCCGAGGAGGCGGCGATGCTGCACCACCTGTCCGGCGGGCGCTTCCTGCTCGGCGTCGGGCGGGGCGGGCCGTGGGTGGACCTGGAGGTGTTCGGGACCGGGGTGGAGCGTTTCGAGCGCGGGTTCCCCGAGTCACTGGACGTGCTGTGCGGGGCGTTGTCGGGGGAGCCGGTCTCGGCCGACGGGGAGTTCTTCGGCTTCCGCGAGGTCCGCGTGGTGCCGCCGGCCCGGATGCGGCCCGTGGTGGCCTGCACGTCGGAGTCCACGACCCGGCTCGCGGCCGAGCGGGGCCTGCCGATGCTGCTGGGGATGCACGTTGACGACGAGGAGAAGGCGGCAGCCATGACCGCCTACGAGACTCTGGCCGCCACCAAGCAAGCCGCCGGGCCCGCAACGCAGATCGCCGAGCCCGAAACGCAGGGCGGTGGGGCCGCGGCGCAGGGCGCTGGGCAGGCGGCGCGGGTCTTCGGGGAGGTGGGGCGTGGTGATCATCTGGCCGCCGTGGTGGGGTATGTCGGTGATTCCACGCGGCGGGCCGTGGCGGAGTTGAAGGCGTCGATGCCGCGGTGGCTGGAGCCGGGGCTGGCGGGATACGTGCCGGTGGACGGCCGCCCTCGGCCTGCCCGCGATATCGGGAAATATGTGGACTTCCTGACCCGGGTGCATCCGGTCGGGTCCGCGGATCACTGCGTGGAGACGATCCTGCGCACGGCCGAGGTGACGGGGCTGCGTCACCTGATCCTCATGGTCGAGGGGATGGGCGAGCACGCCAGGACCCTGGAGAACATCCGGCGACTGGGCGCCGAGGTGCTGCCACGGGTGCGAAGGCCCGGCCATGCGGGATGACCGGGCCTGCCGTACCGGGGAAGTCTCAGCAGTCGACCAGCTCGGGCTTCTGGTTGAGGATCTGGGCGCGCGGGGTGACGAAGTCGCGCAGTGCCTCGGTCGCGGTGGGGTCGAAGACGGCCACGCGGTGACAGTTCTGGAAGGCCAGGCGGACGCCGAAGTGGCGCTCGACCGCCCCGCGCATCGCATCGCTGGCCAGGCACCGCAGCAGCTGCCCGCGGGCGGCCTCGTCCGGCGGCGGCACCTGGTTGTCGGCGAAGGCGGCGCCGCTCTGATCGCGTTGCTGGACCAGCTCGCTGATCACCGACCACGCGTAGGGCAGGGAGTCGCGGACGCAGGCGACGAACGCCTCGTCGTCGACGTCCCCGGCGACGGCCTGGTCGAGCAGATCGTTCGGAACGGTCAGCGACATGCTTGCTCCTCTCGAAGGGGATCTCTCTGACGCTATGTGCGGCATTCGGAAGGCTCCAGATGCCAGGAAGGGGACAGTTCAGGGGCCGTAGACGAAACCGGGGTCGATCTGTTCGGCCAGGTCGAGGCCGGTGCGCTCGTTGGCCCACGCGCGTGCGTTGCGCAGGTGGAACTCGTGGGTCTGGCGGCCGAAGCGCTCCCAGTCCTTGTCCTGGGCGTCCAGGTGCTTGTGCAGTATGGCCAGCGCGTCGGCGTTGGCGGGCTCCAGGTCGGACAGCGCGAACGGGCGGCCCTGCTCCATCGCGCGCACCGCGCGGGAGTGCTCCATCCAGGTCAGCAGGTCGTCGCCCACCTGGGAACGCAGGAAGTCCACGTCGGCCGGGTCCTGGACCTTGTTGCCGATCACGGCGATGGGCACGTCGTAGGAGGCGGCGTAGTCGCGGTACTGCCGGTAGACGCTGACGCCCTGCCGGGTCGGCTCGGCGACGAGGAACGTCAGGTCGAAGCGGGTGAACAGCCCGGAGGCGAAGGAGTCTGCCCCGGCGGTCATGTCGACCACCACGTACTCGCCGGGACCGTCGACGAGGTGGTTGAGCAGCAGCTCTACCGCGCCCACCTTGGAGTGGTAGCAGGCCACGCCCAGGTCGTCCTCGCTGAACGGGCCCGTGGCCATCAGGCCGATGCCGTCGGGAGTGCTCACCGCATACTCGCTCGCGGCCAGGTCGTCGAAGCTCAGCAGGCGCGAGCCGCGGCCGGGCGGGGTGGTCTTGACCATGGACTCGGCCGAGACGATGCGCGGGTTGTCGCCGCGCAGGAGCTCCTTCAGCTCGGTGAGGTGGGCGCCGAGCGGCTCGGGCGCCCGCTCGACCCCGAGGACGAGCGGCAGGTGCTGGTTGATGTCTGCGTCGATGGCCACCACAGGGCCGCCCTGGCTCGCCACGTGTCTGGCGAACAGCGCCGACATCGTCGTCTTGCCGCTGCCGCCCTTGCCGACGAACGCCACCCTCACGTCGTGCTCCCCCTGTGATTATGAAAACCGTTTCCGTTGTGATCGATGATGGCACACTGATCCGGTGAGTGACGTGGAATTCGACGAGCTGATGGCGCGTCTGGCGGGCGATCCGGACGATCCGGAGCTGGTCCGGGAGGTCGCCTACGCCCACGACCGGCGCGGCCTGGAGCACGAGGCCGTGCCGTACTACGAGCGGGCGCTGGCGCTGGGTGCGGCTGACCGGCTGGGGATCTTCACCGGTTACGGCAGCACGCTGCGCGTCATCGGCCGCTTCGAGGACGCGGTGAAGGTCTTCGAGCAGGGCCTGGCCGAGTTCCCCAGCGATCCCGCGCTGCGCGCGTTCCTGGCCATGGCGCTCTACAACCGCGGCGACGCCAGGCGGGCGGTCAGCACCCTGCTCACCCTGCTCGCCGAGAAGGACCAGGTCGGCCCGTACGGCAGGGCAGTCGCGTACTACGCGGAGAACCTGGACGAGACGATCTGAGCGAACGTCACCTCGGTGAGTAACCGTTCCTCGTGCTCGCGCAGGGCGCTCCACACGTCGGCCAGGGGACCCGCGACCCCCGGGTAGCCGCCGTGCTCGGGGTATTCGGGCTTGCCCTCGATGACGGCGATCACGTCGGCGAGCGTGAGCCGGCCGGCGGGGACGGCCAGCCAGTAGCCACCCTCGGGCCCGCGCAGGCTGTGGATGAGCCCCGCCCGCCGCAGTTGTAGCAGGATGTTGTCCAGGAACCTGCGCGGGATGTTCTGCGCGGAGGCGATCTTGTCGGCGGGCACGGGGCCGGGCGGTGCGGCGGCCAGCTCGGTGACCGCCCGCAGCGCGTAGTCGGTTCTGGCGGAAATCCGCATCACACCGGGTTCAGGCCCCAGCGCCGCCGCAGCGCGCCGTCGGCCAGCTCGAAGAGCAGGTCGATCACGATGCCGATGGCCAGGATCACGATCATCGTGCCGATCAGGCCGGGCGAGTCCGACAGCTCACGCGCGATCGCGAGCTGCTGGCCCAGCGACGACTGGTAGGCGATGACGACGATCAGCTCGCCGGCCATCAACGAGCGCCAGGCGAACGCCCAGCCCTGCTTCAGCCCGGCCAGGAACGACGGCAGCGAGGCCGGCAGGATCACGTGCCGGTACAGCTGCAGCCGGCGGAACCCGAGCACGTGCCCGGCCCGCAGGAGCAGCGGCGGCGTGTAGTCCACCCCGGTGATCAGCCCGTTGGCGATCGACGGCGCCGCCCCCAGCACGACCACGAACGTGATCGCGCTCTCGTTCAGCCCGAACAGCAGGATCGCGAACGGGAACCAGGCGATCGACGGCATCGTCTGCAACCCGGTGATCAGTGCTCCGAACGCGGCCCGCAGCACCTTCACCCGCGACACCGCCGCGCCCACCACGAGCCCGACCAGCACCGCGAAGGCGAACCCGGTGATCGCGCGGCGCATCGTGGTCGCCACGGCCTGGTAGAACTCCGCGTCGCCGAGCCTGGTCGCCAGGTCATGGAAGGTGGTCACCGGCCCGGCGAAGACGTACTCGGGCCAGCGTCCGCTCAACACCACCAGCTCCCAGGCGACCAGGACCAGTGCCACGGCGGTCAGCATGGGCCACACGCGGGCCCAGACGCGCGTGGCGATCCCGGTGCGCTGGGCGCCGCCCAGTTCGAGCGCGTCGAGCCCGGCGATCTGCCGCGCGTGCGTGTCAACGGCCATCGGGGGCGCCCTCTCGATCGGAAACCTCAGCGGCCATGCCGTACGACCTCCTCCTTCAGGCGGTCGGTGATCTTGGCGGCCAGCCCGGCGACCTCGGCGGAGTCGGTACGGCGGGGCCGGGCCAGCTCGATCGGGAACTCCTCCACCACGCTGCCGGGTCGGCTGCTCAGCAGCACCACCCGGTCGCCCAGCCGGACGGCCTCGCGCACGTTGTGGGTGACGAACAGGACCGACAGCTCACGCTCGCGCCAGATCCGCTCCAGCTCGTCGTGGAGCAGGTCCCTGGTCATCGCGTCCAGCGCGCCGAACGGCTCGTCCATGAGCAGTACGGCGGCCTCCTCGGAGCCCGAGCACTGTGCCAGCGCCCTGGCCAGGGCCACGCGCTGGCGCATGCCGCCCGACAGCTCGTGCGGACGCTTCCTGCCGAAGCCGCCCAGGTGGACGATGTCGAGGTACTCGGCCGCCCGCGCCCGCCGCTCGGCCTTGGGCAGCCCGGCCGCCCGCAGCGCCAGCTCGACGTTGGCCGAGACGGTCAGCCACGGGAACAGCGCGGGCTCCTGGAACATCATCGCGACCTTGCGGCCGTCGGTGGCGATCTGCCCGCCCGAGGGTTGGTCCAGCCCGGCCACCAGCGACAGCAGGGTGCTCTTGCCGCACCCTGAGGCGCCCAGCAGGCAGACGAACTCGCCGGGGGCCACGGTCAGCGAGACCTTGTCCAGGGCGAGCAGCCCGGCCCGCCCCTGTCCGTAGATCTTGGAGACGCCCTCGAGCCGGACGGCCTCTCCGCGGTCGACTACCTGCGTGGTCATGGCGTCACCTGTCCGAGATCGACTGCTGTCCCTGCGCGGCCAGGACCTCGTTGAGCGGCTTGAGGTCGTAGATGCCGTTCAGGTCGACCGGCTTGAGCAGCCCGACCTTGACGGCGTGGTCGGCGCTGGCGGTGAGTGAGGAGGCGATCGGGTCGTTGGTGAAGGTGATGTTCTTGAACGCGCTGGCCAGGACTTCCGGCTTGAGCGGCTTCTGGGTCAGCTTCTCGATCGCCTGGTTGGCCACCTGGGCGGCGCCCGCGGGGTCGTCGTTGATGAACTTGGTCGCCTCGACGTGCGCCTCGAGGAGCTTCTTGACCAGGTCGGGGTTGGCGTTGGCCCAGTCCTGGCGGACGATCAGCTGCGTGATCACGAACTGCTTGTTCGGCCACAGCTCGCGCTCGTCCTGCAGGATCTTGCCCTTGCTCTCGAGGACCAGCCTGCTGGCGAACGGTTCGGGCACCCAGGCGCCGTCGATCTGGCCGGTGGCGAAGGTCTGCAGGGTCTGGGCGTTCTCCTGCGGCACGATGTGGACGTCGCCGCCGCCCTGGGTGTCGGTCTTGAGGCCCTTGCTCTGCAGCCAGTAGCGCAGCGCGACGTCCTGGGTGTTGCCCAGTTGCGGGGTGGCGATCTTCTTGCCCTTGAGGTCCTCGACCGAGTTGATCCCGGGCTTGACGACCAGGTAGACGCCGCCGGAGGCCGCGCCTGCGATGATCTTGATCGCCTTGCCCTGGGACTTCGCCCAGGCGTTGATCGCCGGGTTCGGGCCCACGTAGGTGGCGTCGATGGCCCCGGAGAAGACCGCCTCGACGGCGGCGGGGCCGGCGTTGAACGTGCTGGTCCTCACCGGCACGCCGAGGTGCTTGGCGTAGAGGCCCTTCTCGGTCCCGATCAGCGCGGTCGCGTGCGTGATGTTCGGGAAGAAGCCGAGCCGGACCTCCTTCGCCTTGGCCGACGTGCCGGATGTAGAGCCGCCCCCGCAGGCTGCCACCAACGAGACGAGTGCCGATGCGGCCAGCGCGGCGAGCACCCTGCGAGCGTTCATGCCCACTCCCTATTTCCTACTTAATAAGTCGTCTATGTGGGCATCAAACGCTCTAGTTCCCTTCATGTCAAGTAGGTATTGGGGATGATTCGGCGTCCCCGGCTGAATCCCCAGGCCAGGAGCGGTGTCCTCGCCCTGCTGATCAGGCCCTAGCCTGAGCCGATGGAACGACAGCTGATCAGCCATCTGGCCCACGCCGACCATCCCATCGCCGCGCCCATCAGCGAGGCCAACCTCGACAGGCTGCTGCGCAGGGCCAAGCTCGCGCCGGGCGCGCGGGTGCTCGACCTCGGCTGCGGCGAGGCCTTCTGGAGCGTGCGCCTGCTCGAGCTGTACGGCGAGGCCACGGCCGACGGCGTGGACATCTCCGACGCCGGATTCGGCAACGCCAGGCGGCACGCAGAGCGGGCAGGGGTGGCGGAGCGGTTGTCGCTGCACCACGGGTCGGCCACCGAGTTCGCAGCCGCGCACTCGTACGACCTGGTGCTGTGCGTGGGCGCGACACATGCCTTCGGCGGCCTCACCCCCACGCTCGAGGCCGTGCGCGGGCTGCTGCGGCCGGGCGGGCTGGCCGTGGTCGGTGAGGGTTTCTGGGAACGGCCGCCGGGCGAGCGGCTCGAGACGGAGATCGGGGAGTATCCCGACCTGCCGGGCACGGTGGCCCAGGCCGAGGCGGCGGGTCTGCGCACCGTCTACGCCCACGTGAGCGAGCTTGCCGAATGGGACGACTACGAGTGGTCGTGGACGGGCTCGCTCCTCGACTGGGCAGCGCGGAACCCAGGCGCCGACGGCGAGGCGGCCATGGCCGCCTCGCTGGAGCACCGGGCGATGTGGCTGCAGGGCTATCGCGGTCTCCTCGGTTTCGTGACGCTGCTGCTGCGCGTGGTTTAACCGCATGTGCTGTCCAGGGTGATCGGGGCGTCCATGCTCGGCACGGGCGCGTGCTGGGTGTTCGGGGCGGTGGCCGTCTTGTTGGCCGGCCGCTGTGCCAGGGCCTGGGCGACCCGGTGCCTGATCAGGGCCCAGTCCGGGTAGGCGGTGTTGATCAGTGGCGGCACGAAGCTGAGGCTGCGGATCCTGGTGTCCTTGACCTTCTGTGACAGTTCCACCAGGGCGGGCAGCAGGCTCTGCGGTATGTCGGTGGAGATCGCCCGCTTGGTGGCCGTTGCCAGGCTTTCGAACCTGTTGAGCACCATCATCGGGTCCGCCTGCTTGGCGACCGCGTTGAGCAGGCACTTCTGGCGGCCCATGCGCACGTAGTCGTCGCTGTCGGTGCGCGAGCGGCCGAACCACAGCGCCTGCTCGCCCGACAGCTTGCGGGTGCCGGCCGGCAGCAGGCCCTCGCGGTACTTGCCGTAGACGATGGGCTCCTTGATGGTGATCTTCACGCCGCCCATCGCGTCGACGATGTCGGCGAAGCCCGCCATGTCGACCATGGCGTAGTAGTTCACCGGGATGCCGAGGATGCCGGAGATCGTGTCCTTGAGCAGCTTGGGGCCGCGCTGTCCCCGGCGCAGGCCGGGCTCAAGCTCCGGGTGGTCCTCGGCGTACTGGAAGATCTCGTTCAGCAGGCCGGGCGAGGAGGGCGGCTCGCCGGAGAAGCCGAAGGGGAAGCGCTGCCTGGCGGGACCGGGCGGGAACTGCACGCGCTCGAGGTTGCGGGGCAGGCCGAACAGTGTGGTGGCGCCCGTGGCGGTGTCGACGCTGGCGACGGTCATGCTGTCGGTGCGCACGCCGGGCCTGCTGGGTGCCGCGTCGCCGCCGATGAGCAGGAAGTTGACGCGTTCCTGGCCGTTCCACGGGTCCTGGGCGACGACCGGCGAGGGGTTGCTGAACAGGGTGTTGACCACGTCGCGCGAGACGTAGGCCAGGCGGGCGGCGTAGGCGGCCGGGGCCAGCACGAGCCCGCACAGGCAGATGGCCAGCGCGGTGGTGATCGTACGGCCGGCGGTGTGCGCGTCGACGGGCCGGACGAGCAGGTAGGACCAGATGATGACGATGGTCCAGGCGAGCGCGATCGCGGCCAGCGCGATGGTGAGGGCGGTGAGCCAGCCCGGCCGGACGGCCAGGGTGAGCAGCGTGGTGCCGAACCCGCCGACGGCGGTGATGACCACCGCGAGCAGCGCCACGTAGAGCACCATGAGCGCGAGACCGGTCCGGTGGCGCCCCGTCGCCACGTGCGCCACGCCCCACAGGACGGCCGATCCGAGCGTCAGTGCGATGCTCGAAAAGGGTCCGAAGCCGCGCTCATTGTCTGTCATCCCTGGTCAACCCCCGTTACAGACATATTCGGCACAGATTAGTAACGGTTGGTGATTGATCGGCTACTGGCCGGGGAAGTGTCGTACCAATTCCCGGCAAGCCCTTCTTGAGATATAACGTGAATGTGAATGATCGACGTGGAAGCTACGGGTTCGACGCGCCATGGGCGCTCGCCGGTTTGCTGTTCGGGGCGGTCGTCCTACTGGTCCTGATGGCGCTCTCGTTCGCGTTCGACATCCCCGCGGCGGGCGTCGCGTTCCTCGTCGGAGGGATATATACCCTGCTCAGCGCCCTGAGCTACCTCTACACGACGCGGTGGGGGAAGTTCGCGGTGTGGGCGGGGGAGCTGGATCGGCTCGAGGGAGACGAGCACCTGCTCGATCTCGGCTGCGGGCGCGGCGCGGTGCTCCTGCTGGCCGCCAAGCGGCTGCCCAAGGGCCGGGCGACGGGCCTGGACCTGTGGCGCACCCAGGACCAGTCGGGCAACGACGAGACCGTGACCAAGGCCAACGCCGGCAAGGAGGGCGTGGCCGACCGGGTCGAGCTGGTCACGGGCGACATGTGCGAGCAGCCGTTCACCGACGGCGAGTTCGACGTGGTCGTCTCCAGCCTGGCCATCCACAACATCCCCGATGCCGCCGGCAGGGCCAGGGCCGTCGCCGAGGCGCACCGGGTGCTGCGGCCCGGCGGACTGATGCTGATCGCCGACTTCCGCCACACGCCGGACTACCAGGAGAGCCTGCGCGAGCTCGGCGTGACCGACGTGCGCCTGCGCGATCTCGGCTGGCGGTTCTGGTACGGCGGGCCGTGGTTCAAGACCGTGATGCTGGAGGCGCGCAAGCCTCACCAGGCCGAGGCGCCCGCGAAGGACGTGGCGGCAGGGGAGTAGCCCAGCCGCTCGCGGGCGGCGGTGATGTCCAGCGTGCGCTCCACGGCCAGGTGCCCCACGGCGTACCTGGTCAGCCTGGGGGTGCGTGAGAACGTCTCCGACAGTGCCGCGACGGCGTTCGCCAGCCCGACTGGCAGGTAGCGCGGGGTGGCGTCGATGCCGCGCTCGCGCAGGATCTCCCTGAGCGCGTCGTCGAGGATGACGGGCTCGGCGTCGGTGACGTTGTAGACGCCGATCGGCGCCTCGACCGCCAGCAGGCAGGCCTGGACCAGGTTGCCGATCGAGGTCAGGCTGACGCGCTGCCTGCCGTCGCCCACCGCGACCAGCCGCGACCCCCTGACCGACCGCAGCACGCGGGGCAGTAGCGTGGTGTCGCCGGGACCGTAGACCGCGTGCGGGCGCAGGATCACCGCCCTGCCCTCGACGGCCTGTTCGGCCGCCGCCTTGGAGGCGCCGTAGGCGTTGACGTAGCGGGACACCGGGGCCTCGTGCTCGCGGGCCATCACGGTGGGCCTGCGCGGGTCGTAGACGCTGGCCGTGCTCACGTGCACGAACCGGGCACCGGGGAAGGCGGCCAGCGCCGCCCGGGTGCCGGCCAGGTTGGCCCGCCAGATCTCCTCGGGCGGCCCCCAGTCGGTGACGCTGCCCGCGCAGTGGATCACCGCGTCCAGCTCCAGCGCGGGCGGCCGGTCACGGGTCAGATCCCACGAGGTGTACGGCACGCCGGGGATGTCCTGGACGCGGGGCCTCCTGCCGAACCCGTGGACCTGCCAGCCCTTGGCCGCGGCGGCCAGGCACACCGCGCGGCCCACGAACCCGGACGCCCCGGTCACCCCGACCCTCATGCGGCCCTGATCCACAGCTGCTCGTAGGTGGGCAGCAGCACGCCGCGGGCCGCGCGCCTGGACACCACGCGGACCCGGTGGCGCAGCACGGTCGAGGCCACCGCCCTGATCTCGGCCATGGCCAGCGGGTAGCCGATGCAGAAGTGCGGCCCGGCGCCGAACCAGAGCCGCCGCCACTCGGGCGGATGGCGCCGCTCCAGGTCGAAGGGGCCGTGCACGCAGTTGTGCGTGACGATCACCACGCGGTCTCCCGGCCGGACCCGCAGCCGCCCGATCTCGGCGGGTTCGGCGACCGAGCGGAGCATCACCGGCGTCGGCGTGGTCATCCGCAGGCACTCCTCGATCGCGTGGTCCAGGTCGGCGCCCAGCGCGTCGTGGTCGTGCAGCAGGGCCACCAGCCGCGGCACGAGCGTGGCCACGGTCTCGGTGCCGGTCAGGAAGAACGCTCCCGCGGCGCCCCTGGCCTCGGCCGCCGACAGGCCCAGCTCCCGCATCCGGCCCATGACTGTGGCGGGGTCGCCGGCCTCGTAGGCCGTCTGGGCGATGTCGCCGATCCCGTCGAGCACGCGGCGTGCCAGGCCCACCTGCCGCGGGCTCAGCCGCCTGGTGCGCAGCGAGACCATCGACACCACCCGCTCGCCGTCCGCGAACAGCTGCCTGGCCCGCGACTCCGACACCTCGCCCAGGCCGACGACCCGGCAGATCACCGCCCCAGCCAGCAGCCGCATCTCCTCCACCAGGTCCACCGTGGCGCCCTTGGCCAGCCGTACGTCGAGCCTGTCCAGGGGAGCGGCCAGCACGTCGTCGACCAGCGTGGCGGCCGAGGCGGGGGTGAACAGCGGCGCGAGCTTGGCGCGCAGCGCCGCGTGCGCCTCGCCCTCCATGTTGAGCAGCACAGAAGGCCCGAGCACCGGTGTCCACAGGTCTCCGGGCGAGCCGGGGCCGTCCTTGCGGAAGCGCGGATCCATCAGCACCCGCCGCGCGGTCGCCGCGTCGTTGACCACCACCCCCAGCCCCGGCACCCGCACCACGGGGCCGAGCCGGGCCAGCAGCCGCATCAGCGGGTAGGCGAACGGGTGCGCGGCCAGGTAGAGGCGGGTCTCGGCGTTCACAGGTCGGCCAGCACGATGCCGAGGCTGATGCCGCCACCCAGGCCCAGCATGGCCACCTTGTCGCCCGGTGACGCCTGGGCGAGCTGCAGCGGCAGCGTGGCCGAGGCGCAGTTGCCGTGCTCGGGCAGCGTCAGCACCAGGCGCTCCTCCGGCAGACCCAACGCGCCGGCCAGGACCTTCAGGTACGGCACGGCCACCTGGTGCACGGCGATCACGTCGAAGTCGTCCCAGGTGAGCCCGGTGCGCTTGAGGGCCCGCAGGAACAGGTCGGGGCCGACCAGCTCGAAGGCCTCCTTCAGGCGGCGGCCGTCGCCGCGGAAGTAGGAGTACTCCGGGTCGCGCGGATGCTGGGACCCGCCGCCCGGCAGCGTCCCGATCGCCCACGCCGTGGATTCCGCCGAGAAGTCGCGGTAGAAGATGCCGGTGCCGGGATCGGCCTCGATGAGCACGGCCGCGCCCGCGTCCGACAGCGTGTACCCGGCGAAGGAGTCCACGAACTGCGCCCGGTCGCGCACCCGCCACCGGATGGCCCGCGACGGCGTCTCCCCGCTGCACACCAGCACCCGCCGGTACTGTCCCGACACGATCAGCGCCTCGGCCACCTGGATCCCGTTGAGCAGGCTGTTGCAGGCGTTCTTGACGTCGAAGACCGGGCACGACAGCCCCAGCTTGGCCGCCACGATGTGCGCGGTGGCGGGCTCGACCAGGTCCTGCGAGGCAGAGGCGAAGATCAGCAGGTCCACGTCCTTGCGCATCCCGCGGGCGGCCGCCACGGCCAGGTCCGAGGCCTGCTGGTCGGCGCGGGCGACGTGCCTGCGGCGGATGCCGGTCATGCGCTCCACGATGCCGCGGGGCGGGCGGTAGCCCTCGATGCGCCGCTCGACCTCCTCGCTGGTCAGCACGTCGTCGGGGAGATACGTGGATATGTCGGTGATGCGCGCCTTCACGCCAGCAAACTAGCCGCCACACCTTGCAGAACGTTTGACACCCGGTCCTCGGGTATCCCGAAGGCCGAGCGCAAGGAGGCCATCGCCGCACCGCTCACAGCAGCCGAGGCAGCGAAGGCCGCATGACCTTCAGCGCCGCCGCGACGTCCGCCAGGTAGAGGTGGGGCACGTCCACGAACACGCGCATCGGGCCACGGCCCAGGCCGAGATTCCGCGCCATCCCGGCCTGGACGTCCGCGAGCGGCACATAGTTCAGGTAGCTGGTGAAGGCGTTCTGCGAGCGGAACGCGGCGGTCATGACCAGCCGGCCGTCCCTGATCCTGAACGCCAGCCCCGCCAGGCAGGGCACGCCGTCGTAGGCCTCGCCCGGCCCGGTCAGCGAGATCCAGGCGCTCTTGCTGTACGGCTTGGCGGCCAGCAGATCCGTCGCCCACTGCAGTTGCCCCTTGATGCGTGCCCCGTAGCTGTACTTGAACGGCGGCACGATGGTGTCCTGGGTGAACTTCCTGCCGTACAGCGCCAGCTTGACGGCGTCGCCGTACTGCTCGATGAGCGGATCGTCACGCCGGACCTCGGCGATGTCGAACAGCGCCGGCGGCGCCTCGATCACCGGGCCGCGGTCGTCGTCGGCGGGCACGCCTGTCTCCCAGACATGCCGCATCAACCAGATCCACGCCTCCCCACATGACGCCCATTGCGATGGGCCGGGCATTTACGTCTCCAGATTCGGGAAATCGTACGGGTTGCGAGGCAAGCGGCGCCGCCGGGTCACGTTGCAGCGCACGTAGTAGATCGCGTAGTGCACCAGCGCCACCAGCAGGATGCTGAGCAGCAGCAGCGGCAGGTTCGGCACCTGCTTGGCCAGGCCCGTCACGCCGATGGTCAGGTAGGTGGAGTTGACCAGCGCGAGCATCATCACGTTGATGCCCGGCCAGGTCAGCGGCGCGTAGGTCTCGGGGAAACGGGGGTCGACCGGCAGGTTCGGGCTCCAGTCGAGTTCGTCTTTGAGCCTGCTGGAGTACAGCAGGCGGAAGTTGTTGATCGCCCTGGCGGTCCTGGCGTGCGCGTTGACAGCCTCGATCAGCCGTAAGAACGGCAGCATGCTGAGCAGTCCGAACGCGGTGACCAGCGCGAACAGGTACCAGGGGATCCGTTCCCACGAGGTCAGCTGGGCGGGATCGACCACTTTGGCACTGGCCAGGGCGATCGCGGCGAGGAACGGTCCAGACAGCAGGCTCATCGCGAGCCTGGTCATTTTCAGGCGCTCTTCCTTGGCGGCCAGGTGGACCGCGTAGATACCGGTGAAATCAACCGCTGTCAGCTGAAGGAAGTGGGTCGCGTCGAGCGGCACCTGTAAGGGGGGTGACTTCCGCATGAGCGTGCTCCTGGGTGGCCTTGACTCCAGTATGAGCACGCCTCCAGGGATTTGACTGAGATTCCTGCCAATTATTCCAACAAATCTCAACTGGCCATGGTCAGCTCCACGGCGTGCTCGATGTAGGCGGTCGGCAGGCCGTACAGGACGCCGGCGAGCTCCTTGTCGTGGATCACCGGCAGCGCCGCGACCGCGTCGGCGGCCAGTCCCCGGCAGTACTCCAGCGTGGTGGCCGTCATCCGGCTGGCGCGCAGCCGTTCCAGCACCTCGGTCACCTGCTCGTCGGTCATGTTCGGGCCGAGCAGGTGCCGCACGTCGGCGTCCGACATCAGTAACGGCAGGCTGTAGACGCCCTGGCGCAGGTCGTTGCCCGCGGGCTTGCCCAGCAGCCGGCTGCTGGCCGTCAGGTCGAGCAGGTCGTCCAGGATCTGGAAGATCAGCCCGAACCGTTCGCCGTAGGCGGCCATCCTGGCCCTGTCCTCCGGCGAGGCGTGCGCGCACACGGCCGCCACCAGGCAGCTCGCCCTGAACAGCGCGGCCGTCTTGCCGGTGATCGACTTGATCGCGCTCTCCCTGGTACGGCGGGCGTCATAGAGATCGTTGGTCTCCAGGAACTGCCCCTCCGCGAGCTCGACCGTGGTGGCGGCCAGCACCTCGGCGACCGGCCTCGACACCGCCGTGACCGCCGCCAGGGCCGCCCTGGCCAGCATGAAGTCACCGATCACCAGCGCCTTGCCCGCCCCGAACTCGGCGTTGAGCGTCGCGGTGCCGCGGCGCTGCCTGGCGCCGTCCATCAGGTCGTCGTGGATCAGCGAACCGGCGTGGATCATCTCGACGCACGCCGCGGCGGTGATCACCCTGCGGTCGGGGTTCTTGCCCAGCGCCAGCGAGGTGGCCAGCGTCAGCGCGGGCCGCAGGCGCTTGCCTCCCGCGGTGATGATCCTCTCGGTGCCGTCGTTGATCCCGGGCAGCGCCGACGAGCCGCCCAGCCGGCGGATCTTGGCCTCGACCTTGCGCAGTCCCTGGGCGATCGCGGGCGTTTGAACAAGTTCAATCATGCCTCCAGCTTGGCCCCAGACCGCTGTGCGATACCTGAGAAATGCTGAGAAGTCTCTCAGAAATGCTGATGTACGGCATGCCGCCGCCACCGGCCGCCCGCCGTACTCCGGCCGGGGACCCGCGACCGGCGAATCCGGCGAGTCGATGCCACGTGCCCGCCGCAACGCCCTCTCGTAACCGTGGCGTCCCCGGGCCCGCCCTCCGCCGCACACGGCGCCGCCTTTCGCCGTACCTCATTCCCCCCGACCCGGCCGCCCGCCGCACAGGGCGCCGCCTTGTGCTGTACCCCATCCCCCGACCCGGCGTCCGGGAGATGAGCCTCGGGGTCGTCCCGGCCCGCCGGTGTCCGAGAGATGAGCCTCGGGGGTCGTCCCAGCACGGGGGCGGGTCTCGGGGGCGTTCTAGGATGTGCGGTCATGACCGTTCCGGATCTGGGGGAACTGCGGCGTGGAGTGATCGAGCGCCGGGCGATGCGGCCCAAGGGGCCCGAGGTGGCGCGGGTCCAGGAGGTGACCGGGCCGGGCGGGTTGCGGCTGCGGCACTACTTTCCCGCCGAGGAGCGGCGGCCTCTCGTGGTGTTCCTGCACGGCGGAGCCTGGGTGATCTGCGACCTCGACTCCCATGACCGGCTTTGCCGGCGGATCGCGATGGCGTGCGGCGTCGAGGTGCTGGCCGTGGACTACCGGCTGGCGCCCGAGCACCCCTACCCGGCGGCCGTCGACGACGCCGTGGCGGTGCTGCGGTGGGCGCGGCCGGTCGGGGTGGCCGGTGACAGCGCGGGTGGATACCTGGCCACGATGGCGTGCCTGCGGCTGCGTGACGCGGGCGAGGAGCTGCCCGCCGTGCAGATCCTGGCGTGCCCGAACACGGACCTGACGCTGTCGAAGGACAGCGTGCGCGACAAGGGGTCCGGCTACTCGCTGGACGCCGACTTCCTGCAGTGGGCGGTCCGGCAGTGGGTGCCGGACGACGGGCTGCGGGCGGATCCTGTGGTGAGCCCGCTGCGGGTGCCCGATCTGCGCGAGATGCCCGCCACGGTGCTGGTCACTGCGGAGCACGACGCCCTGCGGGACGAGGGTGACGCCTATGCCGAACGCCTGGCGGAGTCCGGAGTCCGGGTCATCCATCGCAGGGAGCCGGATCTGGAGCATGGGTTCGTCCAGAACAACGACCCCGCCGCCAACGCGGCCACCGACCGCCTCCTGACCGACGCCCGCACGCTCCTGTCCGAAGCGCACACATCCCACGCCTGACCAACGCGGCCACCGACCGCCTGCTGTCCGAAGCGCACGCATCCCGGACCTGACCAACACGGCCGCGGCATCCGACCGGCGCGCTGCCTGGTTCGCGGGGCATGGCTCTGCCATCTGTGTGGCTCATGGCGGAAGGTCGCCGGTCCCGTGGTGGGATCACGACGACCTCGTCACCCCGTGTACGCCTCGTCGCGCCGTCACGTTCTGGTGCGCCGTGACGGCGGGCGACTGTCACCGACTCGCCGGACTCGCCGGTCGCGGGCCCTCAGCCGAAGTACGGCGGGCGGGCGGTTGGGCGGCCTGCCGTACAGCAGAAGGGCGCTCTGTCGTACGGGAAAGAGCGCCTTGCCGTACAGCAGAAGGGCGCTCTGTCGTACGGGAAAGAGCGCCCTGCGGTATCGGCGAAGCAGGCGAGCGAGCGAACCGCTGGCAAAGCGACCGCGAGCGAGCGAACCGCTAGCGGTCCGACTCCTGGTCGGAGGCGGTTGACTCGTCGCGGGAAGAGTCGGTGGTGAGCTCCTCACGCAACCGCTCGTAGTCGATGTTGTGGTTGGCGTACTTCAGCTCGCGAGCGACCTTTGTCTGCTTCGCCTTAGCTCTTCCTCGACCCATGGCTTCTCCCTAGTCCCCGGGGTCATCCTATCCAACGACGTTACGACTTGAAGAACTATGCAACTGCGCTGGATTACCCTGGCGGTATGCCCGTCCCGCTCTATCAGGCCAAGGCCGATTTCTTCAGGACGCTCGGCCACCCAGCACGGATCAGGGTGCTGGAGCTTCTCCAGGAGGAGGGACCGCTGCCGGTGCGGGATCTCCTCACCCGCATCGACATCGAGGCCTCGAGCCTTTCACAGCAGCTGGCCGTACTGCGCAGAGCGGGGGTCGTGATCGCCAGCCGGGAGGGGAGCACGGTCGTGTACGCGCTGGCCACGCCGGAGCTGGCGGAGCTCATGGGTGCGGCCCGCCGCATCCTGACGGACATGCTCGCCGACCAGGGCGAACTGCTCGCGGAGCTGCGGGCCGAGACTACCGGGTGATCCGTCAGACGCCGGCGCGGGCCCTGACGATCTTCGGGTAGCGGATGGTGAACAGGGCCGGCGCCACGAACGTGACCACCTTGATCGCGATGACCAGCGTGGTGGCGTGCGGCGCCAGGCTGAGCACCACCGTGAGCGTCACGGCGGCGATGGTGAAGGCGGCGGCCCAGACGGACGTGATGATCGCGTTGACGCGGTAGAACATCGGCTGGTTGTGGACCTCCGGCGGCGTCATGGTGCGCGCGATGCCCAGCGTGAAGGGCTTGCGGATGGCCAGCGAGCCCCACGCGGTGCCCGCGAGCCAGACGTTGACCAGGGCCGGGCCGTACGGCGTGAGCGCCGAGTGCGGGTCGATCAGGGAGAGCACGGTCAGGCAGGCGAAGAAGACGGCGGCGCTCGACTCGATCACCATCTCGTCCCAGGCCTTGCCCTTGATCTTGTCGAGCACGACCAGGGCGATCGCGGTGACGAGGCCCACGATCGCACCCCAGCGCCACTCGTCACTCGTGGCGATGATCGCGTACACGATCCAGGGGGCGAATCCGAGTAGACCAGGCATCTCCGGCTCCTTCATATTCCTATGTAGACATGTCGAAAGTAGAACCTCCGGCGGAGATATGTCAACATAGGAATATGAGTCTTCGACACGCGGTGCTCGGACTGTTGTCCGAGAGGACCGCCAGCGGCTACGACCTTCTGAAGATGTTCGACGTCTCGCTGTCCAACGTCTGGCCGGCCACCCAGAGTCAGCTCTACGCCGAACTCGGCAAGCTGGCCGACGCCGGGCTGGTGAGCGTGGCCGCCGAGGGACCGCGCGGCCGCAAGGAGTACGCGATCACCGAGGCAGGCCGCGCCGAGCTGCGCCACTGGCTGACCGAGGTGGAGCCTACCGCGGTCACCAGGAGCGACATGCTGCTGAGGGTGTTCTTCCTCTCACAGGTCGATCCCGAGCAGGCCCGCGCCTACCTGCGGCGTCGCGCCGAGAATGTCGGCAAGAGGCTGGAGCACCTGGAGGACATCAAGCCGTTCGTGGAGAGCGGCCACGACAACCTGTCGGTCTACGGCAGGCTCGCGCTGGAGTACGGCCTGCGGCTCGGCCGGGTTCAGCGGGAATGGGCCGAATGGGCGGAGGGGCAGATCCATTAGGCTCTGGCCATGGTCTCCGAACTTTTCGACCCCAAGGCGTGGCAGGCGGTTGAGGGCTTCGACTTCGCCGACATCACCTACCATCGCGCGGTCGACCAGGGCACGGTGCGCATCGCGTTCAACCGGCCGGAGGTCCGCAACGCCTTCAGGCCGCAGACGGTCGACGAGCTCTACCGCGCCATGGACCACGCCCGGCAGACCACCGACGTCGGCTGCGTGCTGCTGACCGGCAACGGCCCCTCGCCCAAGGACGGCGGCTGGGCCTTCTGCTCCGGCGGCGACCAGCGCATCCGCGGCAAGGACGGCTACCAGTACGCCGACGGCACCAAGGCGACCGGCCGCCTGCACATCCTGGAGGTGCAGCGGCTGATCCGCTTCATGCCGAAGGTGGTCATCTGCGTAGTGCCCGGCTGGGCCGCGGGCGGCGGCCACAGCCTGCACGTGGTCTCCGACCTCACGCTGGCCAGCGCCGAGCACGCGCGCTTCAAGCAGACCGACGCCGACGTGGCCAGCTTCGACGGCGGCTTCGGCTCTGCCTACCTGGCCCGCCAGGTGGGGCAGAAGTTCGCCAGAGAGATCTTCTTCCTCGGCGAGGAGTACTCGGCGGCCGACGCCCACCGCATGGGCATGGTCAACGCGGTCGTTCCGCACGCCGAGCTGGAGGCCACGGCCCTGGAGTGGGCTCGCAAGATCAACGGCAAGTCGCCCACCGCCCAGCGGATGCTGAAGTACGCCTTCAACATGATCGACGATGGGCTCGTCGGGCAGCAGGTCTTCGCCGGTGAGGCCACCCGGCTGGCCTACATGACCGACGAGGCCGCCGAGGGCCGCGACGCCTTCCTGGAGAAGCGGGCGCCTGACTGGTCGCCGTTCCCCTGGCACTTTTGACGCTTCCCTCGCGTACGGCGGGCGCGTGCTCCGCCGTGGTCTCCCTGCCGACCGTACTCGTAGAACCAAGGGGAGATCATGAGTGGATTTGTTGTGCCCGCGGCGTTGACCGCCAATCACGTGGAGCAGCAGGGAGAGGCAGGACGGGCCTGGTCGGCCGGCCTGCCGGCGCTGGCGGAGACGTATCTGGAGCGGTGGGGCCTGCGGCTGGACGGCGAGCCTGCGCACGGGTACGTGTCGCTGGTCCTGCCGGTCGTGCGTGAGGACGGCACCGGGGCGGCACTGAAGCTGCAGCCGGTGTCGGACGAGAACGCCACCGAGGCGCCGGGTTTGCGTGCCTGGGCGGGCGACGGGTCCGTGCTGCTGCTCGACGAGGACCCTGCCACCGGGACGCTGCTGCTCGAGCGGCTGGACGCCGGACGTTCGCTGTCGTCCGTGACCGACGACGCCAAGGCGCTGGCCATCCTGACCGAGCTGCTGGCCAGGCTGGTCGAGGTGCCGGCGCCGCCGGGGATGCGGACGCTCGGCGACATCGCGCGGCGGATGCTGGACGACGTCCCCGAGGCGACGGAGAAGCTGTCGCGGGAGTCGGACAGGCGCTGGCTGGACGTGTGCGCAGGCGCGGTGCGGGAGCTGGTGGACGAGCCGGGCGACCGGTTGCTGCACTGGGATCTGCACTATGACAACGTGCTGGCCGCCGACAGGGAGCCGTGGCTGGCCATCGATCCCAAGCCGCTGGCCGGTGACCCGGGCTTCGACCTGTGGCCCGCGCTGAACAACAGGTGGGAGGACGTGCTCGCCACCGGTGACGTGCGCCGCGCGGTGCTGCGCCGCTTCGACCAGATGGTCGACAGGCTCGGGCTGGACCCGGCCAGGGCCGCGGGCTGGACCCTGGGCCGGATCCTGCAGAACGGGCTGTGGGACGTCGCGGACGGCGCGCCGCACCTCAACCAGGAGCAGCTCGCCATCGCCGAGGTGGTCCGTCACCGCCAGTAGACCGGGTAGCGGTGGCCGGGCAGGATCCGGCCGAGGATCACACCGCCGATGATGACGACGGCGCTGGCCGTCAGGACCGGGGTGAGGAGGTAGATCGGGGCGGGGGCCGTCAGGCCGATGAGCGCGGCCGTGGCTCCCGCCGGCGGATGCGGCGCCCGTAGCAGCAGCATCGGGGCTGTGGACAGGGCCGCCGCCACCGCCGCCGTCCACAGCGACGGGCCGGTCAGCGCCGTGATCGCCAGGGCGAGCGCGGCGGCGCTGGCGTGGCCGAGCAAGATGCTGCGCGGCTGCGCGAACGGCGCGGCCGGGGCGGACGCCACCAGCCCGGCGGTGGCCGCAAATGGCAGGGCGAACAGCGCGAGCCCGGTCAACCTGGTGACGCCCGCCAGTAACAGCAGGCCCACCAGCGCCGCCACGGTCGCCTTGATCACTACTGGCAGCGGGGGCGCGGCCGGGGCCTTCGCCCCAGTCCTGGCGGATTGCACGTTGGACATGACGAACCTCTCATTAACCATCTAAATCACATTTGCTGGTTAGGTGATAGCATGGTGATCAGTAACCAGTCAAATCGGTTTGAGGGGTTAAGACGTGAGAAGTCGGCCGCTACGTGGTGAGCCGGTGGCGCTCGACCTGGTCGACACCGTGTGGATGGATCAGGGAGCGCTCGCCGACCAGTTCGACGACCTGGAGGGAGTGCGCGCCTGGCTGGCCGACCACGACCTGCCGGGCGCCGACGACCTGGAACGGGTGCGCGACCGCCTGGTCGAGACCAGGAACGCGCTGCGCGCGCTGCTGTCCGACGGCCGCAAGGAGGGGCTGCGGGCCGTGCTGGAACACGGCAGCCGCCGCCCCCGGCTCGATGACGCGGACCTGGTGATCGTGGACGATCCCGCGTGGCATGCGGCCTGGGTGGCGGCGGCCGATTTCGTGCACGTGTACGGCGAGCGGCGCGAGCGGGTCCGCAAGTGCGCGAACCCGCGGTGCGTGCTGTGGTTCCTGGACGTGAGCAAGAACGGCAGCCGCCGCTGGTGCCGCATGGACGCCTGCGGCAACCGCGCCAAGGTGGGCAGGTTCAACGAGCGGCAGCGATCGTGATGACGAGCTTGCCGCGGCCGTGGCCCGTCTCGATCTCGCGGTGCGCGTCGGCGGCCTGCTCCAGCGGGAACGCGCGGCGGATCGGGAAGGCGAAGGCGCCCTCGGCGTACAGCTTTGCGTAGCGGCCCAGCCGCTCGGCCGTCCGCACGCCCTGCGTGAGCCTGATGCCCAGCTCGGCGGCCTTGCCGTGCTCGACCAGGGTCAGGATGCGCCGGCGGTCCTTGACCAGCTCCAGCGACACCTCCAGCGCCTGGCCGCCGGCGCCGTCGAGCGCCGCGTCCACGCCGCCGGGCGCGAGCGCGCGGACCCGGTCGGCCAGCCCGTCACCGTAGACGACCGGGATCGCGCCGAGCTCGCGCAGGTACTCGTGGTTCTCCTCACGGGCCGTGCCGATCACCGTGGCGCCGCGCATCCTGGCGATCTGCACGGCCGCGGTGCCCACCGAGCCGGCGGCGGCGTGGATCAGCACCGTGTCACCCTCGCCCACGCCGAGCCCGTCCAGTGCGATCTCCGCGGTCTGCACTCCCGCGGTCAGCCCGCCCGCCGCCTCCCACGGCACGCCGGCCGGCTTGGCCGTCACGTCGGTCGCGGGCACCACCACGTACTCGGCGTACGCGCCGAGCTGGGTGAAGCCGAGCACCTCCGCACCAAGCGACACGCCGGTCACGTCCTCGCCCACCTGGTCGATCACCCCGGCGAACTCGTTGCCCGGGATGCGTGGCAGTTCCTTGGTCACGCCCGGCGGCGTCCAGCCCGCCCGCACCGCCGCGTCATAGGGCTGCACCCCGGCCGCCCTGACGCGGACCCGCACCTGGCCCGGGCCCGCCTGCGGCGCCTCCAGCTCCATCACCCGGAGTACCTCCGGCCCGCCGAACTCCGAAAACGCCGCTGCATTCATGAAATTTCCGCTCATGAGCGCCAAGCGTGCTCCCTCAAGCTTGGTTGAGGTCAAGCGGGACTTAGTATCGTTTCGACTACCAAACGTAGCATCGGGGGAACCATGAGTAATCTAGTCGTGATCGCCTACCCGGACGTCGCCACCGCCACCGCGGCCCGCGATCGGCTCTTCGAGCTGCAGAAGGAGAAGCTCATCACGCTCGAGGACGCCGCGGTCGTCGAGCGCGAGCAGGACGGCAAGATCAAGCTCCATCAGGTCCGCAGCACCACCGGCGTCGGCGCGGCAGGCGGGGCGCTCTGGGGTGGCCTCATCGGCCTGATCTTCTTCATGCCGCTGCTCGGCATGGCGCTCGGCGCCGCCGCGGGCGCCGCGGGGGGCGCGCTCACCGACGTCGGCGTCAACAACGACTTCATGAAGGACCTGGGTTCCAAGCTGGAGCCCGGCTCGGCGGCGCTGTTCCTGCTCGTCGTCAGCAGCACGCCCGACAAGGTCATCCCGGAGATCGACAAGTACAGGGGCGAGATCATCAAGACCTCGCTCAGCGCCGAGGACGAGGCCCGCCTCAAGCACGCGGTCGCGGTCGTCCGCGCTGCCCGCCCCGAGGCCTCCTGAGCAAGGTTTCACGTAAAACACAGCCCCTCGTGACCCCGTGCGGGCGGCTTTGCCTGCCGTCCGCCGGGTTTCCACAGCGGCTCGCCGTACCGCCTGGAGACGTACCGTCTCGAGGCGGTACGGCGCGTCGGCACCGTCGAGCGTGCGCGTTTACGGGTTGTCGATCGGACGTCTACGTGGCGCTGCGAGTGTCTGCGGGTCATTGCGATCCGACCCAAAGGAGCACTCGTGTACTTGCTTGCTGACGGTGAAGAGGTGGCCACGGCCTCGGCCGGGTCCTCGGTCATCTCGCTGGTCCTCGTGGCGGTCTACTACGTCATCGCCATCGCCACCCTGGTCTCGGCGATCAGGAACAAGGCGACCTTCGGCTGGTGGCTGCTGATCCTGTTCATCCCGTTCGGGTGGATCTTCTGGTTCGCCATCGGCAAGAAGAAGGTGGCGGCGGCCCGCGCCGCCCGCTGACTCGCGTGGTCGCGATGGGCCGGGCCATCGCGACCACGCGGTTGTCACGCCGCCAGTGCTTCGGCTCGGGCGATCGAATCGGCGCCCGCGGGGAGCAGCGGGAGCCGTACGTCGGCCGTGGGGATCAGGCCGCGCGCGTGCAGCACGCCCTTGATCACGGTCGGGTTGGGCTCGGTGAACAACGCCGCCGACAGCCGCGCGAGCCGGTGGCCCAGCGCCCGCGCCCGGACGGCGTCGCCGGCGTGCCAGGCGGTGACCAGATCGGCGAACGAGCCGGTGTCCAGGTGGGCCGAGGCCAGGATCCCGCCCGAGGCGCCCAGCGCGAGCAGCGGCGAGATGTAGGCGTCGTCGCCGCCCAGCACCTCGAACCCGGTCGGCAGGTCGCCGAGCAGGTCCACAGCGTCCTGGTCGATGCCGCCCGTGGCGTACTTCACCCCGGCGATCATCGGGTGCCCGCCCAGGTGGCGCAGCGTGGCGGCGCTGACCGGCTGTCCGGTCCGGTAGGGGATGTGGTAGATCACGATCGGCACCGGCGAGGCCTCGGCCAGCGCCTCGAAGTGCGCGATCACCCCGCGCTCCGACGGCCGCAGGAAGTACGGCACGGGCACCAGCGCGGCCGTCACCCCCGCGGGCAGTTCGCGCAGCGCCTGCGCGGTCGAGCGCGTGTCGTTGCCCGAGACGCCGACGACCAGCGGCGCGCCCATCCCGAGGCAGGTCTCGATCACGCCGGCCCGCTCCTCGGCGGTCAGCGCGGCCACCTCGCCGGTCGTGCCCAGCGCCACCAGCCCGGAGGCGCCCTGGTCGAGCACGTGCCTGGCGAGCTTCTCGACCGCGTCGAGCGCGACCGCGCCCGATTCGTCGAACGGCGTGACCAGCGGTACGTGGATTCCCTTCAGCATGCAATGAGCGTGCCTCGCCGCGATTGGTTAGGTCCAGCGCACGTTTCTACCGTCGAGCGTAAGATGATCTGATGCTGGACCCACGCAAGCTCCGCCTGCTGCGCGAACTCGCCCAGCGCGGCACGATCGCGGCCGTCGCCGAGGCGCTCACGTTCACCCCGTCGGCGGTCTCCCAGCAGCTCAGCGCGCTGGAACGGGAGGCGGGCCTACCGTTGCTCGAGCGCACGGGGCGCACCGTCACGCTGACGCCGGCGGGAAACCTGCTGGTCGAGCACGCGCAGGCGGTGCTGGAGCAGCTCGAGCGGGCCTCGGCCGCGCTGGCGGCGGCCAGCGGCGGCCCGGCGGGCCCGCTGCGCATCGGCGCGTTCCCGACCGCGGCCCGGGTGCTGCTCCCGGTCGCGCTGGCCGAACTGGCCCAGGCCCATCCCGCGCTGGAGCCGATGGTCTCCGAGATCGACCCGGCCGACGTCTCGGCCGCGCTGCGTGCGGGCGAGCTGGACCTGGCGCTGGTCCACGAGTACGACTTCGTGCCCCCGGTCACCGACGCCTCGCTCGAGACCGAGTCCCTGTTCACCGAGGTCATGTACCTGACGAACCGCTCGTCCGTGGCCGAGGCGCGCGAGGACCCGTGGATCACCAACAAGCCGGGCACGCTCTGCCACACCATGGCCATCAGGGCCTGCCAGGCATCCGGCTTCGAACCCCGCGTCCGCCACCACATCGACGACTTCGACACCATCCTCGCCTTCGCCGCCGCCGGCCAGGGTGTCGCGCTGGTGCCGCGCCTGGCGGCCCTGTCCCCTCCTCAGGGCGTACGGCTCGCGCCGCTGCCTCTCGGCCGCCGCACACTGGCCGCCTTCCGCCGGGGCAACGGTGAGCACCCCGCGATCCGCGCCGCCGTGGCCGCCTTCCACACGGCGATCACACCGCTACCGCTGTGACGAGCCCGCGGAAGCAGGCTGCCAGGCGTTCGTGATCACCTGACCGGAGCAGGGCGGCGATCGGCTCGTTGTGCAGCGAGCTCAGGATGAGGTGCGCGATGAGGTCGGCGTCGGCGTCGGGGCGCAGCTCGGCCAGCAGGCTCGTCATGTGCTCGTGCCAGAAGAGGTAGATCGGGCTGGACTGACGCGGCTCGGCGCTGTCCTTCCTGATCGCCTGCGCGTGCTCGTGCGCGGTGAGCAGCCCCCCGCTGCGCGCCGCCAGTTCGACCACCGCGTCGAGGAAGGCCAGGAGCCGCTCGAGCGGCGCGGCCCCGGGCCCGAGTGGCGGCTGGCCAGAAACGATGGCCTCCTGCAGCGCCAGCGCCCGCTCGGTCATCAGCGCCTGCATCAGCCCGACCCGGCTGCCGAAGCGGTGGAAGACCGTGCCCTTGCCGACGCCGGCCGCGGCCGCGACCCGCTCCACGGAGACCTGCTCGGGCGGATGCTCGCGCAGCAGTTTCTCGGCGGCCTTCAGTATCGCCCGCCGGTTGCGCGCCGCGTCCGCCCGCTCCTTCCGCTCCATCGTGCCATTCTTGCCCATGGACAAACTTGACCAGCGGTCCATATATTAACTGGACCAACGGTTCACTTAGGAGGTCCGCGTATGCGCGCGATAGTCGTTCACGAGACGGGCGGCCCGGAAGTGCTCTTACTGGAGGACGTGCCCTGGCCCGAGGCGGGGCCCGGACAGGTCGTCGTCCGCACCCAGGCGATCGGCGTCAGCATCGTCGAGGCGCACATGCGGGCGGGGATCCTGCCTCTCCCGCTGCCCGCGGTCCTCGGGGTCGAGGCCGTGGGCGAGGTGGTCGCCACCGGCGAGGGCGTCGACCAGGGACTGCTCGGCCAGACGGTCGGCGGGGTGACGGGCGCGACCGGCTCGTACGCCGAGTACGCGGCGATGCCCGCCGCGATGGTCAGGCCCGTTCCCGAGAGCGTCTCAGCGGTCGAGGCGGTCGCCGCCGGCGCGGCCCTGGCCGTGGCGCTCGGCCTGGTGCGCAGGGCGGGGCTGCGTGCCGGCGAGACCGTGCTGGTCGAGGCGGGTGCCAGCAATGTGGGCGGCTACCTGATCCAGCTGGCCAGGGAGTTCGGCGCCGGGCGGGTGGTGGCCACCGCGGGAGCTCGGGACAAGCGCGACCGGGCCGAGGAACTCGGCGCCGACACGGTGATCGATCACCGGGAGGAGGGGTGGACCTCGCAGCTGGACGGCATCGATGTGGCCTTCGAGTCGATCGGCGGCGACTCGGCCCGCGGCGTCGTCGCGGCGCTCACCCCGGGCGCGGGACGGATGCTGTACTACGGCCGGCTCAGCGGCCTGGCGCCCGCCGTCACGCCCGACGACCTGCTCGGCCGCGGAGTGTCGCTGGTGGGGTGCAGCGGGCCCGCCTGGTTCCAGGAGACCTTCGACGTGCACTACCCGGAGGCGTTCGCCAGGCTCGCTGACGGGCGCACCACGGCCGCGGTCGGGCCGACGTTCCCGCTGGAGCAGGCGGCGCAGGCGCACCGCCTGGTCGAGGAGCGCGGCGCGCAGGGCAAGATCGTCCTCATTCCCTGACGAGCTCGTCCATCACCGCCGCGGTGCTCGGCTGGGTGAAGTTCTCGTAGTCGCCGGCCGCCACCGCGGCGACCAGGCGGCGGCCGGGCATCAGGAAGAGCCGCTGCCCGCCGTTGCCCATCCCGCTGACCCAGGTGGGGCCGACGTACCACTGGTAGCCGTACTCGAAGCCCTCGTCGATCTTGATCCGGGGCGTGAGCATCTCCTCGATCCAGCTGCCCGGCACCACGTCGCGCCCGCCGTCCAGCACCAGCTGCCCGATGGTGGCCAGGTCGCGGGGCCGTAGCCGCAGCCCGGCGGGCGCCAGCGCGACGCCGTCGGCGCCGGTGCTCCACTCGGACGCGGTGATGCCCAGCGGCTCGAACAACGCCGTGCGGGCGTAGTCCTCGAGCGGCTCGCCGGTGCCGGTGGCGATCAGGCTCCCGAGCAGGGTCGTGGCGCCGCCGCAGTAGTGCCAGGTGGCGCCCGGCTCGTCGGTGAAAGGCCGCTCCAGGATGTAGCGGTAGCGGTCGGGGGCCTCCTCCATGGCGATCTCGCTGTTGGCCGCGCTGGTGTACGGCACGCTCTCGTCCCAGTCGAGGCCGAGCGTCATGGTCAGGGCGTGGCCGACGGTCAGCCGGGCCTTGGACGGGTCCGCCACGATGTCCGGGTACTTGGGGAAGTTCGGCACCAGCGGCTCGCCGGGGCCGGGCACCTTGCCCTGCGCCAGTGCCATGCCGTACAGCAGCGCGACGACGCTCTTGGACACCGAGCGGACGTCGTGCAGCGTGTCGGCGTCGAACCGCACGTCGCCCAGGGCCTCGCCGAGCTTGTAGTCCTCGCCCTGGCCGTAGCGTTCGTAGATCTGCTCGCCGTCCTGGAGGATCACGATGCCGTGCAGATTGGGCGCCTTGCCGGAGTCGAAGAGGCCGTCGATGCGTTCGCTGAGTTTCATGACTCCAGGCATAGGTCCTCACACCATGTCAGGGTCAATCGCGGTCGTGGTGGCAGACCGCCTCGATCATGAAACCGAAGGGGTCGAGCCAGAAGGCGGCGTAGTAGGGCGGCGGGTACTCGGGGAACTCGCGCGGCTCGTGCACGATCTCGCTGCCCAGCTTCTCGGCCAGATCGCGCGCCTGCCGTACGGCGGAGCGGGACCTCACCATGAACGCCAGGTGCTGCAGGCCGGTCCGGTGCCGCGAGAAGCCACTGTCCTCCAGCGCCGGATAGAAGAACAGGAACGTCCCCGGCTTCCCGCCCGCGGGCCGGTAGGCGAACTGGTCGTGGCTAGACACGAACTCCTCGAACCCCAGCAACGGCATGACCTGGTCGTAGTACCCCTTGGCCGCCCCGAGATCCGGCACGTTTACCCCAATATGACCAATCACCCAGCCATGCTCGCACGCCCCACTCCCCAGCAACACCCACCCGGGCCGCGATGCGCCGCGCCCACGAGCTCGTGCGCCGTGGCGGCGGGCAACCGTCCTCGACTCGCCGGAAGCGCCGCTTACAGGCCCTCAACCGAAGTACGGCGGGCGGCCGGTGGGCGTGGCTCGCCGTAACAGGAAGAGGGCCTTGTCATACAGCACGCAGAGGATCAGGACGCGCACGTGTCGTGGGTGGCGTCGAAGCTGGGGACGGTGGGGGGCTGGGGTTTGAGGCCCTTCCAGTCGGAGCCGATGATCAGGACCAGGTGCGGGGTCTGCGCGGCGGGGACCAGGTGCGTCTGGCCGGCCAGCAGGTCCTTGGTCAGGGTCGGGACCCGGGTCTCGCCGGTGGGCGAGTACAGGATGGTCGTCTTGGCCACAGGCTTGGTGCGCGTGTCGGTGACCTTGGTGATGTGGTAGCCCCGCTGCTCGAGGGCGGCGGCGACCTGGGTGCCGAAGCCGCCGCGGTAGGTGCCGTTGCGCAGCTCGATCTGGATCTTCTCGCGCGGGACCTTGGCCTGGCCGCCCTTGACGCCCTGCAGGCTGTGGTCGCCCGCGACGGTCTCGAAGAGCTTGCCCGCCTGCGGCTGTACCCACTCGACCCGGCCGGGCTGGGTGAGCGAGTAGCGCCAGGGCGTGGTGATGAAGCGGATCTGGCCGGCCTTGAGACCCTGCAGGCTGGTGGCCAGGTCCTTCATGACGCCGGGCGTGAGGTCGGGGTCGGTGGTGACCGACTTGGTGCCCGCGTCCAGGAAGCCGAGCAGTTTGGCTGGGTTGGTGAGCGTCTGGCCGCTCATCACCTTCTTGATCATGGAGGCGATGAACATCTGCTGGCGCTGGATGCGTCCGATGTCGGAGCCGTCGCCGATGCTGTAGCGGGCGCGGACGTAGCCGAGCGCCTGCTCGCCGGTGAGCGTCTGCCGCCCGGCCGGCAGGTGGAGCAGGGCCTTGGTGTCGTCGATGCGCTGCGGCAGGCACACCTCGACGCCGCCGACCGCCTCGACCATGCTCTTGAAGCCGGTGAAGTCGACCTTGACGAAGTGGTCGATGTGGATGTGCGTGAGCGACTCGATCGTCTTCCAGGTGCAGCCGATGCCGCCGGAGTTGAACGACTCGTTGATCATGCCGAGGTGCGGCTGCTGGCCCACGAAGGGAGCCTTGGCGCGGCAGGCGGGCAGCTGGACCAGCGAGTCGCGGGGGAAGCTGACGACCATCGCGCCGTCGCGCTTCGACGACAGGTGGGCCAGCATGATCGTGTCGGTGCGCTCGCCGGCGACGCGGTGGCCGTACTTGGCGTTCTTGCCGTCGCGCTGGTCGGAGCCGACGATCAGGATGTTCTGCGCGGTGGTCGCGATCTTGGGCGGGCGGGTGGCGCCGAGGTCCTCGCCGGTGATGTCGATGTGCTTGACGTTGCCGGTGAGCTTGGCGTAGACGGCCACGGTGGCACCGACGAGCGCGAGCACCAGGGTCACGGCGATGATGAGGGTCCAGCGCAGCCAGCGGCGCCGTTTCGGCGGGGCGGTGGAGGGCGGCGCAGCGTCTAGAAGCACGTGACTCTCCATGGGACAGGGCCGAGGGCCGCCGCCCATGGCCAAGAGCCTCGCCGTACAGTTCTCGGCCGGTTGGATCGCGCCCGAGTGTACTCACTGCCGGTAAACGCGGCGTAAGGTTCACGCGAACGGTGATCGTTTGCCCGGTTGGTCCGCCCGCGGCCGGAGCGGCTCCCGCCGCCCGGGAAGTCGGGGCCGCGGCGCGGACCAGCCGGTGTTCTACTGCTGGATCACCGACAGGACGTTGCCCGCCGGGTCGGTGAACCAGGCGATCAGGGGACCGCCCCCGCGGAAGATCCCCTTCTCGTCCGTCTCCAGGTGCTCGTACCGCTCGAACCGCACACCCCGCCCCGCGAGCTGCTCGACCGCCTTCTCGATGTCCTCGACGGGGAAGTTGAGGACCGTGTAGGTGGCGGGCGTGTGGTCGTCCTTGGGATAGACCAGCGTGGGCCGGTCCCCACCGGCCAGGTGCAGGGTGAGCAGCCCGTGCTCCTCGGTCACTCTGATGCCGAGCGTCTCGCCGTAGAACTGCTTGGCCGCGGCCAGGTCGTTCACGGAGAAGCCGCTGAATGCCTTGGTGTCGCCGAACATGTCGCTACATCGCTTTCTTCTGCTCTTCGCTGAGCTGGATGATCTGCACGTAGTTGCCGTCCGGGTCGATCGCGGTGGCGAACAGGCCGCCGTCACGGTCCTCCAGCTCGGCCAGCCAGGTCGAGCCGAGCCCGTCGATGCGGGCGGCGACGGCGCGGGCGTCGTCCACGTGGAAGTTGAAGATCACCCGGCCTGGTTCGGGGTTCTTGTCACCGATGTCCGCGCGGGAGTCGATGAGGACGTGGAACTCGCCGAACTTGAGAATCCGGTAGCCGTTTCCCTCATTGTTCTCCGCCGGCTCGAGCGCCGCCACGTACCAGTCGCGCAGCCGCTGCGGGTCGGCGCTGGAGAGCAGCATGCTGCCAAGGGTCGGGCTCGTCATGGTGTTGCCTCCTTCTGTCGTTGACCATGTAGACCAACCAGAGACTGGAAACTCATCGGTGCGCGGTCACAATCGGGTTCATGAGCATGGCCCGTAGAGAGGACCCCCGGCTGCTGAGCGGACGGGGCAGGTTCGTCGCCGGCATCAGGCTGCCCGGCATGGCCCACGCGCATGTCGTGCGCAGCCCGATCGCGCACGGCAGGCTGGTGAGCTGCGAGGCCAAGGCGGCCCGCACGCACCCGGGAGTGCTGGACGTGATCATCGCGCGGGACGCCGAAGGGGTGCGGCTGCCGTGTGTGAGCCTAGCGCCCGGCCAGCAGGTGCTGTCCTACCCGGTGATGGACGAGGCGATCAGGTACGTGGGCCAGCCGGTGGCGGTCGTGGTGGCCGCCACGCCGGAGGCCGCCAGGGACGCGGCCGACCTGCTGGATCTGGAGTTCGACGAGCTGCCCCCGGTGATCGGGATCGACCGGGGCGAGGAGTTCTGCGACTTCGCGATGGGCGACGCCGACGCGGCTGCGGTGGACGCCGAGCACGTGGTGGAGCTGGAGTTCAGGTTCGGCAGGTGCTCCCCGCATCCGATGGAGCCGCGCGGCCTGGTGGCCTCCTTCGCAGACGGCGAGCTGACCATCAGGATCGCCACCCAGGCGCCGCACCACGTGCGCGACCACGCCGCCGACGCGCTCGGGTTGCCGCACGGGCAGGTCCGGGTGATCAGCGGCGACATAGGCGGCGGGTTCGGCGGCAAGGAGCATCTGTATCCGGACGAGGCGCTGATCTGCCTGGCGGCGATGCGCCTGGGCCGCCCGGTGGCCTGGAGCGAGTCGCCGGTCGACCGGCTGGTGGCCACGCTGCCCGCTCGCGAGGCCGTCCATCGGGCCCGGCTCGCCCTGGACTCGTCGGGGCGGTTCGTGGCGCTGTACGCGGAGGTGGTGGGCGATCTCGGGGCGCATCCATCGAACGTCGGCATCTCGCCGTTCGCCGTGACGGCCACGCTGCTGCCCGGCCCCTACCGCTTCGACAAGGCGGGCGTACGGCTGCGCGGCGTGCTGACCACGACGGCGCCCACCGGGTCGTACCGCGGGTTCGGCCAGCCCGAGGCGGCGATGACCAGGGAGCGCCTGATCGACGAGGCGGCCAGGCGGTTCGGGTTCGACCCGGTGGAGCTGCGGCTGCGCAACATGCTGGGACCCGGCGAGCTGCCCTACACCTCGCGGATCTGGCAGTCCTACGACTCCGGCGACTACCCGCGCGCGCTGCGGATGGTGCGCGACCTGGCCAAGGTGCGCCAGAGCGACGACGGGCGCAGGCGCGGGATCGGCTTCTCCTGCCACGTGGAGGGGACGGGATTGGGCCCTTCGATGGCGATGAAGGCGATGGGGATGCGGGCCGGCGGGTTCGAGACCGCGATCCTGCGCATGGAGCCCGACGGGTCGCTGGTCGTGATCGCCGGGGTGGTCGGCATCGGCCAGGGGATCGAGACCACGCTGGCCCAGCTGGCCGCCGAGCGGATGGGCGTGCCCGTGGAGAGTGTGCGGGTGGTGCTGGGTGACACCGCGGCCACGCCGTACTCCTCGCTGGGGTCGATCGCCAGCAGGGCGCTGGCGGTGGGCGGCGGGGCGCTGGTCCAGGCGGCGGGCAAGCTGCGGGAGAAGATCCTGACGATCGCGGCGCACCGGCTGGAGGCCGCGAAGGCCGACCTGGAGCTGGACGGCTCGGGCGTGCGGGTCAAGGGCGATCCGCAGTCGGGGCTGACGCTGCGCGAGCTGGCGACGGCGGCCTGGCGGGGCTGGGACCTGCCCCCCGGGATGGAGCCGGGGCTGGAGGAGCGGGCCAGCTACGACCCGGCGGAGACCACGTTCGCCTACGGGGCGCACGCGGCGGCCGTGGCCGTCGACGTGGAGACGGGGGCTGTCGAGGTCGAGGGGTACTGGGCGGTCCACGATTCGGGGGTCGTGGTGAACGAGGCGATCGTGCGGGGGCAGATCCACGGCGGGGTCGTGCAGGGCATCGGCATGGCGCTGAGCGAGGAGATCGTCTACACCGACGACGGGCAGCCGATCGTGGACTACCTGCTGCCGGCCGCTTCCGACGTGCCCGACATCGAGGTGGTGCTGTTCGAGACGCCTTCGCCGATCACTCCCGGCGGGATGAAAGGGGTGGGTGAGGGCGGGACGATCGGGCCGCCGGCGGCCATCGGCAACGCGATCGCCGCCGCCGTGCCCGAGATCGCCGCCCGGCTCACCCGGACCCCGATGACGCCCGCCAGGATCTGGAGCTACCTCAGCGGGCCCACGGCGGGATGAACGGATCCTGACCCGGCATGATCGCCTGGCCGCCGACGGGGAGCACGGCGACCATCTCGAGCGGCTCCTCGTGCGGGTTGGCGATGCCGAAGGGCGTGTGCGCGGGCACGACCAGGGCATCGCCCGGCTGGAGGGTGTGCTCGGCGCCGTCGATGGTGGCCTGCGCCCGGCCGGACAGGATGACGAAGATCTCCTCGCGGTCCACCTGGTGGATGCCGACGGGCGTGCCGGGATCCATGGTGAAGCGCCACATGCAGGTCTCTGTCGAGCCCCGGCTGGGCGCGGCCAGCCCGGTGGCGGTGACGTTGGGGACGTTGAAGGTGGGGGCGGTGGCCCCGTCGATCACGGGCATGTTTCCTCCTACTGGGCGGTCATGGGGACGACGCTCTGGCCGTTCATGTGGGCGAGCGCGCCGACGGGGAGCGCCACGATCAGCTCGAGCGGCTCGTCGTGCGGGTTGCCGAGGCCGAACAGCGTCCCCGTGGGCACCACGATCGCGTCGCCGGTGACGATGGGATGCTCGGACTCGCCGAGGTGGGCGACTCCGGCGCCGGCGACGACGACCAGCACCTCCTCGTGGTCGAAGGAGTGCATGCCGGGCTCGGCGCCCGGGTGGACCTTGGTGCGCCACACGCAGGTCTCCTTGGCGCCCCTACTGGGGGAGGCAAGACCGGTGAAGGTGGCGGTCGGGAGGTCAAAGGTCGGGGCGGTGGCCCCGCTGATAACCGGCATTGGTATCCTCTCAACAGATCTACAACCGAGGTTTACAACCATAGTTGTATATCTCGGGAAGGAGGGACGTCAAGTGACCCATTTCGGGGTGCTGCTGGGGCTGGCCTACAACCAGTTCGTCGACGAGTTGCACGCGCATCTGGCGAAGCATGGATTCACGCACCTCAAGCCCACGTTCGGCTTCGCGTTCAAGGTGCTGGCCCAGGAGAGCGTCACGACCAGCCGCCTGGCCGCGCTGCTGGGGATCACGCCGCAGGGCGCGGCCAAGACCGTCGAGGAGATGGTGGCCGCCGGCTACGTCGACCGCGTGTCGGATCCGTCCGACGGGCGGGTGAAGCTGCTGGTGCTCACCGACCGCGCCCGCGCGCTGCTGGAGGTGGGGCACGAGTTCCACCAGGCCTTCGAGCGCGAGCTCGCGCAGAGCCTGGGCGAGGCGCGGATCGAGGCGTTCCGCCAGGTCCTGGACGCGATGGTGGCGCGAAGCGACTCACCGGACAGCCTGGCCAGGACACTCAAGCAGCTCTGAGTTACCGTGACGCTGTGGAGCTCTTTCCTGCGATGCCCTACGACGAGTGGGTGGACACCAAGGACACCTTCCACCGCTTCGCCCAGATCGTGGGCAAAGTACGGCTGGCCGCTAGCGTCCGCCGCAACCACTGGTGGAACGTGCCCTTCCACCTGACCGGGCGGGGCCTGACCACCAGGCCGATGGACGGCTTCTGCATCGACTTCGACCTGGTGCGCCACCGGCTCGTCGTCGACAGGATGGACGGCCGCAGCGCCGAGCTCTCACTGATCGGGCAGTCGGTCGCGAGCTTCTACGCCGGGCTCTTCGAGATCCTGCACGACCTCGGCATCCACGTCGAGATCCGCGCCGTGCCGTTCGACCTGGCCGACAGCACCCCCTTCGCCGAAGACACCAAGCACGCCGCCTACGACCCCGCCCTGATCAACCGCTACTGGGTGATCCTCTCGCAGGTGGCGCAGGTGCTCGAGCGGTACGCGGCCGACTTCTGCGGCAAGACCAGCCCGGTCCACCACTTCTGGCACACCCTTGACATCGCGGTCACCCGCTTCACCGGCCGCAAGGTGGACCCGTCCGCCGAGGCCGACCCGGTGACCAGGGAGGCCTACAGCTGGGAAGTGATCAGCGGCGGATTCTGGTTCGGCGATGAGGAGCGGCCCTGGCCTGCCTTCTACTCCTACACCGCGCCCGAGCCGGCCGGCCTGACCGAGCACAAGCTCTGGCCCGACTGGGCGGCCTGGATCCCCGCCAGGGGCAGCCACCTGGCGGTGCTGCGCTATGACGACGTACGGCAGGCCGACGACCCCGCCGAGACCGTGCTCGGCTTCCTGAACAGCGCCTACCGCGCGGGAGCCCGCACGACAGGCTGCGACGCCGCCGGGCTGGCCAGCCCGGACGGCGTCACCGACCCCCACCTGAAGCACTCCCACTAGACCGCCCGGCGGTTCAGCGCGGCCAGCCCGGCCCCGGCCAGCACCGCCGTGATCGCGGTCATGACCAGCAGCGGCGCCGCGGTGAACGGTTCGCCCGACAGCACCATCGGCAGGTTGGGGAAGGGCACGAAGTACTTGGCGATCCAGTAGTCGATGCCCAGGATCGGGCCGAGCACCTCGCCGAAGAGGTTCACGAACAGGAAGGCCGCCCAGCTGATCCCAGCCGCCGCCCTGGGTAGCAGGCCGAAGGCCAGCACGCCGACCCCGGCCAGCACCCACACCGCGGGGATCTGGACCAGCGTGCCGCCGAGCACGCCCAGCGCGTCGCCGGAGGCGATGCCCAGGCCGAGCCCGGCCACCACCAGGATCGTGGCGCTGCCGGCCAGGGCGATGAGCAGGTGGCTGCCCGCCCAGGCCAGGCGGCTGACGGGGGTGGTCAGCAGCAGCTCGGCCCGGCCGCCGGTTTCCTCGCCGCGCAGCCGCAACAGGGCGAGCAGGGGGTACAGGGAGGCCACGTAGCCCAGGCTCAGCGCGATCAGCCAGAGGTAGGCGCTGGTCATGGTGGCGCCCTCGCCGGCGGTGTAGCGGCGCAGGAACTCCTGCACGGCGGCGCCCTGCTTGGACACCTCGGGGATCGACAGGGCCAGCGACCCGAGCACCAGCCCGGCCACGGCGTAGCCGGCGATCCAGCCGGTCAGCAGGCCCTTCTGCAGCCGCCATGCCAGTGCCAGCGGGCTGCGCAGCCGGGTCGAGCCGGCGGGGCCGGGGCGCTGCGGGATGACGCCGTGCCCGAGGTCGCGCCGGGCCGCCAGCCGGTAGGCCACCAGGGTCGAGATCGCGGCCAGCGCCAGGCTGAGCAGCAGCACCGCCCAGTGGTTGTCGGCGTACGGCTTGACCAGGTGCGACCAGCCCTGCGGCGAGAGCCACTTCAGCACCCCCAGCCCGCTGCCGTCGGCCACGAAGCGCAGCAGGTAGCTGACGCCCAGCCCGATCGCGGCCAGCCCGATCGCGGTGCGGGCGCCCTCGGTGAGCTGCGCGGCCACCGCGCCGATCCCGGTGAAGACCAGCCCGACCCCGGCGATGGCGGCGCCGAAGGCCAGCGAGCCGGTCACGTCGAAACCCATCTTGATCATCCCGGCCGCTGAGACGAGTCCGGTGATCACCATCAGCGAGGAGGTGACGAGCACCGCCGCCGTCAGCGGCGCCAGCCGGCCGACCACTCCGGCGCCGACCAGCTCGGCGCGGCCGGACTCTTCCTCACCGCGGGTGTGCCGGACGACGGTCAGGATGGCCAGCAGGCCCAGGACCGTGTAGATGGCGTCGGCGTTCTTCCAGACCGCCATCCCGGCCACGGTCGAGGAGTACACCTCGCCGCCGAAGGCGGTCAGCGCCTTGTTGGCGGCCATCTCGCGGGCGAAGTCCGCGATCGCCTGCGGCGTGGGGAACGTCTGCAGGTAGCGCTTGGCCTGGCCGGCGGCGAGCACGGCCAGCAGGAGGATCCAGGCGGGGGCGATCAGCCGCTCGCGCCGCAGGATCAGCTTGGCGAGCTTCCAGGTGCCGGTCATCTCAGGCGCTCTTCTCCGAGTAGTGACGCATGAACAGGTCTTCGAGGGACGGCGGCCGGCTGGTCAGGCTGACGATCCCGGCCTCGGCCAGGCGGCGCATGACCTTGTCCAGGTCCTGGTCGTCCACCTGGAAGCCGAGGCGGCGCCCGGCCACGGTGAGGCCGTGCGCCCAGGGCAGGTCGGGGACCTCGCGAGAGATCGTGGCGTCGATGCGGGTCATCGTGAGGTGTCTCAGCTCGGCCAGCGTGCCGGACTCGACGTTGCGGCCGGAGCGGATGATGCTCACCCGGTCGCACAGCGCCTCGACCTCGCTGAGGATGTGGCTGGACAGCAGCACCGTGCGCCCGCGGCGCTTCTCCTCGGTCACGCAGTCCTGGAAGACCGCCTCCATCAGCGGGTCCAGTCCCGAGGTGGGCTCGTCCAGGATGAGCAGCTCGGCCTCGGAGGCGAACGCCGCGACCAGGGCCACCTTCTGCCTGTTGCCCTTGGAGTAGGTCTTGGACTTCTTGCGCGGGTCCAGCTCGAAGCGCTCAAGCAGCTCTGCGCGCCGGGCCGGGTCCAGGCCGCCGCGCAGGTTGCCGAGCAGGTCGATCACCTCGCCGCCGGTCAGCGACGGCCACAGGTTCACGTCGCCAGGCACGTAGGCCAGCCGCCGGTGCAGCTCGGTCGCGTCTTTCCAGGGGTCGCCGCCCAGCAACCGGGCGCTGCCCGACTCGGCGCGCATCAGGCCGAGTAGCACGCGGATCGTGGTGGACTTGCCCGCGCCGTTCGGGCCGAGGAACCCGTGCACCTCGCCCTGCCTGACCGTCAGGTCGAGCCCGTCCAGCGCGTGGACCTTGCCGAAGCTCTTGTGCAGCCCGTGTACGGCTATCGCGGTGTTCATGGCGCTCCTTGAGGGGGTGTGCTTGCAGGTCAGAACGCTATGGAAGGCGACGATCAGGCGGTATCGGGCATGTGCCCAACGCTGTGACGAGCACCGTCCCGCCCAGCGCGCCCCCGCCGCACACCACCCGCAGCGCGAACGTCATCCCCGCCACGATCTCCAGGTCGTGCCCCACCGGCGGGCGTGACGGATCGGCGCCCACCGCCCCGCGCGGGTTGAGCCCCAGCAGCATCGGCCCGTCGCAGCGCTCGTTCTCCAGCGCGTTGGTCATGGCCTGCGCCGCCTCGCCGAACCTGGCGCCCGGGCGCAGCGCCGCCAGCCCCGCCTCGTACACCCGCCGTGCCACGGGCGACTCCCGGGCGGCCACGTGGTACGTCTCGCGGAAGCCGTACACGAAGCTCACCTCGTCGCCGGGGATCGCGGAGCCCAGCGCCGCGCCGCGCCGGACGACCTCGATCTCCTCGGCCGACTGCGGCATCGCGCGGCGTAGGAAACCCGGCCAGACCGACCTGAATGCCGCCTGCGGGAGCTGGCGCAGCACGGTCTCCCAGATCGGGTACGGCACGCCGTCCAGCCCGAGCACGCCGATGGGCGCCTGCGCGAGCCCTTTGTCGCGTACGGCCTCGGCCAGCCCGTAGGCGTGGCGGGCCGGGCGCACGTCGGTCACCCAGGCGCCGCCGAGCGGGGCGTCGGACAGGCAGACGGGGTCGCCATGGCGGGGCAGCAGCACGATCGGGCCGCCGGCGTCGCTGAGGTAGGAGTCGGCGGGGCCGCCGTAGGCGACGACGGCCTCGACGCCCTCCTCGTCCATGAGGTCGCGGGCCAGGGCCCAGCGCCGGTCGCGCTCGTCGAGTGAGTACATGCCCGGCACGCTAGGAAGCCACTGGTGAATGGAGGTATCGGGCATTTGCCCGATATGTTGTCGGGCATGCTGTTCGGCCGCCAGAAGGAGCAGGACCGGCTGCGCCAGGTGATCGCCGGCGCAGCGGCCGGGCGCAGCGGCGTCCTGGTCGTCAGGGCCGAGCCGGGCACCGGCAAGAGCGCGCTGCTGGACGCGGCGGCGGCCGAGGCCGGGATCAGGGTGCTGCGGGGCAGCGGCGTCGAGACCGAGGCCGAGCTACCGTTCGCCGCGCTGCACCTGCTGCTGCGGCCGCTGCTCGGCGGGCTGGACGCGCTGCCCGAGCCGCAGGCCGACGCGCTGCGCGGCGCGCTCGGGCTGGCCAGGTCGTCGGGGTCGGACCGGTTCCTGATCGGGCTGGCCACGCTGACGCTGCTGGCCGAGGCGGGGCCGCTGGCCTGCCTGGTGGACGACGCCCAGTGGGTGGACCGGGCCTCGCTCGAGGCACTGCTGTTCGCCGCGCGGCGGCTGGACTGCGAGGGTGTGGCGCTGGTGTTCGCCACCCGGGCCGTTTCTCGCGACCTGCTCGCCTCGGCGGCACTGCCGGAGCTGGTGCTGGAGGGGCTGGACAGGGAGGCGGCGCTGGGCGTGCTGGCCGAGCACGCGCCCGGGCTGCCCGCGCACGTGCGCGACCGGATCCTGGCCGAGTCGGGTGGCAATCCGCTGGCGCTGATCGAGCTGCCGTCGATGGATGTGGACTCGCTGTCGGCCGGGCCGCTGCCGCTGCCGCACCGGCTCCAGGAGGCCTACCAGGAGCGGATCGCCGGGCTGCCGCAGGACACCAGGACCCTGCTGCTCGCGCTGGCGGCCGAGGATCTCGACGCCGCGCTGCGCGCCACCGGGCTGTCCGTGGCGGCGCTGGCCTCGGCCGAGCACGCCGGGCTGGTCGCCGGCGGCGCCTTCCGCCACCCGCTGGTGCGCGCCGCCGCCTATCAGGGGGCGACGTTCGCCGAGCGCATCGCGGTGCACCAGGCGCTGGCCGCGGTCTCCGAGGCCGACCGGCGGGCCTGGCACCTGGCGGCCGCCGCGACCGGCCCCGATGAGGAGGTCGCCGCGGCGCTCGAGGCCACGGCGCACGACATCTCCGGGTACGCGGTCGAGCGGGCCGCCCGGCTCACGCCCGCCGTGCCGGACCGGGTCCGCAGACTGACCGCGGCCGCCACGCTGGCGGCCGATTCCGGCGACTCCGACCGGGCGCGGGTGCTGATCGACCAGGCCGCGCACCTCGGCGGGGGTTCGGCGGACCTGGCGCGGCTGCGGGCGCGCATCGAGTTCGAGCACGGCTCGCCCGGGACGGCCTGGCGGCTGCTTTCCGAGGAGCCCTCGCTGCTCGTCGAGGCGGCCAGGGTGGCGTGGTCGGTCGGGGACCTGGACGGGCTGCGCGCTGTCCGCGACCGGCTCAACGGCGACACGGGCACGCTGATCAGCGGGGCGATCGAGCTGCTGTCGGGGGATCCGGGGCAGGGTCTCGCGCTCATCAGGGAGCGCGCCTCGGAACATCGGCGCGAGGGCGCCGACGGGCTCCGGATCGGTGCCACCTCGGTGGCGCTGCTGTCCGGCGACCTTCTGACGGCCAGGGAGCACCTGCTCGCGCTGGCGGCCGACCTGCGCTCCAGGGGCGCGATCGGCTGGCTGCCGGGGGTACTGGCCACGCTGGCCGAGGCTGAGACGCTGCTCGGCCTTGGCAGGGAGACCGCCAGCGAGGCCCTGGCCATCGCGCGCGACACGGGCCAGGTACGGCACGCCGCCCACGCCGGCGGCCTGCTCGCCTACGCCGCCGCCCTCCGAGGCGACGACCCAGCCGATGCGCGAGGTTCCTCAGGCGAATCTCTGGGCGGGGCGGGCTACGCGGGCGAGGGGGACTGGGCGGAGCGGGCGCGGGCGGTGCTGGATCTGGGGCGCGGTCGCTTCGAGGCGGCCTTCGACCGGTTCGAGGCGCTGGCCACCCGCCCGCTGGCCGTGTACTTCCTGGCCGACCAGGTCGAGGCGGCCGTGCGGGGCGGGCGTCCCGAGCGCGCCCCGGTGGACCGCTTCGGCCGGTGGGCGGCGGCCTGCGGGCAGGCGTGGGCGGCAGCCGTACACCAGCGTTGCCTGGCCCTGCTGGCCGAGGACCCGAACGACCACTACGAGCAGGCGGTGGTCTGCCCCGACCTGCCCTTCCAGCAGGCCAGGAGCAGGCTGCTGTACGGCGAGTGGCTGCGCAGGTCGCGCAGGAAGACCGAGGCCCGCGCCCAGCTCCGCCCGGCGCTTGAGTACTTCGAGCACGCCGGCGCCGCCCCATGGGCCGACCACGCCCGCGCCGAGCTGCGCGCCGCGGGAGAGCAGGTCGCCGCCGCGCAGGACGACGCGCTGTCCGCCCTGACCCCCCAGGAGCTGCAGATCGTACGGCTGGCCGCGACGGGAGCCACCAACAAGGAGATCGGTGCCCAGCTCTTCCTGAGCCCGAAGACCGTGGGCCACCACCTGTACCGGGCCTTCCCCAAGCTCGGCGTCTCCAACAGGACCGAGCTGGCCCAGCGCGTGGGCGGTCTCTAGAAGCGGTACCGCAGGACGCGGCTGCCCTGTCGCGACATGCCGGTGCCCAGCGCCATGAACCGGGTGGCCGCCCGCAGCGGCTGCGGGAACTCGGCCACCAGCGGATCGCGGCAGAGCAGCTGCTCCCCGGCCAGAGTGAGCCCGGAGCCCCACGACTCGGGCTCGCGCGGGTCGTCGAAGCCCTGCGCGGCCTGGATGCCGAGCGCCTTGATCGTGGGGTGGTACTTCATGGTCCACGCGGCGAAGCGGGTGTAGCCGTTCAGCGCGAGCTCGCCGCCGGAGACGTGCCGGGCGAGGCGGCGGATCATGGTGGCGAAGGTGTCGCCGGGCATGAACGGCAGCAGCCCCTCGGCCACCAGCATCGCCGGCCGGCCGGTGGGCACCTGCTCCAGCCAGGCGTCGCTGGTCAGGTCGGCGGCGACGAGGTGGGAGCGGCCCGGCAGGTACTTCTCCCGCAGGTCGAGGATCTCCGGGTAGTCGACGTCGTACCAGTCGACGCCGCTGGGCGGGGCGCAGCGGGCGGCGCGGGTGTCGAGCCCGCAGCCGAGGTCGAGCACGATCGCCTCGGAGTGGGCGGTCGTGAACGCCCGGACGGCGTCGTCGATCCGCCTGGCCCGCAGGGCCGTGCTGTACACCAGGTTGGGTTTGACCTTCAGTTTGGCGAAGTCGTAGTCGATCTGGGAGGCGATGTCCGCCGACAGGGGGTCGCCGAGTATCGGTCTGGACAGCCTGCTGTCCAGAGCCCGGGCATACAGGGTGAGCAGCGCCGTTTGCTGGATCTGGCCGAGTTGCATATTTCAATTGTGACTGAAACGGCTAGCAAATACAATCCAAAGGCTCAGCGGCCGAGCAGCTCGAGCAGGCGGTCGACCGGCAGGCCTGGCGAGCGGTGGCCGTCGCGGCCGATCATCGTCTCCGCGCCGAGCAGCGCGTTGAGCACGGCCTCCTCCACCGACTCCACGACGGCCTCGAAGAAGTCGTCCAGCCGGTTCCACGGCACGAAGCTCACCTGCGCGTAGCCGGGCTCGCCGCGCGGGAACGCCGTGTCGAAGGCCTGCGGGTTGCCCGTGGAGAAGGCCAGGAAGATGTCGCCGGAGAAGTGCGACCCGGTGGTGCCGGTGCGGGCCAGCCCGAGCGGGACCCGGCGGGCCAGCGCGGTGCACTGCATCGGCAGCAGCGGCGCGTCCGTGGCGATCACCGCGATGACCGAGCCGGCGCCGGCGTAGAAGGTCTCCAGCGGGTCGTCGTCGGCCAGGTCCCGCCCGACCGGGACGCCGCACACGGTGAGCTCCTTGCGGGAGCCGAAGTTGGCCTGCACGAACGCCCCCACGGTGTGGGTGGCCGAGCCGTACGACACCTGCCGGGAGGAGGTGCCGCTGCCGCCCTTGAAGCCGTAGCAGTTCATGCCCGTGCCGCCGCCGACCGAGCCCTCGGCCACCGGGCCGGGCCTGGCCGCGTCGATGGCGGCGATCGCGTGCTCGGGGCGGACGTGCGGGCCGTTGATGTCGTTGAGGTAGCCGTCCCAGGTCTCGGCCACCACGGGCAGCAGCCACTGGTCCGCGGCCGACGGTTTGTGCCGGGCCACCCAGTCGATCACGCCCCGGTGGCAGGGGCCGACGGCGTGCGTGTTGGTGATCAGCACGGGGAGGCGGAGCACCCCGGTCTCGCTGAGCCATGCCGTACCGGTCATCTCGCCGTTGCCGTTGAGCGAGTGCCAGCCGGCCGCGCACGGCACGTCGAAGCCCTCCCTGCCGCGCGGCAGGATCGCGGTGACGCCGGTGCGCACCGCCTCGCCCTCGATCAGCGTGGTGTAGCCGACCTCCACGCCCGGCACGTCGGTGATGGCGTTGCCGGGTCCGGGGCGGCCGGGCAGTTCCAGGCCGAGTTCACGTGCTCGCATCGGGTCCTTCCAGGTCACAGCCGGTCGCGTCGGCGGCATAGGCCAGCAGCAGGCGCTCGGCCTGCCCGGGTTCGAGAGTCGGCACGGCCATCGTCAGGTGCAGGCTGAGGCCGTCCTCCAGCACCACGAGGCTGCGCGCGATCGTGGTCGCGTCACGGGTCAGGGTGAACACGCCGGTCGCCGCGCCCGCCTCCAGGATCGAGGCGTAGAGGGCGACCTGCCGCTCGTACAGCCTGATGTACTGCGCCGAGTACGCCGGGTCACGCCGGGCATGGGTGCCCAGCTCGAGCAGCAGCACGCACAGTTCGTCGTCGGTGCTGGTGGGCAGGCCGGTGCGGATCATGCCGCGCAGGCGGTGCCGCGGGTCGGGCTCGGCCCGCGCGGCCTGCTCCCGATCGACGCAGAAGCGCTCGACGGCCTCCCGCTGCACCTCGCGCAGCAGGTCGGTGAGCGCGGGGAAGTAGTAGAGCACCGAGCCGGTCGACATCTCCGCCTGCTCGGCCACATCGCGCAGCCGCAGATCCGCGATGCCGCGCCTGAGTACCGCCTGGCGCGCGGCGGCGATCAGTTCGGCGCGCTTCTCGTGTGCTCGGCTCGGTCGGGCCATGAAGGTGATTCTCTGTACAACCGTCAAAAAACTCAAGTGGGTCTTGACGGGGCTTCTGTGCCGTTCTTTGATACGCAATCAAAGAACGGCACGCCCGCAGGAGGCGTCATGGTAGACGTTCGGCATCCCCATCTCCATCGCGGACTGAAGGTTCTGGGAACCCTCTTCATCACCCTGTCCGCCATCACTCCCGCCTCGTCCGTGTTCATCATCGCGCCCGGCGTCATCGGCCAGGCGGGCACCGGCGCCTTCTGGGCGTACGTGCTCGCGGCCGTGGTGGGCGTCTTCATGGCCTTCGTCTACGCCGAGCTGGGCTCGGCCTACCCGCTCAGCGGCGGCGAGTACGCGATCGTGGCCCGCGTCTCTGGCAAGCCGGCCGGGTTCGTGGTGCTCGGCCTGTTCCTGGTCACGCAGCTGCTGATCATCGCGGTGATCGCGCTCGGCGTCGGCACCTACCTGTCGGTCGTCTTCCCCGGCCTGCACGCCCCCACCGTGGGCGCCGTCACCACGGTCCTGGCGACTGTGCTGGCGGTCTTCGACATCAAGCTCAACGCCTGGATCACCGGGATCTTCCTGGCCATCGAGATGATCGCGCTGGTCGTGGTGAGCCTGCTCGGCTTCCTCAAGCCGCAGCGCTCCTTCGCCGACCTGCTGCTGCACCCGGTCGCCGCGAGCGGCGACGGCACGGTCATCGCCGCGTCCGCCGGGCTCATCGGCGCGGCCACGGCTGTGGCGATCTTCTCCTACAACGGGTACGGCGCGGCCGTCTACCTGGGCGAGGAGCTCCAGGACGCCAAGCGCTCCATGGCCAGGACGATCCTGTGGGCGCTGGCCATCACCGTGGCCGCCGAGCTGATCCCGGTCACCGCCGTGCTCATCGGCGCGCCCGCGCTCAAGGACCTGTTCGGGGCCGAGAACATGATGAGCTACTTCGTCGGGGCCACCGCCGGCTCGACGCTGAACACGGTCATCAGCCTGGCCATCGTGGTCGCCATCCTCAACGCGGTGCTGGCCATCGTGCTGGTCACCGCCCGGATGGTGTTCTCCACCGGCCGCGACGGCACCTGGCCGAGCCCGGTCAGCCGGGCGCTCGGGGCCATCCACCCGCGCTTCGGCAGCCCGTGGATCGCCACGCTCGTCGCCGGGCTCATCGGCGCCGCCTTCTGCTACGTCGACGAGCACTTCCTGCTGGTGGTCACCTCGACCACGATCATCGCCATCTACGCCGCGCTGTGCCTGTCGACGATCGCCGGGCGCCGCAACGGCACCACCGCGCACGCCGGCTACCGGATGCCGGCCTTCCCGCTCGCGCCGATCCTGGCCCTGCTCGCGCTGGGCTACGTGGCCTACCGCAACTTCCTCGACCCGGTCGTCGGCAGGCCGAGCTTGATCGCCACCGTCGTGATCGCGGTGCTGAGCGCGGTCTACTACCTGCTCGTCCTGCGCCGCCGCGCATGGGAGCTCACAGGACCATCGGAGTGAATTGACAAGCGGAGGGGTGCTCCGGATATATTCCGGAGCACCGCTCCGCATATTTGGCGGGGCATCGAGCTCGAGCGATCCAGGAGTAGCGATGCCGAAGCAGACGATGATGGCCGTGCGCTTGCACGCGTTCGGCGGCCCCGAGGTCTTGGCGTACGAGGAGGTCCCGCTTCCCGAACCGGGCCCGGGCGAGGTGTTGATCCGGATCCACGCGGCCTGTCTGAACCCGCCCGACTGGTATGCCAGGACCGGGTTCGCGAACATTCCCGAGGCGATGCGGCCGACCCTGCGGCTGCCCTTCACCCCCGGCTCGGACGTCTCGGGAGTGGTCGCCGCCGTCGGCCCGGAGGTCACCGAGTGGAGCGAAGGCGACGAGGTGTTCGGGCTGGTGCGCTTCCCCCAGCTGAACAACGGCGGCAAGGGATACGCCGAGTACACCACCGCGCCCGCGTCACATCTCGCGCGCAAGCCGGCCGGGATCGACCACGTCCAGGCCGCCGGGATCCCGATGGCCGCACTCACCGCCTACCAGTACCTGTTCGACCACGTGCGGCTCGAACCGGACAGGACCGTCCTGGTCAACGGCGCCGCCGGTGGCGTCGGCCACTTCCTCGTCCAGCTCGCCAGGACCAGGAACGCGCGGGTCATCGGGGTCGCCTCCGGGCGTCATGCGGCGTTCCTGCGCGACCTGGGCGTCGATCGGTTCATCGACTACACCTCCACGGCCGTCGAGGACGTGGTGCGCGACGTCGACCACCTCTTCGACACGGTCGGGGGCCCGCACGCCCACCGGTTGCTCCCCGTGGTCAGGCGCGGCGGCACGATCAGTCCCGTCTTCCACGGCGAATACCACCGTGACCGCGCGGCCGAGCTGGGCATCACCTTCCCCTCAGGTCAGGTCCACTCCGACGGGGCGCAGATGGCCGAGCTCGCACGCCTGGTCGACGCCGGCCTGCTGCGCGCCGGGATCGACAGCGTCTTCCCGCTCGCGGACGCGCCGAAGGCCCACGAACGCGCCGAGGCAGGGCACATCCAGGGCAAGATCGTCCTGCAGGTCATCGACGACTAGGCTCACGGCAGCCAGCTGACGTGGCCGTGCAGGGCGGCGTAGCCGGCGAAGGCGACGGCGTCGATGAGCGTGTGCGCCACGACCAGCGGCATCGCCCTTCCCCAGCGCTGGTAGAGGCGGCCGAAGACGACGCCCATCACGACGTTGCCGACGAAGCCGCCGAAGCCCTGGTAGAGGTGGTAGGACCCGCGCAGCGCCGCCGACAGCGCGACCGCCCGCCAGGGCCGCCAGCCCGCCTGGTCCAGGCGGTGCAGCAGGTAGCCGCTGACGACCACCTCTTCCAGGATCCCGTTCTGCGCCGCGGCAAGCAGCAGGACCGGGATCCGCCACCACACGTCGGGCAACTGGCCGGGCACCACGGTCAGGTTGACTCCCGCGGCGTACACGATCAGGTAGAAGGCCAGCCCGGTGCCGCCGATCGCGGCCGCCAGCAGCGCGCCGCGGATCAGGTCCCGGCGGGGCTCGCGCAGGTCGACGCCGATGGTCCGCATCGACTCCCCGGACCTGACCAGCAGGTAGGCCACCAGCCCGACGGGAGCGACCGTGATCGCGATGTCGACCAGCTGCAGCGCCAGGTCCAGCCAGGGCCGGCCGGGAGCCAGCGAGCCGACCAGGACGGCCTGCTGGCCCTTCAGCTGCTTGGGCGCCGTGAGCGCCCCGATGAGCCTGACCAGCGACACCAGCGCGCTGGCGCCCAGCGAGACCGACATCACGGCCAGGATCTCGGCCCTGATGAGCCTGGGCGCGAGCGTGAAGGTCTCGGTCTCTGTGCGCATGGCCGCAGGGTAGCGGCCATCGGGTCCGTCCCGGATAAGGTCCTTGCGTGACGGGCCTCACGCGGCGCGATTTCCTCCAGCTCGGCGTGGTTTCCGTGCTGCCGGCCGTACCTTCTGACGACTTCGGGACGATGCGGTCGCGGTGGCGGGAGATCTCACTGGCCGGCGGGCCGGGCTCTGGCGTGGTGGCGATGGCGCGCCGGTACGCCGCGACCGGGGACGCGGCGCTGGGGCGGGCGGTGGCGGCGGAGATCGACCGGTACCGGCGGGAGGTCTACTACGCGGGCGCCGAGCCTGAGGGCAACTGGTGGACGTGGCAGATCGGGATCCCCAAGCGGCTGCTGGACGCGGCTCTGCTGATCGGGCCGTATCTGGGGGACGGGCAGCAGCTGGCCGAGGCCGTGGACCACTTCGTGCCCGAGTGCCTGTTAGCCGACTACAGCGGCACCAGCACCGCGGCCAACCGGGTGGATCTGTGCCTGGTGACGCTGCTGCGGGCGACGCTGACCGGCGACGCGGGCAAGGCTGCGCTGGCGACCTCGGCGCTGTCGCCGGTGTTCCGCTACGTGAGCGAGGGCGACGGGATCTACCGCGACGGGTCGTTCATCCAGCACTCGACCGTGCCCTACCAGGGCGAGTACGGCGTGGTGCTGCTGTCGGGGCTGGCGGCGATGTTCAAGCTGGTCCGCGGCACGCCGTGGGAGGTGACCGATCCGGCGCGGCGCAACGTCCACGACGCGGTGGAACGGGGCTTCGCGCCGTTCGTGCACGCGGGCGCCTGCATGGACCTGGTGCGCGGGCGCGCGATCAGCAGGGCGCCGTCCGGCGACCGGCGCAGCGCCGTCAGGCTGGCGGCGGCGGTGCGGCTGCTCGGCGAGACGGCCCCATCGGCGCTTCGTCGCAGGTGGGAAGCCATGATCCAGCGGTGGGAGAGCGGAGCGCCCGAGCCGCCAGGGCACCGGCTGCTGCCGATGAGCGCCCGCGCCGTGCACCGGGCGGGCGGCTGGTGCGCCGGGCTCAGCATGTCCTCCTACCGGATCGCCCACTACGAGCACGGCAACGGCGAGAACCCGCACGGCTGGCACACCGGCGCGGGGATGCTCTACTGGTGGGCCGACGGGCACGCCGACCAGTACTTCGGGACGTTCTGGTCCACCGTCGACCCCTACCGGCTGCCCGGCACCACGGTCTCCACCAAACGCCTGCCCGACGGCGCGGGCGAGGCCTGGGGCGGCGCCTGCCCGCCGGGCCGATGGGTCGGCGGGGCCACCGACGGCGTCTACGCCACGGTCGGACAGCACCTCAACGGGCTGGAGAGCACGCTGGAGGCGTTCAAGTCGTGGATCTTCCTCCAGGATGCCGTGGTGTGCCTGGGCGCCGGGATCACCTGCGACGACGGCGTCCCCGTGGAGACCGTGGTGGACAACCGCCGCGCCACGACGCCTTTGACGGTACGGCCGGCCTGGGCGCACCTGGCCGGGCACGGGGGATACGTCGTGATCGACGGCCGCCTGCGCTCTTCAAGGGAAGGGGGTTACGCCACGCTCTGGCTGGACCACGGCGTCGACCCCGGCTCGGCGAGCTACGCCTATCTGCTGATGCCCGGCGCCACCCAGGTGGCGACCGAGGCCCGCGCGGCCGACCCGAGCTGGGCCAGAGTGATCACCAACACCGCCCATCAGCAGGGCATCCAGGTTCCGGGTCTGATCGCGGTGAATTTCTGGACGGCGGGCTCCGCGGGGCCCTTGTCGGCCTCGGGTCCCTGCGCCGTGCTGGTGCGCGAGCACGGCGGCACGGCCACGGTGACGGTGGCGGATCCTCGGCGCGACCTCGACGGGCTCACCGTGGCCTGGGACCGGCCGGTCTCCCGGGTGCTGCGCGCCCATCCCCGGTTGACGAGCGCCGCTACCGGGCAGAAGCTCACGCTCACCTTCGGCCGCCTGGCGGACCGGGGCGGCGCCTCACACACCGTCACGGTGCTTCTGCCACCGGGAACAGGATCGGGCTGAGCAGGTAGGGCCGGCGCTCGTCCGAGGCCTGGTTGCCGACGACGGGCAGGATCGCGGCCCGCAGGCCCTCGATCAGCCGGGCGCGCTCGGCATCGGTCAGCCACAGCGTGTGCTGGCGGTATCCGACGAGGTCGGCGGCCGGGTCGGCCCGATCGCCGTCGAGGTAGGCGTTGAACTCGGCGATCAGCGTGGCCATCGCGTCGGAGAAGACCCGGCGGTGACCATCGACAGGCAGCGCCGCAGCCGCCTCGGCGTCGATGACCGCCCGGTCCCTGCGCAGCCGGTAGTGCCGCTCCACCGCGCCCCGCACCCGCTGCTCGCTCTCCACCTCGAGCACCCCGCCGTCGGCGAGCAGGCCGATGTGCCGGTACACGGTGGCCTTGGACACGTCGGGGAAGCGCTCGCAGAGCTGGGAGGCGGTCAGCACCCGGCCTCCTGACATGGCGTGCACGATGCGCAGCCGTACGGGATGGGCGAGCAGTTCCAGGAGGTCCATGGATGTATGCTCTCACCGATTGCGAATAGTCTCAATTCTTGAGAATGATGGGAGTCGTCGATGCGGCCTTACCAGGTGGGCGGGCGCACGCTCGTGCTGGAGCAGGCGGGAAGCGGGAGCCCGGCCGTGGTGTGGCTGCCGGGCGCGGGCCAGGTCGGGCTGGACTACCTGAACGTCCACGAGCGGGCGGCCGAGCTGACCACCAGCGTGCTCTACGACCGGGCGGGCACCGGCTGGAGCGAGGCGGCCGAGCTGCCCCGCAGCGCCGCCGAGGTCACCACCGAGCTGCGCGACCTGCTGCGGGAGGCCGCGGTGCCCGGGCCCTACGTGCTGGTCGGCCACTCGCTGGGCGGCGCCTACGCCCGCCTGTACGCCCAGCGCTTCCCCGCCGAGGTGGCCGGGCTGCTGCTGCTCGACCCCTTCCACGAGGACCTGCACGCCGCCGCGCCGCAGGAGGCGCGCGACCAGGTGGAGCACATGCACGCCCAGGACTGGCCCGAGCCCACCCCAGAACAGCTGGAACAGGCCCGCGAGCAGGTCGCGCCGCAGTTCGCGGCCTGGCCGGAGGACGTGCGCGACCGGCTGGTCGAGCACCACCTGACCAAGGCGTGGAAGGCGGGCCTGCTGGAGGACAGGAACCTCTACGACCAGGTCGCGGACGAGCTCAGGAAGGCGCTCGCCCTGCCGGACGTGCCGCTGATCGTGCTGACCGTGGTGGGCCATGACGACACCCAGGACCGGCTGTGGCCCGAGGAGACGCTGCGCGCGATCAACGCGGCCAAGACCGGCCTGCACGCGCGGCTGGCGGCCTCGGTCCCGCGCGGCACCCATCGGATCCTGCACGACGCCGGGCACGGCTGGCTGCACGAGGAACGCCAGGACGCGGTGATCGAAGCCATCGCCGAACTCGCCGGGTCTCCCGGCGCGGGCGAGGGCCGGTCATGATGGCGGGGTGAGGCGCAGGATCCCGGCTTTAGCGGCGATCGCGCTGGTCGTGCTGGGAGTGATCGCGGTCGCGGTCCGGCTGGACGCCCCCTCCGACGGGTTCCTCGTGCGGACCGAATGGTCCAGCTGGCGGGCCGACGGGGTGGTCGCCGGGCGCCCGCAGGCTGCCCCTGTCACGACGTGAGGACGACCAGCTTGCCGAAGACGCGATTGTGCTCCAGGTCGTCGTGGGCCCGCTGGATCTCCTCCATGCGGTAGACGGTCGCCGGGCCCAGGCTCAGCTCGCCGGAGGCGATCTGGTCCAGGAACCGCTGCAGCACCGCGGTCGGCAGGTCGGACGCCTCGCCGCCGTAGGCCGTGAGGCGGACACCGGCCGGCAGGTAGCCGATCGGGTAGAAGTCGGGGACCGTCCACTGGTTGGACAGCATGCCGGTGAAGCACACCGTGCCGTGCACGGCGGTTGCGGCCAGCGTGTCAGGCAGCGTGGGCGTGCCGACCAGCTCCAGCGCGGCCTGCACGCCCTCGGGGACGATCGCGCGGACCTGGGCGGCGACATCGCCGTCGTCCAGCAGCGGGTGGTCGACGCCCCGCTCGGCCAGCGCGGCGAGCCGGTCGCGGCTGCGGGAGGTGGCGAAGACGGTGGCGCCCATGTCTCTGGCCAGAGCGGCGGCCGCGAAGCCGACCCCGGAGGTGCCGCCGCGGATCAGCAGGCTCTGGCCCTGCCGCAGGTCGAGCCCGGTGGTGAGCGAGCCGTAGGCCGTCTGCAGCGTCTCGGGGACCTGGCCGAGCACCTCCCACGGCAGGTCGGAGGAGAACGGCACCACCGTGGACCTGGGCACCACGGTGTACTCGGCGTAGCCGCCGTCGAACTGCCTGCCCATCCCGCCCATCATCGCCGCCACCTGCTGCCCCGGCTCCAGGTCGCTGCCGGGCGCCGCGTCGACCACGCCGACCGCCTCGATCCCGGGCACACGGGGGAACGTCACGCCCACGGCCAGGCCGAGCCGGGTGTGCAGCTCGGACCGGTTGATCCCGAAGGCCTTCACCCGGATACGGACCCAGCCCGGCTCGGGCTCGGGAACGGGCAGGTCGGCCAGCTTCAGGTTCTCGACCGGCCCGGGTTCGATGAGGACGACGGCGCGCATGGCGCCGATCCTATTCATACGGTTCCGCGGGCTGTCCGACCCGGGTGACCTGAGGTTCTTACGGCTTGCGAACGACACGCCGCCGGTGCTTCAGCCGGGCGCGGTGGCATGGTTACCGTCGGTTGCGTGAGGGTGTTGGTCACCGGCTCGGCCGGGTTCATCGGCGGGCACGTGGTGGCGGCTTTCGAGGGGGCCGGGCACGACGTGCTGGGGTTCGACCTGCGTTCTGGCGCCGACGTCAGGGACGACGCGGCGCTGGACCGGATGCTGCCCGGGGTGGCGCTGGTGGTGCACCAGGCCGCCAAGGTGGGGCTCGGGGTGGACGTATCGGACCTGCCCGCCTACGCCTCGGCCAACGTGTACGGCACGGCCGTGCTGCTGGCGGCGATGGCCAGGCATGGCGTCGAGCGGCTGGTGCTGGCCTCCTCGATGGTGGTCTACGGCGAGGGCGCCTACGACTGCGCCGAGCACGGCCGGGTACGTCCGGGCCCGCGCTCCCGCATCGACCTGGAGCGGGGCCGGTTCGAGCCGTCCTGCCCGGTGTGCGGAGCGCAGGTACGGCACGCCGTCATCAGCGAGGACGCGCCGACCGACCCGCGCAACGCCTACGCCACGACCAAGCTCGCCCAGGAGCACCTGGTCGCCGGGTGGGCCCGCGAGACGGGCGGGACGGCGGTCGCGCTGCGCTACCACAACGTCTACGGGCCGCGGATGCCGCGCGACACCCCGTACGCGGGGGTGGCCGCGATCTTCAGGTCCGCGCTGGAGGCGGGCAGGACGCCGCGGGTGTTCGAGGACGGCGGTCAGCTGCGCGACTTCGTGCACGTGCGGGACGTGGCCAGGGCGAACCTGGCGGCGGCGGGTGCCGGGGCACCCGGGCGGCTGGTGGCCTACAACGTGGCCAGCGGCACCCCGCACACGGTCGGCGAGATGGCCGCCGCGCTGGCCGCCGCGCGGGGCGGGCCCGAGCCGGTGGTCACGGGCGAGTACCGGCTGGGCGACGTCAGGCACATCGTCGCCTCACCCGCCCTGGCCAGGGCCGAGCTCGGCTTCGCGGCGGAGATCGGGTTCGAGACCGGGATGAAGGAGTTCGCCACGGCACCGCTGGGGGAGTCATGAACGTGGACGTGGTGCTGCCCTGCCTGGACGAGGAAGCCGCGCTGCCGTGGGTGCTGGAACGCATCCCGCCCGGCTTCACCCCGATCGTGGTCGACAACGGCTCCTCCGACGGCACCGCCAAGATTGCGGCCGAGCTGGGCGCCCGGGTGGTCCGCGAGCCGCGCCGGGGGTTCGGCGCGGCCTGCCACACCGGGCTGCTCGCGGCCACGGCGGACCTGGTGTGCTTCATGGACGCCGACGCCTCCCTGGATCCCCGGCAGCTGCCGGAGGTCGTCGCGCCGGTCGCGGCAGGGGAGGCCGAGCTGGTGCTCGGGCGGCGGGTGCCCGAGCCGGGGGCGTGGCCGCTGCACGCCCGGCTCGGCAACGCGGTCCTGGCCTGGAACCTGCGCCGCCGGGCGGGGGCGCGCGTGCACGATCTGGGGCCGATGCGGGCCTGCTCGCGGGCCGGGTTGCTGGCGCTGGGGCTGACCGACCGCCGGTTCGGCTACCCGCTGGAGATGGTGCTGCGGGCCGCGGCGAGCGGCTGGCGGATCGCCGAGGTGGACGTGGCCTACCTGCGCCGCCGGGGCCGCTCCAAGGTCACCGGCACGCTGCGCGGCACCGCCCGAGCGATCTCCGACATGCGCCGCGTGATGAACGACCGCTGACCCGCCAGCCGCTCGATGAAGGGCCACTGACCCGCCAGCCGCTTGATGGAGGGCCACTGACCTGCCAGGACGGCCACGGTCGCCAGGGTGTAGGCCAGGGTCGCCGGGCCCGCCAGGTAGGCCACGCCGCCGGCCAGCGCCACGCCGAGCCACTCCCACCGGCCGTCCATCGCCGCCAGCGCGACCACGAGCAGCGCGTACCAGGAGTAGCCGGGGGTGAACAGCAGCAGCAGGGACCCGGTCACCAGCAGGGCGCCGTGCCACGGCCGGTCGGGCTCGCCGTACCGCAGCACGTAGAGCGCGACGGCGGCCAGCACGACGATCGCGGCCACCGGCGCCCACGAGTCGGGCAGCACCAGCCGCAGCACCGCGTACCGGTCGCCGGCGGAGGGCGCCGAGTAGTGCTCTTCCTGGACGTACCCGAACAGGTAGCCCAGCACGGAGGACCGCGAGAGCAGCACGTAGGGCAGGTAGACCAGCGCCACGACCAGCGTCGCGGGCACCATGATGGCCAGGATCCGCCGCCAGGCCACCCCGTGGCGCAGCACGCCCGACAAGGCGCCGGGCAGCGTGGCGACGGGTAGCAGCTTGGCCGCGATCGCCGCGCCGAGCAGCGCTCCCCGCCCGCGGTTGACGCTGAACGCGAGCACGACCAGCAGCACGGCCAGCGTGTCGACGTGCGCGTTGTTGACGGCCTCGATGGGTACGGCGGGGCACCACGCCCACGCGGCGGCCCGCCGTACCCCGGAAACCCGGCACAGCGCGAGCAGCACCGCGAAGGCCAGCAGCGCCCCGCCGACCTGGAGCGGCTTGTGGCGCGAGCCGGCGGGCGAGAGCCAGTGCACGACCAGGAAGTAACCCTCGGCGACCGGCGGGTAGATCGTGTGCACGGTGGGCCGGTTGATCCGGGTGCAGCCGCCGCAGCCGGGCGGGAAGAGCCAGCCGTCGCGCAGCGGGGCCAGCGCCGGGTCGGCGGGGGCGTGGTCGTAGGGGGAGATGCCGGCCGCCTGGACGCGGCCGTCCCAGGCGTAGCGGTAGGAGTCGCTGCTGGTGCTGGGCGGGCCCGCGAGGCCGGTGGCGATGACGGCCAGGCCGCCGCCGATGACGAGCAGCTTCAGGTGGCGGCCGCGCCGCGACAGCCACAGGGCGGCGCCGAACAGTGCCCACGCGGCCAGATACCAGCCGAGCAGGCCGGGCCCGCCGAGCGCCAGCCTGACGAGCACGGCCACCAGAGCCAGGAGCACCACCACCGCCATGAGGCGAGCCTCGCATGCCTGACCTGCGAAGACATCTGCAGGCGGTAGATCTTCCTTAGTCCGTAAGAAGTCATCACCCCGAGCATCGTGAACGCATCGCGAATGTATTAACCGGGGCGTGCAAGCTCTTGTCCGTAGCCAGAACGGACCACCTGGAGGACCCGATGACCGTCGTTCGCAGCCACGTCTACTCCGTCGACCCGGCCGACCTGGACGAGCTGATCGTCCGCCGTGGCACCCTGATCGCCGCGGTGCGCGCCAAGCACCCCGGACTGTCGGCCACCCGGCTCATCGGCCTGGAGGACGGCACCTACTCCGACATCTGGTACTGGGACAGCGTCGAGCAGCTCGTCGCGGCGCTGCAGGACATCCCGAACTTCCCCGAGGCGCCCCTGGCCATGTCGCTCACCCGGGACGCCTCCGCCCAGAACGGCCGGCTCATCGACGAGAGTTAGCACGGCACGCGTTGACCTCAACTGTGGTTGAGCTCCTAGCGTGGCCGCATGACCCGACTGAACCTCGGCCGCATCGGCGTGGGCCTGAACGTGACCGACACCTATCTGGATGACGCCGCGGAGCTGGAGCGGCTCGGCTACTCGACGATCTGGCTGGCCGGCGGGCAGCTGCGGACCCTGGACCCGATCGGCGCGGTCATCGGGGCCACCGAGCGGGTGTCGGTCGCCAGCTCCGTCATCCCGACCGGCATCTACGACGCGCCGACCGTCATCGAGACCTACGCCTCGATCGAGGAGGAGCACCCGGGGCGCTTCGTCGTCGGGCTCGGGGGACGGCAGGAGCCGCGCCAGCTCGCGGCGCTGAACGCCTACCTGGACGAGCTCGACCCGGTCATCCCGGCCGAGCGCCGGATGCTGGCAGCTATGGGCCCACGCAAGCTCGCCATGGCCCGCGACCGTACGGCGGGCTCGCTGCCGCTGCTGGTCACGCCGGAGTACACGGCGCAGGCGCGGGAGATCCTGGGCGAGGACTCGACGCTGGTCATCCACCAGTTCGTGGTCCCTTTGACGGATCCGGCGGAGGCCAGGGGGCACATCAGGACGCCGCTGTCGTTCCTGTCGAAGATCGGCGGGTACGTCGCCAGCTTCCGCTCCCAGGGCTTCACCGACGACGACATCTCCGGCCTGAGCGATCGCCTCGTGGACGCCGTGGCCTCCTGGGGCACGCCGGAGCAGATCAGCGCCGACGTCCAGGCCCACTTCGACGCGGGCGCCGACCAGGTGGCCATCGGCGTCCTCCTCCCCGACCCGCACCAGGCTTGGCAGGACCTGGCGGCCGCGCTCATCCGGCCCTGAGGGAGCCGTCCAGGCGGTTGAACAGGCGGCCGGCCAGGTCGACGCCGGTGATAGTGCCGGTGGCGTCGCGGGTGAAGAAGCCGCGCTGGCCCTTGAAGGCGCCGTCGGTGATCACGTACTCATCGGTGTCGCCCGGGAGCAGGCCGAACGGGAACGGGGCGTGGTCGCGGGGCAGCTCGGTCTCGGCGGCGGCGCGGATCTCCGGCTTGATGAGAACCTCGAGGGTCAGCTCCTGGCCTTCGTCGGTGATGGTGAGCGTCATGGCGTCGATGTCGTAGGCGCCGACGATCTCACCGACCCGGGCCGCGTCGTAGGGGATCGGCTCCGGGTCGCGGTCGATCACGCCCAGGTAGTGCTCCAGCGCCCAGCGGACGACCGCCTGGTCGAAGGGGATGCCGTTCGGGCCGGCGTTGGACACCACGACGACCGCGAAATCGCGCTCGGGCACCAGGAGCAGCTCGGCGAACAGCCCGTTGGCCGACCCGCCGTGCCCGACGGTGCCCACGCCGTCGACGTCGCGCAGGAACCAGGCGGTGCCGATGGCGTCGCCCAGCGTGCTGGCCCGCAGCGCGACCGTCGGCTCCCGCATCCCGCGCAGCGTGGGGTCGTCCCCGAGGTGGTAGCGGGCCCAGCGCAGCTGGTCGGCCACCGAGGACACCAGGCCGCCGCCCGGGTTGTTGGCCCGCGTCCCCTTCCACGGCCGCGCGACGGACAGTGTCCCGTGGTCACCGAGGTCGTGCCCCACGGCGAAGCGCCTGGTGATGACGTCCTGGGCCGTGAAGAAGCTGTTCTCCAGCCCGGCCGGCCCGAGGACCAGCTCGGCGACGGCCTTCTCGTACGGCAGGCCGGTGACGTTCTCGATGATCCGCCCCACCAGGTTGTAGCCCGCCTGGCTGTAGGACGCGCGGCTGCCGGGCGGCGCGATGAGCCCACCCATCTTCGCCACGTAGGCGGCCAGCGCGTCGTCGCCCTCGCCGGTGTCGACGATGACCGCCCAGTCCAGGCCCGCGGTGTGGTTGAGCAGCCGTGCCACGGTCACCCGCTCGTCCTCCAGCGGGAACTCGGGCACGTACCGGCGGACCGGCGCGGCCGGCTCGACCTTGCCCGCCTCGACCAGACGCATCAGCGCGGTCGCCGTGTAAGTCTTGGTGATCGAGGCGAGCTGGAAGAGCGTGTCCTGGTCGACGGGCAGCGGGTTCTCGATGCTCGTCACGCCGTGGCAGGCGTAGATCTCCTCGCCGCCCACCCACACCCCGACAGCGGCGCCCGGAATGCCGAACTCCTCGGCGGCGCTCCGGACGAACTCGGCAAGCTTGTCGTGGGACATCCTCTGGTTTCCTTCCCTCGTGGATGCCCCCGACGATGCCCACCTTCGCTGTCACGGTGCTGATGTCGCGCTGTTACGCCAACAGGTTCGTCGACCTCGAACCCGGGCACGGTATTTTGCCTGTCAGGCATCGCGGAGATCGCCTGCTCCGTCCTGCTCAGTCAGGAAATAGACGGAATGGGAGACAATCCGCCGGTCGGATGTGGGTACGTCGTCCGGCGCGTAGTAGTCGTTCAACTGGCGCCAAAACTCTTCTTCGGCAGAGGCCGCGCCGATGATCCGATCGTCATCGATCACCGCCTCCCACACCAACATTTCTCGCAAGCCCGGGCCGTCGAGTTCTTCAGAAACGGCCTGGAAAAAGACGTTCATCAGTCGGGACTCGTGTTCACGGCGGCAGTCACGGGGCAAAATCCAGTGCTGCCACCAGGTCCGAAGGTGATCGGCCGCGGAATCCGCGAAATCCTCAGCCGCGTCTTCGGCCGTCTGATCGTGGTTGGGATAGCCCGGCCGGTTCACCCGGACCAGCAATGTGTGTTGACATTCTTCGACGCACGCGTACCGATACAAACGGAACTGCGTAAGCGGGATACCCATTGGCTTGATCCTAGAGGCGCCAGGGTCGAAGAGCATCGTCCGGAGGTTCACGCCCGGCTCCCGACACCTTTGCCGACGCCGTGGACGAAGGCCGTCAGTGGTGGTGGCCGTGCCGGCCGAGGGTCTCCACGGGGTTCGCGCCGGGGCGGGTCCACTGCGGTACGGGGCGGCTGGTCGGGCCCCAGGTGGCGTTCCCGTCCGCGTCCGAGCGCCAGTACCAGCACGGGCCGCGTCCCTCGGGCCGGCCCTCGGGGTTGTCCTCCCACGCCTCGCGGCGGCCGTAGGGCGTCATGTCGAGCAGGGCGAAGGTCCCGTTGGCCGGCTCGTTGCCGCGGCCCG
>NZ_JBITHD010000033.1:0-86498 GCF_044457685.1 Nonomuraea sp. NPDC050536
GACTGAGTGCCGAGCACCACCTTGCCACCCACGGCCTCAGCGATCCGGATGTCACCCCGCGCCGCGCTGATCTGCGCAGGGCCGCCCAACCGACCGACCTCGACATCACCGTCAGTCGCAGTGAGACGCAGGCTCGCGACCTCGTCAATCTTGATCAGGCGGTACGCACCGTCGAAAGCGACGTCGCCCAGGCGACCGACGGTCCGCAGTTCAGCGCTGGCCGTCTTCGCCTCAACCTGAGAACCGGCAGGCAACTGAACCGTCACATCGATGGCTCCAGACGGGCCCAGGTACTGATTCTTCCCCACCGCAGTCTCGATCCGCAGCACACCATCGGCGTACTCGACCGTGGTCTGCTCCACCGCCTTCACATCGCGGCTCTTCGAGGCATTCGTCGGCCGGACCTCGACCGTAGTGTCAGCCCGGTCCGCAGCGATGAACTGAACACGCCCCGCAGGGACGTCCAGGACGACGGAGATCGGGGCAAGGGTCTCGAACTTCTGCATCATGCGCTCCTTGTGCTGTGTTCCTTCGACATCCACCATCTCCAACCGCTCTGATACCAGGCCGTCGCCGACCTGACACCGCCGCTGACATGACCCGGAACTCCCACCGCCAGGGCACTGAGCAGGTACTTCGCCTCCGAAGGGCTGAGCACGTACACCCATGTCACCGACCATCGAGGGCGAGCCTGCCCAGCTCGGCCCGACCGGATACCGGCCCCTGCGGATACGTGTTCCAGGATCGCTCGCGACCGGCGCCGGCCAGGGCGTGGGGAACGGTGCCGTGCTCGGGACGTCATACCTAGGGTCGCGGCCAATGGCGGCCGCGACCCTAGGCGAAGATCGATCTTGCTGTTACTTGATGGATGTGCCGGTGACCAGTGGCAGCGAAACCGACGTGCCGGCCAGGTCGACGGTGACCTTGGCCCCGGTGCCGGGTTCGACGTCGTCCCCGGAGCCGGTGCCGGTCTGGTCGAGGTTGAAGTCGTCGTTGGCCCCGGTCAGCACCAGGCCCAGCCGGTGCCCGGCCTTGAACTCGTAATCCAGCGGCAGCATCTTCCAGGTGATCTGGTACGACTTACCCGGCGTCAGCGGTGCCTGGCGGCTGAGCGATGTGTGGTTCTGCGCGTCCAGGATTCCGCGGGTGACCACGTTGAAGCCGGAGGTCGCCGTGTTGTCGCCGGCCTTGAGGTAGCAGCCGTCGTCATCGGCCGTGCTCTGGCCGACGCAGTCTTCGCCGCCGATGAACTTGAGGCCTTCCGCGGACGCGGGCGGGCTTGCCGTCAAGCGGCGTCGACGCTGCTCAGGTTCATGCCCTTGGGATACGTGGCGAGCACGTGCCCGACCAGGCCGGTCCTGGAGCCCAGGGCGATGGAGCCGTCGACGGCGGCCCGGTGGGGCTTGCCGGTGGCATCGGCGGCGGCCATCAGCGAGACGGCGCCGTAGGCGGCGGTCCGCAGGGTGATCTTGTCCTGGTCGGTAAGGGTGATGGACATGGTGGTGTGCTCCTTTGAATCGGTTACTAGGCGGTAAAGCGCCCGACTTTGCGGCTTCGGTGACCGAGCCGCCCTCGTCCGGGTGCCATCGGAATACGGGCGGAAACGAGCCGCGGACGCGATCGCCGCAGGCGAGCGGCCGTACGCGCCCGCTGTGGCGTTCTCTCGTTACGGCTTGTCGCCCGTGACGCGATCGATGGCGTCGGTCAGCCGTTCCCGCTCCCGGCTGATCCACTGACTCTCCGGGTAGTTCCGGAGAAACGCCTCGGCGAACTCCACCGGGTCCTCCCCGACGACATCGCGGATCGGGGTTCCGTCCGCCGCGCTCTGCGCGAACAGGTCGGCGAGATCCTCCAGCAGCCAGCAGGCTGTCGGCGTCCCTCGGCCCGAAGTCCTCCAGGCAGCGCCTCGATCGCCATGTGATAGTTCGCGGGAAGCTGCTGCGTGCGCGCCTTGTGCTGCCGGTAGCGCCTCTTCTGCTCGATCGGCCCTTCGATCCGGTCGGTGAGGCGCCGCTGGACATCGGCAAGGGCGTCGGCATCGAGCAGGTCCCGATCTCGGCCAGCGGCACGCCGGCGGTGGCCAGGGTCCGGACTTGGACCAGCCGCAGCAGGTCGGCCGAGGCGTCGCATCGGTAGCCGGAGCTGTCGCGGCGGGGTTCGTCGATCAGCCCGTGCCGATGGTAGTGCCGCACTGTCTGCACCGTGACAGCAGCGAAGGGCGCTGCCAGGCTGATCGTCAGCCCGCCGGTCTTCAGCGCCGCCCGCGGTCGAGGGCGGCGACTTCGCGTACGGCCTCTGCGATGGCGCGGAAGTCCTTCTTCAGGATGGAACCGTGGTTGCTGGGGACCTTCGCGTGGATTTTGATGTTGGGGTTGCGTTCGCACACCTTGGCGAGGCTGGCGCGGATGCGTTCCTGCTCGTCATCCTTGCTGCCGAAAGACCTCCCCGACGCGACCACATACCGGGCCGGGACGGTGATGTTGTCCAGCACGGGGGCCAGCGCGCGCACGCTGGCGATCCGGCCGATCTCGATGTTGCTCTCCGCGATCTGCGCGGCGGACATCCGCGAGGTCAGGCCCGTCGGGCGCAGCACCAGCAACAACGGGCTCAACCGCCGAAACAGCTTCCGAAGCCGCACCTTGGCGTTCGCTCAGGTGTTGATCAAGTCAGCGAGAGTGCCACCTGACGCTGATGCATCACTGAAGGTCTCCGCCGCCTGCCTCAGGGTCTTGAGCGTTCCGGCTGTTCAGCGGTTGATGATCGGTAAGGCATGTCAGGCAAGTGGGTCAGCCGCCAGGACGATGTCGACGTGGTTCAGGCTCATGGCGGGGCATCATGCACGAGAGCACCGACAATTTTGGGAGACGCCGATGCCGGACAGCCCCGACGTGCCGGACGACGTCCTCGACCGCCTCCGCGCGCTGTGCCTCGCACTCCCCGGCGTCTACGAGGAACAGGCCTGGGTCGGCACCCGCTGGCTGGTCCGCAAGAAGACCTTCGCCCACGTCCTCGGCATCAGCGACGAGTACCCGCCCGCCTACACCCGCGACGCGCCGTTCGTCGGGGATGCCACCGTCCTGACCTTCCGCTCCGACGGTGCCGAGCTCGCCGCGCTCGTCGGCACCGGCCACCCGTTCTACAAACCGAGGTGGCACCCGCAGGTCGTGGGCATGGTGATCGAACCGGACGCAGACTGGGACGAGATCGCCGAGCTGCTCATCGAGAGCTACTGCCTGCGGGCGCCGAAGAAGCTGGCGGCACAGGTTCCCCGGCCAGGTCCATGTCGGCCGCCCGAACGGCGATGACCGCGATGAAGGACATGCACCGCGCCACCACCTACGAGGCCGATTGTTATCTGGGTTCTCAAGCGAACTTGCTGGTCAGCTGTTTGAGGGGCTGTCAGTCACGTTAGGCAAGTAGGCTGCCCGGATCGGCTTCGGTGGTCATGTTGGGCAGTGGGCTCGTCCCGCTGGTTTCGTTCGCGTGACCTGACCGCGGTTGTTCGTCGGCTGTGACCGCGGGCATGGTTGGGCGAAGTCGTTGTTCGTGGGATTCGACCGCACTCATGGACCGTATCGCCGGCCTCCAGGGCAGCGCACCTCTACGAGCTCGCCGACATCCGGGCGGCCGCCCGTTATCAAAGGTGCCTGCGGAGCATCAGGCATGAGAGGCAAGTACCGCCGGATGCTCGAGAAGTACCGCGTGAGTCCGTGGCCGGTCCTACTCAGCGTCCTGTGCCTCGATCAGGTCGAGGTCGCGGACGCAGAAGCCGTGGTGCTCGAAGGTCTCGTTGAGCACCGTGCCGAGGCACTGCCGCACCGAGCGGCCCCGGGCGTACGGCGGCCAGACATCGTCGTCGGGCACCGGCGCTCGCCCGGCGAGCTGCTCAGCGGTGACCTTGTCGAGCCAGGCCTCGAGCTCGGCGGCCTGTGCGTCACGCACGCTCACGATCTCGTCTAGGGACGGATCGAGCGAGAGGTCAAGCCCGTGCGCTCCACGGTAGGGCTCGACGGTCGTCCCGATGCCCATCGGCGTGAACAGCTCCGTCGAGCCCAGGCAGCAGCGGCGGAACCACGAGTCGTGGACGAAGACCAGGTGGCGCATCGTCTGCACGGCCGACCACTCGTCGTTCACGCTGCGGCGCTCGATGCCGGGCGTACGACGGATTCGCTCGATTGTGGCGGCCCAGCCGGCATGGAGCTGACGCGCTGCCTCGCGCAGCTCGGCAGGGTCCTCGGAGCGGATCAGCAGCCGCACCGGATTACGCCGGTCGAGCTCTGCCTCGACGTACTCGGTGACCTCGACCCCGTTCACCACGAGGTTGGTGATAAGCCCGTCGATCACGGCGTCCTGCATGACGACGCCGATCAGGCGTGCCCCGGTCAGATCGCACTCGCGGAACTCTGCACCGTGCAGGTCCTCGTCGACATATCGTTTCATGCTCCGCATGCTAGGGCCGAGTACTGACAAACTGGCCTCCCTGACCCCGCGACCTCCATCCCATGGTGCGGTCGGCTCTCCCGAACATTGATCATGGTTCCAGCCCTCAAGTGCGGTCAGAACTCACGAACAAATGCGGTCACTTCTCACGAACGAAACCAAACGCACGGCCGTCGATGGCATCGGGTGGCGTGGATGGTCGGAGGCTGGGACTCAGGCTCCGCTTGCCTGGCGTGCGCGTGTCTGTGCGAGTCGGTAGGAGCTGGTGCCGGTCTCGATGATGGAGCCGTTGAAGGTGAGCCGGTCGACGATCGCGGCGCAGAGGCGGGGTTCGGTGAAGGTTTTGGTCCAGCCGCTGAAGCTGTCGTTGGAGGCGATGGCGACGCTGGCGGTCTCTTCGCGTTCGGTCAGGACCTGGAAGAGCAGCTGGGCGCCGCGTTTGTCGAGTTCCATGTAGCCGAGTTCGTCAATGCAGAGCAGTTCGTAGCGGCTGTAGCGGGCGATGGTCTTGTTGAGGATCATCTCGTCGGCGGCTTCGACCAGTTCGTTGACGAGTTTGGCGGCCAGGACGTACTTGACGCGGTATCCGGCCATGGCGGCCTCGGTGCCCAGGGCGATGAGTAGGTGTGACTTGCCGGTGCCGGAGTCGCCGATCAGACACAGCGGGTGCCCGTTCTTGAACCATTCGCATTTGGCCAGGGTGTGAATGGTCGCTGCGGGGATGTCGGGGTTGGCCTCGAAGTCGAAGTCGGACAGCCATTTTTGGCGGGGGAATCCGGCGGCTTTGATGCGCCGCTCGGAGCGGCGGCGCTCTCGGTCCTCGCACTCGCCCATCAGCAGCTCGGCGAGGAAGCCGCGGTAGGTGAGTTGTTCGCGCTCGGCGGCGTCGGCGATGGCCACGAACTGGCTGCGCATGGTGGGCAGGCGCAGCATCTTGCAGGCCTGGTCGATCGCGGTCTCGGCGGCCGGCTCGGTGAGACCACGCTGGTGAATCGTCATGGGGTATCTCCCTGGCCGGTAGCGGGTGGACGAAAGCGCAGGAGCTGGTCGTAGGCGGCCACCGACGGCAGCGGTCGGCTGTCGGGTGGGAGCGCGGCCAGGCGCCGCTCGGTCAGCGAGGGCAGCGGCGGCAACTCGGCCGGTTGGCCCACCGGGCCGGTCGGCGAGGAGGTAGTGGCGGAGGCCATTCCGGTCTCGGCGTGGGCAGCCTTGCGGGCCTCGATCGCGACGACGTCACTGGTCAATGCGCCGACCGACAGCGCGGTGGCGATGCCGTCGACGACGTGCCGGTGGGCCATGCCGCGATGGAGGAGTAGCACCTCGATCAGCGCGCGGGTGCCCTCGGCCTCGCCGTGGGCCTTGCGGACCGCAGCCCACCAGGCGTCATGGACGGTGGTGAAGGTTCCCAGCTGGCGGGCCTGCTCCAGCGCCGTTGACCCGGCCAGCGCGCCTGGTTTGCGCAGCAGAATCTCCAGATAGTGATCCAGCCTCAGCCGGGGCTTACCCCGGGCGATCAGCCGCTCGTGGCGGGCGACTTCGGTCTTGCCGTCGAAAATGACCAGTTCCGAGGCGTGTAGCAGTACCCGGACTTTGCGGCCCACCAGCCGTACTGGCACCGAGTAGTAGTTCATCCGGACGCAGACCAGCGAATGACGGTTCACATGGGGATGGAAGACGCGGCCCGTCTCGAATCGATCGTCGGGCAGCGGCCGCAGCAGGGGGCGCTCGATGGCGAAACTCTCGCTCACAGTGTGCGCACGCGAGCCGATCCGCCGCTGGTCATCGACGGTGTCCCACTCATCGATGGTGGCATTCAGCTCCGCGAGCGTGGCCACCACCGGGACCGGGACCAGGTGGTTGCGGCGGAATCGGCCCACCTCGCCCTCGACCCCGCCCTTCTCATGGGCTCCGCTCAGGCCGGGGCGGCAGTAGAAAACTTCCAGGCCGTAGTGCGAGCGGAAGGCGGTCCAGCGCTCGTTTTCCACCCGGCCGCGGGTGAAGCCAAGCACCTGGGCCACCGCGGAGGTCAGGTTGTCGTAGCGGACTTGGCCCGTCGGCAGGCCCCCGAGCACGTTGAAGGCGTGTTCGTGTCCTTCCAGGAACGCTTCTTGGCCGCAGGAAGCGGTCACGCGGTGCACCGCCTTGCCCGAGTACGACATCCGGAACACGAACATGTAGCACACGGTCATCGTCCCGGCCAGATTCACCCACACCTCGCCGAAGTCGACCTCGGCCTCGACTCCGGGCCGTTTCGACTGGGAGATGAACACCTCAGGAGCCGCCCGGCCCGCCTCAATGCGGATCTTCGGGCGCCGGTCGTGGACGTATTCGCACAGCGTGGAATAGGACACGCCTTCCATCTCGTGTTCGGCGACCAGTCGGTCGAAGATGCGCTGAGAGGTATGCCGCTGCTTACGGGGCGCGTCCAGGTCAGCCCGCAGGATCTCATCGATCACCTGCTTGTAGGGGTCCAGCCGTGATCGGCGCGGGAGCATCTTCTTCCTCGGTAACGGCCATGCCGAGCCCAGCGCGTCCCGCACGGTGCGGCGGTGCACCTCGTACTTGTCTGCGAGTTTGCGGATCGACAGGCCCTCAGCCCGGGCATCTCGGCGGATCGCCGCATACAACTCGACCTTGGTCTTCAGACCCACCACGTGCCCCCTCGCCATCGGGCACATCGAGAGTCTCACCACAAGCCTGCGGGTGGGGCCAAAACTCACCAGAACGCAATCAACCGATCACGCAGTGGGGCCAACACTCACCCGTAGATGGGGCCAGCTCTCACCCTTGAAACCATTGCAGACCTCTGACACCCGAGATTCCTGACATCCCCTACCTCGGATGCCATGTTCTCGCTGGTCGGGCATATGTGTTGGATATTCACTTCTCGCCCGGCTTCGGCTCGTCGGCCGAACGGCTACGGACTACTGGGCTGCTCACGGCTTCGATCCAGCCAACCCATCTCGACTCCAGACAGTGAGCCTTCCTCAGGGCGATCAGCCGGCGCAGCGGCGGCCGGGGCTTCGACGACGGCCGGATGGCGGTGGCCGTCTTCCTTGCGCGTGATGACGATCGCGAGGGTTTGGCCGGGATAGTGGACCGCGCAGCATGCGCAGACCGACATCACCAAGTCGTTTTCGGCCAGTCTCCGGCCGACCGTGCCCAGGGCGGTGGCGTCGGCCTCGTCGTACGGCTCCAGATCACTTCCGCCCGAGAAGGGATGGCTCCCTCGCTGCCGGTCAGTGGAGCCAGTCCCCGTCTACGAAGTCAGCTCATCCCGGCCAGCGCATCCGAATTGGATGGCGCATATCTGGCGAGGCTCCCGCACTGCTGTCCCCTCCGCGACGACCTGACCCTCGATACAGTAACCAAGTTTCTCCTTAGTACGTAAAGTAACTTTCGCCTTCAACACTCTCTAGAGCCCAGAGCATATGTCGAACGGCTCTTCGTTCAGCACATCAGGCGGTTCAGCCTCACTAATTCTTTCCCAGAATCCGGGAGGCGGTCGAAGAGGCTGGGAAGCGACGCAGGCATCTCTTATAAAGCTGGAACTCAGCTTGGGCAGCAGCCATGAATAAGCCCCGCCAGCCCTTGTTCCTACGGTAATCACGGTCCCACCCTCGTTCATGGCCAGCTGCCAGCTTTGAGACTCAGGAACTCTTAACGTGGCCAGTAGGATTGGGTGCGACGGATCCTTCAGCCCCCATATGACTACCGGGCCAAGGCTCGACACCCCACCCGATTCGTTCTCAACCGTGGCCACGATACTTCCGTCGCCGGCGACGGCCAGCGGCGCTCCCCCTGCTGCCGGACTTGGCAGGCTTCCCATTCGGGTCGGTCGCGCCGGGTCGGTCACATCCCAAACAGTCCGGCCGATTATCGCCCTCCGGCCGTCGGTGCTCATCACGCCGCCGCCCCATCCGCTCACAGTGGGCTTCTGCTCCGCACTCTTGAGTCGCGAACTCAGAGCAGGGTGGAGCGGATCAGTGAGCGACCAAACGACAGCCGAATCCTCGCTAATGGTGAGCAGCTTTCTTCCGTCCGCTGACGCCGACACCACGCTCACGTCAGAGGTGTGCTCACGCACGCGAGCCAGCAGCCGAGGCTTCCGCCCAGCTCCCAAGCTCCAGATTTCAACCGAGCCGCTCTCAAAGCCGGCGAACAGCGTCATGCCATCGGCACTCAGAGAGATATCGAGAAGACGCCCCGTATAGTTCCCAGTACAGACAACGGTTCTACGGGGATCGTCGTCCTCGCTCAGGTCCCACATCTTTCCGAGTGACTCAGTACGGCGACATAGCCCAGTAGGTCTGCGGCATACCAGTCCGACCCGCGCTGCTTGGTGCCGTCAAGGGCGATTGCCCGAGCCTCGGACACAGTTTGAGCTTGCAGGCCGAGAGACACCCCTGTCCCTATCAACAAAGAGAGCAGTACCACTCCAGCAGCAAGCATGGGGCCCAGGCGCCTCCAACGACGCTCGGAGCTTACCTTTGCTATGGCAGGAAGTTCCTCGTCAGCATCAGGCTTCGGCATGGCACCTCCCACACATATTTCCGCGCTCCGTCGCATCACACTGACGGAGTGGCTCGACTTGTGTTCTTGTCTTTCAGACAGCCCTCAAAACCAGAGTCCCACCCACAGCGCCTCGCTCATGCTGGCGGCCGGCGTGGAGATGAAGGTAGTGCAGGAAACGCTGGGACGCACCTCCAGCGCCTTCACCACCGACACCTCCGTCTACCCACAGGTAGCCACGGCCGCGGCCGAGAAGACCGCCCCCTTGCTCTTCGGCGACGAAGGCCAGGCCGAACCCGGAAAACTCATCTTGCTCCACCACGTAGTGCGCCAGGTCCGGATCTCGCGAACCCGGGCGAAATCGCGGAGTTCTATTCACTTGGGCTGATGCGGCGACCGGGTTGCGACCATCATGCATACGAGTGCCTTTACCGCGAGGCGCAAGGTGTCGATCGCATCGAACAAGCATCGTCGCGGAAAGTCGTTGTGCGCCGAAAGGATCCAGCGTTTTCCCAATTGTCCGCGTTATTGGGGTGGCGAAGGGTCCTGCTCGGACGGGTGGCCCTCAGGTTTCGGGGCGGGCGAGGGACGCATCATCGACGGGTCGGCGTAGGCGAGGTAGCCGTACTGAGAGTAATGCTCGGCCCGCCGTAGATCCTTTTCTCGCCTCTCGAGCTCACGCAGAGCCCTGCGGGCGAGCGACTCCGTCTCCGGGTGCCCGCTGGCGATCGCCTCGCGGTACCAGCGGCGGGCCTCGTCCTTGTTTCCCTGCCGCTCCTCCAACCACCCGAGATTGTGCTTCGCGCCGGGCGCCTCGTCCGGATGACCGGAGGCGATCACCTCCTGAAACCAGCGGCGGGCCTGCTCGGCGTTCCCCTGTCGCGCCTCCAACTCCCCCAGATTGCGCATCGCGGCAGGAGCCTGGTTCCGGTGACCGGACGTGATCGCTTTGCTGTACCACTGCCGCGCCTGCTCCGTGTTTCCCCACTGATGATCTTCCAGCCACGCGAGAGTGCGCATCGCGGCGGGCGCCTCGTTCGGGTGACCGGAGGCGATCGCCTCCCGATACCAGCGCCGGGCCTCCTCCATATTGCCCTGCAGCTCTTCCACCCACCCGAGACTGTGCTGGGCGGCGGGCGCATGGTCGGCATGGCCCGATGCGAACGCTTGGTGGTACCAGCGCCTGGCCTCGTCCATATTCTCTTGCTGCTGTTCAAGCCACCCAAGGTTGCGCATCGCGGCGGGCGCCTCGTTCGGATGACCGGAGGCGATCGCCTGCCCGTACAGGTCCCGGGCCTCGTCCAGATCGCCCAGGTCCCTTGCCAGCCAGGCGAGACCCCGCAACGCCATGGGCGCCGCCTCCGGGTGACCGGAGGCGATCACCTCCCGGTAGCAACGCCGGGCCTCGTCCAGATCACCCTGCTCCACTTCCAGTTCGGCCAAGCCGTTCATCGCGACCGGCGCCTCGTCCGGATGACCGTAGGCGATCGCCTCCTGATACCAGCGCCGGGCCTCATCCACATGTCCCTGCTGCTTTTCCAGCAGCCCGAGGTCGTGCATCGCGTTCGGCGCGTGGTCAGGATGGCCGGAGGCGATCGTCTCCGTATACCAGAGCCGGGCGGCAGCAATCTCGTTCTGCTCATGTAGCAACAAGCCCAGATGGATCATGGCCCAAGGCGCGTAGTCGCCGTGGCCGGTGGCGATCGCCCTACCGAACCAGTGCCGGGCCTCGTCCAGATTGCCCTGCTGCTTTTCCATCAGCCCCAGGCTGCCCTTGGCGCGGGATGCGTGGTCGGGATGACCACTGGCGATCGCCTCGCCATACCAGTGCCGGGCTTGCTCGAAATTGTCTTGGCGCTTTTCCATCAGGCCGAGTTCGTACATCGCGTACGGCGCGTGGTCAGGATGGCCGAGTGCGATCGCCTTCTTCCACCAGCGGCGCGCCTCATCGAAATCTCCGGCATTCTGCAACTGACTGGCAGTTCGCCCCCACACGTCTGCCTCAATGTCGGTGTCGGTGTGATTCAGCAGGGAAAACGCCGCCGGGTACGCCTGCCGCTGCAGGGCGGCATAGCCGATGTCCCGGCGCTGTTCCCCATCGAAGTACTCGTCGGCGTAAGCCCATAAAGCGTCGTGTACGGGCCAGCGGGCCGGTTCGCTCAAGTCCTCGGCGAACACGGTCAGCAGCGGGTGAGGAGCATAGAACCGGCCCGACCTCGAAGCCTTGAGATCGATCAACCGCGGTCGGCTACTGTCGGCGGTCATAGCCCACTTCAGGGCAGAGCGGTAGCCGGTGACAGGAACGGGAGCATCGGAGGGCAGGGCGGCGATCTCACGCCGGTAGGTCTGGAAGAGATGGTCCAGGATGTCGCGGGTGAGCAACCGCCGGCTGTCCAGGTGCAGGCGGTACCAATCGGTGACTGCGCGCAGCAGCGCGATGCGGTCGGTGGAGCGTTCCCCGTCACCGGCCAGGGCACGGCGGATCTCTTCCCAGGCCACCATGAGGCGGCCCATCAGCACATCATGGCCCTCGGCCAGCACCGGCCGCAGCGCGGCATAGGCGTCACAGGACTCGAGGGCTCGACGCTCGATCGGCGTGATGGTCCGCAGTTCGACCCGCACCGCGTTCTCGTCGAGGAACTTGGCCGGTCGGCCGGAAAGCGGCTCTACCTGAGGCCCGCCGTCGGCCAGGGTGACTGCCACCCACAAGCCCGGCGTGAGCTGGTCCACCGCAATCGCCGCCAGCTCAGCGAGGCGCTGCGGGGTCAGGCCGTCCAGCCAGAGCACCACACCGCCGCGATCGGCGCGATGACGGGCCGCATGCTCGATCATCGCGCTGATCGACAGGCGAGGATCGTCGTGGTAGGCCACCACCCGATAGTGACCAGGCAGATGAGTGAGCACCGCGTGCGCGAGGGTGGCGGTGGCTCCCGCCAGCCGAGGCCCGTGGACGATCACGAGACGCGGGCCGTCGTCGCCGGTGAACGCCGCCGCGAGCAGATCGTCGGCGACACGCGCGATGTAGGGCGGCTGCCCACTGACGGCGAACCTGTTGACGTGCACCCCTAAATCCCGCGGAGTGATCTCGCTCAGCTCTTTCGGGCGGCCACTCCCGCCGGTGAGCTCCGGCCACAGGACCGGCTGGAGTTCGGCGTCGGCGAGGTCTCGCCGGTACAGCCACCGCTGCAGCGCTATGGTCAGCACCGCCAGCACCAGCCCCAGGACCAACCACAGCGGCTGGAAATCGTCGCCGTTGAGAACCTGGTTGGTCGCCACTCCCAGGCTGATCGTCAACACCGCGGCGGCGATGACGTACGCCACACCGCGCGCCGTCTTCGCGGCGGGGTGCCGGCGACGTGTGGCACTGCGATGAGGGGCCATGCTCCGTCCTCTCCAGAGCTGCAGGGTCCCACATTGACTCAATAGTGCATCGGGAGTCACCGGAGAGCACGTCTGGACATCGTGAGCACGACGGTAGCTCGGCCGAGATGTACGTTGGCGCATACCGACAGGACGCTGTTCCCGGTTGCGGCCGTCCCGTGCCGGGCGCCACGGGCAGCCCACGGGCAGAGATCTTTCAGGGCAGGTCCCGACGCGCTTGGTTGCGGCGGTGGTAGATCCGCTGCAGGACTTCGACGCTGTGTCCCGCCCGTTCGGCCGCCTGAGCGGCCGGAACACCGGCGGATAGGCGCCACGTGACACCTGCATGGCGTAGGTCGTACGGCCTGCCCGTGAGCGGCGATACGACTTGGTCGGGGGTGAGGGCAAGCGGTCGTACTTGGCCCATGTGGGCTCAATAATCTTGACCATGCCCGACGTTCCGGCCGAGGCGGGGCCGCTCTGCGGCCCCACGACGACGCCGGCAATCGTGACCAGGACCGCCAGCAGTCCCGCGACAGTCGGCCGTGTGCCGTGCGAGCCTCCTGTCGCCGCATGGGTCAGGGCCGGTGGAAGACGAGGACGGTGATGTTCTCCTGGCCGCCGTTGTCGTCCCGGTTGGGGTCGTTGACCTGGAATCGGAGGCGACCGCTCGCCGAGCCCCGGTAGATGTAGCAGGGGCTGTTGGACCCGACGGGCCGCCACGCGGTCGTGCTGAGCTCGCCGTCGTCGAGCCGGATCGGCCGGTTCGTGACCCGCGAGAACGCCTTCACCATCAGCATGTACGGTGCGAGCGTCGGCGCCGGCCAGCCGGACCCGGCGATCCGGCCCTCGTCGCCGTCGGGGTCCTTCGTGGTGCCCCACCAGTCGATGCGCAGGATGGAGAAGTTGTCGGTGCGCGCGGAGAAGACGTCTCCGGGGACGAGCGTGGCGACGCTCACTCCCCGCGGGTCCTCGCCGTCGAGGGTGGCGTGCAGGACCCGGTCCGGGGCGTCCCCGCCGTCGCAGTGGTCGAACGGGGCGCGGACGGTCGCGCTCGCCGGCGCCGTGGCGAACCCGGCCGCCAGGGGCAGCGCGAGGGCGAGCGCGGCGGCGAGCATTCGGCGTGCTTTCATGGTGATCTCCTTGCCTGCCTCAGAGAAGTCGATAAGCGGTACGTTCGAGCCCTGCCTTCATGGCCATCGCCGAGGCGGGGGCGGAGCAGAGGGCGGCCAGGAGCGCGCTCAGGATGAGCAGCCGCATCGTGCCTCACCCGCCGACAGGGTTGGGGACGACGTCGTCGCGCAGGGACACGCAGCGGACCGAGACGTCGACCGGGTTGGAGTAGTGGATGCCGTCGTCGTAGTAGACGGCCGCGCTGAGACGCCGGACGCTCTGGTGGACGATCAGGTTGGTCTGCGGCGCCATGCGCTGGCCACCGCCTTCCAGGTTGAAGTCGAGCTGATGCCACCGGTAGGCGCGGTTGGCCGCGTAGAGCCGCCAGCGCAGCGAGACCGGCGCCCGCCGCACCTCGACCGAGAGCGTGAACCGGAACGGCACCCGCCGCCCGGTGCTGTCCACCGGGTAGCCGTTGACGCAGCGGCCGGTGAAAGAGGTGCGGTCGGCGCTGAGCCAGAGCCGGCTGATCGGGCTCGGGTCGGCCGTCGCCTGTGCCTGAGCCGGTACGGCAGGCAGCAGCACGCCCGCCGCGACAGCCGCCACCACCATCGTCGTTTTCATGGTCCCCCTTACGGAGTGAGGTGATACGACGATGAGTGAGCGGCGGGCGAAAAACCTTGAAGAATCCTTGAACGGGAGAACCGCGTGGAATTCAGGTTGCTCGGCTGGGTCGGGCTGGAGGACGGTGGCCGCGAGGTTGACACTGGGCACAACCGGCAGCGCTGCGTTCTTGCCGCGCTGCTGATCGACGCCGGTGAGCCGGTGATGACCGCCGAACTGGTGTCCCGCGTGTGGGGCAGCGACCCGCCCGACTCGGCGCTCAACGTGCTCTACGGCTACGTCACCCGGCTGCGCAAGGTCCTCGCGCCCTCCGGGATCCGGCTCCTGCGCCGCGGCGGCGGCTACCTCATCGACGTCGAACCCGCCCACGTCGACGCGCTGCGCTTCAAGCGCCTGCAGGCCACGGACCCCGCCACGGCGCTGGAGGCCTGGCGGGGCAAGCCGCTACCCGGCATCGAGGGCGAGTGGGCGGATCAGGTCCGTGCCGGTCTGATCGCGCTCCACCTGTCGGCGCGGCTCCGGCTCGCCGAGGAGGAGACCGCGCAGGGCCGTCACACCGCCGCCGTGGACAGGCTGGGTGGCGTGCTCGCCGAGCATCCGCTGGAGGAGCGAGTCGTGGCGGTGCTGATGACCGCGCTGTTCCGCGCCGGGAACACGCCGCAGGCCCTGGACTGCTACCAGGCCTTCCACCGGCGTCTGTCCGACGAGCTCGGCATCGGGCCGGGACCGCGGTTGCGCCTGCTCCACCAGCGCATACTCGAGGGTGACAGCACGCTGGACCGGCAGGAGGTCGCGCCTGTTCCGGCCGGCCTGCCGTACGACGTGCCGGGATTTGTCGGGCGCGCCACGGAGCTGGCGGCGATGAACAGGGTGCTGGGCAGCCGGACGCCGCTGGTGATCTCCGCGATCGAGGGCATGGCGGGCGTCGGCAAGTCGGCGCTCGCCGTGCGCTGGGCGCACCGGGTGCGCGAGCGTTTTCCCGACGGCAGCCTCTACGCCGACCTCGGCGGCCACGCACCGACCGGCCCAGCGGACCCGGCCCGCGTGCTCGGCGACTTCCTCGCCGCACTCGGCACCGCGCCCGCCCGCATCCCTGGCGGGCTCGACGCCCGCTCGGCGCTCTTCCGCGCCCTGCTTGACCAGCGCAGGATGCTCATCATCCTCGACAACGCCCGCTCCGAGCAGCAGGTCAGGCCGCTGCTCCCGACGGCGGACAGTTGCGCCACGGTGATCACCAGCCGCGTGCCGCTCCACGGCCTGGTCGTCCGCGAGCGCGCACAACGCATCGTCATCGGCACGCTCACCCCGGCCGAGGCCGAGTCACTGCTGCGGACCTTCGTCCCGTACGGCGACGCCGCATCGTTACGAGAGCTGGCGCGGCTGTGCGCCCACCTGCCAGTGGCGCTGTGCGTCGCGGGCGAGAGGGCGGCGCGTGGCGACCGCCCGATGCCTGACCTGGTGGCCGAGCTCCGATCGGCGAGCAACCGGCTGGACCTGCTCGAGGTGGCGGGCGATCCGCTCAGCAGTGTGCGGGCCGTGTTCTCCTGGTCTTACCACACGCTGCCGGAGCCGGTGGCCTCGATGTTCCGCCGGCTGGGCGCGCACCCGGGTCCTGACATCGAGCCGGGCGCCGCGGCGGTGCTGGCAGGCTGCTCGACCGGCGAGGCCGCCGAGCTGCTCGGAGCGCTCGCTGAGGCGCGGCTGATCGAGCCATACCAGCCCGGCCGCTGGCGCATGCACGACCTGCTGCGCGCCTACTCCGTCGAGTGCGGCGGCGAGCAGGACGAGGCCGTGACGCGGCTGCTCGACCACTACCTCGACCGCCTGTCCTCCGCCATCAGTCTCGCCCTGCCGGGAGAGGTCGTCATCCGGCCCGACACCGAAGCGTTCCCCGACCCGGCGCAGGCGCAGGCATGGATGGAGGCCGAGCGCGCCAACTTGGTGGCAGCCGCCGACCTGGCGCTCACCCGGTCACCCGCGCGCGGCAGGGATCTCGGCCGGATGCTGGTACGGCACCTCGACATGGCCGGGCAGCAGGAGGAGGCCAGGCGTCTCTACCGCAGTGCGGCACGTGCCGCGCACGCCACGGGCGACCTGATGGGAGAAGCGTCGGCGCTCACCGCGCTCGGTGTGGGGCTGATCCGCAACGGCGAATTGGACGAGGCGTACGAGAGCTTCCGCCGTGCCGTGGAGCTCTGGGAGACCCTGGAGGATCCACGCAGCCAGGGCAGCGCGCTGGGCAACATCGCGATGGTCGAGGTGTTCCGGGGGCACTACACCGCCGCGCTGGCGAATTTGGAGCGCGCGGCCGCCCTGTTCGAGCGCAGCGGCCACCTGTCCGGGCAGGCCAACGTACTCAACCACATCGGCGAGATCTACTGGCGCACCGGCGCCTACCGACTCGCCGTCCCTCTGCACGAGAGGGCGATGGAGATAACCGCCGAGATCGGAGACCAGCCGGGCGTGGCCGTCTCGCGCGGCGACATCGGCAACACCCTGTTCAGGCTCGGCGAGTACCGTGAGGCCCTGGAACACCTGGAAGCCTCCCGGGACTTGGCCAGGTCGATCTCCTACGTCTACTCCGAGCTGAACTCCATGGTCAACATTGGCCGCGTGCATGCCGCGACCGGCGACCTCCAGGCCGCCTACGACCTCTACCAGGAGGTGCTCACCGCGCTACGCGAGACGGAGGACCGTGACATGGAGGCGGAGACGCTCGACTGTCTCGGCGAGATCTACCTGGCCTGGGGGGAACACGAGCGCGCACTCGACCACCATCGACGCGCCCTGGAGCTGTTGCGCGCGTCCGGCAGCCGCACATTCGAGGCCAGCGCGCTCAACGGGCTCGGCGAGGTGGAGCGCGCGCTCGGGCATCCGAAAGAGGCAGGTGCCTGGCATCAGGAGGCGCTGGAGCTCACGCGGGCCATGGGTGACCGGTTCCAGCAGGCCCGCGCGCTGGTCGGCCTGGCCAGGCTCCGCGCCGACCAGGGGCTGCCGGCGGAGGAGTGGGGGGAGGCTCTGCGGCTCATGGACGACATGGAGGTCCCCGAGGCGGCCCAGCTACGAGGGGAGCTGAACGCCCCGCTCTGAAGCGGGGGTACGGACAGCAGCTGGTCGTAGAGGCCTCCGGAAGGCGCCAGGGTGATGTGCACATCGTCCAGGTCGTCAAGGCGAAGGACGGCAAAGCCGCCTCCCTCGAGGCGTACATCGGTGTCGAGATGGCCGTCGCCGTCTGAACACGAGTTGATCCCGGGCGGCCGGCTGCGCCGCCCAATTCATCGCCCAGTCCCAACGAGGCGCGCCGATGTTGGCCTGTCGGACAGACCCGCGCCCGCCGCGCTTCACCATGCTGGAGCGATGCGCCGATCAGGAAATGAAGGTCCCGCCGCAGCCGCGATGATCCCCGACATCGAGCGGCTCGTGCGCTGCGAGTCTCCGTCCGAGGACTTGGCCGCGGTCGGCCGCAGCGCGGAAGCGGTCGCCGAGGTCGGCGCCCGGCTCCTGGGCGCGGAGGCGGAGCGGCTGGTGGTGGACGGCCGCACCCACGTGCGCTGGCGGTTCGGCGGCGAGCCCCGGTTGCTGCTGCTCGGGCACCACGACACGGTGTGGCCGGTCGGCTCGCTGCGGACCCATCCCTTCGAGGTCCGCGAGGGGCTGCTGCGCGGGCCCGGGTGCTTCGATATGAAGGCCGGGCTGGTGATGGCCTTCCACGCGCTGGCGGCACTGGACGACCTGGACGGCGTGACCCTGCTCATCACCGGTGACGAGGAACCTGGGTCCCCCTCCTCGCGCGAGCTCATCGAGGGCGAGGCCCGCGGGTGCCGCGCCGCGCTGGTCCTGGAGGCCGCCGGGCCCGGCGGAGCACTGAAGACCGCGCGCAAGGGCGTCTCGCGCTACGAGGTGCTGGTGCGGGGACGGGCCGCGCACGCGGGACTGGAGCCGGAGCGCGGCGTCAACGCCTCGGTGGAACTGGCCCGCCAGGTCGTGGCCGTGGCCGGGCTGGGCGATCCCGCGCTGGGCACGACCCTCACGCCGACCCGCCTGGAGGCGGGCACCACGGTGAACACCGTGCCAGGATCGGCGCGCTTCGAGGTCGACGCCCGGGTTTGGGAGGCCGCCGAGCAGATCCGCGTCCACGCCGCGATGCTGGGCCTACGGCCCGCACTGGAAGGGGCCGAGCTGGAGATCGAAGGCGGTCCGAACCGGCCGCCGCTCCCGGCCGCGGCGTCCGCGGATCTGTTCGAGCGGGCCCGCCGGCTCGCGGCGGCGCTCGGGCTCGGCCCGCTCGCCTCGGTCGCCGTCGGCGGCGCCTCCGACGGGAACTTCACCGCGGGAGTGGGCACGCCGACCCTCGACGGGCTGGGCGCGGTCGGCGGCGGGGCGCACGCCGACGACGAGCACGTGGTCGTGGCGGAGCTGCCAGGGCGGACGCGGCTGCTCACAGCCCTGGTCGCCGAGCTGCTCGCGGCGCGGGGTTGTCCGCTCGGACGAACCGGGGCCCGTCCTCCCGTGCTCGCCGACCAGCTACAGGGCCTGACCGGCTGGAACCATGACCAGCGTGACTGATCTCATCCGCGACCGTCGCGGGTCCCGGCCCGTCGACTTGGCGTACGCCGCAGCCGAGGCGGCCGCGCGCAGCGCGGGCATCGACGTCCGCCCTCTGGACAGAGTCGTCGAGCTCGAGGCCGTCCGCCGCCTGTACGAGCGCATCTGGCGTACCGGAGAGAACAACCCGCCGGTGACGGCCGACCTGCTGCGGGCGATGGCGAAGGCGGGCAGCTACATCAGCGGCGCCTTCGATGGGGATGAACTGGTGGGCGCCTGCTTCGGCTTCTTCTCCCCGCCCGCGCGCGAGGCCCTGCACAGTCACATCGCGGGGGTGCTGGCGCGCGTGCAGGGACGCAACGTCGGCTTCGCGCTGAAGCTGCACCAGCGCGCCTGGGCCATGTCGCGCGGCGTCCGCGAGGTCTGCTGGACGTACGACCCGCTGATCCGGCGCAACGCCTACTTCAACATCACCAAGCTGGCCGCCGACACGGATGAGTACCTCCCGAACTTCTACGGCCCGATGGACGACGACATCAACCGCAGCGACGACACCGACCGGGTGCTGGCGCGGTGGCGGCTGGAGTCGCCGGCCACCGTGGCGGCCTGCGCGGGCCTGCCCAGGCCGGCCGACGCGGCCTCCGCCCGCGCGGCGGAGGCGGCCGTGGCGCTGGATGTCTCGCCCAGGGGCGGGCCGGTCGCCGGCCGCGCCGGCACGCGCACCGTGCTGGTCGGCGTCCCCGGGGACGTCGAGACCATGCGCGAGCACGACCCGGGGCTGGCCGCGCAGTGGCGTACGGCGCTGCGGGACGTGCTTGGTGACCTGCTCGCCGAGGGCGCGCGGGTGCGCGGTTTCGACCGCGCGGGTTGGTACATCGTGGACAGGCGGGAGTCGCTGTGAACCTCATCGGAGTAGAGATCCGCACCATCCGGGTGCCGCTCGTGTCGCCCTTCCGGACGTCGTTCGGGACGGAGACCGTACGGGAGGCGCTGGTGCTGCGCGCCGTCACCGGCGAGGCCGAGGGGTGGGGCGAGTGCGGCGCGGGGATCGCGCCGCTGTACTCCTCGGAGTACACGCACGCCTCGGCCGACGTGCTGAGCCGCTACCTGATCCCGGCGCTGGCCGGAGTCGCCGGCCTGGACGCGCACCGGGTCGCCCCGGTGCTGGCCGGGTTCAAGGGGCACCGGATGGCCAAGGCCGCGCTGGAGACGGCGGTGCTGGACGCCGAGCTGCGCGCGGCCGGGGTCTCGTTCGGCCGGGCCCTCGGCGCGGTCCGCGAGACTGTGCCGTGCGGGGTGTCCGTGGGGATCACCGAGTCGATCCCCGAACTGCTCGACGCCGTGGCCGGCTACCTAGAGGCCGGCTACCTGCGGATCAAGCTGAAGATCGAGCCCGGCTGGGACGTCGAGCCGGTCCGCGCGGTGCGCGAGCGCTTCGGCGACATCCTGTTGCAGGTGGACGCCAACACCGCCTACGGGCGCGGCGATGCGCGGCACCTGGCCGGGCTCGACCCGTTCGGACTGCTCCTGCTGGAGCAGCCGCTGGCGGAGGACGACCTGCTCGGGCACGCGGAGCTCGCGGGGAGGATCAGCACGCCGATCTGCCTCGACGAGTCGATCGTCTCGGCGCGCGCTGCCGCCGACGCCATCGCGATGGGCGCCTGCCAGGTGGTCAACATCAAGCCGGGCCGGGTGGGCGGGTATCTGGAGGCCAGGCGGATCCATGACGTCTGCGCGGCGCACGGCGTGCCGGTATGGTGCGGCGGCATGCTGGAGACGGGGCTGGGCCGCGCCGCCAACGTGGCGCTCGCCGCGCTGCCGGGGTTCACCCTGCCCGGCGACACCTCGGCATCCGAGCGCTACTACCGGACGGATCTCACGCCGCCGTTCGTCCTGGAGGGCGGGCACCTCGCGGTGCCGACCGGACCAGGGCTGGGCGTCGCCCCGATCCCCGAGGTCCTGGACGAGGTGACGGTCGCCACGGAGTGGGTACCCCTCCCCTGAGGTCGGTCCGGCCCGACGAACTGGATAGCATCCTGTTGTCATGCTGAACGAACGCCGACCCGCCCGCGCTGCGCTAGCTTCAGGCGCGTGCTTGTCCCCGTGACCAGCCTCCCGCGCGCCAGCCTCGCCCGCGTCCTGGAGGAACTCGGCTCCACCCTGCTGGACGTTGTCTGCGGCGACGTCCAGCAGGCCGGCGACGTCGGTGGCGTCGTCATCTACGACCCGCTCGACGAGCCCGAGCTGCCGAGCCGCGCGCTGGTGTTCGGCGTCGGCATGCACGACCCGGCCGACCTCGCCCGGGTGGTGACCCAGCTCGGCCGGCACGACGCCGTCGGCCTCGTGGTCCGCGCGCCGGTTGTGCCCGACGACGCTCTTGTCGCGGCGGCGCGCGAGGCGGGGGTGACGGTCCTGTCCTTCGCGCGCGGCGCGTCATGGACGTACCTGGCGGGGATGCTCCGGTCGCTGACCGCCGAGGGCGGCGGGCTGGACGACGCGGACGCGCACACGGCCGGCCGGATCAGGTCCGGCGACCTGTTCGGGGTCGCCAACGCCATCGCCGCGCTGCTCGACGCGCCCGTCACCATCGAGGACCGCAACTCGCGGCTGCTGGCCTTCTCCAGCCGGCAGGAGGAGGCCGACCACTCGCGTGTCCAGACGATCCTGGGCCGCCAGGTCCCGGAGCACTACACACGCATCCTGGAGGAGCGTGGGGTGTTCCAGTCGATCTACCGCAGCGACCGGCCGGTCTACGTGGCGCCCCTGCCCGAGCCGGTGGACCCGTCGCTGCCGCCGGAGCTGTCCCGGGCGGTGATCGCGGTGCGGGCCGGCGACGAGATCCTCGGCACGATCTGGGTGGTCGTCCCCGAACCGTTGGACGAGGAGCGCAGCGAGGCGCTGTACGAGGCGTCCAAGCTGGTCGCGATGCACATGGTGTGGCAGCGTGCGGACGCCGACATGGAGCGGCGGCTGCGGGCCGAGCTGCTGAGCACCGCCCTGGAGAGCGGGCCGGGGTCGCTGGAAGCGGTCCGCCGCCTCGGACTGAAGGACGAGCCCTCGGTCGTCCTCGCGCTGACCGTCGTCGGCTCGGCGGCCGAGCACTCGCTGCCCGCCCAGCTGGCCACCGAGCGCAAGCGGCTGGCCGACGCTTTCGCCATGCACCTGTCGGCGGCGCACCCGCGAGCCGCCGCGGCCCTCATCGGCGACGTCGCCTTCGGCGTGCTGCCCCTGCCGCAGAACCGGGAGCAGGACCGCGAGGACGCCGAGGAGCGCGCGGTGTGGATCGCCACCGAGTTCCTGGCCCGCATCGGCTCGCGGCTGCGCCCGCTGATCGGGGTCGGGCCGATGGCCGCTGACAGCTCAGCGCTCGCCCGGTCGCGGTCGGGGGCCGAGCGCGCCCTGCGCGTGCTGCGCTCGGGGATCGGCGGGCCACAGGTGGCACGCCTGGACGCCGTGCACGTCGAGGCACTGCTGATCGAGCTCGCCGACCTCGTCCCGCGCGGCGACATCCCCAGCGGGGCCGTCGCACGCATCGTCGCCTACGACAGGGAGCACCAGACCAGCCTGTTCGAGACGCTCCGGGCCTGGCTCGACGCCTTCGGCGACGTCGCGGTGGCCTCGACCGCGATGCACGTGCACCCCAACACCTTCCGCTACCGGCTGCGCCGCGCCGCCGAGGTCGGCCGGCTCGACCTCGGCGACCCGGGCGCGCGGCTGTCGGCCATGTTGCAGCTGCGCCTGATGTCGATCAGGTCAGCCCCGGACGGCTGACGCCCGGCAGGCCGAGCGTGCTGATCAGGAAGGCCAGCCACTCGGCGTCCTGTGCGACAGCGACGTCGTGGGCGGTCGCCGCGCCGTGGCCGGCGTCCTCGAAGACGTGCAGCAGGATCGGCGCCTTCCCCCGCTGCGCGGCCTGCAGGCGCGCGGCGAACTTGCGCGCGTGCCAGGGCCGGCACCGTGGGTCGGTCGCCCCTGCCTGCAGGTAGACCGCCGGGAAGACGCCGGGCTCGACCAGCTGGTACGGCGAGAGCCCGAGGAGTCGCCGCACCTCGGCGGGGTCGTCCGGGTCCGCCCACGCCTTGCGGATGACGAAGTCGAGGTAGGGGTCGCGGGTGCCGCCGATGAGGTCGAGCAGCGGGGCCCTCGGCAGGACCGCACGCCACAGCTCGGGCCGCCGGGTGACGGCGATCCCGCACATGAGGCCGCCGTCGGAGCCGCCGGTCAGCGCCAGCCGGTCGGGGGTGGTCAGGCCGGTGGCGAGGAGGTGCTCGGCGACCGCGACGAGGTCGGCGTCGCGGACGTGTTTGCGCTCCCGGTGCGCGGCCAGGTACCAGTCGCGGCCGAACTCGCCGCCGCCGCGCAGGTACGCCTGGACCAGCACGCCTCCGGCGGCGACGAAGGCGGCCAGGTCGGGCTGGTACTGCGGCAGGAGCGGCACGTTGGCCGCGCCGTACGCGGAGATCAGCACCGGCGCCGGCGCACCGCCGGCGCCGCGCACCACGTGGTACGGCACGGCGACGCCGTCCGGCGCGAGTGCCTCGCCTTCCTCCAGCACGGCGTCGAGGATGACCGCGGGGGGCATCAGCGTCTCGGTTTCCGTCTCGCCGGGCCGGTGCCGGTAGACGCCCCACGAGCTGGTGAGGCTGGAGAAGGCGAAGACGAAGTCGGCCGCGGGCATGCCGGTGGCCAGGGCGGTCAGCGGGAAGAAGGGCGCGGCGAGCGCGCCCCGGCCTGGGAGGGGGACCTCGCCGGTGACGTCTCCCGAGTGGTCGAGGATCCGTACGCCGGCGAAGGTCCGGTCGAACTCGCTGAGGTAGAGGTGCTCGCCGACCGGGGTGAGGGAGCGCAGCACCGTGTCCCCCTCCGGGACGAGCTCGGTCCACCCGGCCGGGTCGCCGGGGTCGACCGCGTCCAGCGGGATGGCGACCACCCTGCCGCGCGGGGCGTCGACGTCGGTCACCGCGATGTAGCGGTCGCCCACGACGTGCCCGGCGATCGTGCCCGTGCACCCGGTGATGAAAGGCCGCCAGGCCGTATCGGGGTCGGACAGGTCGCGCACCGCGACCGGGACGGGGCTGCCCACCCGGTGGGCGGCGACGGCCCAGCGGCTGCCGGTCGACATCTGGACGAGCGTGTACTCGCGGGAGCCCTCGCCGACCGGGATCGGCTCCGGTTCGGTCCCGCGGCCGAGCCGGTGGAGGAAGACCGCCTGCTGGAACTCCTCCGGCGCGCCGGTGAGCGCGAAGAAGTAGAAGCCCGTGCTGTCCGGCAGCCACGAGACGCCGCCCGCCCACGCGCTGTGCAGGATCTGCTCGGGCGCGCCGTCGAGCTGCCGCCCGGAGGCGACGTCGACGAGCCGGATGGTGTTGTGCTCGCTGCCGTCGGTGCACAGGCCGAGCGCCAGGACGCGGCCGTCGGGCGCGGGCGCCAGCCAGGACACGACCGGCGGGTGTTCGCCCTCGCCGGATCGGGCCAGGTCGACGACCGTCCGCCCGTCTCCGAAGGGCTTGTCGGCGACGACCACCGCGGGCGCCGAGCCCCCGGGCGCGGCCACGACGCGGAACCAGCGGCCGGAGGCGTACTTCGGCAGCGCCGGGCGGGAGCCGGTGTAGTAGGCGCGGATCAGGTCGCGGACGGCCTCCGGATCCTGGCCGGCGTAGACGGCGGCGGTGGCGAGCTCGGCCTGCTGCCGCTGCCACTGCCGCACCTCCTCGGTTTCCTTCTCCAGCCAGCGGTAGGGGTCGGACACGCGCACGCCGGCGACGTCCTCGAAGTCCTCGACGGTGCGGGCGGGCGGGTATGAAGCGGTCACGGTGACTCCGGTTCTTCTGGGGGCTGGGCTTCGGCCTCGAGCTCCGCGCGGAGCCGCTCGAACGCGCCGGGGACCCGGGTCACCCGGCGGACGTGGATGAGCGCGTCGTAGGCGGCCGGGAAGTCGTCGACGGGGTCGAGGCCGCCGGCGGCCAGCGTGCCGTCCACCCCATCGAACAGCTCGGCCGGCTCGTGGCGCAGGTCGACAGCGGCCACGGGCGGGCCGAGGCGCTCCAGCCGCGACTCGATGGCGTTCGGCGGCAGGGTGCGCTCGTGGAGGGAGACGTCGCAGTCGAACGGGCGCGGCGAGCGCTGCGTGAAGCGCACCTCGGGGCCGGAGCCGTACGTCATCCCGATGACGACGGGATCCTCGCCGAGCAGGCCGCCGAGCATCGGCCGACCGTGCAGCGGCGTACGCCGGACATGCGCGTTGTGCGCGCTCACGACGACCCGCTCCTCGCGCTCCAGGACCCAGCGCACGGTGTCGGCCATGAACACCTCGCGCGGGTACGGCCCGGTCTCCGGCACGTCCAGCTCGGCGAGGAAGGCCCCGATCGAGGCCCCGCACCGGTGCACGACCCCGTCGTCGTGCGCCGCCGTACGCTCCACCAGGTCGCGGAGGCCGTCGAGCAGTCGGGCCCGCTCGGCGGCCGGCATGGCCTGGTAACGGATCGCCGCCTCGGTCCGGCCGCCCAGGTCGCTGAGGCGACGGAGCTCCTCGTCGCCGGGGAGCTCCGGCAGCCGGTCGAGGCAAGCGCGCACGGCCGGTCCGGGCGAGGTGGAGGAGCCGGGCAGGTCCATGCCGTAGAAGCTGACCTTCGTCGGGTTCGCCGCGTTCCACTCGCGCATCCAGGTCAGCTGCCGCCGCATCGGCTCGCACTCGCCGAACCGGTAGGTGATCCCGTCGCGGGCGACCGTCTCGACCTCGCCGGGCCCGCCGTGGATCCACGCGTCGACGGCCAGCCCCTCGGCGAAGCCCGACTCCATCACGAAGGCGGTGAACCCGTGCTCCTCGACAAGCAGGCGGAACAGCTCGTCCTTGAGCTCGTAGAACTCCGTGATGTTGTGCGCGCCCTCGCCGAGGGCCACCACCCTGGCGCCACCGGCCAGGTCTCGCACTAGCCGTGGAAATACCATAGTTCCGGCGTGTACAGGAAGCTGATCAGGGCGTTGAACGACGACTGCGGGCCCGACAGGGTGTTCTTCCACACCACCAGCGTGTGCGGGGTCGGGAGGAAGAGCACCGGCAGGTCCTGGGCGAGGCTGGTCGCCTCGGCCGACAGCGCCTTCTCGTCCGCCCCGAAGGTGGCGGCGGCGATCAGCTTGTCCACCTCGGCGTTCTTGTAGCTGCCCAGATTGAAGCTGCCCTCGGTGTTGAACACCGTGTTGCTGCTCGGGTAGCCGGCCGCCAGGTAGAGGGGGCCGTAGTCCTGCATCGCCCACTCGTTCTTGGTGGCGGGGGCAAAGGTGTTGCCGTAGTTGGCGTACATGTAGTTGAGCGACTTGGTCACGATCTTGACAGCGATGCCGAGCTTCTTGGCCGCTGAGGCGAAGGCGACGTCACGCGCGCCGACGAAGGCCGGGGAGCTGGCGGAGGCCAGGGTGAAGCTGATCGTCTGCCCCTGTGGGATGTCCGCGCCGCACTGGCCGGGCCCGGTACCGGGACGCTCGCAGGTGGTGGAGCCGTTCGGCGCCACCTTCCAGCCGTTGTCGGTGAGCAGCTTCTCGGCGGCGGCCGGGTCGTAGGGGTAGGGCGGCTGGTCGCCGAAGGCGGGCGGGTAGGGAGATCCGGTGCCCACGGTGCTGTAGTTCGGCGAGGCGGCGCCGTTGTAGATGCCGCGGCTGGCGATGTAGCCCTGCTGGTCGACCAGCCGCTGCAGGGCCTGTCGGACGTACGGCTGCCTGATCACCTTGTCGAAGTTGTTGACGGTGTTCGCGAAGTTGATGACGAGCGAGTCGAACCGGGCCGGTGCGGGCGCGCCGTACACGTTGTAGCCCTTGGCCTTCAGCTCGCCGATCTGGGCGGCGAAGCTGGAGTCCAGCGTGCCGACGGTCAGGGTGCCGGCCTTGAACTGGTTGAGCACGGCGGCGGCGGAGGTGAAGGCCTTGAAGTCGACCTGGTCGAGCCGCGACTCTCCCGGCCCGCTATAGGACTCGTTGCGCGCCAGGGAGAACGAGCCGGTCGTCGGGTCGAAGCTCTTGAGCCGGTAGGGGCCGTTGACGACCTGCCAGAGCGGGTTGCCGGCGAAGGTGGCCTGCGACTCCGACTCCTTGGTGAGGTACTTGTAGATCGCCTTGGCGTTCTTCGGCTGCTTGTAGTCGAGGTGCGGGCCGCCGGTGGCGGCGATGTTCCACTCGGTGGAGGGCAGCACGTACAGCAGCGTCAGCATGGACAGCAGGTACGACGGGTTGTACGCCGTCTCCAGCTTGAGGGTGAGCGTGTCGGGCGCGGCGGCCTCGGCGCTCACGCCGTCGGGGAACTGACCGGGGGTGTAGAAGCTCCAGTTGGCCGGGCTCTCCGCGAGCGCGGCCTTGAGCAGTGCCAGGGAGAAGACGACGTCATCGGCCGTGACCGGCTTGCCGTTGGACCACTTGTAGTCCTTCATCTTGATGGTCACGGTCTTGCGGTCGGGGCTGTAGACGGGCGGCTCGGCCAGGCTCAGCTTGGCGTCGGCGACCTGGTCGCCCTCGCCGCTGGGCCGGTAGAGGGAGCGCCACAGCTGGCCGCGGGCGATGACGGTGCCGTTGGCGGCTGCCGGCGGGTAGGGGTAGATGTAGTTGGGGCTGAGCCCGGGCGTCAGCGCGACCGTGGCGGTCCCGCCCTCTTTGGGGGTGCCGGCCTGCGTGGGCTTGGCGGTGTAGCTGCCGGCGATGTCCTTCGTCGTGCCCCCGCCGCCGCTGCACGCTGTGGCCAGCACGGCGACGGCTGCGACGAGTGTCGCGGAGAGGCGGCCTCGGTGCTTCATTGATGGCTCCCTGAAGAAATGTGCGGAGTGCGTTGACGATGCACCGGCGGTGCGGACAACTCCGCGCGCCCGCCTCCGTCCTGGTGGACAGGTCATCAGTCGGCCCGCCGCCCGACCGCGTCGCGGAGCGTGTCGGCGAGCAGGTTGAGCGCCAGCACGGTGAGGATGATGCAGCCTCCGACCGGGTAGACCAGCCACCAGTAGTCGGCGGAGATGTAGGTGACGCCGCTGGCCAGCTGGCTCCCCCAGTCGGCGGTGGGGTAGGTCAGGCCGAAGCCCAGGAAGCCCAGAGCCGCGACGACCAGGACGGCGTCGGCGACCTGGAAGGTGATGTTGACGATGATGACGCCGAGCGCGTTCGGGATCAGGTGGGTGAGAATGGTCCGCCGGCGGGAGGCGCCCATCAGCTTGGCGGCCAGCACGAACTCCCTGACCCGCAGGGTCAGCACCTCGCCGCGCACCAGCCGGGCGGAGACGAGCCAGGAGAACCCGCCGATGACGAGGCTCAGCGTCAGCGCGTCGGCGTGGAAGCGGGCTGACAGGATCAGCACGAAGAACAGGAATGGGATCGACAACATGACGTCGACCAGCCGCATCATGAACCCGTCGACCACGCCCCCGGCCAGCCCAGCCACGGCCCCGTAGAGGGTGCCGATCGTGGTGGCGAAAAGCGCGGCCAGCAGCCCGATCTGCAGCGACACCTGGCCGCCGGACATCAGTCGGCCGAGCACGTCGAAGCCGTTGGTGTCGGTCCCGAGCGGGTAGCCCGGGCCGGGCGGCAGGGCCGCGTTGACTAGGTCCACGTCGGTCTGGTTGGTCTGGTAGAACAGCGGCCCGAGGAAGCAGAACCCGGCGATGAGCAGCAGGAGCAGCCCGCCGGCCAGGCCGAGCGGATGCCGGCGCAGCCCGCGCAGGACCGACCGGATCGAGCCCGGATTTCTCTCCGCCATCGTCTCGGCCTCGGGGGATGGTGCGGCGGTCACGTCTGGTGCGGTCATGTGCTCAGCTCGATTCGGCGGTCGGCGGCCGCCACCACGACGTCGGCGATGAAGTTGCCGGCCACGGTCAGCACGCCGCCGATGAGGGTGTAGGCCAGGAGCACCGGGTAGTCCTCGCGCTGCAGGCTGTTGAGGAACAGCAGGCCCAGGCCGGGATAGTTGAAGAGCGACTCGACGATCAGGTTGCCCGCCAGCAGCGTGGGAACGAGCGTGCCGACCAGCATGACCAGCGGCAGGCAGGCGTTGCGCAGCAGGTGGCGGGTGAGGATCAGCCGCTCCGGCAGGCCCTTGGCGCGCGCGACCCGGACGTAGTCCTGGCCGAGCTGGTCGAGGGTGGCGGAACGCTGGTACTGCGCGAAGATCGCGACGCTGGTGACGGCGAGCGTGATGACCGGCAGCGCCATCGCCCGCGGATCGGTGAAGACCACCCACGGCGAGTGCGACTGCGACGCCTCCGCCGGGAAGATCGGGATCGTCTGGCTGAAGAGGGCGATCAGCAGCAGCCCGAGGAGGAACGACGGCGTCGCGTAGAGCACGTACGACACCGCGGTGGCGATCCGGTCGACGGCGCTGTTGCGCCGGACCGCCTGCAGAATGCCGAGTGGGACCGCGATCAGCAGCGCCAGCACCAGCCCGGCCAGCGACACCATCGCGCTGCGGCCGGCGTTCAGCGCCAGCAGCGTGCCCACGTTCTCGTTCAGCTGGTACGACCGGCCCAGGTCGCCCTGGAGCAGCTGACCGAGGTAGCTGATGTACTGCACGACGACCGGGCGGTCGAAGCCGTGCTCCCGGTTGAAGTCCGCCACGGCCTCCGGCGAGGCGCGCTGCCCGAGGACGACGCGTCCCGGGGTGTCCGACACCAGGTGCAGCATGAGGAAGACGACCGCGGAGATCCCGAGCAGGACGAGGAGCGAGACCGCCAGGCGGCGGAGCACGTACCAGGTCATGAGCGTGACTCCTCTCGGCGCAGTGGGTGGTGGCAGGCGACGTGGTGGTTGCCGGTGACCGGCGTCAAGGGGGGCTCCTTCTGGGCGCACAACTCGGTCGCCAGGGCGCACCGGGTGCGGAACCGGCAGCCGCTGGGCGGGTTGATGGGGCTTGGCAGCTCACCGCGCACCCTCGCGGCCGCCGGGGCGCGCGGCGCCTCGGGGTCGGCGTCCGGGATCGCCGCCAGCAGCCCCGCGGTGTAGGGGTGCGCGGCTGAGCCGTACACCTCCTCGGTGGTGCCCGTCTCGACCAGCTTGCCCAGGTACATGACGCCGACGCGGTCGGCCAGGTACCGCACCACCGCGAGGTCGTGCGAAATCACCACGCTGCTGAGCCCGCGTTCGAGTTGGATGCGGCGCATCAGGTTGAGGACCTGCGAGCGGATGGAGACGTCCAGGGCACTGACCGGCTCGTCGGCGACCAGCACCTTCGGGTCCAGGGCGAGCGCGCGAGCCAGGCCCACCCGCTGCCGCTGCCCGCCGGACAGCTCGTAGGGGTAGCGCTCCAGCACGCTCGCCGGCAGGCCCACGTCCCGCAGGAGCTCGCGTGCGCGGGCGGTGCGCTGGGCGCGGGTGCCGACCCCCTGGATGGCCAGGGGTTCGCGCAGGATCGTGCCGATGCGCATGCGGGGGTCGAGGGAGGCGTTGGAGTCCTGGAACATCATCTGCAGCTGGGTACGGCGGGGCCCCAGCGCGCGGGCGCTCATCCGGGTGACCGGCTCGCCGTCGAAGATCACCTCGCCGGAGGTGGGGCGGTCGAGAGCCACGAGCATGCGGCCCAGGGAGGACTTGCCGCAGCCCGACTCGCCGACGAGCCCGAAGGTCTCCCCTGCCGCCACCTCGAAGCTCACGCCCGAGACCGCCTTCACGGTGCGGCGGCCGCCGAACAGGCCCGCGCTGCCCGCCGGGTGCTCGCGCCGGAGGTCGACCACGCTCAGGCGCGGCTCCGGGACGGTCGGCTCCGTGACGGCCGGCTCCGTGACGACCAGCCGCGCGCGGCCCCTGGCGGCCCGGCCGTCGGCGGGGTGCCAGCAGCTGTAGACGTGGCCGTCGGCCTCGGTTGCGGGCGGCGGGGGCTCCTGGCGGCACCGGTCGGTCGCGGCGGCGCAGCGCGGCGCGAACGGGCAGCCCGCCTGGACCACGGTCAGGTCCGGCGGCACCCCGGGGATGCTGAAGAGCTCCTCGCGGCGGTCCTGCGTGAGCGACGGGATCGAGGAGAGCAGCGCCTGGGTGTAGCGGTGCCGCGTCCGGGTGAACAACACGGGCGTCGGCCCGGTCTCGGCCACGCGCCCGGCGTACATCACCCCGACGCGGTCGGCATGCCGGGCGATCACTCCCATGTCGTGGGAGACCAGGATCATCGACATACCCAGCCGGGACCTGAGGTCGTCGAGGAGGTCGAGGATCTCCGCCTGGATGGTGACGTCGAGCGCGGTGGTCGGCTCGTCGGCGATGACGAGCCGCGGCTCGCAGATCAGCGCCATCGCGATCATCACGCGCTGCCGCATGCCGCCGGAGAGCTGGTGCGGGAAATCGTCCAGCCGCTCGGCCGGCCGCGGCAGCCCCACGAGGGCCAGCATCTCCTCGGCGCGTGCGCGCGCCTCCCGCTTCGAGGCGCCGCGGTGCAGCCGCACCGGCTCCGCGACCTGCTCGCCGATGCGCTTGGTGGGGTTCAGCGCGGTCATCGAGTCCTGGAAGACCATCCCCACCTCGTTGCCCCTGATCGCGCGGTACTGCGCGGCAGGCAGCCCGACGAGCTCCCTGCCGTCCAAGTCGATCGAGCCGGCGGTGACCCGACCGCCGGCCGGAAGCATGCCCATGATCGCCAGACCGGTCATCGACTTGCCGGACCCGGTCTCGCCGACGATCCCCAGGGTCTCGCCTCGGTCGAGCGCCAGGCTGACGCCGGAGACCGGGCGGACGATCCGATCGCCCCGCCGGATCTCGACCGACAGGTCACGGATCGTCAGCACGCGGCCGCCATCCACGTTCTTGGAACCATCGGCCGTGCTCAAGGCAGTGCTCAAGGCAGTGCTCTCCCAATCCATTCGACGATAGTGGGACCCGATCCGCCTGGTGGTGTTCGTCGCCTCGGTAGAACCTCGAGGCCGCGTTCGTCCACCGGGACGAACTGATCGCGCGAGCCGTCGCGGCGGAGCGGGAACCGTGAACCGCTAGGCGTTCAGGACGGCACGCGTCGGTCGGCCCGGCCGGTGTGCAGGTAGAGGGCGCGCCCCTGCCCGTCGTCTCCGAGGAAGGCGAGCGGCGCGCGGACGCCCCGTTCGGATTCGGTCGGGAGCACCGAGTCGCCGCGCCAGGCGACCAGTTCGGTGCGGTACGGCGCCTCGTCCAGGTCAGCGGTGACGCCGAGGGGGACGCGGTCCAGCCACAGCCGCCCTTCGGCGTCCTGGCTCACCGTGGTCCGCGAGGTGCTCGACAGGTAGGTGCCGGCGTAGCGGGCGGCGTCCAGCGGAGGCGCGGCCGGGTCCGGCCGGGGCGTCTCGCCCTGGTCGACCTCGGCGAGTTCGCCGAGCACGCGCCCGGCGAGCTCGCGGAAGACCGGCTTCGCGGAGCCGCCGTTGGTGAGGATCACCAGCCCCACGTCGCGCTCCGGGACCACTCGCAGGAACGCCGACTGGCCGATGGTGTTGCCGTCGTGGCCGAAGACCGCCCGGTCGGGGCGGTGGAAGAGCTCCCAGCCGAGCCCCCAGCCGGTGCCCTGGTCGAGGTCCGGCTGAGTGACCTGCGGCTGCCGCATAGCCCGGACGCTCTCCTGGCTGAGCACGGCGCGGCCGTCCGGCCCCAGGCCGCCGGCCAGGTGCATGCGGGCGAAGGCCAGCAGGTCGCGGGCGCGCATCGCCAGCATCGAGCCGGCCGGCGCGTTCGATCGGGCCAGAGCCCAGACGCGGGTGGGTTCGATCGGGCCTCCGGGCTCCTGCTCGATGTGCCCAACCGCAGTGCGGTGGAGGATCGCGTCGTACGGGTCGTTCGCGGCGTGCGTCAGGCCCAGGGGCTCGAACAGGTGCGCCCGCATGCAGTCGTCGAACGGCTTGCCCCGGACGACCTCGACGATCCGCCCCAAAACGCAGAAGCCGGCGTTGTTGTAGGAGAACATCTCTCCGGGCTCGAACAGCTGCGGCACCTCGCGCAAGAGGTCGACGTACTTCTCGAGGCAGTCGTCGCCCTTGCCGGTGTCGGTGAAGATGTCGCCTTCAAAGCCGGCGACGTGGCACATCAGCTGCCGTACGGTGATCTGTACGGCAGCGTGGTCGTCGGCGAGCCGGAACTTGGGGAGGTAGGTCCGCACGGGAGCGTCGAGGTCCAGCTTGCCCTCGTCGACCAGCTGCATGGCCAGCGTCGCGGTCAGCGTCTTCGTGATCGAGCCGATCTGGAAGAGCGAGTCGGCCGTGGCCTCGACGCCCGTGACGGTGTTGAGCAGCCCAGCCGCGGCCTCGACCATCCCGTCGCCGGCGCAGACCGCCACCGCCGCCCCTGGTACCTGGTTTTCCATGAGCAGATCCGGCAGCCGGTGCCGCAGCCAAGCAGCGATCTCATCCAGTTTCGACACCGGTATCCCCTTCTGGCTCCGTTTCCGGGGGAGCTTAGGGGCGACGGACACGGTGGTGTTCGTCAGGTTCCACCACTAGCGGCCCGTCCGTTCGTGGGCTCGGCCAAGCGTCTTCTAGCTCGCCATCGAGATGAGCGGCCGTCCACCGACCGGTGGACAAGAGGTTCAACCGGTCGAGGCTGTCGGGACCGAGGGTCCGCTGACCAGCATTTACGGCATGACGAAACTTCCTCTGAGGGTGGCTCGATGGAGTGCCGGGCATCCGTGGCGTGCGATCGTCGGATGGTTCCTGTTCGTGGCGGTGTGCCTCGGCATCGGCATGGCGGTCGGCGGCAACGCCGCAAAGTCCGAGGACTTCCGTATCGGAGAGGCGGGGCGGGCGGAGGCGTTGGCGGCCGAGGGCGGACTGCCACAGCGGGCCGTGGAACGAGTGCTGATCTCCGCCAGGCCCGGCACCGGCCGGCTGGACGAACACGCGGCCGACGCCGCTGCCCTGGACGTCGTCCGGCGGATGAAGGAGCTGCCCGAGGTGCACTCGGTCTCGGCGCCGGTCTCCTCGACCGACGGCACGGCGGTACGGGTCGACGTGGCGATGAACGGCCCGGAACTCGACGCCGAGCAACACCTCGACCCGCTCCGCGTGCAGACCGAACAGGTGCAGGCCGCCCACCCCGATCTCCGGATCGAGGAGACCGGTAGCCCGTCCATCGGCAAGGCTGTCGACGAGCTGCGCGACGAGGACCTGTCGAAGACCGAAATGATCGCGCTGCCGATCACCCTGATCACGATGCTGGTGGTCTTTGCCTCGATCGCGATGGCCCTGGTGCCGCTGCTGCTGGCGATCTCCTCGATCGTGGCGTCCGTCGGCCTGTCGATGCTGGCCTCGCACGTCTTCCCCGACACCGGCATCAGCACCAACATCATCCTGCTGATCGGCATGGCGGTCGGCGTCGACTACACCCTGTTCTACCTGAAGCGGGAGCGCGAGGAACGGGCCCGTTCGGGCGGGCGGCTGAGCCCGCAGGCGGTGGTGGAGCTGGCGGCGGCCACCTCGGGACGGGCCGTGGTGGTTTCAGGGTTCGCGGTCATCGTCTCCAGCGCGACGCTGTACCTGGCCGACGACGTCATCTTCGCCTCCATCGCCACCGCCGCGATCGTCGTCACCCTGGTCGCCGTGGTCAGCTCGATGACCGTCCTGCCCGCACTGCTGGCCAAGCTCGGCGCCCGGGCGGAGCGCCGCCTCGAGCGCAAGCGGGCCCGGCACGGCGCCGCCGTACAGGCTCGGCAGCCAAAGCGCGGCGCGGGACCGATCACGTCCGCTCTGCTGCGCACCACGAGCAGGCGCCCCTCCGCCACGTTGGCGGCAGGCGTCATCGCGATGCTCGCCCTGGCTGCGCCGCTCCTCAACCTCAACCTGACCGACATGGGCCCCGAGACGTATCCGCGCTCCATCCCCGCCATGCAGACCTTCGACCGGCTCAACCAGGCGTTCCCCGAGCTGAAGTCCATGAATCAGGTCGTCGTCCGCGCCGACGCCGGTCGCGAGGGTGAGGTGACCGCCGCACTCCGCGATCTCGCCCAGCGTGCCAAGGCCGACCAGAACATGGCCGGTACGGCGAGCCTCCGCACGTCGCCGGACGGCCGGGTCAGCGTGCTGGAGCTGGCGGTGCCCCACTATGTGAGCGACAAGGCGGCCCAGCAGTCCCTCAAGGACATCCGCGAGGAGTACCTGCCGGTCACCGTAGGCAAGTTGGCCGGGGTCGAGGCCGCGGTGACCGGGGACGTGGCCCGCTTCGCGGACTATCCCGAGCACCAGAAGCAGAAGCTGCCCCTCATCATCGGGGCCCTGCTGCTCGCGACCTTCGCGATGACGGTCTGGGCGTTCCGCTCGGTGGTCCTCGGCTTGGTCGGCGTGCTGCTCAACCTGCTGTCGGCCGGCGCCTCGCTCGGCTTGCTTGTGCTGGTCTTCCAGGGGAAATGGGCCGAGGGGCTGCTCGCCTTCGACTCCACCGGCTCGATCGGCTCCCGGGTCCCGCTGCTGCTGTTCGTGATCCTCTTTGGCTTGTCGATGGACTACCAGGTATTCGTGATCAGCCGGATCAGGGAGGCGGCACTGCGCGGGGTGCCCACGCGGCAGGCCGTACTGGACGGTATCGGCAGCTCGGCCGGTGTGGTGACCAGCGCGGCCTTCGTGATGGTGACGGTCTTCGCCAGCTTCGTCCCTCTGCACATCATGGAGATGAAGCAGATGGGCTTCAGCCTGGCGGCGGCCGTGCTGCTGGACGCGTTCGTCATCCGCGTGGTGATCCTGCCCTCGCTCATGCTGCTGCTCGGGAACGCCAACTGGTGGCCGTCCCGCGGCATGCGCCGGGCGCAGATCGCCCAGCCCCTTGAGAGTCCGCTGGAAAAAGTAGGCTGACCAGCATGATTCCGGCGCCGCACCTCAACGACCGGTACCAGGTGCGGAGACTCCACCTCTGGTACTCCGCCCTCTGGCTGATCTTCGGCCTGGTCCCCCCGGCCATCGCGGTGCTGGTAGACGACCACTCGGCCGCGACGAGGTCCTGGTCGTTGGCGCTGCTGACCGCGCTCGGTCTTTGCTATGCGATCCTCAGGCTCTTCCCCCGCAACCCCGTCCTGCGCCCGCAGATCTTCCTCGTCCTGCTCGCGCTCGGTTTGGGCGGCCAGTCGTACCTGCTGCAGGGGGGTGCCGCGATGTTCATCATCTCCCTGCCCCAGTTCTGGATCTTCGCCGGCGGGCCGCGGCGCGCGATCGCGCTGAGCGGCGCCGCCGCGGCGGTCACCGTCGCCGGCGGGACCATCAGCGACGGCTTCTTCCGCGGCAACGTCGTCTTCACCTTCATTGGGTACGCCGCGGGCGTCCTGCTGGGCCTTCTGATGCACTGGTACATCCGGCAGAGCGAGGAGCGTGCCCGCCGCCTGAGCACGGAGCTGGAGGAGACCCAGCGGCAGCTGGCCGAGGCCCACCGCCGCGAGGGTGCCGCGCAAGAGCGCGAACGGCTCGCGCGGGAGATCCACGACACTCTCGCGCAGGGCTTCGCCTCCATCATCGTGCTGGCCGAGGCCGCCCGCGCCGGCCTCGGCGCGAGCTACGGGAAGAGCTCGCAGCAGTTGCTCTCGATCGAGCGCACTGCCCGCGAGAACCTCGCGGAGGCGCGGGTCCTGGTCGGCTCGGCCCCGCAGGTCGTGCAGGGCTCGGTCGCGCAGACCCTGCGCCGGACGCTCGACCGGTTCGCTGAGGACACCGGGCTGACCGTCAGCGCGGAACTGCCCGACATCCAGTGCGATCAGCAGGCCAGGATCGCGCTACTGCGCTGCACCCAGGAGTCGCTGGCCAACGTCCGCAAGCATGCCGCCGCCACGACCGTGGGCCTCGTCCTCGCCCGGGAACCGTACGGCATCGAGCTGGAGATCACCGACGACGGGTGTGGCTTCGTGGTCGGCGAGTCCCGGGGCTTCGGCCTCGACGGAATGCGCAAGCGTCTGGCCGAGCTCGGCGGCGAGCTCACCATCACCAGCTCTCTCGGCGACGGCACCCGCGTCCTCGCCATGATCCCCACGAACGATCAGGTGTGACATGACCACAGACCCGCTCCGCGTGATCCTCGCCGACGACCACGCGGTGATGCGCGCCGGCGTCGCCGCGCTGCTGGCCGCCGAGCCCACCATCACCATCGTCGGCGAGGCGGGCGACGGCCGGGAGGCCGTCGAGTTGGCCGAACGCCTCGAACCCGACGTGGCCCTCCTCGACCTGCGGATGCCCGTCCTGGACGGCGTCGCCGCGACCAGCCAGATCGTCACCGGACCGGCCGCGACCCGCGTACTGATCCTGACCACCTACGACACCGACAGCGAGATCGAGCGCGCAGTCGAGGCCGGGGCCATCGGCTACCTGCTCAAGGACACCACCCGCACACAGCTCGTCGACGCCATCCACGCCGCGGCCCGTGGCGAGACCGTCCTGGCCGCCCGGGTCGCGGAGAAGCTCGTCGCCCGCATGCGCCGCCCGGCACCGGTGAACCTGACCTCACGCGAGATCGACGTCCTGAACGCGGTCGCCGACGGCCTGTCCAACGCCGACATCGGCAAACGGCTGGTCATCGCGGAGGCCACCGTGAAGACCCACCTACTACGGGTCTTCGCCAAACTCGACGTCAGCGACCGCACCCACGCCGTCGTCGTAGCCCTCGAACGAGGCCTCCTCCCTCGCCCCGACTGAGAACACCTTGCCGATCGAGGGCGACTCCGTCGCTGAATTCAGGTGATGTCGGACTGCTCGGTGCGCGTGGCCTTGTAGCCGAGGTAGAGGGCGGCCAGCGCCTCGCAGGCCATCATGACCTGCCGGGTGACCACCAGCCGGGCCTTGACGGGGTTGTTGGCCGGCACGAGTTCCTCGAAGGACAGGGCACTGTTGAGTGACCACAGGCAGTTCTCGATGAACTTGAAGGAGATGAGGATGGTCCAGTCGGTCGGGTCGGTGTCCTTGGGTGCCCCCTCCTGGGACTCCAGGTTGATGGAGTAGCAGACGCACATCAGCATGGCCAGGCCGTAGCCGCTCTCCAGCATCGGCAGGCCCTCCTCGGCGAGCGGGTCGAGGTTGCCGTTGAACTCGCCGACCAGCAGGGCGCCGTCGCGTACGACGGGGATGATCTGGCTGACGACCACGATCATGTCGAGGAACTCGCGGTCGTTGTTGATGCCGCGTTCGTTGACCACCAGTGATAGCCGAGCATGCTCTTGAGGATGTAGTTGATGTAGTCCTGCGGGATCGCGAGGATCCAGTTGACGCCCTGCATGGTGGTCGCGCTGCGGTCGTACGGCGAGGCGGGCGGGGCGGCGGAGCCCAGGAGCGGGGGCGCCGGGGTGGCAGACGTCTCCCCCTTGCCTGACTTATCACGCTCCAGCTTGTGTGGCTTGTGGCCCTTCTCGGGCCTTTCGGGCTTTTCGGGGTGGTGTGGGTGCTTGTCGTGCGAGGGCATGGGGATGTCCTCCCTGTGGCCGGAGACCTGGGCTGTGGTGCTCTGGCGTGCGGGCGGCTAGGGCGCACGACGTGTGGCGCTTCCCCCGGAGGCCCCGAGCATAGGTCGCCGGTGCGCGGCGGTTTAGGGCCAAGGCCGGGATCGGCCACGGCCCCGTCGATGACACGCCCACCTACCCGCTGGAGTTTCCGGACGGCCCGGCTCCGGCCTTCTGCGACCTGGGGCGACCTCGCGCTGATCCAGGAGCACGCCACCCACCAGCTCGTCATGCCGACCTTGGGCCGCATGTCCAGCAACGCGTTCGCCGCCATCACCGGGGCCTGTGGGTGCCAAGAACTCGGCCGCCCTGTGCGACCTGCGCGTACTCGTGGATCAGCCCGCCGAGCCGGTCACTTCGCGGGAGGATGCAGACTGAACGGGGTCAGTCCCGTGGGCGGGCGGCGATGAGGCGGCGGACGAGCTCGGCCAGTTGCTCGCGCTCGGGCTCGGTGAGGGTTGCGAACCATTCGCGCTCGCGCCGATTCTGCTCCTCGAAGGCCGCGCTGACCGCCTGCCTGCCTTGGTCGGTGAGCGCGACCATGACGCTGCGGCGGTCATCCGGCACGCCACGGCGCTCGACCAGCCCATCCCGCTGGAGGGTGTTGACGGCGTTGGACACCGCCGAGCGGGTCATGGCGGACATCTCGGCGAGGTCGCTCACCCGGGTCGGCCCGAGCAGCCAGAGCTTGAACATCAGCCGGAACCCGGGAAGCGTCCAGCCCTTGGGCCGGTGGATGTGCGACTCCAGGTCGGCCACGAGCACGTACGACAGGTGCAGCAGGTTGTAGGCGAGCCCGAAGACCGACGCGTCGACGTCGGCGGGCAGCTTGGCCACGTGATCGCGCGCGTAGCGCTCGTACCAGACGTCCAGCCGTTCCACCTGGGAATCCTCTCACCTCTTGTCGCCCTCAGATAGATGTGCGCACAATAGTTTTGGCCAAACCAATCTACGGGAGTTGTCATGCGGATCCTCATCGTCGGCGGCGGTATCGGCGGCCTTGCGGCGGCCCTGAGCCTGCACGCCGCCGGGTTCACCGAGATCACCGTGACCGAGTCGGTCGAGGAGATCCGGCCGCTCGGGGTCGGCATCAACCTGCTCCCGCACGCCGTACGGGAACTGACCGAGCTAGGTCTCGGCGAGCAGCTTGAGGAGACAGGGCGGGCCACGGCGGAGCTGACCTACTTCGACCGGCACGGCGGCCTGATCTGGAGCGAGCCGCGCGGGCTGGCGGCCGGATACCACTGGCCCCAGTTCTCGATCCACCGGGGCGAGCTGCAGATGTTGCTGCTGCGCGAGGTCGAGGCGCGGGGCGTGCCGGTGCTCACCGGGCGCAGGCTCACCAGGTTCGACGAGGCGGAGGCGGAGTTCGCGGACGGCTCGACGCTCGGGTTCGACCTGCTCGTCGGGGCGGACGGCATCCGCTCGACCGTCCGGGCCTGGCTCTATCCTGACGAGGGACCGCCGCCGTGGAACGGCCTGGTGCTGTGGCGGGGCACGACGAACGCGCAGCCGTTCCTGTCCGGACGGTCGATGATCATGGCCGGTGACGGAGAGCGGAAGTTCGTCGCCTATCCCATCAAGGACGGCTTGATCAACTGGATCGCCGAGCGGCCCGTCGTCGGCGAGGCGGCCGACCGGGGCGACTGGAACCGGCGGGTGCCCGCGCAGGAGATCCTGCCGCACTTCGAGCAGTGGCGGTTCGACTGGCTGGACGTGCCCGGCCTGATCGCGGGCGCGGAGGCGATCTACGAGTATCCGATGGTGGACCGTGACCCGTTGCCGCGATGGACGTACGGGCGGGTGACGTTGCTCGGTGACGCCGCGCACGCGATGTATCCCATCGGGTCGAACGGCGCGTCCCAGGCGATCCTCGACGCCCGCGCCCTCGCCTTCCACCTGGCGCGGTCCAGCGATGTGGGACATGCGTTGCCCGCCTACGAGCAGGATCGGCGCGAGCCCACCACCGCGCTCTGCCTGGCCAACCGCCAGATGGGCCCGGAGATCGTCATGAAGCTCGTCCACGAACGAGCCCCCGACGGCTTCACCGACATCGAACAGGTCCTCCCGCGAGCCGAACGGGAGGCCATCGCCGCCTCCTACAAGCGGCTCGCCGGGTTCCACCCCGACCTGCTCAACCAGCGCCCCTCCTACACGCCATGACGACCTACGAGCCGCTGCGACCGGGCCTGGAGCCGCTGGCCCGGTTCCGGGTGGAGCTGGCCGCGGTCAAGGAGCTCGGCCAGACGCCGTGGGGCCGACGGCGGGTCATCGACGTCCTCGGGGGATCGTTCGAGGGGCCCAGACTGGCCGGAGAGGTACTGCCGGGCGGAGCGGACTGGCAGGTCGTGCACGCCGACGGCAGCGCCAGCATCGACACCCGCTACACGCTGCGCACCCACGACGGCGCTCTGATCTACATACAGACCCAGGGGCTGCGCCACGGGCCGCCCGATGTGCTGGCCGCGCTCGGCCGCGGCGAAGCCGTCGACCCGGCCACCTACTATTTCCGGCTCGCGGTCAGGTTCGAGACGGCCGCGCCCGGCTATCTGTGGCTCAACAACACCCTCGCCGTCGCCTCCGGCATGCGCGCGGCGACGGCCGTGTGCTACGACGCCTACGCACTGTCCTAGCGGTAATGTCCCGGGTGGGGACGCATCGGCGAACCCGCGAAACCCACGACGCTGCGCCACGTGCGAGAACAGGTCATCAAACCGGGCCGCGTACTCCTCCAAACGGCCCCGGAACGGGCGGACACAACTTCCCCTCCCCCGCAGGCGTTGGCGGCGTCGGTCCCTGCTGACCCTTCACGAGTGGAGCGAGCGCATGGTCGGCCTGCCCCGCGTCGCCGCCGAAGCCAGGTCCCGTTTGGCCGGGCGAGGAAGGATATCGAGGCGACCAAAGTCCCCTGTCGGAGAAGAGCCTTCGCGAAGGCTCTGGTGACAGGTTCGTTGGTTGAGGCTGGGTCTCGGCAGCTGAAATGATCACGATGGCCGCTGCAACCCCTCAGCTTCGCAGGAGCACCCATGTTCAAGCGCCGCAGTCTGACCTTGTCCGCAGCCCTCGCCGCGTTGTTGGTGTGCGTCGCCGTTCCTGGTGCGGCGGCGGAGGAGATGGATGATCCGACCAATCCCGGGCCGGTGTTCAGGACGGTTACCGACAAGAGCGGCATGCTGTCGTTACAGACCAATGGGCGTCCGGACGGGCGGGACATGGTCTTCCGGATTTCGGGAGCCGTTTACGCCAACATCGAGGGCAACGCTTACGACCCGCGGTTGCGCCATGGCCAGAAACTGTTCAACATCGAGGGCTACAACATCCGACGGCTGTACCGGGTCCCCGGCACCACGCAGCTCTACCAGCTCTCCCGCGAGATCGTCTTCTACACCGACCCGGCCGACCCCACGAAGATCCTGCGGGAGTGGAAGAACCCGATCGACCTCAAGACGTACCCGGTCGTCCCCATCAACAACGATGCGGTGAACTTCGGTCCGTTCAACGTCACCTCCTCCTACGTCGGCCCGCCGCTGCGGGAGATGTACGACGAGACCGAGTGGACCAGCGACATCCCGGTTCGCACGGACCTCAAGCTCGCGTTGGGCGACCCGTTCGGGCTGGTGAACGGCGTCTATGCGGCCCAGGAGATGTTCGACTTCTACGTCGACGACCGCGAGGTCGCGGCCCGCACGATTGCGGGCACCGTACCCAGGGGTGCGATGAAGACCAAGATCAGCTGGGCCAGGACGAGCCCGTGGGCACCGTTCATGTGCCTGCCGGAGACCGATGTCCGCGGGCAGCTCACCTACCACGCCCGCAGCTGGTCGCTCCAGTCCTACCGCGACCTCGAGCCGTGGCTGCGTGCGGAGGTCGAGGCCGCCTACCCGCTCTTCACGGCCGCACCCACCGCGCCCGCTCCGAGCGAGAACTCCTGGTCCTCCTTCTACAACAAGCAGCTGGGCAAGGGCGCGACCACGTGGGCTGACTGGTGCACCGCCAACGGCAAGGCCTGATGGCCTGACTCCGAGGCGTTGGGCCAGCGGTTCGGCACCAGAGACCACCAGGTGATGCAACGCCAGCACCACTCCGCCGGGCCGATCCGGGTGCGGGCGGTGGCGGGCGCGGTGCGGGCGCGGTGCGGGCGGCTGGGCCGGTCGTGCAGACCTGCTTGGCCGTAACAGTCAACCGGGCGTTACGGTGGGATGCGAAGCCTCCGCGCGGTGCTGATTCGACACCACCACCACGCCGGAGGCTTCTCTCTTGATCAAGCCCTCCTGTTGACAACGCTCATGGACGCTACAGCTAGCTCTTCTTCACCGAAGGAAGCTGGTCCGTCCACTCGGTGGACACGGAGATGAACTTGTCGCTCCACGCCACGCCGCCGTCGCCGGCGAGGACGAGGTTGGCGCGGGTCACCCGGGCCTTCTCGGGATCGACGACCAGCTCGATGCCCTTTTTACCGCCGTCAGGATCAGGGAAGCGCAATTGCTGGCCGCCTTCGACCGCGCCCGCATTCTCGACTCCCGGCGTCGCGGCGAGCGCCCGGAACGCCGCGGAGCGGACCTCCGCGGGCGCCGGCAGCTCGGTGATCAGCGTGAGCAAGGTGAGGGTGGGGTTGCCTCGGATTTCGGATGCGGACATGTCGTTCTCGTTGCCCTTGCGCTCGGCGATCCACGCCTTCAGCGCCTCCGGGTCCGTCGGTAGCCCTTCGAGGTCCTCGAAGCTCACGTTGGCGCCCTTGAGGTGGAGCGTGTTCCAGGCCGGTACGACGACGTCGGGGGGATTCCCTGGCTCGCCCTTGGTCCAGCGCTTGCCGTCGCGCCTGGTCCAGCTCTCCATCGGCGGAATGTCCGCCTTGGACCACTGGCGTGTGACGTGCCAGTACGTCCCGGAACCTTGGGGCGTACGTTCTGCGCTGACGGCTGCCATGAGCAGGACCTCCTTGCCCGTGACCGGTGCGCCGCCGTTCGTGTGCGCCCCCGTGGCGAACACGACCGCCGCGGCGGCCCCGGCGGCGACCAAGGCGGCTCCCGGCACGAACCAGCCGACGCGCCTGCGCGCCCGGCCCGCCCGTGTCCTTTGCTGGAGGCGGTGCCTGCTGCGCGCGGCCGCCTCAGCGGACGGCTCCGGCTTGGCCAGCAGAGTGGCGACCTCTTCCAGGTCATTCATGGGTCGTCTCCTTGTCGATGAGGGGGCTGTCAATGAGGGGTTGGATCTTGGCGCGGGCTCGGCTCAGCCGCGAGCCCACTGTGCCGATGGAAATGCCGAGCGCCTGGGCGATCTCGTCGTAACTGAGCTGGCTCAGCGCCAGGAGCAGCAGCACGTCACGCTCGCCGCCGTTCAGCGAGGCGAGCGCCATGGCCAGGTGCGGCTGCATGCGCTGGACGGTCACGGAGGTGACGACCCGGTTCTCGTGTCCTTCCACGACCGGCTCGGGATCCAGCCGTGCCAGCGCCTTGTAGTGGCGGGCCTCCTTGCGGCGGTGCCTGGCCACCAGGTTCGTGGCGAAGCCGAACAGCCAGGGCCGTAATCCCCCTTTCTCCGGGTTGAACCGGTCACGCCGGTTGAACGCCAGCAGGAACGTCTCCGCTGTGATGTCCTCGGCCACCTGGGTGTCAAGGCGGCTCGCCACGTACCGGTAGATGTCGCGGAAATACCGGTCATGCACGGCGGTGAACAGCTCGGGGTTCTGCCGGTAGCCGGCGACGAGGTCGGCGTCGGTCACCTGCTCGCCCACGTCGGCGGTCATGTGCCCGTCTCCGTCATAAGTGCGCCTTCCGGATGGTGATCATTGCTTTCATCCATCCTTCGCCGCACGTCCGCATCTTCTTCCCGCCCCCAGAAGGGCGGCCGTCCAGCGGCTGGGCGCGTCTTCCGCGCGTGCCGCCTCGTCCCTACCACCAGAGTGATTGCCGCCTTCGTTCTCCGGCCTTCTCCCAGAAGGACCCAGCCGAAAGTGCGGGGGTCTGTCCAGTGAACTGCGACAGAGCCGTTCTTTGTACAGTCCCCGGTGGGGGGAAAGCTTGGGGAGCACTAGTGACGTGCGGAGTACGGCTGGCGGCCGCACTTCGTGATCTGGGTCAGTTTGACGGTCGGACGGAGAACCGGCGACGGGTTCAGTCCGCCGCGGGGAGTCGCCACCGGCCAGACAAGCAGAACCGGACCCTGATCGCCTTTCGGCTGGTCAGGGCCCGTTTCTTCGGGTAATGGGTGGGCCGCGGTCACCGATCGGGCTCGATCACGGCTGCGCCGCGAAGACGTGGGCGACGGCTCCTCCGCTGAAGACGGTCGTGCTTTTCGGCTCGAGGGTCAGCGGCGCCGGGAAGATCCGCTCGCCCGCGCCGAGGACGGCCGGGTGGACGAGAAGGCGGTATTCGTCGATCAAGCCGGTCTCGACCAGCGACCGGGCGAACCGTGCCCCGCCGTGGGCGAGCAGGTAGCCGTCGGAGCGCTCCTGCTTGAGCCGCGAGATGGATTCGGCCAGGTCTCCGGCCGCGATCGTCGTCTCGTCCCAGTCGGCGGAGGTGAGCGAGTTCGAGAACACGACCTTCGGGATGTCGTTCATCGGCTTGGCGAACGGCCCGGAGTCGTTGGGATAGTAGGCGGCCAGCACCGCGTACGTGGTGGCTCCCATGAGATGCACGCTGGCGTTGCTCACGGTCTCGACATTCCAACTGAGAGCGTCATCGGAGTCTCCCGCGGCGATCCAGGCGCCGCTCCCGTCGAGTGGTGCGACGTAACCGTCGAGCGAGACCGACATCTTCAGAACCAGTGAGGCCATGCCCTGTTTCCTTCCTGGGATGGACGACACGAGCGGCTCGCGTCGATGGCGATACGGGGTTGTTCGGGAGTCGGCGATACAGACTGGCGACCATCGCGAAACTCATCGCCGTTCCCGGCTACTCCGGCCGTAATTTTTGATCTTCACGTTTGGTGTTCGGTTTGCTCTGGCCCAGGCGGCACCGTCCAGGATCCGATCGCAGATTCCAACCGTTGACAACGGTGATCTGTGAAGCGACAGTTTCGGTCATCCGTACAACTTGTGGAGTATGAAGCAGCATCCGATCATCACCTGTGGGAACGGCACCAACGCCGTGCCCACGCAGTACTCCGGCGTGCTCAACCAGCTCGCCTCCTGGGGCTTCGTCGTCATCTCCCCCAACTCGGCGATCCAGGGCTACTACGACAAGGTGCCGGGCGCGGCGGCCAAGGCGCTGCTCAAGGGCGCAGGCCACAACACCGTCCAGGGCACGGGCGGCGGGTTCCTCGGTTAACTGACGGCCTGGCTGATGTACCGGCTCCAGGACGACGCCTACGCGCGCACCGCCTTCGCCGGCTCCTCGCCGGAGCTCAACACCAACGCGAGCCGGCAGACCCAGGCAGAGAAGAACCGGCCCGGCGGCCGATCAGCGCGGCCGGGCCGGGGATGTCGTCGGCTAGTCGGCGCTGGGGCGGTGGTCGGCGAGGGTGGTTTTGGGGCGTAGTGCGAAGGCGGTGTGCGCGTTGGCGGTCAGCGCGGCCTCGGCCACGTCGCCCAGGCCCGCGGCCTGCAGCCGCGGCACGAACCTTTCCAGGAGGTACGGCAGGCCGGGGCCGCCGCCCAGGCTCGGCCAGTAGGAGCGGCGCGCCAGATCCATCCCGAACAGCAGGCGATGCCCGAGACCGCGGTCGGCGAGCGCCCCGACGAGCGTGACGATCTCGCTGTCGGGGCCGTACTTGATCCGTCCGGGCCGGTCAAAGGCCAGGTAAGCGCCCCTGTCGGCCAAGGAGATGAGATATCCGGCATCGGGGTTGTGGTCGATGTGCCCGAGCACCACCCTGTCGGCCGCCACACCCTCGCCCAACAGGGCGTCCAGCAGCTCATGGCCCATCGTCCCCTTGTCGCAGTGCGTGACGATCGGGACGCCCGACCGCAGGGCGGCGGCGGCCACCGCGCCGACCAGCCGGCCGACCCCCCGGCCGAACGCGTGGTACCCGGTGGCCAGCTTGATGGCGCCCGCACGGGCCTGCGACCGCCGCACGAGCGGCCCGACCAGCCCGTACTCGTCCATGCCTGACTCGATCTCCGACACCAGCAGCTCCGCGATCTCGTCGACCGGGTAGTGGTGCAGCCAGTGGTCGTCGCCGTAGTAGCCGCTCTTGTGTAAGCCGGTCACCGCGATCACGTGCAGCCCGGTGCGCTCGGACAGGGCCCTCATCAGCGACGGGCTGCGGCCGAACCCGAGCGGCGTCATCTCGACCACCGCCGACAGCCCCAGCCGTTGGGCGGCCGAGACCTCCGCGACGGCCGCGTCTAGGGAGTCCAGCCGGTAGTCCGGCTCGTTGCGCACAGGCCAGCCGCCGGTCATGAACAGGTGCTCGTGCGCATAGGTGACACCTATGGACTCGACATCCCCCAGCACGGTCCGAACCGTCACAGCAGCATCCCTTCCGCGTCCCCTGGCACCGTCCGAACCGTCACAGCAGCGCTCCTTCCGCCCGTAGCCGGTCGCGTAGCGCGTCCGCGTCCACCGCCGCGGGCTCCACGCCTGCCCGCGCGGCCAGCGCCGCGGCCGTCCCGGCTGCCTGCCCCATCGCCATGCACTGCCCCATGGACCGGGCGGAGGCGTGCGCGTCGTGCGTGGCCGACAGGCATCGCCCCGCCACGATCAGCCCGCCGACCTCGACGGGGAGCAGGCAGCGATAGGGGATGCCGTAGGTGCCGTAGTCGCGGACGTACTCCCACCGAGTGCCCGCCCCCGCGTCGTGGTCCTCGATGGGCGCGCCGCACCGGGCGATCGTGTCGGGAAAGTCCCTCCCGGCCAGCACGTCGTCGGCGGTCAGGACGTACCGTCCGACCAGCCGCCTGGACTCCCGCACCCCGATGCGCACCGACGTGCCGAGCAGCACGGCCGAGCCGTATCCCGGCACCTTCTCGCGCAGGAAGCGGACGTACTCGCGGACCTGCCGCCGCCCCTCCCGCTCGGCCCTCGCCAGCTCGAACGGGTCGGTCGGATCGAGGCCGGTCACGCGGGTGAGGTTGGTGTGCACGATCCCGTCGTGCACGGTCCTGTGCACGGACCCCTCGCGCCTCGGCAGATCCGCCTCGGCCATCAGCGCGTGCAGCTCCGCCGTGCTGGTGGCCGACGGGTCCACCCCGCCGAGCCGGAACGTGGCGGTCATCGGCTGGAGCCGCATGCCCGGACGTTCGAGCGCCGCCCCCGCCCGCCAGGCCACCTCGGCGTCTCCCGTGGCGTCCACCACCACCCGCGCCCCGGCCAGGAACCGGCCCGCCACGGTCTCCACGACGACACCGGTGCCGGGCACGAAGTCGCAGACCCTGGCGTGCAGGAGCACGGCGTCGTCCGAGGTGAGCGCGTCCCAGACGAGCTTCAGCTCTTCGGGCTCGTAGGTGACCCCGGTTCCCGCGCCGTAGGTGTTGGGCCGTTCGAAGGCGGCCCCGGCCTCGAACAGCCTCTCGCACACCTCCCAGCCGATGCCGCCGACGACCCGCCGCTGTGCGGGGCCGGGCGCGTAGAAGCCGTAGAAGGTGTCGAGCACGGCGGTGCCCGTGCCGCCGAGGAACCCCGCCGACTCCACCAGCAGGACCGACGCCCCGGCACGTGCCGCGGCCACGGCCGCCGCGCACCCGGCGCTGCCTCCGCCCGCGACGATCACGTCGCCTTCCCACAGCACGTTCACCGCAGGTGCCACCCTCCGTCGACGGGGATGACCGCGCCCGTGGTCCGTCCGGACGACGGCGAGAGCAGCCAGAGCACGACCTGGGCGACCTCCTCCGGCAGGCACGGCCGGGCGCCGAGCGGCATCAGCGAGGGCAACCTGGCCTGGATGGCCTCGGACGTCCGGGCGCGGCGGCTCATCGGCGTGGTCACCAGCCCGGCGGAGATCAGGTTGACCCGCACCCCGTGCGGCGCGGCCTCCCGAGCCGCGCTCCTGATCAGCGGGATCAGCGCGCCTTTGGCGGAGGCGTAGGCCACGGTGCGGAAGTCGTCGTCGATCGAGGAGCCCAGCGCGGAGCCGATCACCACGATCGACCCGCCCCGCGGCATCGCCGGGATGGCCGCGCGCAGCAGCCGGAACACCGACTCGTGGTTGACCCTGTGCACCTCGCTCCATGCCAGGTCGGTGCACTCGGTCACGCCGCCGTCGCCGAGCGACCTGCCGGACATGCCGACCGCGTGCACGACCCCGGAGATCCGCCCGTGCGCGGCCGTAGCCTTGGCCAGCGCCTGCTCCACCCCGCCGGGGGCGGTGATGTCGATCCCGTCGGCGAGATCCACGCCGAAGGCGGCGGCGCCGGAGGCCTCGACGGCCTCGACGCACGCGCGCCCGATGCCGCCCGCTGCCCCGGCCACCAACACGGCACCCGCCGCGGCATCTCTCGCGGTGGACGTCGAGCGCTCGCTCATGGCTTCCTGAGCACCGCGGCGGCGCGGCGGGCGTGTTCCAGGTAGGCGGCCTCGAACAGCTCCTCCGAGCGCGGGCCGCCGACGAGCTTGGCGCTGGAGATGACCGGCGGCACCCATCCGCCCGCCACGAGCAGTTCCGCCGTCCGCACCTTGATCTCGTTGACCACGGAGACGGCGGCCAGCGTGCTGCCGGGACCGACGGGCTCGGCCAGGCCGTCAACGGAGCAGAGCGCGTCGCCCACCGGGGTCCGCAGGTCGATCACCACGTCGGCGTGGTCGGCGAGCCGCGTCCCGCTGGGATGGCCGGGCTCGGCCGCCATGGTCTCCCGCATCGACGTCACCGCCACCACGGGCAGCCCCGCCTTGCGCAGCCCCATGGCCATCTCGATCGGCACCGCGTTGAGCCCGCTGACGCTGAACACGATCGCCGCATCGCTCGGCCGCAGCTCGAAGTTGGCCAGGATGGCGTCGGCGAGCCCCTCGACCCGCTCGATGAACATCGCCTGCCGCATCCCGTTCGACCCTGCCACCTGGGTGTAGAACGTCGTCGACAGATCGACGATGGGGTGGAAGCCCGGATAGGAGCCGTAGCGGGGGAACATCTCCTCCACGCCCATCCGCGAGTGCCCGGTGCCGAACGTGTGCACCACACCCCCGCCGCCGATGGCGGAGGACGCGATCAGGGCCGCCGCCGCCAGGGCGTCCTCCTGTGTCCGCTCGATCTCGCCGAGCAGTTCCATCGCCTGCCTTATCCATTTCAACTGGATCTCCTTCCATAGAGGGCGGCGCCGATCGCCCCGGCCATCGGGCCGAGGATGGCGGGCAGCACCGCGATGTCACCGATGAGCGGACGCCTCCGCTCCAGCTCCGCGTGCAGGGCGGAGCTCATGAGGTCGAGCGCGCCGGCCACGCCGCCGCCCACGACCACCGCGCCGGCTCCGAGCAGCGACGCCGCGTCGCCCAGCGCGACGCCGAGCGCCCAGCCGGCCCTGGCCAGCACCTCGATCGCGCGCCCGTCGCCCGCCCTGGCGGCCGCGGCGACCGCCTCGGGCGGGCCCGAGCCGAAGGCCCGCACGATCGCGGGCCCGCCGGCGAACGTCTCGACGCATCCCCTGCCGCCGCAGCAGCACGGCGCCCCCCACGGGTCGACCGTGACGTGCCCGATCTCGCCGAGGTTGTCGCGGGGGCCGACGAGGATCGCACCGCGCGCGGCCACCGCCCCGCCCACCCCGGTGCCGAGCACGGTGAACAGCACGTCGGGCAACCCTCGGGCGGCGCCGAGAAGCAGCTCGGCCAGTGCGAACGCCCGGGCGTCGTTGACCACGGCCACCGGAGTACCGGTGAGCGCGCTCAGCCGCGGGCCGACCGGGTACCCGTCCCAGTCTCCCGGCGGGTTCGGCACGAACAGCGCGGTGCCGGTCTCCCTGTCCACGTGGCCGGGCAGCCCGATGCCGACGCTCTCGACGCCCCGGACCGCCAGCGAGGCCACGAGGGCCACCGTCTCGTCGGGGCCCGGCGGCGTGCTGACGACGCCCGAGCCGGCCACCGCGTCCCCGTCGAGCAGCGCCCATTTGATGTACGTGCCGCCGACGTCGACCCCGAGCAGCGTCACGGCCCTACCTTCAGGACGCGCGAGGCGAACCGGGCGCCGCCGCCCGCTTCGGGCGCCGTGCGGAACGGCTCGACGCCGAGCAGCCGCAGGTAGGCCAGCAGCGGCTGGGAGTGGCTGTGCAGGTTGGCCACCGGGTACGCCTGCATGGCGACGCCGACGTCGGCCAGGTCCCAGGTGCGGCCAGGACGGTCGGTCTCGGGCGCCAGGTAGGCGTCCGGCCCTGACAGGGTGCCCTCCCAGACGTCCGGGTAGGCGGCGGCGTGCGCGGCCAGGGTCATCTGCCGCCACCATCGCCAGCCCAGCTCGGGGACGTGCTCGGCGGCGGCCCAGATCAGTGTCATGTTGATCGCGTACCAGATGGTGCCGGCGCCGTTGGGATCGTGGCCGCCCCCGGCGGGCCAGCGCAGGCGGGCGCCCAGCGGCGAGCCGGCGGCGGCCGTCCGCTCGATGGTGCGCAGCAGCTCGACCGCCCGCTCTGGCGGGGCCGCGCCGCACAGGATGGCCCATGGCTGGACCTCCAGCCACAGGTCGGAGTCGCCGACGACCGCTCCGGGACCGTACGCGCGCCGGAACCACCGGCCGTTCCACTCCCCTGCCACCAAGCCGCGCAGTTCCTCGCCGAGAGCGCGGGCCTCGGCCGCGGTCGCGTGGTCGCCGAGCCGCTCGGCCAGCACCGCGTACCGGGGCAGCACCCAGGCGGCCATGGCCGAGTTCAGCACCGACTCACCCTGCGCGATCATCACCTCATGGTCCACTCCGCTCTCGTTGATGGCCATGTCGTTCCAGTCGGCGTTCAGTATCCGGACGTGGCCGTGCTCGCCGCGTCCCACCTCGTCGACGAAGAACCTGAACTGCCTGCGCAGGTGCTCTCCCAGCGGCACCGGCGCCGCCTGGTGGACCGGGTGGTACGGCACGGCCGCGTCGAAGGCCGCCCTGTCGCCGGTCGCGGACAGGTACTCGGCCGCCAGCCAGAGCGCCCACAGGTTCTGGTCCGACGGCCGGAACACGTCGGTCCATGGCTGCTTGTCCGGTCCGAGCGCGTACGGCAGGTCGCCGTCCGGGCTGCCCCACGCGCAGGTGTTGCGCAGCACGGACAGCGCCAGGTCCGGCTCGATGTAAACGAGCGGCAGCGCGTGTTGCAGCGGGTCGCGTGCTGCGCCGTTGAACCCGTGCCTGAAGGAGTAGCAGGACCCCTGGTCCAGGGTGTGGCCGCCGAGCACGCCGTCGGCGCAGGCCGCGCCGGTCAACAGGGCCGCGTGCCACGGGATCTCCCGCTCCGCCTCGGGCGCCTGGGGGGCGCAGGCCCGAGGCAGCCGATCCCGCAGCGCGGCCAGGCTCTCCTCGAACGACGGCCCGGCGTCCCGCCCTCGCGCGGCAGTGCCCCCCTCGGACGAGGCCGTCGCGTCGTCGTCTGGTGGGGCAGGGCCGTCGTCGAGCAGGCCGTACCTCAGCTCGATCAGCCGCTCGCCGTGCGCTTCCAGCTCCAGGGGGACGGCGAGCCGCCCGGTCGTGGTCCTGGGGCCGCCCAGGAGCTCCAGCTCCAGGCCGGGGTCCTCGCTGGGCTCCGCCCCGGTGATGAGCCTGATCCGCGCGGGCCTGGCCGTCCACGCCTCGGTCAGCGTCAGCCGTACCGGCTCGCCGAGCAGGTTGCGCACGCGCAGCCGGATCAGCACCCACGGCTGCTCGCCCTCGGGGCAGAGCACCGTGCGTTCCAGGGCCAGCCGGTCGTCGGCCACCCGGGTGGTCGCGAACGTCGGCCCGAACACCCGCTCAGAGCCCGAGACATCCGTCGAAAGCCCGCCCACCTGGGTGACGCCCGCGCCGCGGGTGAGCCACAGCAGCCCGGTGTGCTCGTCGAACAGGTCGGTGCGGCCGTAGTTGTCGGCCACCAGCGTGATCCGCCGATTCCCCAGGTGGACGACGTGACGGCGGGTGGGTGGGTCCAGGACGGGGTCCCACTCCGCCCGCGGGTCCCGTTCCTGGTCCATCGTGTACGCGAAGGCGGGCAGCCCGTGCGCGGTGGTCCACTGGCCGAACGCGCTCATCTCACTTCACTCCTCCGAGAGTCAGCCCAGCGACGTAGTAGCGCTGGAGGACGAACATCAGCGCCAGCGGCGGCACGGCTGTGATCAGGGCCGCCGTGCTGACCAGGCCGATGCTGAAGTCGTATTCGGTCTGGAGCTGCGACAGGCCCACCGGCAGCGGCCACAGGCCGGGATCGTTGGCCACGACGAGCGGCCAGATCAGGTTGTCCCACTGCGCGAGGAACTGCAGCAGGAAGAGCGTGAGCAGCGCCGGACGCAGCAGCGGCACTCCGATGCGGAGGAAGATCCGCAGCTCGCCGGCGCCGTCCACGCGTGCGGAGAGCAGCAGCTCGCGCGGCACCGACAGGGCGAACTGGCGGACCAGGAACACCCCGAACGCGCTGACCATGAACGGCACGATCATGCCCTGGAAGGAGTTGATCCAGCCCAGCTCCCTGACGATGACGTACATCGGCACGAGCACCACGATCGGCGACAGCGACAGCGTCCCGACGACGACCGCGAACAGCACGCTCCTGCCGGGGAACCTGAGCTGCGCGAGCGCGTATCCGGCCGCCGCGGAGAAGACCACCTCCAGGACGGCGACGCCGAGCGAGAGGATCACGCTGTTGCGCAGGTAGAGGGGGAAGCCGCCGTTGCCGAACAGCCGCGAGACGTGCTCGCCGAGCTGGGCGATGTCGAAGGAGAGCCCGCCGAGGTCGGTGGCGTCGGACGCGGACGAGACCGCCAGCATCGCGTACACCGGCAGCAGCATGACCGCCACGACCAGGGTCAGCAGCGTGCCGCGTAGCGCCTTCACCCGTCATCGCCTCCTCTGAGTACGCCGAACTGCACGAGCGAGAGCGCCAGCATGGCCACGAGCAGGACCATGGCGATCGCCGACGCGTACCCCATGCGCTCGAATCCGAAGCCGGTAGCCCACAGGTAGAGCGGCAGCACCTCGGTCGCGCCCGCCGGGCCGCCCTTGGTGAGCAGGAAGGCGGGCACGAACGACTGCATCGCTCCGACGACCGCGATGACCAGCACGAACAGCAGGGTGCGGCGCAGCAGCGGGAGGGTGATGTGGGAGAAGATGCGCACCGGGCCGGCGCCGTCGAGGGCGGCCGCCTCGAACACGCTCCGCGGCAGCCCCTGCAGCCCCGCGGTCAGGATGACCACGAACAGCCCGAGGTGCTTCCACGTCGTCATGATCACCAGGGCCCAGAGCGCGAGCCCGTCGTCGGTCAGCCACGGCTGCGGCCCGATCCCGACGAGCCCGATCAGCGCGTTCGCCAGGCCCCGGTCCGCGAAGATGACCGACCACACCATGGAGGTCGCCACCAGCGGCATCGCCGCCGGGATCATGACCAGTGCGCGCAGGACGCCGTTGAGCCTGCCCGGCTTGCTCAGGGGCAGCGCGATGGCCAGGCCGAGCACGATCGACGGGACGACGGAGCCGACCGTGTACACGGCGGTGACCTTGGCCGAGTTCCAGAAGGCGGGGTCGTCCAGCATCCTGCGGTAGTTGTCGAGGCCGGTCCACGTGGGCGGTCCCGCGAGGTCGTAGCCGGTGAAGCTGAGGTAGACGGCCGAGCAGAACGGCACCACCCAGAAGACCAGGAAGTAGACCGCCGCGGGCAGCGCGAGCAGGCCGCCCGTGCGGGCCTCCGCCCACCGCTGCCCCCTTCCTGAGACCTGGGCGACCGGCGGCGCGAGCCGTGGGGAGAGGGTCTGTGAGGAGAGGGTCACAGCGCGATCCGCATCGCCTGGTCGAAGTCGGCCGCCGCCTGCTCGGGCGTCCGCTTGCCGAAGGCGACCGAGTCGGCGGCGTCGGTCAGCGCCTTGGCCATCTCGTTCCACACCGGCGTCTGCGGGCCGAAGTCGGCGTGCGGCGCGGAGGCCGCCATGATGTCCAGCGCCTTCTGGTCGGCTCCTGGCAGCTTCTCCCACCCCTTGACCGGGGTGAGCAGGCTCGCGTCCTTGAGCTGCCTGGCCGCGACGTCCTCGCGCTGGAGGTAGTCGACGAAGTGCCAGGCGGTGTACTGCAGCTTCGACTGCGCGGCCACCGCCCAGCCCCAGGTGTAGGCGGGGGCGACGGGCGGGCCCGCGTCCCAGCGCGGCAGCGGGGCGATGTCGAAGACCTGGCCGAAGGTGAGCTTCTTGTTCAGTGTGGGGAACAGGTCCATCGCGAACAGTCCAGAGACCACCATGGCCGACTCTCCGGTGGCGAACAGCCCGAAGCCCGACAGCGGATTCGACAGCTTCGCGTTCCCCAGGCTCCCGTAGTAACGCAGCGCCTCGACGCCGGCATCCGTGGCCAGCGTCGCCTTGGCGGCGTCGGCGCTGAGAATCCCGCCGCCCTTGCCCTTGACCAGCGCGAGCAACTGCATCAGGGTCCACTGCGGGTTGCCCAGGATCCACTGCAGGCCCACCTTCTTGCCGTCGGCCGAGGTGAGCCGCTTGCTGTACTCGGCGACCTCCTCCCACGTGGTGGGCGGCTTGTCGGGGTCGAGCCCGGCCTCGGCGAACCTGTCACGGCGGTAGTAGAGGAAGCAGATCGTGTAGTCGATGGGGACGCCGTACAGCCTGCCGTCGTAGGACAGCGAGTTGATCGCGTGCTCGTCGTAGCCCTGAACCAGGGCCTTCTGGTCGGCCACGCCCATAGCCTTGGGGATGATCGGCGCGAGCCTGCCCTTGCGCGCGTGGCCTGGGATCGTCCAGCCACCGATCTTGAACAGGTCGGGCGGGACGTTCCCGGCGAAGGCGGTCAGCAGCTTGGCGTCCAACTTGTCGACGGGCACGTACAGCGGCGTGATGTCGACGCCGCCGAACTCCTGCATGTAGCTGTGCAGCAGGGGGGTGAAGACCGCGTCGTACGCCTTGGTCTGGTGCAGCCAGACGGAGATCTTCCCCCGCGGCACCCCGTCGGCGGGCACGGCGGCCTCCTGGCCCGCCCCGGAACCGCAGGCGGCGAGCAGGCCGGACGCCGTGGTCAGCGCGGCGGTTCTGAGCAGGTCGCGCCGGGTGATGGTCATGCTCAACCTCCGGAAGGCAGTGCTCCGCCACCGGTACGGCGGCGCCGCACGGGGAGGTGGCGTTGGGGGGTTACTGGCCCATCAGGGCGTTCTTGGCGTCGTTGAGCTCTACGGAGAACACGGCGAAGTCGCCACGGGCGTGGCGGATGGTGTATTCGAGCGCGGCCCCGCTCTCGGTGCTGGTGCTGCGGGCGGTGGCGAGCAGGGCCGCCGCCATGGGCACGCGCAGCAGCCCGGCGAGCCGGTAGTCGGCGTTGACGGCGCCGATCGTCTCCCTGCCGTTCGCGGGGGCCAGGCCGTACTTCATCCGGAGCAGGTCGTAGAGGGAGCCGGTCAGGTCCTCGTCGAGGATTCCGGGCACCAGCTCGGCGGGCAGGTGGGCGCTCTCGACCATGCAGGGCTCGCCTTCCAGCAGCCGCAGCCGCTCGACGAAGACGACGTCCTGCCCCTCCCGCAGGCCGAGCGCGACGGCGACGTCGGCGCCCGCCGGCTGCAGGCGGGCCAGGAGCACCTGCGTGGTCGGCTTGCGGCCGAGCCTGGCCATCGTCTCGGTGAAGCCGGCCGGGCGCGCGCCCAGCTCAGGCGCGACGGCCAGCGGCGCGGTGTAGGTGCCGCTGCCCTGCCTGGCCACCAGCAGCCCTTCTTGGACCAGGTCGCCGATCGCCCGGCGCGCGGTCGCCCTGCTCACGCCCGCGTAGGCCATGAGGTCCTTCTCGGCGGGGATCAGGGTGTCGGGCTCGCAGTCGCGGATGACCGCCCGCAGGCGCTCGCGCAACTGGTAATAGAGCGGCAGGACGGCCGATGGGTCGAGGGCCAGCCGGCGTTCCCAGTCAGTCATGGCTTCCGTTCTAAGTTGTACGGACGACCGTATCTTTGCCCTGTGGGACGCGGGATGTCAACAGAACGAGCTCGCCATTATGCGGCCCAGCCGTCCAACCGGTCACGGCCTGACACCAGCGCGAGATTCGCGCGCGAGGACCGGCCCTTCCTCGCCGCCCTCCTGACCTCGCTGCCCCACGAGGATGCGCCGACCGCGGCTCCGGCGCCAGAACGGGCGTCCACCATCTGGGCCGACTTCCTGCGCTTCGCAAGCTGATGCCCTACTGGCCTCGATGAACTCGATCATGGAGCGGTGGGTGCAGTCGTGCCGTCACGAGCTTCTCGACCGCTGCCTCGTATGGAACGAACGCCACCTGCGGCACGCCCTGCACGAGTACGAACGGTTGGGACTGAAATGCAGCCAGCCCATGAGAGACAGCCATCAGATGCCCTCTCAGGGTTCTCCGTCCGTGCTAGCGGGGCCGGGAGCGTCTGCCGGCGCGGGCGGCGATCGCGAGGTGGTGGGCCAGCTCTGCGTGGCAGATCGGCGGCGCCGCGGCGACGTCGCCGCCCGCGTCGTCCTCGATCACGACCGAGCCGGGGAACTCGGCGAGCACCGACGCGAGTTCGGCGGCTCGCTGTGGGGTCCATGAGATGCCGGCCGGGTTGTGGGCGCGGGGTTGCAGGAAGACCGCGGCGGGCCTGCTGCTCTCGAGGACGTCGCGCAGCCGGTCGGGCCGGGGTCCTTCGCCGTCCAGGGGAACGCCGATGATCTGTGTGCCCAGCGCGTCCAGCAGATCTATCAGGTGGGGAAAGGCGGGATCCTCCACCACCACGCGGTCGCCGATTCTCAGCAGCGAGGTCGCCAGAAGGTCCATGGCGTCCATCGCGCCGTCGACGACGGTCAACTGTTCGACGGGGTACGGCCACCGTTCGCGGAGCAACTCCTCGAGCGCGGGCAGCACCGAGTCGTCAAGGTACGCGCCTGGAGGCGTGGTGTGCACCCGGCTCAGCGCCGGGCCGAGATCCGGCAGCAAGGCCGGGTCCGGCTCGCTCGAAGCCAGGTCGAGCCCGAGGTCGGCCACTCGCCCGCCCGCCTGCCAGTAGCGGCGCGGACCGGTAGGACGAGGCTCGGCGACGGTGGTGCCGCGCCGGCCGTCGGCGTGCAGGACGCCTGAACGGGCGAGCAGTTGCCAGGCGGCGTTGACCGTCGTCGGGGACAGGCCCAGGCCGTCGGCCACCTGCCGGACGGGCGGGAGTTTGGTGCCGGGGGTGAGCACTCCGTCCCTGATCGCCTCGTCGGTAGCGTCGCTCTGCGCCTGGTACTGGTCGATGGCGAGGGCGGGCTTGCCGGAGTCGACGCACTTCTTGGAGCGGGCGGTGGCGTCGTCCAGTGAGACCGTGCCGACCTGCACGGCGATCTTCTTGCCGCGGGCGTTGTCCAAGTCGACCGTGGATCCTGGTCGCTGTGCCCACCGAGTGCCGGCGGAGAAGTAGGTGACCATATTGAGCGTCTTCATTCGCTCAGGGGTGGCGGAGAACGATGAGACACCGATGTCACCAGCACGCTCCACTTGTCGCCCACCCGGTCGAGGACGTCGCGGAGCTGCCAGGTCGAGGCGCTCACGCCGATCGCCGCACGCACATCTGTGTTCGGTACGACGGACAAAGTGCCTTCTTCCGTCATCCGGCCGTTGTCGACCAGACTCTGGGAGCGAACAAGAAGTAACCAGCGCACAGAAAGTGCGGTTCCATATGAACATCAACACTCCGCCACGCCGAGTCGGCCCCCGGCCGACCACCACCGGCCTGGAGATCCCGCATGACCAGATGGACCAGTTCTCCCCGCCGGAGATCCGGGCTGCCCTGATCAAGGAGGCAGAGTCACTACCGGGAGTCTTCACCGGCCCCAGCCAGGTGTCGGAGCCCTCGTCCCTCGCCCTGCGGCTGCACGAACCCCGCGGTCCGTGGCAGGCGTTCCTGCATCCCAGCCGCGACGAGTTCGGACACATCCACCGGGCCGGATTCATGCACCTCACATTGCCCGCTCCCCTTATCGACCCCCTGACCGAGGCCGGCTGGGTCGAGGCCCATCCGATCAGCCTGCGGCCGCAGTGGCCGGACACGATCGTGATGCTGTACGCCCCCCGCGACGAGGCCGAGCTCGCCGTCGCCGTCGCAGCTCTGCGCGCCTCCTGGCAGCAGGCGTCCAGCCAACTCCCCTGACCAACATCCGGGCGGCGTCGAAACCGAGTTCGTCTCCCGCCTGAGCACCACGTTCGCCATCACCACTTGACCCCCGATCGCCCGTGGCCGCTCCCGGCCACGGGCGGCCCCCTCTTGGAGAGTCATGTCCGTCGCTTACGTACTCACCGCAATCCTGCTTTCGATCGCCCTGATCGGCTCCGGCCGGGCCAAGCTCGTCAAGGACGAGAAGATCACGGCGGGTCTGACCAAGGTCGGCGTGCCGGAAAGCTGGTTCCCGCGCCTGGCCGCGCTGGAGCTCGCCGGCGCCCTGGGACTGCTGATCGGTATCGCCTACCGTCCTCTCGGCATCGCCGCGGGCGCGGGTGTCGTCCTGTACTTCGCCGGCGCCGTGCTCACCCACCTGCGTGCCCGCGACCTGAAGGGAGCCCCTGTGCCTGCCGTCCTGCTCCTGCTGGCCGCCGCCCCCACACTGCTCGGCATCGCGACTGCCTGAGCCGTCGGGAACTGTACGCCGGTCCTGCACCGACCTCAGCGACGGGTTCGAAGGAGAACTCGCCCGCTACCTGGTGATGCCCAGCCGTCACCACTGCCCGATCTGCCCGCCCGCCGGAGACGGCTGACCGCCACGCGCTTCCTGCTCCCGCTTGCGGCGCTTCCACGCCGCCGGGGTCCGGTGCTCCACGAAATGGCGAGATCGCCGTTGACGATGGCGATCCAGCCCCTCGATCTTTCAGGCCTGCTTCCCGAAGATGACGATCACCAGAGTTCGATCTTCACCTCTCGAAGGGGGCGATGTGTTGAGTCCTGCGCGGAGAACACGAAGAGGGCGGTCGGTCACCTGGCCCGTTCGGCTCCTGGCGGCCGGTCTGCTGATGGGTTCGGCGCTGGTCGGCGTCGGGGCCGGTACGGCGTCGGCGTCGGTCAGCCGCAGCCAGATCGTCAGTGCCGCCGACAGCCAAATCGGGAAGAGCTGTTCTTCCGAATATGACGGCATCGACTGTAGCGAGGAGTGGTGTGCCGCGTTCGCGGTCTGGGCGTGGCAACACGGCGATGTCGACACTTCGTCCCTCGGCTGGACGGTCACCACCTTCACCGACTACGGGCACAACAACCGAACCTGGCACGACCCCACCGGCTACACCCCGCAGCCTGGAGACGCGATGATCTTCGGGTCGCCCGCCTTCCCCACGGAGGGCGCCCACGTGGGCCTGGTGGAGTCGGTGGATGCGAATGGTGTCATCACCGAGGTCGGCGGCAACCAGGGCGGCAAAGTGTCGCGGTATAGCGGAACCGCCAGCGAACTCGAGCGGAAGATCGAGGGTCCGTCACCGGATAACAAGTTCCTGGGCTACGTGAGCCCGGTCGGTGCGACGAACCAGACGAACCTGAGCTCGCAGGTGGCCGCGGTCGGCAACGACGGGCTGATCTACCACGAGGTCCGGGATGGGAACGGCAAGTGGAGTGGCTTCCAGCCTGTCGCCGGCTACGGGGGCGCGGCCCACTTCGCCGCCAGGTCGGTCGCGATAGCCGGGACGCCGGACGGCTCGGCCCAGTTGATCGCGGTCGGGAACGACGGCAACGCCTACCACAACGTCCGGTACGCCAACGGGACCTGGCAGGGCTGGGCCTCGCTTGGTTTCGCAGCCGCACAGGTCTCCATCGCCGCCATGCCCAACGGGTCCGCGCAGGTCCTGGCCATGGCACCGGACGGAACCCTATACCACAACATCCGCTTCGCGCCCTCCGGGAACTGGCAGGGCTTCCGAGCCCTGGCCGGGTACGAGGGCGCCGCCACCTTCCGGGCCAAGTCGGCGGCGATCGCCGGGATGACGGACGGCTCGGCCCAGTTGATCGCGGTCGGGAACGACGGCAACGCCTACCACAACGTCCGGTACGCCAACGGGACCTGGCAGGGCTGGCGGCCGCTCGGTGTCGCGGCGAGCTCGGTCGCCTTGGCCGGGATGCCGGCCGGCGATTCGGCTCAGTTCGTGATCGTCGGGAACGACGGCGGCGTCTACCACAACATCCGCGGGGCCGACGGGACCTGGCAGGGCTGGCGGCCGTTGGGCCTCACCGCCACCCGGGTCGCGATCGCCGCGATCAGCGATGGTTCGGCACAGGTGCTCGCCGAGGCTCCGAACGGCACGGTCTACCACAACATCCGCTTCACGCCCTCCGGGAACTGGCAGGGCTTCCGGGCCCTGACTGGCTACGAGGGAGCGACCACCTTCCAGGGCGGCGCCATGTCGATCGGCGGCTTCCCCTACTGACCAGCACAGACCGTGTGCCGGGCCTGGCAACCGCTCACCGGGCCTGGCACGCCTGAACGGAAGGCATGCAAGGCATGGAGATGAGAAGCAACCCTGAACCCTTCGGTCTCACCCGTCGCCGGCTGCTCGGCTCCGCGGCCATGGCCGCCACCGGAGCGCTGGCCCTCGCAGCGGTCGATCTCGGCGCGGCCCGGCCGGCCCGCGCCGCAGGTTGGCCCACCGGCCTGGACGCCAACACCGACCCGGACCCGGGCGCAGCCGCGGCGGCCGGATACACCTTCATCTCGTACTACACCAACGGCCCTGGAAGCATGACGGCAGCCAAGGTCGCGGCCTGTGCGGCCAAGGGTGTCGCGGTCATCGCCAACTACGAGGGGCTCGAGAATCCCACAAGCGGAGGATCGGCGGCCGGTAAGTCCAACGCCCAGACCGCGCTGGCCGCCGCCAACGACTGTGGTCTTCCCGGCGACCGGCCCATCTACTTCAGTCTCGACTTCGACGTATTACCCTCCCAGTTCTCCGCGGTGGACGCCTACCTGGACGGGGTCGCCTCTGTCCTGCCGCCCAGCCGGATCGGCGTGTACTCCAGCACCTGGTGCATCGATCACCTGGTCGGCAACGGAAAGGCCACCTGGTTCTGGCAATCCAAGTCAACGGGCTTCTCCGGCGGCCACAACGGCACCCTCAACCCGCACACCCATATCTGGCAACAGTCCTCTCCGGAGTACGTCTACATCGGCGACAAGCAGTGCGACTGGAACTACGTGATCACCGCCGACTTCGGCCAGTGGGGGATCTCGAAGCCCTACGCCACGACCAGCCAGCTGGTCGCCGTCGGCAACGACGGCAACGTCTACCACGACATCCGGAACGGCACCGGCACGTGGCAAGGCTGGCGGGCCGTCGCCGGGTACGAGGGCGGCGCGACCTTCGCCGCACCCGGTGGCGTCGCGATCGCGGGTGCCAAGGGGGGATCGTCGCAGCTGGTCGCCATCGGCAACGGCAACGGTCTCTATCACAACATCCGCCACACCGACTCGTCCTGGCAGGGCTGGGCCCCGTTGGGCCTCACCGGCTCCCAGTGCGCGATCGCCGCGATGCCCGACGGCTCGGCCCAGGTGCTCGCGGTGGACGGAAGCGGGAACGTGACCCACAACATCCGGTACACGTCCGGCTCCTGGCAGGGGTTCAGCGAACTGCCGGGCACGGCCGGCGGCGCACATTTCCAGGTCGGCAGGTCCAACACCGGAATCGCCATCACCGGCATGCCGGACGGTTCGTCGCAAGTGCTCGCGTACGGCAACGACAACGCCGCCTATCACAACATCCGGTACGGCAACGGCACCTGGCAGGGCTGGAAGGCCCTCCCCGGAGCGTTCAACGCCACGACCTTCTCCGGGTCCGCTTTCGCGATCGCGGGAATGGGCGACGGCTCCGCCCAACTCCTGGCCATCGGGAACGACGGAAACCTGTACCACAACATCCGGTACCCCAACGGCACCTGGCAAGGCTGGCGATCGATGGGATTCGCCGGGCACTGGGTCTCCGCCGGAACAATGCCCGATGGCTCACTGCAGGTCCTCGCGGCTGCGAACGACGGGACCCTCTACCACAACATTCGCTTCACCCCCTCCGGGAACTGGCAGGGCTTCCGGGCGGTCCAAGGGGCCAACGGCGCGGCCACCTTCAACGGCACTCATCCGGGAATCACCGGCTTCTTCTGGGGGTGAACCGGGGCGGGCGTGATGTCCTCGCGGGCATCACGCCCGTTTGAAGGCCGCCCGGTAGTCGCGGGGACGTTTGCCGGTCCGTGCGGCGAAGAGCGCGGCGAAGGTGCTGGCGTCGCTGTAACCGACGGCGGCTGCGATGGCGGCGACTGGGCGGTCGGTGGTCTCCAGCAGCACCCGGGCCCGCTCGACGCGAGCGGCGCGCAGGTACTCCAGCGGACTCTGCCCGGTCTCGGCCCGGAACCGGCGCAGCAGCGTGCGGGTTGAGACATTGACGGAGGCGGCGAGCGCGGTCAGGTTGTAGCGGCCTGCGAGATCGGCCTCGAGTACGGCCATCACGGCTCCGGCGAACTCGCCGCCGGGCCGGGGCAGCAGGCCGGGTTCGACGTAGGGAGTCTCAGAGGTACGGGCATCGTCGGTGAGGGTGGCCCACGCGGTGGCGAGGGCGATGCCGTCGCTGTAGAGGTGGCGGATCAGGTCAAGGGCGTAGTTGTACATGGCGGTGAAGGCGGCGGCCGTGGTGACGCCGGTGTCGGTGATCACCAGGCGGTCGGGCTGGATGGCGGCCAAGGGATGCCGTCGCGCGAGCTCGGCGGCGTACATCCAGCACGTGGTCGCCCTCCGGCCGTCCAGCAGGCCGGCCGCGCCGAGCAGGAACGCGCCGACACAGGTGGACACGACCGGTCTGTCCGCTGCCGCGTGTGCGGCGATCGCCGCCATCTCAGGGCGCAGCGGCTGTAGCGGGCTGTCGAGATCGTGGTTGGGGGTCTCGTACCCGGGGACGATGAGCAGGTCAAGCTGGTCGGCAACGGCCGCGAGCGGTGTGACGGCGATGGGCACCATGCCCGCAGCGGTGACCGACCTACGCGGCGAAACTATGCTGACCCGGCACGTGACCGTGTCTCCATTGAGCCGGCCGCTGAGGTGTGTGGCCATCGTGAGCATGTCGGGGACGCCGTACACGCTGCTGGCGAAACAGCCAGGGTAGGCGAGCACGCCGACATGCAGTATTCCGGGCGGCACTGTCGTCTCCATCCTCGTTACGGACATTGGCGAGCCTGACGCAGTGTGGGCAGAGGACGACCGCGTGGCGGCCGATCCGGCGGGCTGGGAGTACGAGGGTGAGCAGGCACACCTCGACGGGTGCTTTGCCCTTCTTGTCGAGCGGGACCGGGGCAGCCGAAGATGACGGCGCAGCCTGTACCGCTCGAATATTGGGGTTACGTGGCCTGAGCTGTTAAGCGGTAAACGTCTGCGGGAGCAGGGTCTGGGCGGGTGTGTTGCCCGACAACACCCGCATACCGGCATTGGCCAGCACGTCCAGCCCCATATAGCGGCGGGCCTTGACCCACTCGTCGGTCTGCTCGGCCAGCACCGCCCTGACCAGCCGGATTACCGCGGGCCGGTCGGGGAAGATGCCGACCATGTCGGTGCGGCGGCGGATCTCCTTGCTTGGGCATGACCTCGCGCCCGGACAAGCAGTCTGCTGCCTGAGCCGGAGCAGCAACGACCGTCAACGCAGAGATGGCGGTGACCGTGGCCGCGAGCACTCCGCGGGTGATAACGGTCAGGTTCTTCATCGAGACACCTCTTCTGATCTACAGGCCCGAAGGCGGCTAGTTGGCCGATCTAGGGTCGAGTGGGCGGGGCGGTGATTCTTTAGTTGTTGGTGGTTGGGGTCAGGGTCCGGCAAAGCGCCAGTTGCTATTGACTTCGGCCCATTGCGACCATGTACCGCCGGAGTTCTGCGTGTATCCGATCGTGCCGCGGGCCGCCCTGGTCGGGTCGGGACAACGGCCTCACCGTGGTTGTCGTCAGCTGTGGGGCCGTGACGGTGGCGCGTCCTGGGTATGGGTGCACGCGCGGTAGCCAGATCGTAGGGTGGGTTCGACCGCGGCTTGCCCCTGGCACCGCGGCCGGACCCACCTGGGCGAGTGAAAACGCAGAGTTGGCTGCCCGATTCGGCCATGAAGCGTTCCGGGTGCTAAGGATGGTTAGGCCGTCCTATCCCAGCCCACGTTCCACGGGACCAGTCGTCAGCGCGCCGTCCAAGCCGATGGCGAGTACAAGTCAGCGTCCTGCTCGCCGGAGCCCCAGGCGTCGCTCTCCATAAAAATCTGGAACTCTCCTTCCAACAGCGTGTTCGGGCTGTGAACAGTCGGCGAGAAGCATGCAACGCTGGTATTCGGCGGGATGTGATGGGTCGAGGTTTGCTCATTGTCGAGGGGTCCGCAGAGGCCGGCTTCCACGCTCTGGCTGCTGCCGCCAGAGAAGAGCCATTCCTGCTGGAAATCCCCTATGTATCGTCTCTGTCCGGTGGTCGTGGCGATCAGTATCGCCTGCCAGTCTTCGCCTACGATCTTTACGCAGGGCAGCACGTACAAACCGCCAACGTTCTTCGTGCTTCCGCCGGGTCCGCAGTTCCACGAGCTGTCGCGCGTGTGGCCTTGTCATGTCAACGCAGTCGCGCTGGCGGTGCTGGTCATTCCGAGCAACAGAGCGCAAGTCGCCCCGAGGATCCCGGTCAAGTACCTGGTACATGCCATCCTTCGCCTCCGGTGGACGGTCATGGCGGAGTGCTGTATCAGTGTGCGGCAAGCAATGGGGCGCCTTTATCGCCGTCCGCAGCAACTCGCGTGGTCTTGACAAACTGATTTTGCGCGGCTGCCGAGACGCGTAGCCAGCATCCCGTACAGTTCCGGACACTCCATACAGCGCTGGGCATGCACGAGTGGCTCACGGTTCTGCAAACAAGTAGTCGAGCAGCGTGGCGACGCCGTTGGCATGCATGGTGCAGGGCGCGGTGAGGATCACTTAGTGCCCGTGTACAAACTGATCCGTGAGTCCGCTGCGTGGGGGCGGAACCGCCTGCTCATGCGTGGCCTTGCACCTGCCGATAATCACATCCGCACAGGTCATGACCATGCGAGGGCTTCGCGTGGCGGGCGCGAACTCCAGCCACCCAGGAGACGAACCAGTGCGGCGCGATAATCGGCCGTGCTCCTTCGCCTGGCCTACCTCACTGTCACGAACACGTTCGCCGCACTGCGGTTACCGCCCATGGGTGATCGGGACAAGGACGTGGAGATACTTGCTCTGCGTCACCAGATCACCGGCCTTGAACGCCAACTCGGCGCCGACACCAGAGTGAGATTCGCGCCCGAGGACCGGGCCTTTCTCGCCGCCCTCCTGACCTCGCTGCCCCACGAGGTCCTGCGCCGACTGCGGCTCCTCATCCGACCGGACACCGTCCTGCGCCGGCACCGTGATGTGGCGTGGCGGTTTCTGGCAGGCAGATTCCAGAAGCCGGGAGTGTATGGATTCGTACGGGAAAGGTGACTCCATCCAGCCTGCCCGGGCACTCTGGTCCCGTCCCCAGATGCAAGACGGATCCACGCGGCATCCCGCTGAGCCTCCACACTTCTCAAACGGAACGGAGATCCATGAAAAGCCGCGAGCGTGCGCGAGCCCTGACGCGAATGACCCTCGCGGCTGCCCTGGCCGTCGGGGCCCTACTGGCCACTGCCGGCGTGGCGCAGGCCTCGACGTACTACGGCCAAGTTCAGGCATGCCGCGGTTACACCAGCCCTGGCGCATACCCGTACGGAGTCCGGCTCAACCCATGCCTCGATTCCATCCAGTCCAACGGCCACTGGGTATGGAGCGACGTCGAGGTTTTGTCCCCGCAGACCGACATCCACATCTACAGCCAGACCGGCTGGAAATACCGCGGCAGAGACGGCAACCCCTGGCCCGGCGAACCCCACTGGAACGGAGCGGTCCTCGACTGGGGCAGCCACCAAGGGCATTACGGCCCCGACTATGACGTCCTCCAGGAGTATGGCCAACACGTCGACCCGGGCCACTGCTACTACAACAAGATCTGGTTCACCGAAAGCGGTCACACGTACGGGCCCGCCGAATCGCCCGGCGACTGCTTCTGACGAAACCCGACGCCGACCGAGCCCGCGCGGCGTCCTATCCGCCGGTCGCCTCGAGCTCCGCTGATCGGGGACGCCGAAGCCCATGGCGGTTGGCCTGTGGGGATGCGTGACCAACACCCCCAGCACATCGACGAGCTGCAACTGGTACCACCGCGGTCTCGACCCGGCGACCTGGCTGCCGTCGGCAGGTGCCGACAAGCTCCACCGACGACTCGCCCCAACCCCCGCCACATCCCAACTGGGCAGACGTGGATCAAGATCGGTGGCCCGGCAGGGCAGATGTACGCGGGCGGCGACTGCCGCCGCCGTGCCCTGGACCTGCTGTCCGAGCCCGGGGCACGCCGCCTTCCGACCATCTTTTGAAGGCCGCCAAAAGTTCATCGACCCGTTCCCACCACGTCACTCTCGAAGAGCTGCATTCATCGGAATGAAAGGAAACCTCGTGCTTACTCGTACCAAAGCCGCCACAATCGCGTGCTGCACAGCGTTCGGCATGATCGGCCTGCTCGGCACCGTCGCTCCGGCGGCCTACGCCACGTCCTCGGGCAGCAACTGTGTCGGCACTCTCGTAGAGGAACATGATTTGAAAGCGCCCAGCGGCAAGGTCCTGGGCTACCTGAACCTGTACTGGGACGGATCCACCGGAGAGAACTGTTTGACGGTCACCTCCAGCTCCATCGACTGGGGCATCCCCAAACGCATGTACGCCGACCTCTACGAATGCGCCACCGACATCCCCACGAAATGTGCACCCGTCATTGTCCAGCGGATCGACAACCAGCCGAACTACCGCTACCAGGCGGGCCCGATCTCCGTTCCCGCGGCGGGGCACTGCATCCTCTTCGTCGGCGGAGTTAACTTCGGTGGCGAAGTCGCCTATTACAACGGAGCCGAAGTCGGCTCCCACTGCTGAAACGCAACCTAATACGGTTATCTCGTCCCGCCGCAGGTCGGGGCCACGATTCGTGGCCCCGACCTGATCTGAAAGTAAGTTCCATGACATTGCCTGTAGTCAAGCAGAGGGATAAGGGCTGGGGTCATGAGAATTCTTCTGATGCGTTGGCGCCTTGCGGACGCGACTGCTCGTGCCGGTGAATGATGGATCCTAGATGGTCGGCCGTCACCGACCAGGACCGCGCCAAGGACTTCTACGCCGGCACCCTCGGCTTCGAGGTGCTCGCCGACCGGCAGATGGGCCTCATGCGCTGGCTCCAGGTAGCCCCCAAGGGCGCGCAGGCCGCCTTCACCTTGGCCACCGCCGACCAGATCGGCCAGACACCGGGCAGCGTCAGAGGCATCATGCTCGAGACGGCTGACCTCGATGGCGACTGTGCCGAGCTGACCCGCGCCGGCGTGGAGGTCGACGGGCCGCAGGATCTGCCGTGGGGCCGCCAAGCCACACTCGCCGACCCGGACGGCAACGCCCTGATCCTTTCGCAGAAGCCCGCTTCCGAGGCCTGACCGTGCATCGGGACGAGGCCGAGGCCTTCGCCGCGCCGGCCAGCCCGGTCCGCCGGCAGGTTCTCGAGTTTCTGCTGGAGCGCAGCCCCCAGCCGGTGACGGGCACCATCGACGCCGGATTCTGCCGGCCGCCGTCCTCGCGTGGTTCGGCGTCGCGCTGGTGGTCGACCTCGTCCTGATCGCCACACTCAAGGAGAACGCCGACCTGCTGTCCCGGGGGCTGGCTGTACCGACTGATCAGCGCCAACCTCGGCGTGGTGCTCCTGGTCCTGCCCGTGGCAGAGCCCCTCCACGTGGCCGGTTGGGTCCTCCTTCTCGCATCCGTGGCGGCGTTCGTCGCGCTGACCGCGACAGCACTCCTGCGAGCTCGCCATCCGGGGCGGCGGATGTTCCCCGCTCCGCTGGGCGTGGCCATCGGCAGCGTGCTGACCGGGGCAGCCGTGGTGGTGGCCATGTCCGGAGGCATCACGACGTCCCGGGTCCAGGTCGCTCCGGGGGCTCTCTGGCCAAGGATGTGCGCAGCCACGGCGTGGCGGCAGGGTCGGCAGGGCCGTACGGCCTCTGTGGGGTGGCCGTGCCGCGTCAGCAGCGCCACTGCCGCGCGTTGAGGACTTCGTCCAGGGGGCGCCGTGACACGGCGGGGACCGACGGGCCGTAGCCCAGCCGCAGCAACATCTGCACATGGCCGTGTGCCCCGTCCCGCCGACCGCCGAACCGGTCGTCCTCGAGATCCAGCGGCTGGCTGAACATCGACACCGACACATCGTGGGCGGTGGCGGTGAGCAGCACCCGTTGCAGGGCCTGCCCGGCCACCAGCCAGTCGCGCGGCCCATCGCCGCCGGTCAGCAGGGCCGCGATCTGCGGATCGCCTTCGAAGTCGGCCACCTGCGTGCCCGTCCCGAGGCTGAAGTCGCGCATCGGCAACCCGCCGTCCCGGGGACGCGGGCCGAAGGCATCGCTCGGCACCCCGTCGTCGCGCAGGCCGTCTGCCGTCCAATGGGCCAGCTCGGCACGGTAGGCCTCGTCACCGGACAGGGTCCGGTCGGCATGGGCGACCAGGGCGAGCACCCGGCGGGCCGCCTGGCCGCGCAGCATGGTGAGAGTCGCCCCCTCCCGGCCGGCCGCGGCGGCGAGGTCGCCGACGACCTCCGCAGGCAGCGGGTGCCCGTCGAAGGGGAAACGGTTGGTGCGCCGGTGCGGGATGGCGGCATGCAGCCGCCGCTCCTCGGGCGACGGCGACTCCTCCTGGGCGGTACGGACGACGGCGAGGAGATCCGGCGCGGAGCGCGGAGCGGGCAACGTCACGACACGGGCCTCGTATCCGGTCATCCTGATGGCCAGCCTCATGTTGAACAGCGCCGCTCCACAGCTCATGCCGAGGCTACGCCCGAGGGGGTCCGCGACCTTCAGGTGCCGGCGAAGATCGGCATACACGGACACGCTGTCCTTGAGGTGGTAGAACAGCCACGGCTGGGTGTTGTGCACCGAAGGCGCGGCGATCGCGGCCTCGATGACCCGGCGCACGCCGGACCGGGTGGCGAAGGGCTTGGTCACCCTTCGAGCCTCGCGCCACGCCCCCGGGTTGGGCGAAGGTCTTTGGTCCCGAAAAGTCCGACCATTCGTCACCGGATGACCCGGCAGGCCGAACAGCTGCTTGCGATTCTTCCCCCAGCCGAGGTGAACACCTCAGCCTTCGGCTACAACGAAGCCCAGCTCCGCTTCCATGCCGGCAACGCCCTCACGCATCTGGGCAGAGGCGATGAAGCCCGGCGGCACCAACAACGCCTCCTGGCCCTGTATCCGATCACCGACTATATGGATCGGGCCCTGACAATGCTCGACCGCACGATCTGCCTGGCACAACAGGACGATGCTCTGGCAAACCAATTGCCAGAGCATATTCGGGGCGTCGATCGGACGCATAGGAGCCGCCAAGCAGGCACCGAGATCAGTTTTTGCTCATAGTCACGATCTTCAGATGAGCTCAGGATCCCGGGCTCGCGAGCCGCAGTCGCTGCTCGATGCCCACACGGGCGCGATCGAACACCTTGGGGTCGGCGAACATGACGTAGGTCGAGTTCGCCAGGGCCAGCAGCGAGTTGAGCTCGAACGCGAGCTGCTCCGGATCTTCCTCTCCCGCGACGTCGCCGACCGACTGCGCCTTCTCGACGAGGTCGACCAGGCGTCGCATCCACTCGGCCTGGAACTCGGCGATGCGCTCGCGTACCTGCCCCGGGTGGGTGTCCAGCTCGGCGGCCGCGGCCGCGAAGAAGCACCCGCCGGGAAAGGTGCCGCTGCCGACGTGCGTGAGAAACCCGTCGAGCAGTTGGGTGAGCTGCTCGATCGGGTCGCCCACGGCGAGCGCCGGGCGGACGACGTCGGCGTCGAAGATTTCCGCCGCGGTTTCGATGGTGGCGAGCTGGAGCTCTTCCTTGCTGCCGAAGTGCGCGTAGAGCCCGCTCTTGCTCATCCCGATGTGCTGGGCCAGGTCACCGATGGAGAGCCCGCGCAGACCCTCGGTCGTGGCGAGCTCCGCCGATGCCTTGAGGATCGCGTTTCTGCTGCGTATGCCGTCCGAACGCGGGCGGCGCCGCCTCCTGGTGCTCGTCATGTTTGACAAGTTAGCACGGTCGTGCTTACTCTCCATGAAGTACGAACGGTCGTGCTATCTATGCATGATCAGTCCATGTCAGGAGATCACCATGGCGAAGTTCATGGACGTACACGAAGGCTTCACCGACGCCACCCAGGAGCAACTGGCAGCGGCCCACGAGGCCGACCTCGCGATCGAAGCGGAGGAGGGCGTTCACTTCGAACGCTCCTGGCTCGACCCGCGTTCGGGCAAGGTCTTCTGCCTGGCCAACGGGCCCGACAAGGAGGCGGTGATGCGCGTCCACGAGCGTGCCGGGCACCCCACCGCCGAGGTCTACGAGCTCGAGGCAGAGGTCTGATCCCGCGCCCGAGATCATTTGGTGGCGCATCGAGGAACCACTTCCTTCAGAGGCGTCTCTCGGTCGTTGGCGCAATGGTGACCGCCGCCGGCCTATTGGTCGGCGGCGACCTGGCCAACACCACTTCGACGCCGGGCACGGTGTCCTCGTGTCCGAGCCCGCGGCGGTCAGGGCGTCGATCTGGGAGCCGAGGTCCTGCTGCGCGGTCGAGCAGCGGACGTACCCGATCCGGATCAGCCCGCCTGCTGCGGCGGGCGGCGGCGCGGTCTCGGGGCCCGGCCATCCGGCAGCGCGCTGCGCAGCTCGGCCAGCATCGCCGGGTCCGGCTCGACCGCGATGACCTCGGCGCCCAGCGCGCGCAGCGCCGCGGTCAGCTTGCCGGTCCCGGCGCGGGCTCGAGCACGCGCGGGCCGGGCGCGGGCTCGAGCGCCCACCGCACTGCGGGGTGGGCGTAGTCCGGACGGTGCTCGGCGTACGCGGCCGCCGCCGCGCCGAACGACGAGCTGTGATGTGACCGTTCGTCCTGTTCCACACGATCACCGCTAGAGGGGTGGGTGGGCCACGCGGACAGCGAACAAGTAGACCGCGGCGAGCGCGTAACAGTTGGAGCGCGACAGGATTGTCACGTCCTTGTCACACGCGTGCTTCATGTCGCGCAGGAACGTCAGATCCACGCGGTGCTTGGTGGCGTAGTCGAACCAGTCGTTCTTCTGATAGTTGCGGTAACCGAAATCGTGCCGACCGCAGGCGGGGCGCCAGTCGACCTGTTCGTAGAGCGGCGGCGGGAAGATTGGGAAGATCGGCTGGTCCACGCCAGGCCGGGTGCAGTAGTCAGTGTCCCAGTTGAAGTCGTAGTACGCCCAGATGCCATGATCTTTCTGGTTGTGGCCGCGCATCCACTCGTCCTGGCTGTCCTGGTTGGAGGTGGTGAGCATATCCAAGGCCACTCTCTTGGTGGGCAGCACGTTGGCGGCCTTGACCTCGCTCGGCTTGCTCTCCCCCGCCGGGTTGACGGAGGTGATCCTGATCTTGTACTCGCCGACGGGCAGGTAGGTGAGGTTGAGCTCGGTCCTGGCGACCGGGTAGCGCACCTTCGTCCACAACCCGATGTTCGCGGGCCGGTAGTAGACCCAGTAGTAGTCGTAGGGAGAGGTGGGCGTCCACGAGACCTGGATCTCCCCGATGGAGGACACGGCGTCGACGATCTGCGGCGACTGCGGCGTGCCGAAGCCCGGCGCCGCCGTGACCGGGGCGCTCGGCGGGCTCTCCCCCGCGGGGTTGACCGCGACGACTCGGAAGTCGTAGTAGTAGCCCGCCCACAGCGGATAGGAGACGCGCGCCTCGTTCCTCGTCACCGGCCACGCGAAGCGCAACCACGCGCTCGCGCCGGCGGATCTGAACTCCACCCAGTAGTAGACGTCACTCGAGGTGTCCTCGTCCCAGTAGAGGACGACCTCATGATCTCCGGCCAGGGCCTTGACGTTCTTCGGCTGCTGCGGCCGCTGCGGTCCTACCGTGACGCTGACGGTGTTGGAGGGGCCGCTGGTCCCGGCCGTGTTCTCCGCGACGACGCGGAACTCGTAGGTGAATCCGTTCCACAGGAAGCCTTCCACCCGGGCGGTGGTGCGCGTCGTCGGGTAGGTCATCTGGTACCAGGTCTCCTGGCCGGCCGATCGGAACTGGACCCAGTAGAAGACGTCGCCGTTCTGGCCCGCGTCCCAGGTCAGCTCGACGTATCCGTCCCCGTTTCGCGACACCCACAGGTTCTGCGGTGGCACCGGCGCATCGGAGGAGAGCTTGGCCGCGGCGCCGGTGGTCAGCTTTTTCAGCGGAGCGACGGAGGTGGTCTTGGCGGTGGCGGTGACGACCGTGCTGGCCGTACCCTCACCACCGTCTCCCACCGCGGCGACCTTGAACTCGTACAGGTTGCCGTTCACCAGATCGTCGATGACCATGCTCGTGTCCTCGGTGGGACGTGGCACGCGGGAGAAGGCCTGCTGCCCGAACGTGACGTCGCGCCGGTAGACCCAGAAGGCGCGGGCCCGAGCGGGCGCCGTCCAGTTCAGCTTCACCGAGCCGTCGGCCTGCGGCGTGGCGCTGAGGCCGGTCGGCGCGGCAGGGGGCGTCAGCCGCGCGGTCGCGGTGGCGAGGTTGCTCGGCGGGCCCACCCCGCCATTGTTCTCCGCGGTGACCTTGAACTCGTAGGTGCTGCCGCTGGTGAGCAGGGGCACGGTGGTGCTGGTCTGCGAGACGGGCAGATCCAGCCGGCTGAAGGCGGTCTCCCCCGCCGTGACGTCGCGGCGATGCACCCAATAGGTCGGCGCACCCCCCGCAGGGGCGGCCCAGGCCAGGCGGACGGATCCGTCGGGCAGGGCGGTGGCGGTCAGGTTCGTCGGCGCTGCCGGTGGCGCGAACCGGGCGGTGGCCTTGACCAGGTTCGAGGGTTCGCTCTCCCCCTCCTGGTTCACGGCGGTGACCTTGAACTCGTATTCGTGCGCGCTCTGCAGGCCCTTGACCGTCCCCGCCGCGGCGTAGGGGTCGTCGATGGAGGTGTCCTGGACGAAGAGGGTTTCGCCCGCGGTGATGTCACGCCGGTAGACGTGGTGGCTCACGCCCGGTTCCGAGGCCGTCCAGGTCAGGGCGACGTCACCGACGGTCCCCGGGACGGCCTTCAGGCCGGTGGGCGCAGGGGGAACGCTGAGCCTGCCCTCGATCGTCACCGCCGGGGTGAACGCGCTTTCCTGCCCGCCCACCGCGATGGCCGTCACGCGGTAGGCGTAGGTGTGCCCGGCCTTGAGCATGACGTCGGTGTAGCGGGGCTCGGTCGCCGGGTTGAGCGTCCTGGCGAAGTGCGTCTGCCCGGCGGTGATGTCCTTGCGGTAGACCCAATAGTTCAGGTTCGCGCCCGGCGGCGCGGTCCAGGTGAGGCCGGCCGAACCGTCGCTCGCTGCCACCGCTCGCAGGCCGCTGGGGGCGGCAGGGACCTTGGCCGGGTCAGGGGCGGGCGGCGGCCAGGCGACCTCGACGAATCGCGGCCGGTACACGCGCGCGTCCTGGAAGTCGTCGTTCTTGTCCCAGACGTTGACGTCGTAGGACAGCAGCAGCTTGCCGGGCGCCGACAGCTCCGGGTGGACGCGGGCGGCGTAGACGAACTGCTTCCAGCCGCTGAGCTCCGGCTCGATCGCCTCGTGCAGGTAGATCGGGCCGGTGAAGGGCCCGGTCGGGGAGGCCGCGACGTAGGCCACGATCCAGCTGCTGAAGACCTCGTTGTTCTCCTGGGTCACCGCCACGTACTGGTTGCCGACCTTGCCGACCGACATGGCCTCGCCGCCGCCGCTCATCAGCGGCTTGGACGCCGACTCCTGGCTGGACCAGTCGCTGCCCGTCCAATACTCCCACGGGCCGTCGAGCGCCCCCTGCGCGGCGCGTGCCACGTGCACGAACTTGACGCCGTCGGCGTACTCGCTGCCGTAGATGTAGGTCTGCGCGCCGTCTTCCATCAGCGCCGAGCCCCACCCGATCTTCCCGGACGTCGGCAGGTCGCGTACCGAGGTCAGTTTCAGGTCGGGGAGACTGAAGGTGGCCAGGGCGGTGCCCGCCAGGGCGAAGCCCAGCGGCGGTCCCTGGCCGGTGGTGGTGTATTTGCCGTACAGGACCTTGAGCTTGTTGTCCTCGACCGTGCCGTCGGCCACCCAGTAGAAGTCGCCGGCCGAGGAAGGGGTGACGAGCGCGGTCGGGTTGGCCGCCGTCCCGCCGTGCAGGGTGGGGCCCAGAGTCGTGCCGTCCTGGACGACCAGGGAGTTGTTGATGAACGGGGTGTCGGGCGAGCGGGAGTAGTCGTCGTTGACCGTACCGAGGAAGGTGTCGGCGTACAGCCAGGCGATACGCCCGTCGGGCAGCGGCACGCTGACGCTCGCGTCGCCGCCGGTCCAGTGGCCGCTGCCGTTGTCTCCGTAGTTCGCCCACATCGCGGTGACGTCGGCGGCGGTCGCGGGCGCGGCTTGCTGCGCACTGGCGGCCGCGGGCGTGATCAGTAATCCCGCCATCAGGAGGACGGTCGCCATCAGGCGAGTAACGATGCCCATGATCGACACCCTGCTACGGTGTCGCCCCGCAGTCGTTAGCGCTGGGCGCAGTCTTTGTTCGCATCAGGCGCAGCGCGGGCCAGGGCGCTGTGCCGGTAGTCCTTGGGCGGCAGGCCGTACGCCGCGCGAAAGGATCGGCTGAAGTCGGCGGCGCGGGGGAATCCCCAGCGGGCCGCGATGGCGGAGATGGGCTGCCCGGCGAGGCTCGGGTCGGCCAGATCGGTACGGCAGCGCTCCAGGCGGCGGCGCCGGATCCACGCCGTCAGCGTCGTGCCCTGACGCTGGAACAGCAGTTGCAGGTAGCGCACGGAGATGTGGTGCCGCTGGGCGACGGCGTGGGGGGTCAGGTCGGGGTCGGCGAGGTTGTGCTCGACGAACGCCCGGATGTGCGCCATCAGGGCCAGGCACCGGGTCTCGGGCGGCAGGTGGTCGCGGGCGTTGAGCCGATGAGCCAGGAATGCCATGGCCAGGTCCAGCGTGGAAGCGCCGAGCCGCTTCGCGTCAGCGATGGCCATGGACGGCGCCTCGCACACCAGGGTCCTGAGGTAGGCGGTCAGGATCGCGCCGATGCCGCTGCCTGCGGGCATCCTGTCTGCCACGAGCGCGTCGACCTTGCTGGCGGGCAGGGGCAGGTCGGCTCTGGGCAGATGCACGATGATCGCCTGCGCCGGGGTCCGGCCGTCGAGCGCGCCGCCCTCGTAGGGGTGGGAGGTCTCCCACATCACCAGGTCGCCGGCTCTCATCCGGGTGTCGTTGCCGCCCTGGGAGATCCACATCGCGCCGCCGACGATCAGGGCGAGCTCGTATCTCTCGGGGTCGGAGCGGCGGATCAGCGCGGGTGTGCGCATCGAGCTGAGCGCGGGGAACGACATGGTCGTTATCTGTACGGCGTCCATGTCGATCGCTCCTGCAGAGGCTCGGAAGTCGGCGACGTGGTCGCTGGTGACACGGACGGGCGCCACGTCGCGGCTGATCAGGTCGCACCACCAGTCGAATCGCTGGTCGGGCGGCAGGTCCGTGCTGTGCAGCGTGACGAAGCTCAATCTGCACCTCTCACGACATGATCTCGGGCTTCGAGACGCTACTCGATGTGGCGTCGGTGACGGCGACCAGGTGCCATGGCTCGTTCAGATCGTTGGCGTAGGCCTGGCGCTGGGCCGTGGTCCAGTCGTAGGCGGCCGAGTCCCAGGCCTCGGCCAGCGGGACGAGGTGATCGACGTCGAACCTACGCCTGCCGAAAATTCCATCCATGCAGTTCAAGCGGCATGTGAGTACTCGTGGAAGACTCCGCCGAGCCGGTCTCGCCGGCGGATGGTCAAGCTCGCGATTCGCTCGGGATCAGTGATCGGATCCGGGACGGGACGCAGCGGGGCGGCTTGGGCGAGAGCTTGATGGGCTCGTTGCAGGTTGTGGCGCGCTCGACTTCGTTCATGCGCCACCCGCCCATGTCGAGCGGGGCCACCTTTCTCGGCTGGAGGTCGAAACCGCAGATCAAGCACCACGCGATGAATTCTGACGCGGTACAGGTGGTGTCATCAGCACGATCGTGTTCGAGCGGCACACCAGCAGCTGCGAGACCTTTACCCCTGACAAAAGGTGCTGCTGCCCGTACGGCTCGGCCGTACGGGCAGCCAGGGGGTTCAGCCGCAGACGACCCGGGCGCCGCCCCAGCTCGTGCGGTCCCACCAGTTGTTCACGTCGTACTTGGAGACCACCAGGACCAGTCGGCGCACGCCGGTGACGTCCAGGTCAACGGCCAGTGGCCGGCCGCCGCCCTTGAGGACATCGCTGGTCAGTAGCGGCTTCCCGTCACCCTCGACGCGCACCACGACGTCGCCCTCCGCCCCGGGCTTGTTCATCGAGTCGTCAATGCCGACGACGGAGACGAACCGGGTGCAGGCGCCGCCCAGGTGCAGTTCCAGCCGCGCGTCGGCGTTGGAGCCCAACCCCTTGGCGTAGGCGACGCCGCCCAGGGAGATGGTGCCACCGTCACCGGCCGCCGACTCGCCGTTGTTCATGTCCCGCTCCCAGGGGCCAACGCCACCGGTCGAGGACACCCAGGGCAGGTCGCTGAGGTAGTGCTCGCCGGGGGCGGGCGTCTGCGGCCCCTCGACGACGCCGACCTGGAATCCGTCGAACTCGGCGATGCCCCGAGCTTGCGAGCCGCCGTTGGTCGCGGTCATGAACAGACCCGCGTCCAGCGCGACATTCGCCGGAGCGGGCGCCGATCCGGCCTCGGTCCAGGTCTTGCCGTCGCTGCTGCAGGATCCAGTCACGGTGTCGCCGGTTCGCGCCAGCCGTACGAAAGCAGGAGCCTTGATCGCGCTCAGGGCGGTGTAGCGGTCGAAGCTGCCGTTGTTGTCGTTGTCCCAGGAGAACACGCAGCCCTGTCCGGGAGTGAGCGCGATGTTGACGTAGCCCGCGCCGCTCGCCGTACCCAGGTCGGTACGGGCGATCAGCCCGGCTTGGGCCCACGGGCCGGTGTTGTCCTGCGCGGTCACCCGCGTGCTCACCATCGTGGCCGGGGCCAGCACGTCGTCGCGGTAGATCGCGCCGAAGTGGTTGGTCCCGCCCCAGAGGTCGCGCGGCTCTGCGCTGCTCCGCACTGTGGAGCGGGCCCATGCCCATCGCGCCCGCCAAGTCGCCGTGGCTCAGTACCGGCCGAGCCGCACACCGGTGTCGCCGGCGTGATGGACGTCACGTGGGCAGCGCGTACTTCTACACCGAAGAAAGTTTTGGAGAGGCCTACCGTCGAGGACATCGAACCGGACACGCATTGAATGGAGAACAAACCATGTCCCTCAGATCTCGACTGATGCTTTCGAAGCGTCTGATGACCACGACCGCTACAGCCGCCATCGCCGCCGGCGCCATCCTGGCCGGTCCGGCCAATCCCGCGCATGCGGCCGGCGAGGACCTTCAGGTCACGCTGCGCTTATGCACCCAGTTCAAGAACACCTTCAGCTGCGCGAAGGACTTCGTTCTGGAGAAGGACCCGATTCCGGCGGGCTCTCCCTTCCGCAGGAACTACTTCCTGATCCACCGCCCGAACAGCGTGATCCAGAGCAACTTCAACGTGCAGGTCTTCAGGAACGTTGCCGGGGGCCCGGTGATCGCGCAGACGAAGTCCGTCTTGCTGGTCGACCAGCAGACAGGCAAGACGCTCGCCAAAGTGGTCGGGCCTCTGGTCACGCTCACGCCCAACACGGTGACCGTCAAGAACCTCTCGGTGTCGGAGCCCACCGCGCCCAGCCAGGCAAACAGCGGGTTCACGATCACCTGGCACAAGTGATCCACCTCGCTCCGGAAGGCCCCGTTCCCGGGGGCCTTCGCGTACGGCACGGCCGCGGCGCAGGCGAAGAAGCCGCAGGTCGCCACCGCTAATTTCTGCACTTGGCTTCATCGAAGGCCGGCCAGTCCGCGGGGGCCGCCCCCGCTCGCGCGGACGGCCGTGGCAGCAGGAAGGTGGGGCCGGCTCTCTAAGGTCAAGAAACGGGAAGAGATGCAGGCACAAGAGTCTCTAGGCTTCTCCACGTGACCGACCCCAACAGCGTAGGGGGACGGGGCAGTTCAAGACGATCACTCAGGGCACGGCGACGATGATCTTGCCACGAGCGTGGCCGGCGGCGCTGACGTCATGGGCCGTGGCGGTCTCCTTCAGCGGGAACACGGCCTGCAGGGGGACGGTGAGGCGGCCCTGATCGGCCAGGTCCGCCGCCAACGGCATCGCGATCTCCAGGATCTGCTCGTGTTCGCGGTCTTGGCCGCTGGTGCCTTCCAGATCGAGGGCCCGGATGGGCGCGGTCGGATGCTCGCGGTGCCGAGCACTGCGGCCGCGATCACGGCGGTCAGGTCCCGGTACTGCCGGCCGGTCATGTAGGAGGGCATTGCCGGGTGGCCCAGGACGTCGCGGGCGGCGTAGGCGTCGGTGGAGGCCGTCGATGACTGCGGCAGCCAAGCGGGTGCTGTTCGGCGAGGTGTGGGCGGTGGCCACGTCGAGGGCGGTCAGGCCGAGGCGGGCCCGGAACGCGGCGGTTGTCGGCTCCTCTGAGGTCACCAGGTTGAACGCCTGTGCGAGCACGCGCTCTAGCTCGTCTTCCGCGGTGGGCGCGATGTCGGGGCGGACGGCGATGCGCAGGAGCGACGCCACGGTGGTCTCCCATGGCTCGGCTGGCACGGTGGAGTCGATCATCGCGGTCGCCTCGTCGAGGAGCTGTGAGTGCCGAAATTCGTCCCCCTACGCTGAGCTGGGATTCTTCACGCGCTGGTCACTCACTTCTGAGCGAGCGCTCAACTAGGTTTGAGCGAGTGCTCAGCAGTGAGGGGGCACGGTGATCGCGCTGGGTGCGGTCGGCAGCCTGACTCACTCCTGGCCCACGGTGGACGCGGTGCCTCTGCCGGCCAGCGCGTTCCTCATGCTCACGGGACAGGCCATGGCCTGGTGGTGCCATCGGCAGATCGTCGTCAACGGCGATGTGGCGCACGGGCGGGTTCTGGCGGCCGCGCCCGGCCACGTCCGGGGGGTTCAGAACGGCCAGCACGACGCCTTCTGCTCCCGCCAGACCACCTTCAGACCGTGCCCAACATTCACCACATCCAAGGAGATCGCCTTGCGTCGTTTCAGCGTCTTTCCGCAGCCATGCTCACCGCCGCCACCGCGCTCATCCTGGCCGCCCCTGCCCATGCCGACACCACGCCGCTCCAGCCTGATCTGGTGGCCATCTTGCTGTGACCTGGCGGCCGACATGCTGTCACCACGGTCCACCTGACCGAGGAAGGCTGACGGCGGCGAGCTGGCCGGAGCCCACAACTTCCTCGGGCGATGCTTGTTGAAGTACGCCTCGTACTCGGCGGGCCAGTCAACCTGTGCTGCACACCGCTCACGCCGGGCTGGCGTGAGCGGCCAGGATGCGCCACCCGTGCTCGTTCGTGTGAACCCACGTCCGCGTGTAGCTCATCCGTCCGGCGAACGGCGTTCCGGCGAAGCTGCCCTCCAGCGTGCCGAGGAAGCAGGTGACGCCGGTGCTCCCCACAACGAGCACAGTGAGGTCTTCCTGGAGGAGTTTCGTCATGACCAGTGTTCGTGAGCGGTGGTTGTGGAGATCGAGCTGCTTGGCATCCGGGTGGCACTGGCCGTCCGGCGGTCCGGTGAAGACGAGCTGCTCCTCGAGCAGCCGGTCCAGCTCTTCGACGTCTCCGGCGAGCTGTGCCGCCTGCAGGCGCTGTTCGGCCTTGTGCAGTTCATCAATGAGAGTGGTGCGGTCGGCCATGAGAACCCTCTCTAGCGATCGATCCCCGCGCGAAGTGACATCGTAGTGCTCGTGGTCGGTGCACAAGGTGCATGGATCGGGACGGACACCACGATGCGTAGCACCGCCGCCTCGCGCGGGGCACCGCCTGGCACGGTGGACGCCGGCCAGCCCCGGGCGATCAGCACCTCCTGGCCCATGCTGGGCCCGTGTCGCGATCTCGGGTCGGTGGGCGGCACCGGGCCGGCCGAGTCCGCGGTAGGGGTCGGCACGTCCGTGGGTCCGCTGAGCTACCTGAGAAGTGGGAGCGTACTGGAGCGGCTGGCTGGACGTGGCCGACGGGGTTCCTGGCCGACTACGGCGCGCCGCTCTCCGCCGGCGGCAATTGGAAAGGTCTGGTTTCTGGCGTAACCGTGCTGCTAGAACGGTGCCATGGATCTCGATGAGGCCCAGCGGTTCGCCCGGGAATGGGCGGCGGCCTGGAATTCCCACGATCTCGACCGCGTTCTGCGGCGCTACGCCCCTGACGTGGAGTTCCGCTCGCCGCTGGCCGCGCAGCTCGTCGACGGCTCCGGAGGTGTGATCCGCGGCATCGACGCCCTGCGCGCCTACTGGGCCGAGGGTCTGCGCCGGAATCCCGCCCTGCGCTTCGAGGTCACCGACGTCTACGCGGGCATCGACACGGTCGTCATCACCTACGGTCACCAGACCGGCCGCCGGGCCGCCGAGATACTGACCTTCCGCGACGGCCTGGTCGTCTCCGGCATGGGCACCTACGCAGCCTAGGACGATGCGATGATCTCCTCCTTCCTCGCTTTCCTGGGCGTCTCGGTCCTGGTCATCGTGACGCCCGGGCCGGACACCGCCGTGACGGTAAGCGCGGCCCTGGGCGGCGGTCGCCGCGGCGGGGTGTTCACCGCCCTCGGGGTGTCCTGCGGGCAGGCGCTGTGGACGCTGGCCGCCAGCGCCGGCGTCGCGGCTCTGCTGGTGGCCAGTGAGCCGGCGTTCCTGGCGGTGAAGTACGTCGGCGCCGCCTACTTGATGTACCTCGGGGTTCACGCTATCTGGTCGGCGTGCAGGCACCATGCGGTGCCGACCCAGCAGCTGAGTAATCCTGCTGAGCGGCGCGGCAAGCTGGCCTACTACCGGCGCGGCCTGCTCAGCGACCTCGGCAACCCGAAGATGGCCGTCTTCTTCACCAGCCTCCTGCCGCAGTTCGGCAGCACGTTCGCCGAGTTGGCCGGGCTCGGGCTGGTGTTCAGCGCGATGACGTTCGGCTGGCTCGCCTGCTACGCGGTGGCCGTCGACGCGGTCGGCGAGGCGCTGCGCCGCGGACCGGTACGCCGCGCCATCGACGCGGTGACCGGCGCGGTGCTGATCGGCCTCGGCCTCCGCCTGGCCACCGAACAACGCTAAGAGAGAGCCGGCCGCGGTTGTACGGCGGTGCGTTCGCCTGCACCGCGCTCCCCCCGCCAAGTAAGTGGGGCCACCACGGCTGTCACGGCCAGGCGTAGGACCGGGTGGCGAACCCGGCGTGCTGGGCGTAGTCGAGCCAGCCGACAGTGAAGCGCGGGTTGACCACGTGGGTCGAGGGCGACGACCGCGGCCATGCAGACCGGGATGAGGCGCTGTGCGGGCAAGGGCGCAGGGTAAGGTCCATCACCCGCTTGACGACGGCAGGGCGGCACGCAGGGCATCCACGTTTGCGGTCAGGACGTCTTCGAACGTGCGGGGCGGACGGCCCGTGAGGTCCTGGACCGTGGTCGTGGTGGCGGCGAGGGAACCGGATGCCACCTCCCGAGAGAGGACTCTTACATCGTCGGCGAACCCGGCCGAGACCCCCTGTGCCCGCAGAGCCGCGGAGAGTTCGGCGGGGACAGGTGGTCGACGTAGGACACGGCGCCGTCGCCGTAGGCGCCCAGCAGCCTGCCGTCGGCGGTGAGGGAGCCTGCCCCGGTGACGAGGTTCTGAATGAACTCGCTGGGTTGCAGCACCAGCCAGGCGAGCCCCGACTCCCTGAGATGGCGCTCGATCTCCCAGTGCGCGCCTCTGCGAGCCTGCCGCCTTCGTGGGCGTGCCAGACGGAGATCTTGAGGATGACGCGGCAGTGCGGCTCGTGCGCCTTGATCTGCCGGGCGGCCGTCAAAGCCTCTTCGAACTTCGGGCGGACCTTGACGCGGGTAGAGATCTTCTCACTGAAGATCCTTGCGCGGTCGATGCCGTGCGCGGCCAGGGCGTCGAGCTGGGATTGCAGTTCCTGGGTAAGCGAGGAGCAGCGGGCATACCCGATGCGGACGTCGGCGGTCGACGCCTCGGGATCGACCGGAGCCGGGAGCGGGGTGCCTGGCCGCCACGGCCGGCCTAGGCGCCGCAGGCGAATCCCTCTGATCTCAACCGCCGTACACGCCCTAGGCCGCCGCTCTCACCGCGGCCGGCAGCGCCTGAGTAGGGCGCTACTCAGGCGCGGGCGCGGGCTTGCCCCGACACTTGGCCGCATGATGAGAAAGATCCTCAAGATCGCCGCGCCGGCGGTACTCCTGACCGCGATCATGACTGCGCCGGCCTCCGCCACCTACTCCGCGCCTAACGTCCAGCTGGTGAACCGCCAGACGGGCCTGTGCCTGACGATCGCGGGCGGCGTCAGTACCGCCAACAACGTCCAGGCCGTGCAATACACCTGTGACAGTCACCCGTCGCGGCGCTGGGACGTCTTCGGCAACAGCACCACCTACCTCCAGGTCAGGAACCGCCAGACAGGTAAGTGTCTGACGATCGCCGGCGGCACCAGCACCGCTAACAACCTCGAGGCGGTCCAGTACGACTGCGACCTTCACGCCTCACGAGGTTGGACCTTCGGCGCGGCCGATGGTGGCGGCGGCAAGCAGCTCGTCAACGTCTGGACCGGCAAGTGCCTGACGATCGCGGGCGGCGTCAGCACGGCCAACAACGTCGTCGCGGTCCAGTACACCTGTGACGGGCACCCCTCGCGCTACTGGGAGATCCGCGACTGATCCGGGACGGGGCGGCTGGGCCGCGGCGTCGCGAGTTGCCATCGGTGGATCCACGCCAGGCCTGCCGATGGCCACCGGCCGCTGCTCGGCAGCGGCATGGCGACGAACGTCACCGGGAGGCCGGACAGCGTCCGGCGAAACCGCCATAGGCTTCGGCGTCCCCCCATCAGCTGAGCTCGAGGTGACCGTCGCACAGTTCTCCCCGGTCGATCCGTCCCAGTAGAGGTTCAGGTAGCCCAGGGTCTGACCTGTCGCCGTGTTGATCTTGTCGGCCTCCACAAGGGTGCCGATGCAGCCCGAAGAGGCCTGGGTCGCCTGCGCTGCGGGCAAGCCGACCATGCCGACCGCACTCAACGCGGTGCACAGAGCAGTGAGAGGAGGACCGTGAGGCGATTGCTCGGGCGAGAAAGGTCATCTCGCATTTCCCGGCATGGCTCAGCGCCGCCCCATCGCCGATCAACTGTGTCGGGTCGGCCGGTAGGTCAGCACCTGCGTGTGGCCGTCGAAGGTCCGGGCCTCGAGCAGCTCGAGGTCGAAGTCGTCCGCACCGTCGAAGATCCGGTCCACGCCGGTCGTCCCGGAGATCACTGGGAAGACCGTCACCTCGATGGTGTCGATCAGGCCGGCGTTCAGCAGCGCCCGGTTGAGCGTCAGGCTGCCGTGGGAGCGCAGCGGCACATCGGATTCGGCCTTGAGGCGCGTGACCACCTCGACAGGATCGCCGGCCTCGATCGTCGTGCCCGGCCACTCGAGCGGCTCGGTCAGCCGGCTGGAGAGCACCGTGACCGGCGAGTCGAACATGCGCGTGATCCACCCGTCGAACAGGCTGCGGTCGAAGCCTGCATCAAGGAACGGCGCGTTCGAGGAGTAGGTCTTGGCCCCGAGCACCATGCGCAGCGGGTCGCGGTAGGCAGCGGCGCGATAGGCGAGGAATTCGGGGCCCTGCTTGCCCCAGTAGCCGCCCCAGTCGCCGTCGTGGTTGGCGAAGCCGTCGAGCGTGGAGAAGATGTCGAAGGTGTACGTGGCAGTCATGGTGTCTCCTTGCGGGAAGTTGGTCGCGCGCGCCTTGTGGCGGCCTCACCCCTGCTACGAACACCACCGCCCCGATCCGACACGCCTCCCGGATTTCTTTCAAAACTCTCCGGGCTCATCCGATCTGAGTGTGTAGGTGTGGTCTGCACCCGCCATCACTTCCATTTGACACAGCCGAAGGAAGGAGCGTGACCTTCAGGTCGTCGGGTTCACTCGTGGCGACGCCTTCTGAAGGCGGCGACCTTGATGCGGCTTCTGCAGGCGAACGAGCAGAAACGCCGTACGGCGGTGCGGGAGGCGTCCATGTACATGCGGTCGCAGGACCCCACTCGGCACAACCCGAGTCGGCCGCCGAGGTTGCTGACAGCTGAGCCGATCATCGCCTCGATCTACATCGAGGCTCCCCCGGAGCGGGTCTTCGACTACTTCGTCCGTCCCGAGGCGATCATCACCTGGATGGGAGAGTACGCCCTGCTCGACCCCTCCCCCGGCGGGCGATTCGAGCTCGACATCAAGGGCGGGCCCGTCCGTGGCCAGGTCCTGGACCTCGATCCGCCGCACAGGCTCGTCGTCAGCTGGGGATACGTCGGATCCGGCCGCCTGCCGCCGGGCGCCAGCACCGTCGAGGTCCGCCTGACCCCGGAAGGTGCCGGCACCCGCGTCGAGCTTCAGCATCGCGACCTGCCCGCCGACGAGCGGCCCGGGCACGTCAGCGGGTGGAGCCACCACCTTGACCGACTCGCGCGCGCCGCCGGCCGCCACGAGCCCGGCCCGGACCCGGGCATGCCGCCCGTGTCACAGCACCTCAGGGCATCGGGTTTTGCACTCCGGGGCCTTCGGGAGTTCCGGGCTAGGACGCGGGGGTGAGGTTGACCACCGCCTTGGCGGGGTTGGGGAAGGTGAAGGTGGCCCGACAGGTGCCGGCATTGGTGTACATGTAGGAGCCTCCCAGGCCGGCGCCGACCAGGCTGGTGCCGTAGAACTTCAGCTCCCGCCCATCGGCGGAGATGGTGATCTTTGCGGGGTCGGTGAGCTTCACAGGCTCGGGCGCATCCTGTGCGGTGTCGGCGAGTGCGACCTGGGCGGGGACGGCAAGGGCCGCTGCTGCGATGGCAAGGGCGGCGATGCGCTGAAGAATCTCACGGGATGACTCCTGTCGGGACGAGATGGTGTGCCGTTGCGGCGTGAGATCACTCGGAGGGCCGGTGCGGTGTCCACCACCCGTGGACAGCTCATGCGGACGACAACCGGACACCTGCCAGGCCTGGACAGCGGCTGACGAGCGAAAAGCCGAAGGGCATGGCGCGTGTCTGATCGTGATGACCCGGTGTCCGAGCCAGGGCATGGACGCCGGCAGGGACCAGGCGAGGACCCGGCCGATACCATCGCCCCGGCCCGACACCGATCCGGTGAGGAAGGTGGCAAACGGCGGCTATGCGCGTGCCGTACCGCAAGAGAGTCCTTAGTGGTCTCCGCGATGGATCAGCAACAAAAAGGTGCGGGCGTAGGAAAGGTCGGTGGGGTGCCGGGGCCAGGGCATGTTCAGTACGGCCTGGCTGGCAGGCCCGTCGACGATGCCGTTGACCCGGACTTCGGCGATGGGACTGGCTGTATTGCCGCCGAAGATGACCTTGATGCCGACGAGTTCGTCCCGGTCGAAAGGCCCGGGCATGATGTCGCCCAAGGCGCGGGCGAGTTTGGTGTTCATCAGCCAGTTCTGAGCCGCGCTGGAGTGGTCGCCGGTGCCCCAGCCGAGGATCCCGCCATGGATCAGGTGCCAGCCGGGGAAGCCGTCGGGATCGTCCGGCTGCAAGTGCGTGGTGAAGGATTCGTCCTGCGTCATGAGCTCCAGCAGAGCCCAGCCGGTGGTGGACGCCCAGATGTGGATCGCTGATTCGGCCTGGCTCTCCGCTGACCCGCCATAGCCGGATACGCAGTCGGGGATGGTCGTTTCCTTCGGATGGTCAAGGTTGGCGACGAAGTGGAAGTCGAAGTGCTCCTCGGAGCCGGAGTGCTCGTTGGCGAGGAGGATCCCGGTGTTGGCCGGGCCCTTCACGAGACCGTCGCGGACCTGCCAGGGATAGCCCTGCAGGTTCGTGAGATGCTCGGCGATCAGAGTGAGGATCTGATCGTCGGAGAGTCTGGCGGCCCTGGCCATTGCTGATCCATCCTTAGCCCCGAATGCGAACCCCGTAGAACGTATAGCAAGGTGATGCCCCAGCGCTGGGCGGAGTGGTGGATGAAGTCCGGTGTGTATAGCCGCTGTCACCTGCGCACCGCCGCTCGAGGACGAGGCGCACCCCCGCCCGCAACGACCGGCACACCGGCGTCGGCCACGAGGGCGGTGATGGGGTGGCAGGGGTGACGCTGATGCCGTCCACACTGTCGCTGGCCACGTCCATGTTCAGACGCGCGACAGCGGGCGGTGGCCATCGGCGTCATCGTGCCAGCGTCTCGGGCAGCACCACGATCGGGCCTCTGGCTGCTGGACGCGCTCGGCTTCGGTTTGAACGCGATCATCTATTGGAACTTGCTGTGAGTCGACGCCGTGGTGAAGAAGCTCGAGGCCTTCGGCATGCAGATCAGCCCGCAGATCCGCGCCCCTGTACGACCCTGCTGGTTAACTCATTCTCATGCGGCCAGGGCTGGTTCGAGTCGGGCCAGGTGGCTGGTGCGTTTGCGGTCCAGAGGGTGGCTGTTCCAC
>NZ_JBITHD010000034.1:0-86282 GCF_044457685.1 Nonomuraea sp. NPDC050536
ATCCAACCCCGAGACCCACTCCTGGAGATCATCGGGCGTTAACTCATCAGGCATGCGCCCACACCACAGATCACAAAACCTGGCTGTAGTACTAGTCCTCGGGCAGGGTCTGGCCCAGTTTGCGTAGTAGGTCGGCGAGGGTGGTTCGCTCCGAAGCGGTCAGGCCGGAGAGCAGGCGGGTCTCGTTGTGCACGTGCGCGACGAGGACGTCGTCGATGACCTGCCGGCCTCGGTCGGTCAGCTTGATCAGCCGGCCGCGCGCGTCGTCCTCGGCGGCTCGGCGGGCGACCAGCCCGGCCCGCTCCAGTCGGTCCACCCGCTTGGTGACCGCCCCGGAGGTGACCATGGTCGCCTCGCACAACTCGCCGGCGGTCAGCTCGTACGGCTCGCCCGCGCGGCGCAGCGTGGCCAGCACGTCGAACTCGCCTCGGCCCAGGTCATATTGATCGAAGACGCGCAGGAGCCGCTCGTCGAGCGTCCAGTGCAGCCGGCTGATCCGCCCGATCACGTGCATCGGGCTGGGGTCGAGGTCCGGCCGCTCACGCTGCCACTGCGCGACGATCCGATCCACCCCGTCAGGGCCGGTGGGCGTTGTCATGCCTTGACTGTATCTTCCCTGGAAAGTAAGTTATCTTCCGTGGAAGATAACTTCCGTCGCGACCACGGCCGGCACGTTCGGTCCGGTTGCCGGACTCCTGCCTGACCGCGCTGGCCCCGTCGTGTGAGGCAAGCATCTGGTGACTGCCGACGCCTCCGAGGCGCTGCGCGCACGCCGCGCGGCGCTGCCTGAGTCCGCTGCCAGCCGGTTTGATCTTGCTGATGGTCGGCCGGCCGGCGTCTGGCTCTGGCGCGCGCTGAATCGCCGCTGTCTGTAACCGCTATCCGGAGCTGCGGATAGTGACCTCCGCTATCGAGGACTGGTTGAACGTGAACGCATATCTGTTGCCCGGTGACCGGTACTCCGGCACGGAGGGCGGCGCGGCATGAGGCTCCTTACCGCAGGTGTGACGGCGCTGGCGCCGGCGATCTGGGGGAGCACCTATCTGGTGACGACCGAGTGGTTGCCGCCCGACCGCCCACTGCTGGCCGCCACCGTGCGGGCGCTTCCCGCGGGTCTGATTCTGCTGACCTTCGCCCGCACGCTGCCGACCGGGATCTGGCTGTGGCGCGCCCTGGTGCTCGGAACGCTCAACATCGGCGCGTTCAACTTCCTGCTGTTCGTCGCGGCCTACCACCTACCGGGTGGTATCGCAGCAATGATCACGGCGGTGCAGCCGATGCTCGTACTGGTCCTGGCGGCGCTGCTCATCGGGGACAGAATCCGGTACGCGCACGTGGCGGCCTGCGTCCTCGGCGCAGGCGGTGTCGGTTTTCTCGTGTTCAAGGGGACGGCGGCACTGGATTTCGTTGGTGTGGCGGCGGCCCTGGCTGGGGCGGCCAGCATGGCCACCGGCATCACGCTGACCAAACTGTGGGGACGCCCGGACGGAGTGGGGCTACTTCCCTTCACCGGCTGGCAACTCACGGCAGGCGGACTCGTGTTGTTGCCCTTCACGCTTTCCCTCGAAGGGCTGCCGACCACCATCAGCGGGGCCAACCTCGTCGGGTTCGGCTATCTCATGTCCCTGGGCGCAGTCATCAGTTATGCGATCTGGTTCCGCGGGATAGAGAGGTTGCCGGCACTGGCGGTCTCCTTCCTTGCCTTGGGCAGTCCGATCGTCGCAACCATCCTCGGATATCTGTTTCTGCATCAGACGCTGTCGATTCTGCAGCTGGTCGGAACCCTGGTGATCGTCAGTGCCGTGCTGCTCGCGCAAAAGGCTCCGGCCCATGTTCTGCCTGACAACGACAACTCCGCGGTATCCGAACTGACGCACATATCAATCAGAGAGAAGAAATGACCACACGCGATGAACACCCATACTCGACCTTGAGATCATGGCTGGGTGTTTCTGTCATCACAGCCAGTCTGTTCATTTTCGTCACCACCGAGCTGATGCCCGTCGGCCTCCTTACTCCGGTGAGCACAAGCCTGCATATATCCGTGGGAGTCGCCGGGCTGATGGTTACCCTGTACGGCATCTCAGCCGGACTGGGCGTACCGTTCATCGTGGCCTGGACCAGGCGCGTCAACCGGCGCGTGCTGCTGTCCGCGCTACTGGCGATATTGGCCCTGGGAAACCTGATCACCGCCATCGCGCCGAACTTTCCGCTGGTCCTGACGACGCGGCTCGTCATGGGATTCGCCAACGGGGTGTTCTGGGCCATAGGCGTCAGCATGGCGATGCGCCTGGTTCCGGGACGCCACGCGAGCAGGGCGGCCGCGGTCGCGTTGTCCGGCATCTCGATCGCCACGGTGGTGGGCATGCCGCTGGGAACGTTCCTTGAAAGCCTCACCAGCTGGCGGACCACGTTTCTCATCTGGAGCGGCCTCAGCGCGCTGGTGTTCCTCGCGGTCGCTGCCGTAATTCCGTCACTGCCATCGGAGAACGCGGTTTCGGTCCGGGAGGTCTTCGCGCTCCCGCTCAAAAACGTGCGGCTACGTTTGGTGATGCTTACCGTCATCCTGTACGTGCTCGGCCACTTCGGGGCGTACACGTTTGTGCGACCCTTCGTGGAGAACAACTCATCCGCCACGCCCGCCTATATCACTGGATTGCTGATAATCTACGGTGCCGGAGGCGCGGTCGGAAACTTCATCGCCGGATACACCGTGACCAAGAACTTGAGGGCCACCTTCATTGTCGCCTGCGCGGGACTCGTGGCGTCCTTGCTGTTGCTACTCACCATCGGTCACGGGCAGGCCGGTCTGATCATCGCGGTGGCCCTCTGGGGAGTTTCCTTCGGCGCCGTGAACCTGAGCCAGATCAACATGACGCTCGCCGCCGCGCCCGACACCTTTGAAGCCGCCATGTCACTCAACACCTTGGGATACAACACCTCTATCGCGCTCGGAGCGCTTTTCGGCGGCCTGTTCGCCGACAATCTCGGTGTCAGAAGCGCCTTCTGGTTCGGCGTGGCGCTGACAGCGGCTTCCCTGCTCATCACCCTCAGCACCCGCCAGAAGACCACCCGCCCCATCCCCGACGACGCGTTGGCCGCCAGCGGATAAGCCATCAGGTGTCGTAGGAGCCGTCCCAGGGTTCGTAGAAGCCGAGATCGTCCGGGTAAAGCTCAGCGTGCTCTTCGCCTTCGAAGGTCTCGATGACGAGGCCGAACAGAACGTCATCGAACTCGTACCGGAAGGGCCGGACGGCGATATCGCCGAAGCGTCGGCCAGAGAGCGCGTCGAGCCACTCCGTCAGTCGGGCTTGGGCGGCGTCGACGGAGGCGAGGTGGGCATCGTCGGTCCCGGTGCGTTCTACGCGGGAGTCGAGGTGGTGCCCACCAGCATCGAAGGTGTGGAGGACGGCGTACCAGCGTTTGTGCGCTTGCCAGTCGTCGCCGTGGGTGTGGCCCTCGGGAAAGGCGGGGACGACGGAGCCGAGAAACTGGCCGCCGTCCCAATGGCCGATCGTGTCGGTGTGGTAGTCGGGTTCGTATCCGATGGGAATGATCTCAGGGACTGCCATGCGACGGGAGATTAGCCACCGGGTACGACAACTGCTCACCCGGAGGCCAGGCGGGTGCGGAATTCGGCGGTGGCGCTGTGGATCAGTTGGTTCATGTGCTCGATCTCGGCCTTGGTTGGCTTTCTGCGGAGTTTGATGTGGAAGGTGAAGTCGTCGTTCACGACGAGGTCTTCCAGGAGGTCGGGTGGAAGCCTGCCGATGACGAACTCGCGGCATGCCGTGAGGATCGCGTTCTGGATGTCCCCGCACCCGCAAGAGTGACCGGCGGTGATGGCGCCCAGGTGGCTGCGGCCGGTGATCGCGTCGGGGTGGGCGACATCCAGGATCGACAGGCCCGCCTCCACCACTTGTCGCGCTTCGGCCGGCCGTTCCTCGTGCTGTAAGAAGAGGCCGAGCGCGACAAGTGAGCGGCCGAGCAGTTCGTGGTCGTTGCCGCGATCAGCTTCGGACACGGCTTCGCGCAGGCGCTGCTCGGCTTCGGCTGTACGGCCGGCTTCCGACAGCGCCAGGCCCCAGTTCCGCAGAACCTGGGCGCGAAGCTCGGGGCGGCCGATCTCGTCCGCCCGGGTCAGCGCCTGGGCGTACGCATGCATGTCGCCGGCCGCCAGGGCCAGGCCGAGCGTCGCCATGAGCGCGTCCTCTCTCCTGCCCTGCCGGTCGTAGGAGGCGATCACCCGCTCGATCGTCTCGTCGCCGGCGTTCGCCAGGTAGATGAGCGCGTTGAGCGTCGTCTGGTGGTCGGGGCCGAACCGCGCCTCGAGGATCGCGAGCAGGCTGGTGAGGACCGCCTTGGTAGTCGCCGGGTCATGACCGTCCCGGGTCATCACCGTGAAGGCGATCTGATCGATGATCTCGTCCGGCAGTTGGTCGAGTCTCTGGAAAGCGGGTTCATCGCCGCCCGCGGCCACGATGATCTCCGCCCGCAGTGCCAGCGCGGTGGCGACTCTCTCGTGGCCGGAGCGCCAGAAGGTACCTACCGTCTCTTCGATGACCTGGCGGCCCTGACCGATGTCGCCGCGCCGGAGCAGCACGTCGGCCAGCGGTTCCAGGGCGAAGGCGTAGCCGGGATGCTCACGGCCGTAGAAGTCCTGCCTTTCGCGGAGATTGCGGCGAAGCTCGGTCTCGGCCTCGTCGAGCCGGCCGGCCATGGCCAGCGCGGTGCCCAGATTCAGCCGGTACGTCAGGTGGTCCTTGTACGCCTCACGGTCGCGCCCCCGGGGCTTGACGCACGCGCTGCGGAAGTACTCCACCGCTCGGTCGAACTGGCGGGCGCTGACCAGGAGGTTGCCGAGATCGCAATGGGCGGCCGCCAACTCGGGGCTCTTGCGGCCGTACTTCCGCCTGGCGGCCTCGAGCTCCTTGAGCATGAGCTGTTCGGCGTCGAACACTCGGCCCTCTTCCAGAAGGCCGTACGCGATATCGAGTGATGTAGGCATGAACGGACACCTGTTGTCGAATTGTTGATCGGCTGGCCGCGAAATGTCGGTGAGAACCTACACCGCTGGATCAGGCCAGATCGGCCCAAGAGGCTGGGGATAACCGGTGCAGCTTGGCCAGCTCTCGGATCAGATCATGGTTGTCACCTTGCCCTGTTGCATGACGAAGGTGACTTGGCGGAGGGAGGCGATGTCGTCCAGGGGGTTTCCTGCGACTGCTACGAGGTCGGCGTGCTTGCCGGGGGTGATGGTGCCCGCGTGGGCCTGGATTCCGAGGACGGTGGCGCCGTGCAGGGTGAGGGCGCGGAGGGCGTCGGCGGGTGGCATGCCGTCCTGGACCATGAAGATCGGCTCGTCGGCGTTGTCTGGCCGAGCGCGGCGTTCCCGGCGCTGACGGTGATCAGCCCGGCGGCCAGCGCCTCGGGAGGCAGCGTGAGCAGCCGGTACAGCGCGCCCCTGACCTTGAACGACCCCGAGTGCTGCAGGCACTCGGCCTTGGCGAACACCGGGCACCCGACGAGGGCGTCCAGCGCCTAGGAGAACAGCACGGGAGTCCTGATCACCTGGCCGCGCAGCGCGTCGCGGGCGCGGCGGACGTCCTCGATCGTTGGGCTCATGGCGTCCTGTAGGCGGCGACGGCCTCGATCTCGACCAGGGCCCCGGGGTGCAAATGGACGCCGAGAGCCGAGCGGGCGGGATAGGGGCGGCTGAAGTGTTCCTCGTAGACCGCGTTGAAGGCGGCCCAGTCCGCGATCGAGGACAGGAAGACCTGGCACTTGACGATGTCGTCGCGGCCGAGACCGTGCTCGGCGAGCACCGCGTCGAGGTTGGCCAGCGCCTGGCGTGCCTGGGCCGCCAGGCCCTCGGGGAGGCTGCCGTCGGGCAGATAGCCGAGCTGGCCGGAGACGAACAGCAGATCGCCTGCGCGCCGGGCCGGTGAGTAAGGAGCGGGTGGTCGTGACATGCCATCGACGCTAGATCCGCCCGACTCGCCACCGCCTTGTGTCGGAGTCCACAGTACGGGCCCCGCTTTCTCGCGCGAGCACAAGAATCCTCCGCAAGAGAGACGTCATCCGCGCTCTTGTCGAGCGGCCCGCCGGGAACCGGGATCGAGGTCCTGACCCCGGCAGACCTGGACCTGCCCGTCGGCACGCCGGTCATCCTCGGCGATCCACAGGCTGTGGACGACCGCCGTATCGTGCTCGCCGCAGCGGCCGGCGTCAATGTGCATCCCAACACGTTCCGCTACCGGTCGAAACGGATCAGCGAGGTGTTCAGCCTTCTGATGGCCGAGCTCGAGCTGCGGCTGCTGCCCCGGGAGCGTTAGCCCTGCCCGGGGCCGCCGCCCACGCGGTCGTACACGTCGGCCTCGAACGCCTCCAGCAGCTGCTCGCACTCGGCGACCTTGGCCGTGGCCGTGTCCCTGCCGGGCGCGCCCATCCAGTCGCGCTGCTCGACCTTGCGCAGCCAGCGCTTGAGCTTCTCCAGGTCCTGCCGGATCTCCTCGGCCTCTTCGAAGGTGTAGTTGCCGCGGAAGCGCTCGAACTCGATCTCCTTGAAGAACTTGGTCTCGCACTCCTCGACGATCTCGGCGTACTCCTTGGCGGAGTTGTCCTTGAAGGAGGTGACCAGCATGCTCCGCTCCTGGTCGGCGACATCGTTGAGGACGAAGTGCATGCTCTCGCCCTCGAGCTCGGCGATGCGCGCCCGGATCTTGTCCAGCCGCTCGCGCACGCCCGGCCGGTCGGGCAGCACGCACACGGCCTGCTGGATGTAGAGGGCTCCCATGCGCTTCAGCTCGCGCCAGACGGCGACCCGAGCCCGCGAGGTGGAGGAGGGCACGCGGTAGACGAGCAGGAGGAACCGCTCATCAGGGACCTCGCCGGACGTCATGGGCCCACATCTTATCCATTGACAATCTCGCCGCTAGGGTTGAAGCATCTGTTTCATGAAACTATCGTTACATCTAAAGGAGGTGTGATGAGCGGTGCGACGTGGGGTCTGGTGACCTCGGTGTTCGTGGCTTCGGTCGTGGAGTTCGTCGAGGCGCTGACCATCGTCCTGGCGATGGGCGTCACCCGCGGCTGGCGTTCGGCCATGGCCGGGGTCGTCGCGGCGCTGGTCGCGCTGGCGGCCTTCACCTTCGCGGCCGGGTACGCGCTGCGGACCTGGATGCCGGAGTCCCTGCTGCAGCTCGTGATCGGCACACTGTTGCTGATCTTCGGCCTGCAGTGGCTGCGCAAGGCCGTGCTGCGCTCCTCGGGGATGAAGGCGCTGCACGACGAGGAGGAGGAGTACGCCACGCAGCGCGCCGCCGCCCGCGAGGCTGCCTCCAGCCGCCACTTCGGCCTCGACAGCTTCGGGTTCGTGGTGTCGTTCAAGGGCGTGTTCCTGGAAGGCGTCGAGGTCGTCTTCATCGTGATCACCTTCGGCCTCAGCGCGGGCGACATGCCCGCCGCCATCGCCGGCGCCGGCGTCGCTGGACTGCTCGTCGTGATCGTCGGCTCGATCCTGCACAGGCCGCTGTCGATGGTTCCGGAGAACACCCTCAAGTACGGCGTGGGCCTGCTGCTGGCCTCCTTCGGCGCCTACTGGGCGGTGGAGGGGCTGGGAGTCTTCCTCGGCGGACGGCACCTGGAGTGGCCCGGCGCCGACTGGGCCATCCTCGCGCTGCTGGCGAGCTGGATCGTGGTGACGCAACTGCTGGTGCGCCGGCTCGCCGGCGTCAGGAAGGCAAGGGAGGTCGCGGCGTGATGAGACTGCTCAAGGGCTTCGCCAAGTTCTGGTACGACTTCATCATCGGTGACGACTGGAAGATCGCCGCCGCCGTGGTGCTCGCTCTCGCGATCACGCTCGGCGTCGCACTGTCCGGCCTGCTCCCCCTGACCGCCACGGCCGTGGTCGGCGGTGCACTCCTCCTGACCTGCTTCGTCGTGAGCATCCTGGTGGACACCAGAAGATGATCGAGGAGGCCGGCATCCCGCTGCGCCACTTCGTCCTCCACACGGACGAGCAGACGCTGAAAGACCGGATCGAGCACGACACCCCCGAGATCCGCCCCTGGCGGCTCGCGCATGTGCCGCGCTACTTCGAGGCGTTGCCGTGGCTGTAGAAGCAGGGCGACCTGCTGGACACCACCGAGCTCACCCCGGCCCAGGTCGCCGCGGAAATCGCGGCGAGGTCGCGATGAACACTCACCCTGAGGCCCAGGTGGTTCGCCTGGGCCTCAGGGCGGTGGCTACTTGCCGGTGCCGAGGTGTTCGCGGATGAAGGTGGTGGCGAGTTCGAGGGCGGCCTTGTTCGCGTGGGTGTCGCGGAGCAGGTCGACCATGACGAAGTCGTGGACCATGCCCTGGAAGCGGACCGCGGTGACCGCTACGCCGGCTTCGCGGAGCTTGTTGGCGTAGGCCTCGCCCTCGTCGCGCAACACATCGGCTTCGCCGTTCAGGACCATCGCCGGGGGTAGGTCCCTGAGCTGGTCAGTGGTTGCGCGCAGCGGCGAGGCGTGGATCTCGGCGCGCTGGGCGGGGTCGGTCGTGTACTGGTCCCAGAACCACTTCATGCCGTCGCGGTTGAGGAAGTATCCAAGCGCGAACTGGTGGTAGGAGCCCGTGTCGAAGTCGGCGTCGGTGACCGGGTAGAACAGCACCTGGGCCTTGAGCCGGACGTCGCCGCGCTCCTTGGCCATGATCGCCAGGACGGCGGCCATGTTGCCGCCCACCGAGTCACCGGCGACGACCATCCGGGAGGCGTCCAGGTCCTTCTCGGCGCCGTGCCGCATCACCCACTGGGCGGCGGCGTAGTTCTGCTCGATCGCGGTCGGATACCTGGCCTCCGGCGAGCGGCTGTACTCGGGGAAGACCACGGCGGCCCCGGACCGGGTGGCCAGCTCGCGTATCAGCCTGTCGTGGGTGTTGGCGCTGCCGAAGACCCAGCCCGCGCCGTGGATGTAGAAGATGACGGGCAGGGTGCCCGTCAGCCCCTCAGGCCTGATGATCTTGACGGAAACGCTGCCGGTGGGACCGCCCTCGACGGTGATCCATTCCTCGGCGACGGCGGGCTTCTCGACACCGGCGCCGGACTGGAGGTCCTCCAGAATCTCCCGGCCCTTCTCCGGCGGGAGCTGGTAGATGTACGGCTCCTTGCTGGTGGCGTCGGCGAACGCCTGCGCGGCGGGCTCGAGAACGACCTTGTTTTCAGCCATGAGTGATTCCCCGAGATACTTCAGCGGATGCTGCGGACCGGCAAGTACGACTGGGTCAGAAAAAGGCGCAGTACGCAGAATGCCCTACTCCGACCTGCGGAAACGCGGATCTACCGAACCATCGCCCAGCCCCCATCACGCCGCGACTGTACGGCTCCCGCTGCCAGCCCTCGGGCGGCCGATCACGACGTATCTTTCGTCGTCGACGGGATGACCCCACAACAGCGGATCGCTGAGCTGTTCGACATGCACGATGTCGGCCCGCGACTCCAGCGCCTCGATCAACTGTGACGCGGGGACTCCGCCGAACCAGGGCAGCTGCGGAGCGCCGGACGCGTAGGAACCGTCATCGCCCGCGGTGTGCCATTGGCCTTCCACGAGGACCAGACGCCCGCCGGGCCTGAGCAGGCGGAGCCACCGGCCAAGGGCGGCATCCGGGTCGGGCAGCGTCCAGACGAGATGCCGGACGAGGATCACATCGAAGGCGTCGGAGACTGGCGGGTCGGCGGCATCGCCGACCGTCAACGGCACGGTGAAGCCCGCCGTGGACAGCTTGCGCCTGGCCTGGTCGATCATCCGGGGTGACAGATCGACCCCGGTGGGACGGTGTCCGAGCTCGCAGAGCAACAGGGTCAGCGAACCGGTCCCGCAGCCCAGATCGAGGACGTCGGCCGGGGCGTCGGGCAGCCACTCGTCCAGCCGTCGCATCCATGCGGCACGCACCTGCGGATCTCGAAGACCGTGGTCGGCTTCGTCGTCGAAGGTGTCCGCCGAGGCATCCCAGAAGGCCGCGATGGGCGCGAGGTGTGAGGTCGGCATGGGTCGACTCTCGCAGGTGGCACTGACAAATCGGGTCGCCGGGCAGACGAGCGGTTGGCACGCTAGGGGCAGTGTTGGACGGTCGTAGGGGAGGGCGCGATGAAGATCGAGTGGGACGGACGGCGGTCGGTGGCGTTCGAGCGGCTCCGGGGTGGGAGCAAGAAGGGGGCCTATCGGGTCACCTTCGATGACGGCGCCACGGCGGTGCTGTACTCGTGGCGCGATGGGGAGAACTACTGGCCCGAGGCGGAGGGCGAGGTGGAGCCGTTCGGTGACGCCACGGGGCTCGGGTTGTTCCTGGCGGCGCACGAGCGGTTGACGCGGGTGGGGGTGCGGGTCCCGGAGGTGTACTTCGTCGACCAGAGCAACGAACTCGCCCTGATCGAGGACGTGCCGGGCGGGAAGCTCGAGGAGTCGATGGATCCCGAGGTGCTCGGGAAGCTGGGGGACAGCCTGCGGCGGATGTGGGAGCAGCAGGCGCCGTGGTTCGGCAAGATCGGGGATCCGGTCCGTACCCAGTCGGCGGTCGGGGTGGTGAAGCAGCGGGCGCTCAGGCATCTCGATGAAGCGGCCAAAAGAGTGGCAGAGATCGGGGACGCGCGGGAGCGGCTGGCCGAGATGGTGGAGCGGCTGGCGGGTGACATCCAGCCCAAGGAGGATTACCGGCTGATCCATGGGGAGCTCGGGCCCGATCATGTGCTGATCGACCGGCGGGGCGATCCGGTGGTGATCGACATCGAGGGGCTGATGTTCTTCGACCTGGAGTGGGAGCACGTCTTCCTGCGGCTGAGGTTCGGTGACGACTATCGCCACCTGGAGGTCGACGGGCTGGACGAGCGGCGGATGAACCTCTACGGCCTGGCCATGCACCTGTCGCTGGTGGCCGGGCCGTTGCGGTTGCTGGACGGGGACTTCCCCGACCGTGAGTTCATGCTCGAGATCGCGCGGTACAACGCGGAAAAGGTACTTGCCTGGGACCGGGAAATCGATAACCCTTAGGAAGGTTTCCTATTTAAAAAGCTTAAAGGGAGCGTTAGGGTGATAGAGCGCTTAGTGGCCGCACTCGCCCTGGCCTTGGTCGCCGCCTGCGGGACGGCCAAGGCCGACGATCCGGTCAACGCCGAGGACGTGATGTTCGTCCAGATGATGGTGCCGCACAACCATCAGGGCATCGAGATCGTCAGGATCGGGTCGGAGCGCGCCACGAACCAGCAGCTCAAGACCATGGCCAAGGCCATCGAGACCACCCAGCAGGACGAGGTGGAGGCGATGCTGCGCTGGCTGCACGCATGGGACCAGCCGCTGCAGGCTCCGCAGGGAGCCCACGCGCATCACGGCGGAATGCCCGAGACCGACCGGAGGCAGATCGCCGCGTTGACGACCTCCAAGCACTTCGAACGGGACCTCGTCAACCTGCTCGTCGCCCACCAGGATGACGCTATCCGGATGGCCGATGCCGAGGTTCACGGCGGCGCCAATCCGACCGTCAAGGACTACGCCAGGCGCGTCCAGCAATCCCGGAAGGCGGAAATACAGCAATTGCTGGCCATGCTCAAGCAATAACCAGATTTGTCCACATGTGGACGAGTTGCTAGGGCCTACCCAGATGGTCAGTATCCGCCCCTCCGGGCGCTGGCAGAACATGGAGCGTTCCGACGGTCCCGAGGGGGGATTCCATCGTGCTGCCCAGCTATGAACAGCTCTTCGGCGACCTCGACTTCCGTGAGGGAGACGAGGCCCGTTCTGTTTACTCGCCCGCGGCCTACCTGGTCGACCTGCTGCGCCTGCTGGAGGGCGCCTTCGAGCACAGCCGGCTGCTCGAACGCAGGGCCGATCTGAAGGACGTGGTGCTGGACGCCAAGAACACCTTCACCGAGTCCCCCTACCTCGACATCGTCAACGAGGTGCTGGAACGCCTCGTCGACGACGACGACCCGTACGGCACGCTGCGGACGCGCAAGCACCCGTTCTGCCTGCCGTTCTCGCTGGAGAACGAGCAGCTCAAGCGCTACCTGCAGCACCTGCAGGTAGACCCGGAGACCCTCTACCGGCTCTTCGGCGCGGACGAAGACGAGATCGCGCGGCTGTGCCTGGGCCTGTCGCAGGAGGACGCGGCGGTCGTGACGATCCCGGTCACCGCCGAGACCGCGCTGCGGGAGTACTACGGCGGCGCGTCGATCGACGACCTGCAACTGGTCGAGCGCTTCCGGCACGCCACCGGGCTGAGCGCGGCCGAGCTGCGCGAGCTCATCGAGGTGACGATCTCGCCGGACGAGCAGCAGCTGCTGCACGACGGCGGTCCTGTCCCGTTCGACTGGTTCGAGCGCGTCAACAGGACGGTACGGCTGGCCAAGCGGACCGGCCTGAGCCTGACCGACCTCTACCTGGTGCTGACCACGTGCTGCGCGGGCCGCCTGGACCAGCCCGCCCTGCGCACGATCGCGACGGCGACCAGGCTGATACGCGGGCACGGCCTGTCCATGGCCGACGTCTGCGGCTTGGCCGTACCGCAGGGGGAGCAGGTCGGGATGTCGGAGGCCGACATCGCGTTCGTGGTTCAGCGGTTGGAGCCGGGGCTGTTCGACGGGGGGAAGGTCAGCCCGCAGGGGGTGCCGCCGCTGCAGCGGGTGGCGCGGCTGGTGGCGATCTTCGGGGTGCCGGTGGCGGAGCTGTTCGGCGTGCTGGACGCGCTGGTGGGCCAGGGCGAGGACCCCTACCGGGCGCTCAGGACCGGCGACGGGATGCTCGCGCTCGCCGAGGAGCTGTCGTCGATCATGCGCTGGATGCAGGACGGCGGGTTCGGCGCGCAGGAGCTCAACGACATCCTCGGCGGCAGCGCGGCGCAGGCCGACGGCGAGGAGGACGCGGTCCTGGAGAACCTGGGCAGCGGCTTCGAGGAGGTGGCGCTGGCGCCGGAGCTGTTCGCCTCGTCCAGGTTCGGCGAGCGGGCGTCGGAGGCCATCCACGACATCGTGTCCGCCTACGACGATGGAGTCGTCTCGCCGACCAATCCAGCGCTGATCCGACTGGACAGGGACAAGGCCGCGGGCGCCGCCTACGACGCGATCACCCAGCTGGGGCACATCGCCCAGCAGGACTTCCAGGAGCTGGGGCTGGACGAGCGGCTGACCGGCAAGATCTTCGCCAACCTGGTCTTCGCCGGGCACCTCGACGCCGACGGCACGCTCAACGACAGCCAGGCGCCGATCGCGAGCGACTTCGAGGGGTTCAGGGAGGCGCTGTTCAAGCTGATCGGCACGCTGACGAACGGCACGGCGGTGCTCTACCCGTCGGACCTGGGCGAGCTCATGGGGCTGGAACGGCAGGCCGAGCTCTACGACAACCTGATCTTCAACGGCTACCTCGACAGCGAGGGCGAGATCCTGGATCCCGAGTTCTTCCAGGGAGAGAACGCCGAGGCGTTCGCCGTCAACGCGGACCTGGCCGACGTGGCGCCTGCCGTATTCCAACTGCTACAGGAGCGGAGGGCCAGGTTCCAGACAGACCCGCTGGTGGCCGCCGTCACGGAGCCGAGGCTGCTGGAGAGCCTGCATTTCAACGGCTATATCGACCAAGAGGGGAAATATCTGGATAAGGCGGGATTGCTCAATACCCGGCTCCAGGATTTCAACCTGGCCATCGAGTTCTACCCGCAGCGGCGCAGGATCCTGGAAGCGCTCAAGGAGCAGGTCGCCGACTTCAGGAAACAGCTCTACACATTCGTGGCCGCGGATTTCACGGACGTGGCCGACGAGGCCTTCTCGGGCCGGATCATCGACGCGATCGACGGCACCGAGCTGGGTGAGGGGCCGTTCCTGGACGCCGAGCGGGCGGTGATCGAGCAGCGCATCGCCGAGATCGCGAAGGACCCCGAGCCGTACCGACTGAACCTGGCGGCGATCACCGAGCTCGGCTTCGACGACACCGAGCGCGCCGCGCTGGTGGCCATGCTGACCGCGGCGGGGAACCTGGACGAGGACCTGGCAGTGCCGGAGGAGCGGCTCGGCTACTTCCACAACGTCGGCAACGCCCTGGACTTCACGCTGCCCGGCATGGAGGACTACAGCAAGGACGTCTTCTTCCTCCTGCACACCGTCGCCGTCGAGCTGACGGCCGGGACGGCCGAGATCGTCGAGGCACTGGAACGGCAGGCGGACAAGCAGCGCCAGGCCCTGTTCGGCGTGCTCGCCGATGCGTTCGGCGTGCCCACGGCCACCGCGCAGGCGATCTGCGTGGCCGTGACCGGTGGTCAGGACGAGGCGCTCGAGGAACTGGCCCATCCACAAAAGCCGAAATATCGGCGGATGCGGCGCTTTGCGCTGCTGGCGGCCAAGCTGGGGCTGAGCCCGGATCAGGTCGAGGTCGCCTTCAAGGAGCAGGATCTGGTCGAGAAGTACCCCGAGTCGCTGGCGCTGCCTCCGGGCGTGGACCGCTTCGACGCGCTGCTGGACAGCGCCGACGGCAACGTCTACCTGTTCGGCCCCGACGGCTACTGGACCTACTCCAAGGCCACCCTCCGGCTGACCGACCCTACCCCCAAGCCGCACCTCGGCGGGATGGCCAGGGTGGATGCGGCCTTCGTCCGTCCGGACGGTGAGGAGTGGATCGTCGGCGGGCCGCAGGCCCTGGTCAGGGCGCCGGGCAGCATCCGCTGGGCGGCCCGCGACCAGGTGTGGGGCAAGGTCAGGAACGCCTTCGACGACGTACGGAAGATCGACGCCGCGTTCGTCGACAGGGACGGCCGCACCCACGTGATCAGCGGCGACCAGTTCGTCCGCTACTCCACCAGCGACTACACGGTCGTGGACGAGGGTTTCCCGCGCACTTGGGAGGGCCCGATCCCGCTCTTCCAGGACCGAGAAGGGCGCTTCCATTACCCGACCGAGCCGTGGGGCCGCATCAGGAACGTCTTCGAGCAGGCCAAGCCCGTCGACGCCGCCTACACCGACGGCTCGGCGCACTACCTGGTCTCCGGCGACCAGGTCGTGCGCTACTCCGACGACCTGGAGAACGACGGCGTGTGCGTGGACGACGGCTACCCGCAGCGCTGGCGGGAGACCGGCGTGCGGGCCACGTTCAAGGACGCCGCCGGGGTCCTGCACCTGATCAAGGAAGGCGACACCTGGGGCGCGACGGCCCCGATGAGCGGCACGATCGACGCCGCCTTCGTCGGGCTCGACGGCCGGACCTACCTGTTCAGCGGCGAGCGCTACCTGCGCTACACCGGCGACGAGTACACCACGGTCGACCTGGGCTACCCGCGGGCGATCGCCGGCGACTGGGGCGGGCTCACCCGCGTGGACGCCGCCTTCGTCATGGACGGCACGACCTACCTGTTCAGCGGCGACCAGTACGTCCGCTACTCCACCAAGGACTACCGCACGCCCGATGCGGGCTATCCGCGCCCGCTGGCCGACAACTGGTGGAACGTCCCCGGCTTCACCACCGTGGACGCCGTCCTCACCGGCAGGGACGGCCTGACGTACCTGTTCAACGGCGACCGTTTCGTCGTCTACGACAGCAGGGAACGCTGGTGGTCGGAGCCCAGGCGGCTGGCCGAGCACTGGGACAGCATCCCGTTCAGCAAGGTCGACGCCGCCTTCATGGGCCAGGACGGCCGCACCTACGTCTTCTCAGGATCCAGCTATGTCCGGTACTCCGCAGACGACTACACCGAGGTCGACGACGGCTACCCGGCCCCGATCACCGGCCTGTGGGGCAGGGTCGTCAACAACGTGGCCAAGCGGGTGGACGCGGCCCTGGTGGCGGGCGAGGAGACGTACCTGTTCTCCGGCGACCAGTACGTCCGCTACCACGGCACCGACTACCGCTACGTGGCCGACGGCTACCCGCGCGCCCTGGCGGACCTCAACCAGGAGCCCCGGCTGGTCAACCTGCCGGTGACGCTCACCGGCGTGGACGCCGCGCTGGCCGACCGCCGCAACGTCTACCTGTTCTCCGGCACGACCTGCCACGTGGTCTCCGACAGCCTCCACCGCCGATACGACGTCGAGCCCGTGGGCTGCGCGTTCCTGGAGGACGGCACGCTCATGATCGAGCGCCCGGCCGGCTGGATCCGCAGCTCCTCCATCGAGGGCGACACCATCTCCGCCGCCCCGTATCGCCCCAGGACGCTCAGGAAGGTCCCCGCGCAGTTCCGCACCTCCCTGAGCACCGTGCTCAACGGCGCCGACGGCAACACCTACCTGTTCAAGGACACCGCCTGCTACGACGTGGACCAGGCCCGCGAGTACCCGCTCGCCGAGGAGTGGGCCCGCCCGCGGAACACGATCTATCAGAACAACGCGGTCGACGCCGCCTTCGTCGGCAAGGACGGCAAGACCTACCTGTTCTCCGGCGACCAGTTCTTCGTCGACGGCGGCGACCCGCAGCCCATCGAGCCCACCTGGGGCCTGACCAGCGTCCGCCTCGCCTACGTCCGCGGCGGCAGGACCCACCTCTTCGAGCACCCGGACGAGTCGGGAACCATCCGCTACCTCGTCGACGGCCTGCCCGGCACCACCGACGCCACCTACTGGGGCCAGGACGGCATCCCCGACGCCGTCCTGTGCGAGGGCGACACCATGCTGATGGTGTACGGCAAGCGGTGCCTGCCCTACGACGAGAAGGCCGCCAGGTGGTCCTTCCCGCGTCCCATCGAGCAGGTCTGGCACGGCCTGCGCCCGGGGATCAAGGCCGCCTTCACCGCCACCGACGGCTCGGTCTGCTTCTTCTACGAGGACGAGTACACCCGCTACGCCGACGGCGTCCTGTCGCCCCGCGCGCCCATCAGGGATCACTGGGGCCTGCCGCCGAACCCGATCACCACGATCGACGCCGCCGTCGTCCACCGCGGCACCACCTACCTGTTCTCCGGCGACCGCTACGTCCGCTACTCCACCGACGACTACCAGAACGTCGACCCCGGCTACCCGAAGAAGATCGCCGGGAACCTGCGCAAGGAGGAGACGTTCGCCAACCTGCCCGAGTCGTTCGAGGACGACGTGACCGGCCACCCGATCGACGCCGTGGTGGCCAACGACCGCAACGTGTACGTCTTCGTCAACGGCGCCTGCCACGCGGTGTCCAGGGTCGCGTCCGCCACCTACGAGGTGACCAGGTTCGGCCGGGTGCGCAACGTGCTGGTCGAGCAGGGCAGGGCCGACGCGGCGCTGGTCAGGGACGAGCACACGTTCGTGCTGGCCGGCGACCAGTACGTGCGCTACACCGGCACCGACTACCAGTTCGCCGACGAGGGGTATCCGCGGGCCGTCGACGGGTCCGCCGAGCTGGGCGCCACCGGGGACGGCTTCGACGCGGCGTTCTTCGGCACGGACGGCCGGCCGTACTTCTTCACCGGGAAGCCGGGCGGGACCTGGGGGAAGATCCGCAACGCGTTCGCGGACTCGCCGGGGCTGGACGCGGCCTTCACCGGGATCGACGGGGCGCTGTACGCCTTCCGCGGCGAGCAGTATGTCCGCTACGCGCACGACCTGGACGTCGTGGACGCCGGGTATCCACGGACGATCAAGGACGACTGGGGTGACCTGCCCGCGGACTTCGAGGCGGGCATCGACGGGGCGTTCTCCATCGACGGGCACGGCTACCTGGTCAAGGGCGAGCGGTACGTCAGGGATCGTACGCACGCGCGGACGTTCAGGAGCGGCTGGGCGGACGCGGCCGACCACCGGCTGAGCGACGTGCGCACGATCAGCGACTTCGTCCGCCTGGACGCGGGCGCGTTCGTGCGGCTGGAGGACCCCTACGGGTTCCTGTCCGAGCGGTTCGGCTGGGACCTCGACGAGATCAGATGGGCCAGGCGCAACAGCACACTGCTGCCGCGGCACGACGGGGAGATCGAGTTCCTGCTCCGGCTCGCCGAGCTGTTCGCCATGGCGGAGAAGCTGGGCAAGCCGCCGTCGAAGATCTACGGCGACGGCTTCTCGGGAGGCGTGGACCCATCGGTGGTGCACGACGAGCTCAACGTGATCAAGCGGGACGTACTTGTCCCCACCGTGATCGCGAAGCTGGACCTGCACACCTCGCGCGAGCTGTTCGAGCGCTACCTGATCGACGTGGACATGGGTCCCGCCGGCAAGACCTCCCGGGTCAGGGAGGCCATCGCCGCCACCCAGCTCTACCTGCACCGCTGCCTGCTCGACCTGGAGCAGGCCGACGAGCCTGGACGCGAGCAGATCAAGACGTGGTGGCGGTGGATGAAGAACTACCGCGTCTGGGAGGCCAACAGGAAGGTCTTCCTCTACCCGGAGAACTACCTGCGGCCCGAGCTGCGGGCCGGCAAGACGCCGGCGTTCAGTGCACTGGAGAGCGACCTGCTGCAGGGCGAGATCACGCCCGACAGCGTGCAGAAGGCCTACAAGCGCTACCTGGACGAGTACACCGAGGTGTCCAGGCTCGAGATCGCCGGCGGCTACGTCTACCAGGAGCAGGAGCCGGGCACCCGGCGGCTGGTGCTGTTCGGCAGGACCAGGACCGAACCCAGGCGCTTCTACTACCGCGGCGCCGAGTTCAGGGACGGCGAGAAGCTGTCGGCCACCTGGGAGCCGTGGCTCAAGGTGGACCTGCAGATCGACGCCGAGAAGGTGCACCCCGTGCACGCCTTCGGCCGCGTCTTCGTGTTCTGGACGGTCGTCGAGGCCGTGGCTCCCGAGGCGCAGAGCACCACGATCACCGTCGCGAAGGCGGACGCCAACAACCAGAACGTCTCGGCGCCGCCGCCCAAGCACCGGGTCAAGATCTACTACTCCTTCTACAACCTGAACCAGGAGTGGGTGGCCCCCCAGGTGCTGCCCGCCGAGGAGATCCAGAACGGGCCGATCACCGGCGCCACCCTGTTCGTGGAGGCCTCGCGGGTCGGCGACCACGACGCGATCACGGTCACCTGCACCTACACCGGGCCGAAGGGGCGGAGCAAGTCGTCCTACGTGCTCACGCCCGAGCTCTACGCGGTCAAGGTGGCCGACGCCGACCCGCCGGTCCAGGTGGCGCGGCTGGACAGCATCTTCGCCGAGCCCGTCGACCAGGCCGGCGTGGTGCGCTTCAACAGTCCGGACGAGGCGTGGCTGAGCGTCGACCACAAGGGCGGCAGCTTCCTGTGCCGGCCGATCACGGCGCCCTCGGGACAGGTCACCGTACTGCCCCTCAAGGGCAACGAGGACGGGTTGCCAACGACCTGGGACCGGGTGGACGCGGCCGTCGAACTGCCGGACGGTACCAGGGCGTTCTTCGACAACCAGGCCCACGTCTTCGTCCTGGTGCCGCAGGGCAAGACCGCGACGCGGCAGACCAGGCAGCCGATCGCCGAGCGGTGGGGGATCAAGGCCAACAACCTGACCAGGACCGGCGTGGTGGACGCGGTGCTGGTGCGCGGGAACCAGACGTTCCTGTTCTCCGGGCCGGAGTACTACCGCTACACCAACGGCAAGCCGTTCGGCCCGCTGGACGCCGGCTATCCCCAGCGGATCGAGGCGAACCCCGACAACCTGCCGCAGTGGAGCAGGATCGACGCGGCCGTGACCTGGAACGGGATCGAGTACTTCTTCTCCCGCGAACGGGGCGTCTTCCCGCCGGTGGACCGATGGCCGGTGAAGGCCGACTCGGCGATCGTGCTGCGTAACCACCTCTACCTGATCGCGGGCGACCAGTACGTACGGCTGACGCCCGAGGGGATGCCCGAGAAGGGCTACCCCAAGCCGCTGGCCAAGAACGAGGAGGGCCTGCCGCAGTCCGGGCCGGTGGTCGGGTTCGGCTACCGCAACGGCGCCTACTTCTTCGACAACGCGGCGGGCACCTACGCCTTCACGGGCGACAAGCCCCAGCCGACCCGGGACCTGGGCAAGGTCGACACCAACATCACCCGCACCGGCACCGTCGACGCCGCCTACGTCGACGGTGGCAAGCTCTACCTGACCAGCGGCACCGAATACGTCCGCTACACGCTGGACGGCGGCACGGTGCCCGACGCGATCGACGACGGCTACCCCAAGACCCTGGCGCGCCCGATCAAGGCCGTCTTCAGGAACTACGCCTTCTCCGGCGGCGACTACGCCATCTTGTCCGAGGGCGTCGAACTCGACGCGGTGAAGACGTTCATCCCGGTCAGCGAGAACTGGGGCGGGCTGCCCGACGGCTTCGCCGGGGCGCTGGACAGCGACAAACTGTTCCTGTTCACCGGCAGCGGTGGCTACGCCCGCTACTCCAAGACGGCCGAGGTCCCGGTGCCGTACGAGTTCGCGGCGCTGCCGCACGAGATCATCCGGCTCACCTCCAGCACCGCCTACAAGCTCAACAGGGAGCTCCTGACCGGAGGCGTGGACGCCCTGCTCGACCCGGCCACGCAGGAGACCGACGAGCTGCCCGCCTTCAGCCCGACCACGTCCAACCCGACCACGATCCAGGTGCTGCCCAAGGTGCACAAGGCGGGCACGCCGGCCAGCACGCACCTGGACTTCCAGAGCGCCAACGGCATCTACTACTGGGAGATCTTCTTCCACGCTCCGCTGCTGATCGCCGGGGCGCTCAACGAGGCGCAGCGCTTCGAGGACGCGCGCCGCTGGTACGACTACGTCTTCGACCCGACGGAGCCCACCAGGTACTGGCGGTTCCTGCCGTTCCTGGAGATCGACGTGGCGGCCCTGGTCGCCAGCTGTCGTAGCGAGGTCCACCGGCTCGGGCTCGAACCGCCCGGGCTGGAGCCGATCCTGATGAAGCTGGAGGCGCTGGCCCCGGCCTTCCAGCAGGTGCGCGACCTCACCGCCAAGGAGGTCGACTTCCTCGGCGGCCTGGCCGGCACCGGGCTCGACGGCATCGAGCGGACGCTGGATCCCGTCACCGCGGCGGCGCTGCTCGAACGGCTGGCCATGGTCAAGCGGCTGCGGCGCCAGTACGCGCTCATGGGCGACCGGGGCAGCATGCTCAAGGCCTACCTGGAGGACCCGTTCGACCCGCACGCGATCGCCGAGCTGCGGCCCACCGCCTACCGCAGGGCCGTGGTCATGTCCTACGTCGACAACCTGCTCGACTGGGGCGACATGCTCTTCCGCCAGTACACCGGGGAGAGCATCGACGAGGCCAGGATGCTCTACATCTTCGCCTACGACCTGCTCGGCGACCGGCCGGAGAACCTCGGCACCCTGGCGCTGGCGCCCGGGCGCAGTTACGGCGGCCTGGACGGGCAGGAAGAAAGCGAGGACGACAAGCTCTGGCAGCTCACCGGGGGTGGCGCCCTTCTGGAGGGGGCGGGCGCCATCCACGGCAGCATCGCCAACCGCTACTTCTTCATCCCGGACAACGCCACGTTCGCCGAGTACTGGACGCGGGTCGAGGACCGGCTGTGGAAGATCAGGCAGTCGCTCGACATCACCGGCGTCAGCCAGCCGGTGCCGCTGTTCGAGCCGCCCGCCGACGTGATGAGCCTGGTCCGCGGTGCCGCCGCGGGCGTCCCGGTCGACCAGCTGCCCTCATCGCTCAGGGCGGCGGTGCCGTACTACCGCTTCGCGTTCCTGTTCAGGAAGGCGCAGGACCTCGTCGACCGCGTCGGCCAGCTCGGCAACGACCTGCTCAGCGTGCTGGAACGGCGCGACCAGGAGGAGCTGACCCTGCTGCAGAACCGGCAGGAGGCCGCCATTCTCACCCTGACCAGGGAGATCAAGGAGGCCCAGGTCCGCGCCGCCGTCGAGACGCTGCACGAGCTGGAGGCGGCCAAGGAGGGCGCGTCCGGGCGGGTCACGCACTTCGAGCAGCAGATCGCCAACGGTATGACGCCCTACCAGCAGGCGCAGGTCGAGAATCTCACCAAGGCCGCGAACGCGCACTTCGTGGTAGCCGGGCTGAAGATCGGCTCGGCGGTGGCGTTCGGCGTGCCGGAGGTGCTGCTCGGGCCGTTCATCCTGGGCACCTCCTACGGCGGTGAGGAGGTGGGCCAAGCCCTGGACAAGGTGGCCGACGTCACGACCGCCTTCGGCGAGGCGTTCAGCGTGACCGGCGAGCTGATGGGGCTGGCCAACGAGTTCGCCCGGATGCAGCAGGACTGGAACCTGCAGCTCGGCATGGCCAAGGCCGACCTCAACCAGCTCGGCCACCAGGTGGCCGGCGCCGAGTACCAGCTGGCCGCCGCCCAGCACGAGCTGGAGGTCACCAGGCAGGAGATCGCCAACGTGGAGGCGGTCGCCGGCTTCCTGCGCGACAAGTTCGGCACCGCCGACCTGTACCGGTGGATGGCCGGCCGGCTGTCCACGCTCTACTTCCAGGCCTACCACCTGGCCTACGAGATGGCCCGGTCGGCCGAGCGGGCCTACCAGTTCGAGCGCGGCGTCGACGACACCTTCATCCAGCCCGTCTACTGGGACAGCCGGCGCGGCGGCCTGCTGGCCGGCGAGAGCCTCAGCCTGGACCTGGAACGGCTCGGCAGGGCCTACGTCGACGGCGACCACCGCGGCCTGGAGATCACCAAGCGGGTGTCGCTGCTGGCCCTCGACCCGCTGGCCGTCATCGCGCTGCGCACGACGGGACGGTGCGAGTTCGCCCTCACCGAGGCGTTCTTCGACCGCGACTTCCCCGGCCACTACCAGCGCCGCGTCCGTACGGTCACCGTCACGTTCGAGGGAGCCGACGGCCCGCTCGGCATCAACGCCACCCTCACCCAGCTCGACAACAAGCTCGTGCTGGCGCCCGACGCCAAGGCCGTGAAGTACCTGCTGGACCCCAAGGGCTCCCAGCCGGACACGCTCAGGGCCGACTGGCGCACCAGCGAGCAGATCGCGCTGTCGGACCTGGAGGAGGGCCGCGACAACAACGGCCTGTTCGAGCTCCGCTTCGACGACGACCGCTATCTGCCCTTCGAGGGCACCGGCGCGGTGTCCAGGTGGAGCCTGGAGATGCCGGCCACCGCGTCGCTGACCGACGTCACGCTGGTGCTGAAGTACACGGCCGAGCAGGGCGGCGCGATCTTCGCCCAGGCGGTCAAGGGCATGCTCAGGCCGTACCAGGCGGCCCGCTATCTCGACGTGGCCACCGAGTTCCCCGACGCGTGGGACGCCTTCACCTCGGGCGATACCGGCGCGCTGGAGCTGGCGATCACACAGCAGCAGCTGCCGGGCATCAGCGGCCGCCAGATCACCGGCGTCTTCGCCACCTATCAGGGGGCGCAGCCGCGCTTCCTGCTCAACGGCGACCGCAGGCTCACCCTGACCGACGGCAAGCTGCTCGCCACGCCGGGGCTGAGCGTGGGCGGTGCGCCCTGGATCCTCGTCCCGGACGGCGATACGGCCACCCTGACCGGTGTCGGCCTGGTGCTGACCTATCGAGCGCAGTGACGGGAGGCAACAGATGGCAACGACCGGCACGACCACGAAGAATCAGAAGAAGCGCAAGAAGAAGCAACGCAGCGGCAAGGTCAAGAAGCAGGCGACGACGCAGTCCCAGCCGACGACCGCAACCACGCCGGTACCGGTGACCAAGAAGGCCAAGACCAAGACCAAGCGGCCGGACATCTCCATCGACGTCGGCAGGCCCCTGGACACCCCGAAGGACCGGTACGACGCGGACGTCGAGGCCAACGCGAGCGCGCTCGACAAGATCTACGACCGGTACTACGACGGCAGCGGCAAGCAGAAGAAGATCGCCAAGCTGAGGACGCGGCTGTACTCCTTCATGGGCAAGGGGACCACCGACTACCTCAAGGCGCCCATCGCGCTGAAGGACTTCCAGAGCTTCGTCTCCAAGGGAAAGCAGGTCTACCGGGTGACCAGCCAGAGCCTGGGATCCGCGGCGTCGACGGACCCGAAGGCCGTCGAGGCGAAGCTGGCCGACGGCGACTACTTCCGCGTCTACAACGAGGCCTACGCCGGGACCAAGGCGGACCTGGCCGGCAAGGCCCGGCGCATCATCGTCAACGTCAAGACCCAGGAGGCCGCGCTCAGGGTGTCCGAAGCGCTCACCACGCTCTACGGGAACAAGGACGTCGGACCCTTTGTCCGCCAGTTCAAGGTGTTCTTGTCCGGCAAACAGGGCAACACGGCCAAGGTCAAGTACGACAAGCTCGTCGTCTACTACCGGACCGGCGACTCGCCGGACAGCTCGGACAAGGTCGGCGACGCCATCGCCTCGACCATCGAGAAGGCGGCCAAGCCGAGCGATCGCGAGACGGCCTTCGCCCCCTTCTACTCGCGGGTCGCACCCGGCATCGCCTGGTCCGAGGAGCCCAAGTACTACGTCAGCACGCTCACGGGCAGCTTCACCAAGACACGCCGCGACATCATCGCGGGCGTGATCGAGAACAACCCGAACATCACCGACAAGGCCGCCTTCGCCAAGCTGGTCGCGGACGCCTTCAGGGCGGCGAAGGTGGACGCCGACAAGCCCGCGCAACACCTCTAGCCGACGCGCTCGGCGAAGTCGCGTAGCGCCTGCTCGTAGCGTGCCGGGTCGACGTTCCACGAGCCGACGTGGCCGCCGCCGCGGGTGCGGAACAGCGTCACCAGGTCCGGCCGGGCCCTCGCGAACTCCAGCGAGGGCCCGATCGGCACCGAGGCGTCGTCATCGTCGAGGAAGATCAGCATCGGCGCCTTGAACTCCTTGGCGTGCCGGACCTGGTCGATGTCGTCGAAGGACACCCCGGTGCGCAGCGAGATCACCCACTTGCCGACCGACGCCAGCCACAGCGGCACGCCCTGCTGCTTGGCGCCCAGCTCGATCGGGGCGTTCCAGTCCATGACCGGGCTGTCCAGGATCAGGCCCTTGATCGGCTCGTCCGGCAGCCTGCGGGCCGTCATGGGGGCGATCCCGCCGCCCATCGACATGCCGTAGAGGATCACCCCGGTCGCGCCCTGCGATTTGGCGTAGGTGATCGCCGAGCCCACGTCCTGCCACTCGGTCGCGCCCAGGTGGTACTTGCCGTCGCCGGCCGGCGCGCCGAGGTCGTTGCGGTAGCTGATCCCCAGCACCGGCATCCCCAGGCTGTGGAAGACCGGCACGAACCGCAGCGCCTCCGAGGCGTTGGCGTTGCGCCCGTGCACCGCGATCACCCAGGTCTTCGACGTCCCCTCGGTCTGCCAGGCCGGGTACCCCTTGATCGAGATCTTCCGGTACGGCAGGCCGAGCGCCGCCGTGGGATCGGAGGGGTTGCCGTACATCCACCGGTCCAGGTAGGCGCGGACCCCGGGTTTCAGTTCGCCCTGCCGTACCTTGACCAGTTCGCGGGTGACCGAGCCCTGGCCGGCGGAGATGACGTGGCCGACGGTGGCGTTGCCGCCCTTCCAGGTCAGGCCGTAGGTGCCGGGCTCGGTGGCCTCGCCCTCGAACGTCACCTGGTCGGCGGTCACCGCGGTCACCTCCAGGGGATAGGAGTCCCCGTGTGAGGGGTCGATGACCATGCCGGAGTAGTACCAGCCCGCTCCGGCGACGCCCGCGACGGCCAGTAACAGGACGATCGCCGCGCCCCAGGCCAGTAACCGCTTCATGGGCGAATCATAGACGCGCGTTGGATTAAGTGATTAGATCACTTGATATGTCCGAGGTGACGCGGCCCACACTGTCCGATGCTCTGACCGAGCGCATGCTGGAGCTCATCCGCGAGGGTGGGCACCGGCCGGGAGACCGGCTGCCGTCGACCAGGGAGCTGTCCCAGCGCTTCGCCGTCACCACCCCGACGCTGCGCGAGGCGCTGCGCAGGCTCGAGGCCACCGGGGCCATCGAGATGCGGCACGGCTCCGGCATCTATGTCGGAGCCGCCATCGAGCGGATCGTGCTCCCGAATCCGAACATGCGTGAGATGGCCGGCGCCCAGCTGCTCGAGCTGCTCGGCGCCCGCATCGTGATCGAGCCGCCGCTGGCGGCGATGGCTGCCGACCACGCGACCCGAGAGGATCTGGGGTCTCTCAGGCACGTGCTGGAGGAGGCGGGCAGACATCTTCGCGGCCAGGACGCGGAGCTGCACGAGGCCAACATGACCTTTCACCGGGCGACGGCACGGCTGGCGGGAAACAGCGTGCTGGACGAGGTCGTCGACTCGCTGCTCACGGTCCACGGACCCGAGCAGCAGCAGATCCTGCAGATCTTCGACGACCGGCGTCGCGACTACGACGAGCACCTGGCGATCCTCGAGGCCATCGAGGCGCGTGACGCCGCCCAGGCGGAGGAGCGGATGCGCTCCCACCTGCTGGACGTGAAGACGGTCATAGAGAACAGGTTGTAATCCCCCCAAGTGAAACAAGGAGGCCGGTGCATGATCCGGTCACGCGTAGCCACGCTCTCCGTGGTGGCCCTGATGGTGGCCGCCTGCGGTTCGAACGCGGAGGCGCCGAAGAAGAAGACCGAGCTGACGCTCTACAACGACAAGGGCGCGTGGAGCAAGTACTTCGAGGCGATGGGCGCCCTGTCCAAGCAGCAGATCAGCCTGAACATGAAGCCGGTCGGCTACACCGACTCGGCGCAGTACCAGGCGTTCATCAAGGCCTCGTTCCGCACGAACGTCAAGCCTGACCTGTTCACCTGGCAGACCGGGGGGATGCTGCAGGAGATCGTCAAGCAGAAGCAGGTGGCCGACACCTCCGCCGTCTGGCAGGAGGCCATCAAGGCGGGCGACCTCTCGCCGGATCTCCAGCCGTACTACACCGTCGACGGCAAGCAGTACTGCGTGCCGCTGAACGTCGCCTACTGGGGGATGTTCTACAACAAGAAGGTCTTCGACAAGTACGACCTGCAGCCCCCGACCACGTGGGACGACCTGGTCAAGATCGCCGACACGCTGAAGAAGAACAAGGTCACGCCCTTCTACCACACCAGCGTGCTGTTCTCCTTCGTCTGGTTCGAGCAGCTGATGGCCGGCACCGATCCGGATCTGTACGACAAGCTGTCCACCGGCAAGGCCAAGTACACCGACCCGGGCGTGGTCGCGGTCATGCTGAAGTGGAAGCAGCTCATCGACGCCGGCTACTTCGTCAACCCCGGCGACAAGACCGACCCGGCCGACCTGCTCAAGACCGGCAAGACCGCGATGGTCTCCTTCGGCACGTTCTTCAACACCAGCATGACCCAGCGGGACATGAAGGCCGGCGAGGACTACGGCTTCTTCGTCATCCCCAACGCCAACCCCTCGCTCCCCAAGACTTCGATGATCTTCGAGAGCGGCCCGCTCTGCTCCCTGGCCAAGGCCCCCGACCCCGACGCCAGCACGAAGTACCTGAAGTGGTGGACCACCGACAAGGCGCAGGAGACCTGGGCCACCAGCCGCGGCGACGTCAGCGCCAACCCCAAGGTCGCGATCAAGGACGCCGCACTGGCCGACGTCACCAAGGACGCGGGCAGCGGCAAGTACCGCCTGGTCAACCGCTACTTCGAGGCCACGCCCCCGCCGATCCTGACCGCCGCGCTGGACGGGTTCGGCAAGTTCGTCACCGAGCCGGGCTCCTACCAGGAGGTGCTGCAGACCATCCAGAAGGCGGCCGACGAGTACTGGAGCACGCATCAGTGATGCGCGCACCGATGCTGGGCCGATTCCGCTCCGGTTACGTCGCGCCCGCCGTACTGCTGGTGGCCCTGCTGCTGTACGCGCCGTTCCTGTGGACCGCGTACCTCAGCTTCACCCAGTACGACGGGCTGGCCGATCCGGAGTGGGTCGGTTTCCACAACTTCGCCAAGCTGCTCGACGACCCGGCGCTGCTCACCTCGATCAGGAACACGCTGCTGTGGGTGGTCGGCACCATGGTGCTGCCGGTGGGCGTCGGCCTGCTGGTGGCGGTGCTGTCCTACGACATCAAGGGCGGCGCCTGGTTCCGGGTGCCGTTCATGCTGCCCTACGCGCTCAGCGGCGCCGGCCTGGCCCTGGTGTGGAGCCCGATCCTGTCGCACGGCGGGATCGCCAACCTGCTGCTCGGCGTCGACACCGCCTTCCTGCAGGTGGCGCCGACGAACACGCTGGCCATGCTGATGGTGTGGACCTGGCAGCAGGTCGGCGTCAACACGCTGCTGTTCGTGGTGGGCCTGCAGTCGATCCCCAAGGAGCCCATCGAGGCCGCGCGGCTGGACGGCGCCTCGGGATGGCGGCTGTTCCGGCTGGTCATCTGGCCGCTGATGCGGCCACTGACCGCCGTGGTGGTGGGGCTGGCGCTGGTCGCCTCACTCAAGACCTTCGACATCGTGTGGGTGCTGACCCAGGGCGGCCCGGGGCGCAACTCCGAGACGCTGGCCGTGACCATGTACCGCGACACGTTCGTGGCCAGCGAATACGGCTACGGCTCGGCCGTGGCGGTGATGCTGACCGTCGTCACCGGGCTGGCCTCCTACCTCTACCTCCGGAGGCAGGTGCGATGATTCGCCGCGCTGTCCTGATTGTGCTCGGGCTGATCTGGCTGGGGCCGACCTACCTGTTGCTGGTGAACGCCTCGCGGCCCGCCGCCTCCTACGACCCGTCGCAGGCGTGGGTGCCCTCCGGCGACTTCGCGCTGTTCAGCAACTTCTCCGCCGCCATCGAGAAGGCCTCGCTGGGCCAGAGCCTGACCAGCACGCTGCTGTACGCCCTGGTCTCGCCGCTGTTAGGCGTGATCATCGGGGCGCTGGCCGGGTACACCATCGTGGTGTTGCGGCTGCGTGGCGGCTTCTGGTGGTTCATGCTGATCTTCGGCGGCACCATCTTCCCGTCGCAGATGCTGCTGATCCCCCTGTTCGTGGGCTACAGCGACGCCGGCCTCTACGACAGCCGCCTCGGCATGATCCTCATCTACACGGCCATCAACGTGCCGCTGGCCGCCTTCGTGCTGCGCAACTTCTACACCGGCGTGGCCTTCTCGATCTTCGAGGCGGCCCGCATGGACGGCGCCACCACCTGGCGCATCTTCTGGCGCATCTACCTGCCGCTGTCGCTGAGCGCGCTGGCCGCCGTCTACATCCTCGAGTTCACCTTCGTGTGGAACGACCTGATCTTCGGCCTGACGCTGTCGCAGACCGAGAGCGTCAGGCCGGTGATGCCGGCCCTGGCCGGGCTCATGACCGACGTCTACGCGGGTACGCCTGTACCCGTGGGGCTCGCCGCGGGGCTGGTCGTCTCGCTGCCGACGGTCGCGCTTTTCCTCGCCACCCAGCGCCTCTTCGCCCGAGGCCTGTCTCTAGGGAGTGTCTGAATTGACCAGCCGGTTGCTGCAGCGGAGCCTGGGCTCCCCGGACTACGACGGGATCAGGCAGGCGCTGCGCAACGACACCTCGACCCCGGTGATCAGCGTGCGCGGCCTGGAGGTTCGGGTCGCCGTGGTGCCGCTGTTCACCCACGACGGCCGCCAGGCGGTCCGGGTGTCGAGCAACCAGCCGCTCACCCACGTGCTGGTCGGCGTCGACAGCGCCACCGGCACCGACGTCACCCTGCTCGTGCCCGAGGTCGACGCGCCGCGCACGTTCACGCTCGAGTCCCGTGACGACGCCGGGCTGATCGGCACGGCCCAGGTCACGGTCACGCCGCAGCGCAAGTGGAGCGTGTTCGTCGTCCACCACTCCCATCTGGACATCGGCTACACCGACCCGCAGGGCACCGTCCTGCGCCACCACCTCGACTACCTCGACGCGGCCCTACGGCTGGCCGATGAGACCGCCTCGTGGCCGGACGACGCGAAGTTCCGCTGGTCGGTCGAGTCGTCGATGCCCGCGCTGAAGTGGCTGGAGGCGCGGCCCGCCGAGCAGGTCGAGGCGTTCATGCGCCGGGTGCACGAGGGCGTCATCGAGGTCACGGCGCTGCCGTTCCAGCTGCACACCGAGGCCTGCTCGACCGAGGAGCTGTACCGCCAGCTCCGCTTCACCGAGCGCTTCCCTACCCGCTCGGCCATGCACACCGACGTGCCCGGGGCGGTCGTCGGGCTGATCGACGCGCTGAACGCCGCCGGGGTGCGGTACCTGGCCGCCGCGCACAACTGGGCCGGCCGTTCGGTGCCCTACCTGCACGGCGGCGACAAGCTGACCAGGCCGTTCCGCTGGCGGGCGCCCAGCGGCAGGGAGCTCCTGGTCTGGTTCACCGACACCCCTCATGGCATGGCCTACATGGAGGGCAACACGGTCGGGCTGACCGACTCCTACGAGCTGGCCGACGACCTGCTGCCGCGCTACCTGTCCGCGCTGGCCTCCCGCGGCTATCCCTACGGGCCTGGCACGTTCGGCTGGCAGGGGCCTGACGCGCCGCGCGAGCCGTACGAGCTGGACGCGCTGCACCTGCGGGTGCAGGGGGCGCACGCCGACAACGCGGGGCCGTCGATCGTGCCGGCCTCGATCGTCAAGCGGTGGAACGAGCAGTGGGCCTACCCGCGGCTGCGCTCGGCGGTCAACTCCGACTTCTTCCAGCACGTGGAGTCGAAGTACCACGACCAACTGGCCGTGCACGAGGGCGACTGGACCGACTGGTGGGCCGACGGGCTCGGCTCGGGCGCCCGGCCGCTGGGCTACGTCCGGCGGGCCCAGTCGGCGCTGCGGGCCGCCGAGACGCTGCACACGCTGGCAGGAGCGGACGCCACCGGCGAGATCGAGCACGCCTACGACAAGGTCGCGCTGTTCAACGAGCACACCTGGGGCGCGGCCAACCCGTGGGAGGACGCCGAGGAGGCCGGCGACTCCGGCGGGCTGCAGTGGACGCGTAAGTCGTCGGGCGCCTACGACGCCCAGGACGACGCCGCCGACCTGCTGCACGCCGCGACCCGCCGCTTCGGCGCCGCGCTCTCCGAGGGGAAGTCTTCGGGGCTGGCCTCCTTCGCGGTCTTCAACCCAGGCACCGGGGCGCGGACCGACGTGGCGCGCATGTTCCTGCCGCGCGACGTGGTCCCCTACGACGCGCCCATCGCGCTGGTGGACGCGCGGACCGGCGAGACGGTCCCGCACCACGAGGAGCTGGTGCATCCCGACGACTGGCCGACCCGGCCGATCGGACGCCACCTGCACGCCGTCGTACCGGATATCTCTGGATTCGGGTATGCGCGGATCGACGTCGTGGCGGCCGAGACACAGGCGCCGGAGCCGGTCGAGCTGCCACTGGACGGCGTGATCGAGAACGAGTACTACCGGGTGACCTACGACGTCCGCGAGGGCTACATCGGCTCGATCTTCGACAAGGCGGCCGGGCGGGAACTGGTCAACACCGAGGCCGCCGCCGGCTTCGGCCAGTACGTCTACGACCGCTACGCCACCGCCCCGCACTTCAACCACCTGTCAGGCCACGTCGGAGCGCACGACAGGACGCTGCTCGGCGATCGCGCCATCGCGCGCAACGCCACGATCACCAAGGTCCAGCGGACCGCGGTGGGGGAGCGGCTCGTCGTCGAGCTGCAGGGCAAGGGCGTCGACTGGCTCCGCACCACGATCGAGCTGCACTACGGCGTGCCCCGGCTCGACCTGACCTACCAGCTGGCCAAGCAGGGCACGCCCGCCAAGGAGGCGGTGTTCCTGGCGTTCCCGTTCGCCACGGGAAAGCCGACGGCCTGGGAGCTCACCGGCGGCGTCGGCGGTCCCGACGTGCCCAGGGTGCCGGGCTCGGCCGAGTACATGCTGCCGATCCGGCACTGGATGGCCTTCGAGGACCCCGAGCTGACCGTGGCCTGGGTCACGCTGGAGGCGCCGCTGGTGCAGGTGGGCACCATCCACATGCCCTACGCGCCGTTCCCGCCCACACTGGAGGAGGAACCGGGCACGGTCTACTCCTGGGCGCTCAACAACATCTGGGACACCAATTTCCCTGCGCAGCAGCAGGGTGAGACCACGTTCCGCTACGCGGTCACCTCGGCCGCCGGCGTCCCGGGCCACCGGCTCGGCGCGCAGGCCGCCGCAGGCCTGTGCGACCCGTTCGTCGGCGCGCTGCTGCCGGGTACGGCTCCCGCCACGGCGACCTACGCCTCGGTCGACCATCCCGACGTGGTGGTCAATTCGATCAGGCAGGCCGCCGATGGTGAGCGCGTGGTCAGGCTCCAGTCGCTGGCCGCCGAGCCCGTCGAGGTGACGCTCACGATGCCGGGGCTGCGGTCGGCCCGGGTGAGCCCGGGACTGGCCCATGGGATCGCGGACGCGGAGGTCGTGGACGAATCGGTGAAGGTGGCGCTGCCCGCGTGCGGGGTGGTCGCCGTTTGGGGGACTTGTGAAGATCGTTGACATCCGGGCCACGACGGTCGCCGTCCCGCTCGAGGCGCCGCTGCGGCACAGCAACGGCGCCCACTGGGGCCGCTTCATCCGGACGATCGTCGAGGTGGAGGCCGACAACGGGCTGGTCGGCCTGGGTGAGATGGGCGGTGGCGGCGAGAGTGCCGAGGCGGCCTTCCGCGCGCTCGTGCCGTACCTGGAGGGACATGATCCTTTCCAGCTCGAGGCATTAAGGTTCAAGATCGCCAATCCGACGGCGTCGCTGTACAACAACAGGACCCAGCTGCTGGCCGCCATCGAGTTCGCCTGCCTCGACCTGATCGGGAAGCACCTCGGCGTGCCGGTCCACGACCTGCTGGGCGGGCGGATCCGCGACGAGGTGCACTTCGCCTCCTACCTGTTCTTCCGCTACGCCGCCGAGGGGTACCCGGAGATCAGGACGCCCGACCAGCTCGTCGAGCACGCGCGCGAGCTGAAGCGGGCGCACGGCTTCACCGTGCACAAGCTCAAGGGCGGCGTGTTCCCGCCCGACTACGAGCTGGAGTGCTACCGCGCGCTGGCCGCGGCCTTCCCCGACGACCGGCTGCGCTACGACCCGAACGCGGTGCTGTCGCTGGGCGAGGGGCTGCGCTTCGGCCGGGCCATCGAGGACCTGAACAACGACTACCTGGAGGACCCGGTCTTCGGCCTGGAGGGGCTGCGGCTGGTGCGCGAGCAGGTCAGGGTGCCGCTGGCGACCAACACCGTGGTGGTCAACTTCGAGCAGCTGGCCTCCAACGTGCTGCGCCGCAGCGCCGACGTGGTGCTGCTCGACACCACGTTCTGGGGCGGGATCCGGCCCTGCGTGAAGGCCGCGGGGGTGTGCGAGACGTTCCAGCTCGGCGTGGCCGTGCACTCCTCGGGCGAGCTGGGCATCCAGCTGGCGACCATGCTCCACCTGGGCGCGGTGCTGCCGAACCTGACCTACGCCGCCGACGCGCACTACCACCAGCTGCGCGACGACGTGATCGAGGGAGGCAAGCTGCCCTACGCCAACGGGCGGATCGCGGTGCCCACCGGGCCAGGGCTCGGGGTCACGCTGGACCGCGCGCGGCTGGCCAAGTACGCCGAGCTCTACCGGGAGCAGGGTGGCTACCCCTACGACCGGGATCCCGGCAGGCCGGGGTGGTTCGCGCAGGTGCCCAACGAGCGGTTTGCAGATCCGGATATTTCTCAGGAAGTCCCGACATAATGAGCTTTCATGTCGGATGCACCTGTTGAGAAGTCCGCCGAGCTCGCGGACAACCTGGTCACCACCTCGCACGTGCTGCCCTCCGGGCAGGCCTACACCGCCACCACCGGGACCCTGGTTCTGCGCGAGGAGGTGCACACCGACGGGAAGTTCGACGGGCACCGGCCCAAGGCGCAGGTCTTCCTGACCAGCTACACGCTCGACGGCGCCGACCCGCAGACCAGGCCCGTCACCTTCGCCTTCAACGGCGGGCCCGGCTCGTCGAGCGTCTGGCTGCACCTCGGCGTGCTCGGGCCGCGCCGGGTGGTGATGGGGGACGCGGGCTCGCTGGCGGCCCCGCCGTACGCCATCGCCGACAACGCCGAGACGCTGCTGGTCGACAGCGACCTGGTGTTCATCGATCCCGTCTCGACCGGCTACTCGCGGGCCGCCGAGGGGGAGAAGCCGGAGTCGTACCACGGGTTCACCGGCGACGTGGAGTCGGTCGGGGAGATCATCCGGCTGTGGACGACGCGGAACGGGCGGTGGATGTCGCCCAAGTTCCTGGCCGGCGAGTCGTACGGGACGATCAGAGCGGCGGCGCTGGCCGACCATCTGCAGACGCGCTTCGGCATGTACCTCAACGGGATCATGCTGATCTCCTCGATCATCGACTACGTCACCAGCGAGTTCAACGAAGGCAACGACCTGGCCTACGCGCTGTACCTGCCGACCTACGCCGCCATCGCGCACCACCACGGGCTGCACGGAGACCGGCCGCTGGCCGACGTGCTGCGTGAGGCCGAGGAGTACGCCTCCCGCGACTACCCGTGGGCGCTGGCACGCGGCAGCCGGCTCACCGCCGACGAGCGGGCGGCGGCCGTGCAGCGGGTGGCCGCGCTGACCGGTCTGTCGCAGGACTACGTCGACCGGGCCGACCTGCGCATCGAGCACATCCGCTTCTTCACCGAACTGCTGCGCTCCCGCAAGCAGATCGTCGGCCGCCTGGACGGCCGCTTCACCGGCTGGGACATCGACGCCGTCCGCGAGCGCTTCGAGCGCGACCCCAGCATCAGCGCCATCATGGGGCCCTACAGCGCGGCGCTGCACCACTACCTGAACGACGAGCTGGACTTCCACTCCGACCTGCCCTACGAGATCCTCACCTCGCGGGTGAGCCCGTGGTCGTTCAAGGAGTTCGAGGGCTCCCACATCAGCGTCACCGGCAAGCTGGCCGCGGCCATGCGCGACAACCCACACCTGCGGGTCCACGTCGCCTCCGGCTACCACGACGGCGCCACCCCGTACTACGCCGCCGAGCACGCCTTCGCCCACCTGCCGATCCCGGCGGCGCTGGCGGGCAACATCGAGTTCAAGTACTACGAGGCCGGCCACATGATGTACGTGCACGAGCCCAGCCGCCTGCGGCAGGCCGCCGACCTGGCCGCCTTCGTACGACACGTGGCGTAATCTGCAATACATGTGTCATTGACGCCGTTTCCCCGGCTGACCAGCATGAAAAGCATGGGGAGACGGGTCGTCATCGTCGTGTACGACGGGTTCCAGATGCTGGACATGGCCGGGCCCGCCGACGTGTTCGCGCTGGCGGGGATGCTGGCCCGCGAGCCGTACGACGTCGAGGTGACGGCCGTGGCGGCGGGAGCCGTACGGGCGCAGAACGGCGTGAGCGTCACCGTCGGCACGCCGCTGGCCGAGATCGACGGGCCCGTCGACACGCTGCTCGTCGCCGGCGGCATCACCACGATGGACCTGCTGGAAGATCCCGCGCTGATCGGCGGGATCCGCCGGCTGGCCGGCCTGGCCAGGCGCACCACCTCGGTGTGCAGCGGGTCGATGTTCCTGGCCGAGGCCGGGCTGCTGGACGGGCGGCGGGCGACCACGCACTGGGTGGCCTCGGGCCTCATGCGCGAGCGGTACCCGGACGTCCAGGTCGACGAGGACTCGATCTACGTCAGGGACGGCGACGTGTGGACCTCGGCTGGCGTCACCTCCGGCATCGACCTGGCGCTCGCGCTGGTCGCCGAGGACCACGGCCACGAGATCGCCAGGGACACCGCCTGCGGGCTGGTCGTCTACCTGCACAGGCCGGGCGGGCAGAGCCAGTTCAGCATGCCGATGAGCACCGCCGTGCCGCGCGACGAGCCGCTGCGCGAGCTGCAGGCCTACATCGACGCCAACCCCGACGGCGACCTGAGCGTGCCCGCGCTGGCTCGGCGGGCCGGCATGAGCGAGCGGCACTTCTCGCGCGTCTTCACCGAGCAGACCGGGCTGTCGCCGGGACGCTACGTCGAGCGCAGCCGCGCCGACGCCGCGCGCAGACTGCTGGAGATCACCGACCACCCGCTGGACCGGGTGGCCAGGGAATGCGGGTTCGGCAGGCCCGAGACCCTCTACCGCGTCTTCCGCCGGAACTGGCGTGTCTCGCCGGGCGACTACCGGCGCCGATTCAAGGAGAACTGACCATGCACGTCGCCATAGCCCTGTATCCGAAGTTCACCGCGCTGGACGCGGTCGGCCCCTACACCGTGCTGGCCTACGCGCCGGACACCACGGTCACGTTCGTGGCCGGGGAACCCGGTCCCGTCACCGACGACCGGGGCACGCTCACGCTCACGGCCACCGCCGCCTTCGCCGACCTGCCAAGGCCGGACGTGGTGCTGGTGCCCGGCGGCCCAGGGACCATGGAGGCGCTCCAGGACGAGGCGCTGATCGGCTGGATCCGCGCGGCACACGAGCACACGCGCTGGACCACCTCCGTCTGCAGCGGCTCGTTCCTGCTCGGCGCCGCGGGGGTGCTCGAGGGCAGGCAGGCCACCAGCCACTGGGCCGTCGTCGACCAGCTCGCCGCCTACGGCGCGCAGCCCGTCCGCGAGCGCGTCGTCGTCCAGGACAAGGTCGTGACCGCCGCCGGGGTCTCGGCCGGGATCGACATGGCGCTCACGCTGCTGGCCACGGCGGCGGGCGAGGAGACGGCGCGAGCCGTACAACTGGCGATCGAGTACGACCCGCAGCCGCCGTTCCCGATGGACCCCGCCTACACCGACCAGGCGCTCAAGCTGCTCGGCTAGTCGGGCAGCACCACGGGGACCTGGGCCAGCAGGCCGCCGTCCACCTTGTGCTCGGCGCCTGTGACGAACGACGAGCGGGCACTGGCCAGGAACGCCACCACCTCGGCCACCTCGCTCGCCTTGGCCACCCGGCCCAGCGGGTGCGACCGGCCCCACTCGTCGATCATTTCCTGCTGGCTGCGGTCGCCCTTCCACAGGTCGGCCGCCCAGCGCAGCATCGGGGTGTCGACCGAGCCCGGGCACACCGAGTTGACCCGGATGCCGTCGGCGGCGTGGTCCAGCGCCATCGCCCTGGTCAGGCCGTTCAGCGCGGCCTTGCTCGTGCTGTAGGCGGCCACGCTGGTCTGCGAGGCGAACGCCTGCACCGACGAGACGATCACGATGGAGCCGCCGCCCCGCCTGCGCAGCGCGGGGATGGCGGCCTTGCAGGTCAGGTAGACGCCCTTGAGGTTGACGTCCATGACCTCGTCCCACAGGTCCTCGGGGGTGTCCTCGACCGTGCCGTAGCGCTGCACGCCCGCCGCGGTGACCACGACGTCCAGCCCGCCGTACCTGGTCACGGCCAGGTCCACCAGGCCGCGCATCTCGTCGGGCCTGCGTACGTCGGCCACCACGCCGGTCACGTACTCGCTGTCGAGCGCCGCGTCCTTGTCGACTCCGCAGAAGACCACCCTGGCTCCGCCGTCGGCGAGCCGGTCCACGACCGCCCGCCCGATGCCCGTGGATCCGCCGGTGACCAGCGCCACCTTCCCCGCGAAATCACTCATACCAGGACCTCCGCCCTGAGTGTCATCGTCTTCGTCTCGTGGGGCTGCAGGAGCAGCGCCGTGCCGTTCTCCACCGCCTCGGCCAGCCCGTTGGTGGGCATGCTGGAGAACGGCTCCAGCCCGATCGTGTAGACCCTGCCCCACCACGGATACTCCTGCGACGCGCCCACCTCCTGCCACATCCACAGGTACGGCAGGGCCCGCGCATCCCATTCCACGCGCATCCCGATATCCGTGGCGATCTCGTACCAGCCCTCGGTGAAGCCGGTGAGATACAGCACGTCGCTGGGGGCCCCTTGCTCGGGGACCACGCTGAGATCCGTCTGCCCGCCCTCCGGCGTCGGCACCTTCGGCCACTGCCACGGGCCGCCTTGCTGGACGCGGCGTTGGGGCGGATTTATCGCGACATCGTGGGGAATCACCTGGATCCCGTCGGGCAGCCTGATCGTCGCACCGGGGCGCAGGAACGGCCTGCCGTACACCAGGTGCTGGCCCCACATGGCGTGCAGCGGGATGCCGGCCTCGTTCGTGGCGCGGCTTTCGACCTCCAGCGCGGCCGCGCCGTACACCAGCCTGAGGGTCCTCTCCACCCGGTACGGCAGGCGTCGCGTGCGCACGGTCAGCCGGACGGCGACCTCGTCCTCGGTGTCGGACACCACCTGACAGTCCCAGGGGAGCCCGGCGACCTCGCCGTGCTGCGCCAGGCGGGCACCGCGGTAGACGCTCGGGGCGCCGCCGCTGGGGAAGATCTCCTGCCAGCCGCCCTCGTAATGGTCGATGAACTGGGCCACGTCGTCGGCGGCGCCCAGGAAGTGGTCGCGCGGGTTGCGAAGGCCCTGGGGCGAGAGCCAGACGAAGTCGGTGTCGGTGGGTTTGTGGAGGAACTCGACGACGTCACCGCCCTTCTCGGGAAGGACGGTGACGCGGAGTTTGTCGTTTTCCAGCACGACCGCACGCATGCCGTCGATGACGGCATGGTGCAGTCGCGCTCCCCAGTTACGCCTCAATCGAAGCTCACGTCGATGAAGCGGGGGCGGTAGATCGAGACGTCGTGGTAGTGGTCGGTGTTGACGAAGCTGTTCACGTTGTAGGACACAACCAGGCCATTACCCGAAATCTCGGGATGTGCGTGGGCGTTGTAGGTGAAGATGTTGCCGCCCGTCTCCGGGGTCGTGTAGATCAGCTGCTTGCCGGTGAACGGACCGGTGGGAGAGCACGAGGAGTACGCCACGATGTGCGGGCTCAGGATCTCGCTCGTGTCCTGCGTGATCAGGACATATCCGGATCCGACCTTGGTGACGCTGTACTCGTTGGCCACGCCGCTCATCAGCCGGGCCGAGTCGGTCTCGGTGCGCGACCAGGTGCCGTCGGCCTTGAGGAACTCCCATGTGCCCGTCAGGCTCTGGCCGCGGATCCTGGCCAGGTGCATGTACTTGGGCGAGCCCAGGTCCTCCACGCCGTAGACGTAGGTGTAGCCGCCGTCCTTGAGGATGGCGCTGGCCCAGGCCACGCCGCCCCCCGACGGCAGGTCGGTCACGTCGACCGGCTGGCTGAGCAGTCCGGGGGCGAAGCGGGCCACCACGTTGCGGTGCCAGCGCCAGTCCCACGGGCCGGTGCCGTAGCGCTCGTACTCCTGGTAGGTCACCTCGACCAGGCCGCCCGCCACGGTGGCGTCGCCGGCCCAGTACCAGTGCTTGTCGTCGCGCGGCGGCATCACGGCCACCGGCTTGTCGGCCGTGCCGCCGTGGATGGTGGACAGCCTGCCGTTCCGCTCGACGGCGAAGGTGTTGTTCAGGAAGACGGTCGTGCCGCCCTCCTCGACCACCGGCGGGCGGGAACCGTCGGGGTTCACCTGGCCGAGGAAGGTGTCGGAGAAGACCCACACCTCCTTGCCGTTGGCCAGCCGCAGCGAGTACGTGCCGTCGGCGCCGGTCCAGTCGTCTGTGCGGGAGTTGTCATTGCCGTAGTTCGTGAACAGCTGCGTCAGCCGCGTGTCGATCTGGGCGCCCTTGAAGGTGGGCGCGCAACTCGACGGGCTCGTCGCCTGCTGGGTGGTTGCCGCCGATACGGACGGGACCGGCTTGGGGGGCGCGGCCAGCGCTTGGTGCGGGACGGCGGACAGCCCGAGCACCGCGATGGACAGGGAAGCGAGGGCGGACCGCAGTCGCGTCATCACACGTCCTAGGGGGAGGGGGTGAACGCTACAGTTCTAGTCATTAGATCACTTACTGTCTAGGGCCCCCGCCCCTAGGATTCGCCGAGTGCTGCTTCGCTTAGCCGCGGTCGCGTCGGCCGCCGTCCCCGTGGTCGTCACCGGCAATCTCCTGGTACAGGAATGCGGCTGGTTCGCCTACGCACCCCCTCCCGCGCCGAGCGGCCTCTCGCTCGCGGCCTGGACGGTCCTGTCATGGGCGGTCACCCTGCTCCCGCCGGTCCTCGCCGGGCTGGCGCTGTGGGTTCCGCGGCGGCTGGTGGCGCTCGGTTGCGGCGCGACAGCCGTGGTGCTGGCGCTCGACGTCCTCGTCCCGCTGCTCTTCCCGCAGACCACGATGTGCGGCACGCCCACGCAGATCCGCTGGGACAACGTCGCCGCCCACGCGCTGGCCCTTTCCCTCCTGGTCGCGACCCGGCGGCAGGCGTCCCCATCGGTGCCGCGGATGGCCGCCCTGGCGTGGACGTTCGCGGCCGCGCTGTGCGCCTGGCACCCCGGCGAGGACCACCTCATCACCTGCCTCGGCGACGGACAGATCCCCGCCTGGTACGCCCACCTGATGATGAACGTCGACCCCACCGCCACCTGGCCCGCGCTGGTGGCCGTCGCGGCCGTGGCTCCCGGCGGATGGCTGGTCGCCCTCGTCCTCGCCGCCCGAGCCTTCGCCACCCCCGTCCTCCTGGCCACCTCCGGCATCCCCGCCACCTGCGGGGCCGCGGGCCTGGTCGGCTGGCCGTACCTGGTCGCCGCGGTCCTGGTGGTCATCGGGGGTCGAAGTGTGGGTTGGGGAGGAATTCGCCGTCGCTCAGGCGGTGGGCTCCCCGGATGAAGCGACGGTCCACCCCGCCCGGGAAGACGACCGTGCCGTCGGGTCTGGCGAAGCCTCCTGGTACGTGGACCTCGTAGACGTAGGCGCCACGGGAGTACGACTCGGCCTCGTCCATGTAGCGGTGGGTGTAGACGTGCTCGCCCGGCAGGTACGGCAGCAATCCCTGGTCGTGGATCGCCTCGGGCGCCGTGCGGGATCCGTGGAAGACCGGCGCTCGGTCGGTCCGCCAGACCGTCCCTGGCCGCCGCAGCTCGGACGCCACCAGGTCGTCGACGGGCGTCGCCCGATCGGCCGCCACAGCCAGGTAATCGGGCCGCGCGGCGACGTGCTTTCCGGCCTGGCCGTCAAGCCGCCTGAGCAGCGTCCTGGCCTGCCGTATGAACGAGACCGGGCCCCTGTCGAGAGCCTCGGCGAGCGCCTTCAACCCCGCCCGTACGGCCTGCCGCGTCACCGGCAGCCGCGCCATCAGCCCCAGCGCCAGAGCCACGGCCGCGGCCACCAACTGCGCGATGGTGAGCACCTTCCACGCCAGCACCAGGGCGGCGGCGCCGATCAGCGCCAACCCCAGCACCCGGCACGCCGACACCCCATCGCGCCGGGCCCCCGCGAACTCCTCCCAGGCGCCCCGCAACGCCTCCACGTCCCGCCCCTGGTTGGCCGCCAGCGCCCGGTCGACGGCTTCGACGGCTCCCGCGTACGCCGAGGCCCGCCGCTCCCCGTGCGCCACCAGCCGCCACCCGGCGGCGCACAGCACGGTCTCGTCGACGTCGGGCCACGGACACCCGGCCAGCTCCATCACAGGCCGCAGGCCGGCAGGCACCTCCAGGCCCATCGCCCCACCTAAGCTGTCGGTCCATGCGGGAAGAGATCGCAGTCTCCCACACCCACCTGACGTCCGCCCGGGACGCCCTGACAGCCGCCGCCACCACCCTGGAACCCGCCGTCGTCCCCTCGCCGACCCACGCCTGGGGCGACCTCTCCACAGTCGGCACCTTCGCCGAATCAGTCCTCGCCGAACTCCAGCAAACCCTCACCACCCACACCCAGGCCCTCCACACCCAGGCCACCGGCCTCGCCACCCACTCCACCACCCACCACTCCGCCGACCTGTCCAGCGGCGCGGGCCGCTACGGCTGAGTCCACGGTGAGGCACACGTCCCTGGATGCATAGCAGCATGCAGGAATAGCAAGTCCGGCCCCGGGAAGGCATGACCATGACATTTGGTGGTTGCCGTTGGCGGTGCTGTCGACCAGGTCCGGATCGTAGACTGCGCGTATGAGCGCGATGCGTGACGAGCTCCATTCCCTGGTCGACCAGCTGCCCGAAGACCAGGTGCCGCCGGTGCTCGCGCTCGTGCGCGAGAACATCGCGGCGTCACGCCGCCGTGAGGGAGCCACGCTGACTCTGGAACGGATCCGTGAACGGATGCGTGGAGTGACGGGCGTGGACGAAGAGCTGGATCGCCTTCGGGACGGGTCGCGTGGCTGACGCCTACGTCGTCGATACCGGTGTGTTCCTGCGATGGTTTGTCGATCAACCCGGTTTCGAGCACGCTCGAGAAGTTCAAGAGGCGTTCCTGGAGGACCGGATCGGGCTGGAGACGGCCGATTTCGCACGCATCGAGGTGGCGGGAGTCCTGAGGAAGAAAGGGCTTCTCGCGGGTCGCCTGACGGCTGAGGAGTTCATCGCGGCCGTTCGGGTCATCGATGAGTTCGGGGTTCGCGTCCACCAGGTTGACGCAGACAGGCTCGAGAGAGCCGCCGCTCTGGCGGTGCGGCTCACGCTCCGCATGTACGACGCGATTTTCGCCCAACTGGCGCTCGACAGAGCGATCCCGTTGCTCACGACCGATGCCAAGCTCTGCAAGGCGGTCGATGGAGTCGTGAAGACCGAACTTCTCCGAGGTGTGGCCGAGCGCGCGGACTGAAAATCCGGATGCCCGGACGTGAAATCGCCATGTAGCCTGCGCGAGGACCTTGGAGGGGAATCGCGATGGGGCACGTCGAGGTAGGACATCTGACGTATGTGTTGCCCGATGGGCGGCCGCTGCTGAACGACGTGTCCTTCCGGATCGGCGAAGGCGTGAAGGCTGCGCTGGTCGGGCCCAACGGGGCGGGGAAGACCACCCTGATGCGGCTGATCGCGGGGGACCTGCAGCCCGTTGATGGCAGCGTGGCCAGCTCCGGCGGGCTGGGGGTGATGCGGCAGTTCATCGGGAGCCTGCGTGACGGGAGCACCGTGCACGACCTGCTGCTGAGCGTCGCGCCCCCGGCGGTGCGGCAGGCGGCGGAGCGGCTGGACAAGGCCGAGCTGGCGATGATGGAGCGCGACGACGAGAAGACGCAGATGCGTTACGCGCAGGCCATCACCGACTACACCGACGCCGGCGGCTACGAGATCGAGGTGCTGTGGGACACGTGCACCGTCGCGGGGCTCGGCGTGCCGTACGACGGGTGCAAGTACCGCGAGGTGTCGACGCTGTCCGGCGGCGAGCAGAAGCGGCTGGTGCTCGAGGCGCTGCTGCGCGGGCCCGACCAGACGCTGCTGCTGGACGAGCCGGACAACTACCTGGACGTGCCGGGTAAGGAGTGGCTGGAGCAGCAGCTCAACGAGACGCCCAAGACCGTCCTGCTGGTCAGCCACGACCGCCAGCTGCTCGCCAACGCGGCGAATCGCATCATCACCGTCGAGTCCGGAAATATCTGGATCCATGGTGGCGGGTTTGGTACGTACGCCGAGGCCCGCAGGGCCCGCAACGAGCGGCTCGACGAGCTGCGCAGGCGCTGGGACGAGGAGCACGCCAAGCTCAAGACCTTGGTCCTGATGCTGCGTGAGAAGGCCAAGTACAACGACGGCATGGCCCCCGCCTACCGCGCCGCCCAGACGCGGCTGCGCAAGTTCGAGGAGGCGGGCCCGCCGGAGGAGACGCCCAGCGAGCAGAACATCCGCATGCGCCTCAAGGGCGGCCGCACCGGCAAGCGCGCCGTCGTCTGCGAGGAGCTGGAGCTGACCGGCCTGATGCGGCCCTTCTCCAACGAGATCTGGTACGGCGAGCGGGTCGCGGTCCTGGGTTCGAACGGATCGGGCAAGTCCCACTTCCTGCGCCTGCTGTCGGGCGAGACCGTGGCGCACACCGGCGTCGCGAAGCTGGGCGCGCGCGTGGTGCCGGGGCTGTTCGCGCAGACCCATGCCAGGCCGGACCTCAGGAGCCGCACGCCGGTCGAGATCGTGATGACCGAGCACGCCAGGCTCAAGAACGAGGCCATGAAGATCCTGGCCCGCTACGAGCTGGCGGGGCGGGTGGCCGAGCAGCGCTTCGAGACGCTGTCGGGCGGTCAGCAGGCCAGGCTGCAGATCCTGCTGCTCGAGCTGTCGGGCGCCACGCTGCTGCTGCTCGACGAGCCGACCGACAACCTCGACCTGGCCAGCGCCGAGGCACTGCAGGCCGGACTGGACGCCTTCGAGGGCACTGTCATGGCGGTCACGCACGACCGCTGGTTCGCCGCCGACTTCGACCGCTTCCTGGTGTTCGGCTCCGACGGCATGGTCTACGAATCCCCAGAACCGGTCTGGGACGAGGCTCGGGTGGTCCGTCCCCGTTAAAGAGTTGGTACGGCTGGCGCGTGTCCCGCGCCAGCCGTACCCATGGAGCGGCTATGACGGCAAAGTGATCCCGCGTAGCCGAACCGTCAGCCTCCTCGCACTCGGGGCGATCTGCCTCGCCGGGTGCTCGAGCCAGGAGCCGCAGCAGTCGACGCAGCTCAAGCCGCTCGCCGTCAAGGAGCAGGTCTCCAACATCGTCAAGTCGTCCGACGGGTACGCCGTGAACTGGGCGGGCGTGCTCAGCAACGCCAATCCCTGGCACTTCGGCGAGCACGTGGTCGCCACGATCGTCGGCAAGGACGCCAAGGGGGCGGAAGTGGTCCGGATGGACCAGCCGCTCGACGCGGTGCCGCCGGGTGGCTCGCTGGCCTTCACCGGCCAGGCCACCGCCGCCGCGAAGCCGGCCCAGGTGACCATCCAGTACCGTGCCGCGCAGTGGCGCGAGGCGGCCCGCATCCCGTCGGCGTTCCAGCAGTTCCCGGTCTCACGGGTGCAGACGCTGCGGCAGAAGGACGGCTCCTACCTGATCATGGGGTACGTGTCCAACCCCTACCAGCTGCCCGCCAGCAGCCTGGTGGTCAACGCGCTGTTGCATGACAGCTCAGGCAAGCTGCTGGGCGGCGGCAGCACGTTCGTGGACGACGTGAAGGCCGGCAGCCCGCCGCGCTTCATCCTGACCGTGGACGGCATGCCCAAGGACGTCAAGGTGGCCAGGACCGACGTCACGGCGCGCACCTGGGGTTCGACCGGCCGGCCGTACGAGGATCTGGCGTTGGGCGGCGCGGTGCCGGTCCACACGGTCAAGCCCACGACGGCGCCGTTCGCGGTCGACCGGTCGGCCGACGGCGACCATAAGCCGTGAGACGCCGCGCCCGTCCGGGGCGCGGCGCCTTCCTGATAAAGCGAAACCTATTCGCATTCAATAACTCTTTATCAAAAATGACGATAAATCGGGCGAGAGGCTGCGCCTTCTTGCTTCATTTCTGACCCGCCGAAGACAACCGATGTCATTCACGCTGAATCGGTAGAACTACTAGTTACTAATCCATTACCTTCGGTCACATGAATGACCGCGTCCTGGTCGAGGCACTCCGCGCCCGCGACCCTGGTGCACTCGCTGCGCTGTACGACGCGCACGCCGAGCGCATCTACAGATATTGCTGGTCCCTTCTCATGAGCACCGACAGCGCCCAGGTGGCGTTGCGCGACACGTTGATAGCCGCGGAAGCGCACGCGGGATCGCTGTCGGATCCGGGCAGACTGCGCCCATGGTTGTATGCGCTGGCACGCGGTGAATGCCTGCGCAGGCGGATGGCCTCGCCGCCGGACGCGGGCGAGGCGCTGGCCGAGATGCCGAAGCCGGCCGATCCCGGCGACGCCGACCTGCGGGTCATGGCGTGGAACGCCACGCAGAGCCTGACGCCCGCCGACCGCGAGGTGCTGGAGCTCGGCGCCAGGCACGACCTGTCCACCTCGGAGATCGCGGCGGTCCTCGGGGTACCGCCGCGCCAGGTCGAGGCGGCTCAGGAGGAGGCCAGGGAGCGGCTGCGGGACGCGATCACGGCGGAGATCCTGGCCAGGAAGGGCCCCTACGACTGCCCGCGCCGGGCCAGGATCCTGTCGGGCTTCTCCGGGGAACTGACCCCGGACATGCGCGACCACCTGGTCAGGCACGTGCAGCGGTGCGAGACGTGCTCACCGCACCGCAGCAGGCAGGTCTCGGCGGCCAAGGTGTTCGAATTACTGCCGCAGGCAGGCCTACCCGACGTGCTCAGGGTCCGGGTGATGAGCTGCTTCATCGACCCGGAGCTCGTGCCCTACCGGCGCTACGTGGCCAGGCGGACGGGGACGCTCGACTCGGCCGGGTTTCCCGTTACGGGCGAACGGAAGCCACGCAAATGGCCTCAGGCCCTGGCTGGCGCGCTTGCGGCGGTCGCGGCCGTGGTGGCGATAGCGGTGATCTTCAACCACTTCGGCGGCGAGCGGGGCGGGCTGACCGGCATCGCCTCCGACGCCTTCCCCGCCACCGGCGAGCCCCCCGGCATCCGCCTGCCCTGGCAGCCGGAGCCGCAGGACGACCAGATGACGGTCGAGCCCATCCTCGACAGCACCGCCACGTACCCGATCGGCGCGCGGCACTCGGTGGGACCCATGACGCTCACCACGCCCGACATCGGCCCCACCCACGGCCCCGCCCCGCAGCCCACGCACTCCGCCGGCCGCCCGACCAGGGGTGCCACGACGCCGCCGGCCGGTGAGCCGACGCCGCCGCCCAGCCTCGACCCCACCACGGCTCCCGAGCAGGGGCCGCCCGGGCATCACCACGATCGCGGCTGGCGCTCCGGCGCCCCCTGCCCGCCGTCGGGCAGGCCCACCCGGCCCCCCAGGACGACTCCCACGCCGACCGCTCCCGCGCCGCCCCCGACCACTCCGGCACCGACGCCCACGCCGACGTCCGCGACGCCGACGGCGAGCGAGCCCACCAAGGATCCGGCATCAGGACAGGCCTCGTCGTCCGACGTCCCGCCGCCTCCCACGGGGAGCTGATGGGAGGTGCAGGCCTACCAGGTCCGCCAGGACCCGCACCTCGGCTGCCGGGTCTGCCCGCTGCCGCTGCGCAGGGAACTGACCGAGCTGGTGCCCAGGAGCCACCGCGTGTCCTGGCCGACCTGGCTCGACCAGGGGCCGCGCATGCTCCGCGACGTGCTCGAGCTCTGCCGCCTGCGCACCGCCCGCGGCCTGGCCGTGCTGTCCTGGCTGGCCGGTGAGGACCCGCCCGGCGAGTACGGCTGGCTGTGGGCCGCCCAGCGCCTGACCGGCGCCCGCCAGGAACGCATGTACGGCGCGGCCGCCGCGCTGCCCGACACGGTGCTCGGCCTGGTGCTGGCCAACTGGACCTGGGTGCTGGACACCCGCCACGGCGGCCGGGTGACGGCCCCCTACCTGGCCGGCACCGCCTACCCGGCCGACGGCCACGTGGCGGCCGACGCCACGATGACGCTCTTCCAGACCTACGAGCGCCACCCGGAGGCCCGCCCCGCCATCGCGGCCGCCTGGGCGGTGGCCCGGGTGAGCACCGACTGGTGCAAGGCCGCCGAACTTCACGCTGCGTACGGAAGCCAGACCCCCGTCTTCACCTATCCCCGTGGTGCGACACCGTCCGTCATGGGCGTCCGTCCCTGGATCGAACGCCTGTTTCGCCTGCGATGATTACGTTGCGTATGGTTCAGGTGTGCGGGGCGTGACTGCTGGGAACTGTGTGCATAGAGTGACCACACCAAGGGGGATCTCCATGCACATCAGGGCGGGTCTTCTCGTCGCCGCGTGCCTGGTCGTCGCCGTGTGCCCCCCGGCGGCCGCCGATCCGGCGCCGTCATCACGCGACGTGGCCAAGGCGCGGGCCACCGTACGGGACAGGACCAAGGAGCTGAGTCAGGCCAGCGCCAAGCTGGCGGTGGCGCAGGCGCGGCTCGAGGATCTCGCGGCCACGGCCGAGCAGCAGGTCGAGGCCTACAACGGCGAGCTGGTCAAGCTCGCGGCCGCCGGAAAGACCTACGAACAGGCCAAGGCCAGGCTGGTCAACGCCGACGCCGCGCTGGACCAGGCCAGGCAGGCCGTGGCCGCCATCGCCGCGCAGAGCTACGGCGGGATCGACATGACGCGGCCGATCATGACCCTGGTGTCCGACGAGGGCAGTAGCGACGGGTTCCTGCACCGGGCCAGCGTGCTCGAGGAGCTCGGCGAGGAGCGGGCCAGGGTGCTCGAGCGCATGCGCGACGCCCAGGTGGTCTCCTCGATCATGCGCCGGCAGACGCAGGACGCCTACAACGCCCAGCAGGCGGCCTCGGAGCGCGCCAGGAAGGCCAAGCTCGCCGCCCAGCAGGCCGTCGAGACCCAGACCACGCAGACCACGCAGCTGGTCGCCAGCAAGAAGACGCTGCAGAAGAAGGTCGACGCCGCCAAGGGCCAGGCCCAGCGGCTGGCGATGCGGCGCGCGGCGGCCCTGCAGAGCATCCCCACGGGAGTGCCGCTGTCAGCGGGCTCCACGATGGGCGACGTGGCCGCGAACTGGGCGCTCGGCCAGCTCGGCAAGCCGTACGTGTGGGCTGCGGCGGGGCCGTCGGGCTACGACTGCTCGGGCCTGACGATGCGCGCGTGGGAGCAGGCGGGGGTCCAGCTCGACCACTGGACGGGAACCCAGTGGACGTCCGGACCCCACGTGCCGCTCGACCAGCTGCGCCGCGGCGACCTGCTGTTCTACGGGCAGATCACCAGCGACCCTGGAACGATCCACCACGTCGGCATCTACGTCGGCCGTGGTCTGATGGTCAACGCGCCGCAGACGGGCGACGTGGTGCAAACCGCCTCCATGTGGCGGCGCGACCTTGTCGGCGCCACCAGACCCAGTTAGTGGACGCCGCTAGTGTTCCGACTCCTTGGCACGCTGGAACGACCGCTCGATCTCGGCCTCGGCCTCGACCCGGCCCACCCAGTCGGCGCCCTCGACGGACTTGCCCGGCTCGAGGTCCTTGTAGACCTCGAAGAAGTGCTGGATCTCCAGCCGGTCGAACTCCGCCACGTGGTGGATGTCGCGGATGTGCTCCATGCGCGGGTCGGTGGACGGGACGCACAGAACCTTGTCGTCTCCGCCCTTCTCGTCGGTCATGCGGAACATGCCGACGGCCCGGCAGGTGATGTAGCAGCCGGGGAACGTCGGCTCCTGCAGCAACACCAGCGCGTCCAGGGGGTCGCCGTCCTCACCGAGGGTGTTCTCGATGAAGCCGTAGTCGGCGGGGTACTGCGTGGAGGTGAACAGCAGCCGGTCCAGACGGATCTTCCCGGTCGCATGGTCCACTTCGTACTTGTTCCGTTGTCCCTTGGGAATCTCAACGACAACGTCGAACTCCACCGCGGTTCCTCCACTCAGGCCCTCGGGAACCCCCGGCAGGGCGTTAATGTCTCGTAGGCGAACTAGCAGGAAAGAGGGCGGGAAGTGGCGCGGCGCGAGCGGTGGGTGATGCTGGCCACTCTCGCCCTGCTGCAGACCGTGACGATCGCCACCGGCGTTTACGCGGTGAGCAACGACTTCAGCCTGGCTGCGCTGACGAGAGAGCCCTCCCACCCGGCCGAGCCGACGGCGTCTCCCTCCGCCTCCCTGTTCACCGCGGGACCTGTACTGGCCCAGCTGTCGTCAGAAGACGGACCTCTCCCGACCAAGGGTACTTTGACCCAACAGCTCACCGGCGCCCTGGGTGACCATGCGCTGGGCGAGCACGTGGGCGCCGTCGTGCTGGACGCGGCGACCGGCGAGCGGATCTTCGCCGCCAACGCCGACTCGGGCGTCACGCCCGCCTCGACCACCAAGCTGGTGACCACCACCGCGGCGCTGTCCTCGCTGGGGCCCGACGCCCGCTTCTCCACGCGGGTGGTCCGGGGCAAGGTCCGCAACTCGATCGTCCTGGTCGGCGGCGGCGACCCCACCCTCGCCGGCCCCGCGGCCAAGAACGGGGCGTACTACCCGCGCAACGCCTCGCTGGCCACCCTGGCCCAGCGCACCGCCGCCTCCCTGAAGGCCCGCGGCCTCACCAAGGTGACGCTCTCCTACGACGCCTCGCTGTATTCGGGGTCGCCGATCGGCCCCGGTTGGAAACCCGGCTACATCCCCGACGGCAATGTCGCCCCCGTCTATGCCCTGGCCATCGACGAAGGGCGGGCCAATCCCGCGCAATCCCGCCCACGCGTGTCCAACCCGCCGGCCTACGCCGCCGCCTCATTCGCGAAATTGCTCGCAAAGTACGGCATCGCCGTAAGCAGGACGATAAATGCGGGTAAAGCGGGAGCCGGGGCCGAGCAGTTGGGCGTGGTCGACTCCGCGCCGCTCTACGCCCTGGTGGAGCACGCGCTGACCTTCAGCGACAACGACCTGTCCGAGGCTCTGGCCCGGCACGTGGCCATCAAGGAAGGGCTGCCCGCCTCCTTCCAGGGCGGCGCCCAGGCGGTGACCCAGGTGCTGAAGCGGCTCGGCCTGGCCAAGGGCGTCCTGGTCAACGACGGCAGCGGCCTGTCGCCCCGCAACCGCATCAGCGCCGACTCCCTGGCCAGGGTGATCGCCCTGGCCAGCTCGTCCGCCCACCCGGAGCTCCACGCGGTCGCCTCGGGCATGCCGGTCGCGGGATTCTCCGGCACCCTGGGCAACGGCCGCCGCTTCATCGAGAAGGACGCCAAGCCACAGGTGGGCTTGGTGCGCGCCAAAACGGGCACCCTCAACAACGTCAACACACTGGCCGGAATGGCGACCACGAAGGACGGCAGGCTGGTCACCTTCGCCTTCATGGCAGACAAGGTCCCGCTCAACGCCGAACCCGTCCTGGACAGGCTCGCCGCCATCGTCGCGCGGTCTTGAGCGGAACCACGTACGGTGGATGGCATGCAGGTGATCGACTGGGATCTGGCCGTCACGACCGGAACGCGCCTGGTGCGCTCCGGCCCTCAGGTGAGCCGGGAGGAGGCCAGACAGGCCGTCACCGAGCTCCGCGCGCTCTCCCGCGAGGCCGAAGGCCACGTGCGGGAGTTCACCAAGATCCACACTGAGACGCCGCCGCAGCCGGCGACCATCGTGGACCGCCCTGGCTGGATCAAGGCCAACGTGGAGGGCTTCCGCGTCGTGCTCGAGCCGCTCACCCAGCGCATCGGGCGAGACGCCCCGCCGCCCGCGATCGTCAGCGCCGTCGGCTCCCGCATCACCGGCGTCGAGGTGGGCGCGGTGCTGGCGTTCCTGGCCTCCCGGGTGCTCGGCCAGTACGAGCTGTTCCTGCCGCCCGACCCGTCCGGCCGCGAGCCGATCGGCCGCCTGACGCTGGTCGCGCCCAACATCGTCAACGCCGAGCGCGAGCTCAACGTCAACTCGCGCGACTTCCGGCTCTGGGTGTGCCTGCACGAGGAGACCCACCGGGTCCAGTTCACCGGCGTCCCCTGGCTGCGCGAGTACGTGCGCGCGCAGATGACCGAGTTCCTGCTCGCCTCCGACCTGGATCTGCCCACGCTGCTCGAGCGCCTGCGCAGCGCCGCCGACACCGTGGCCGACGTGGTCCGCGGCGGCGAGGGCAACCTCATCGACGCCATCCAGTCGCCCGGCCAGAAGGAGATCCTCGACCGCCTCACCGCGGTGATGACCCTGGTCGAGGGCCACGGCGACTTCGTGATGGACGCCGTCGGCCCGTCCGTGGTGCCCACCGTGGCCGACATCCGCGCCAAGTTCGCCCAGCGCCGCGAGGGCGGCTCCCGCCTGGACAAGACCGTCAGGCGCCTGCTCGGCATCGAGATCAAGATGAAGCAGTACGCCGAAGGGTCGGCGTTCGTCCGCCACGTGGTCGGCAAGGTCGGCATGGACGGCTTCAACAAGGTCTGGACCTCGCCCGACACGCTGCCCACCACCCCCGAGATCACCGACCCCGACGCCTGGATCAGGCGCGTGGCCGGAGCGCCTGCCCTGGAGGACTGAACCCCGGGACAATAGGTCCCGTGGGACCACGTCCAGCCGTCGCCGACGTCCGCAGAGCCGTGCGGGAGGCACTGTCCGGCCTGCCGGTCGGCTCGCTGGTGCTGGCCGCGTGCAGCGGCGGCGCCGACTCGCTCGCCCTGGCCGCCGCGCTGGCCTTCGTCGCGCCCCGGGCCGGGTTGCGCGGCGGTCTGCTGACCGTCGACCACCGGCTGCAGGAGGGATCCGCCGAGCGGGCCGCCGAGGTCGCGGCCCTGGGAGAACGCCTGGGGCTGGACCCCGTCGAGGTGCTCACCGTGGAGGTGGGCACCGAGGGCGGCCCAGAGGCCGCGGCCAGGGACGCCAGATACGCGGCCCTGGGCGAGGCGGCGGCACGCCTCGGAGCCCAGGTGGTCCTGCTCGCGCACACGCTGAACGACCAGGCCGAGACCGTGCTCCTGGGGCTGGCCCGGGGCAGCGGCCTCCGCTCGCTGTCCGGGATGGCGAGCCACGGCGGTCCGGCGGCTGCGGCCGGCCGTACCGGGGAGCTCTATCGGCGGCCATTTCTGGAAATTTCCCGTAAAACCACCGAGACCGCCTGTGAGGCGCTCGACCTGAAACCCTGGAACGACCCGCACAACGAGGACCCGCGCTTCACCCGGGTCCGGGTCCGCCGCGCGATCCTGCCCGTCCTGGAGACCGAACTCGGCCCCGGAGTCGCCGAGGCGCTGGCGCGGACCGCGAAACTCGCCAGGGAGGACGCCGACGCCCTCGCCGAATGGGCAAATACGGCGTACCAGAATTGCGCTCTTAGCGATATCTCCGGGTCCGTGACGCTGGCCGTACCGGAGCTGGAGAGGCTACCGACGGCCGTCAGGAAGAGAGTGCTGCGCCGGGCGGCCATCGCCGCGGGAGCGCCCTCGGGAGCCCTTTCGGCCACGCACGTGACCGCCGTGGAGCGGCTCGTCACCCACTGGCACGGGCAGAAGGCCGTTGACCTGCCCGGGGGGCTGGCCGCCACACGGCAGTATGGCACCCTGATACTCGCCATCCGTCCCATCGCGTAAGGAACCACAGGTGGACGCAGCCGACATGGGCCAGGACCTGGAGAAGGTCCTCATCCCCGAGGACGAGCTCCAGGCCAAGATCAAGGAACTGGCCGCTCAGATCGACCAGGACTACGCGGGCAAGGACCTGCTGCTGGTGGGCGTGTTGAAGGGCGCGGTCATGGTCATGGCAGACCTGGCCAAGTCACTGCACCTGAGTGTCCAGATGGACTGGATGGCCGTGTCGTCCTACGGCGCGGGCACCAAGTCGTCGGGCGTGGTGCGGGTGCTCAAGGACCTCGACACCGACATCATGGGCCGCCACGTGCTGATCGTCGAGGACATCATCGACTCGGGGCTGACACTGCACTGGCTCATTGAGAACCTCAAGTCGCGTGACCCCGCCTCGCTGGAGATCTGCGCCGCGCTGCGCAAGCCCGACGCGGTGAAGGTGCCGATCGATGTGAAGTACGTCGGATTCGACATCCCGAACGAGTTCGTCATCGGTTACGGGCTCGACTACGCCGAGCGTTACCGGAATCTCCCCTTCATCGGAACGCTGGCTCCACACGTTTACAAATAAGGGGACGGGAACATCGCGCAACCTGACGTACGTTGGTAGGGCAAGAGCCGGTGTAGCCCTATGCCGGTGTACCTTCTGACAACTGGAAGGGTGACCCCGTGTCCCCCTTCGAGTAGTCAGTAACTCGCGGCGACGGATGCCGCGGCCCCGGGGTTTCCCGGGGTTCCAGGCCTTGGTCAGGAAGGGACGGGCCCGCAAGGGGTTCCGCATCGGATGGATCTCAAGCGATTTACACGTGGGCCACTGCTGTGGATCCTGGGCATCGTCGTGCTGCTCCTGCTCGTCACCCAGCTGTGGAGCGGCGGGGGCAACTTCAAGCAGGCCGACACGTCCACGGTCCTCGCCCAGATTCAGACGGGTAACTTCACCAGCGCGAAGATCGTTGACAAGGATCAACGCATCGAGCTGACGCTGAAGAACCCGATATCGGTCAAGCCTGGCGACACCCCGACCAAGCTGATCCAGTCCGACTGGGTCGCTGGTTACGGCGCCAAGCTCACCGACGAGCTGCAGGCTCAGGTCCAGTCGGACAAGACCAAGAGCTTCACCACCGAGGTGCCGCAGGAGAACTTCCTGGTCAGCATCCTGGTGAGCTTCCTGCCGATCGTCATCATCGTGCTGATCTTCCTGTTCATCATGAACCAGATGCAGGGCGGCGGCAGCCGGGTGATGAACTTCGGCAAGTCCAAGGCGAAGCTGATCACCAAGGACACCCCCAAGACCACGTTCGCCGATGTCGCAGGCGCGGACGAGGCCATCGAGGAGCTCCAGGAGATCAAGGAGTTCCTGCAGGCCCCGGCCAAGTTCCAGGCCATCGGCGCCAAGATCCCCAAGGGCGTGCTGCTGTACGGCCCGCCCGGCACCGGCAAGACCCTGCTCGCCCGCGCGGTCGCGGGTGAGGCGGGCGTGCCCTTCTACTCGATCTCCGGTTCCGACTTCGTCGAGATGTTCGTCGGTGTCGGCGCCTCGCGAGTGCGCGACCTGTTCGAGCAGGCCAAGGCGAACGCCCCGGCGATCATCTTCATCGACGAGATCGACGCCGTCGGCCGCCACCGCGGCGCCGGCCTGGGCGGCGGTCACGACGAGCGCGAGCAGACGCTGAACCAGCTGCTCGTCGAGATGGACGGCTTCGACGTCAAGGGCGGCGTGATCCTCATCGCCGCGACGAACCGGCCCGACATCCTCGACCCGGCGCTGCTGCGTCCGGGCCGCTTCGACCGGCAGGTCACCGTCGACCGTCCCGACCTCGAGGGCCGCAAGGGCATCCTGCGCGTCCACGGGCGCGGCAAGCCGTTCGCGCCGGAGGTCGACCTGGACGTCATCGCCCGCCGTACCCCCGGGTTCACGGGCGCCGACCTGGCCAACGTGATCAACGAGGCGGCGCTGCTCACTGCGCGCAACGACCAGAAGCTGATCTCGATGGACCTCCTCGAGGAGTCGATCGACCGCGTCATGGCAGGGCCCGAGCGCAAGTCGCGGGTCATGTCCGACAAGGAGAAGAAGATGATCGCCTACCACGAGGGCGGTCACGCGCTCGTGGCGCACGCGTTGCCCAACAGCGACCCCGTGCACAAGATCACGATCCTCTCCCGCGGCCGCGCGCTGGGTTACACCATGACCCTGCCGATGGAGGACAAGTTCCTGGCCACCAGGTCGGAGATGATGGACCAGCTCGCGATGCTGCTCGGCGGCCGCGCGGCGGAGGAGCTCGTCTTCCACGAGCCCACCACCGGCGCCTCCAACGACATCGAGAAGGCCACGGCAGTCGCCCGCCGGATGGTGGTCGAATACGGCATGAGCGAGCAGCTCGGCGCCCGCAAGTTCGGCTCGGGCACCGCAGAGGTCTTCCTGGGCCGCGAGATGGGTCACGAGCGTGACTACTCCGAGAAGATCGCCTCGACGATCGACGAGGAGGTCCGCCGGATGATCGAGACGGCGCACGACCAGGCGTGGGACATCCTGGTCGAGTACCGCGACGTGCTCGACAACCTGGTGCTCCACCTCATGGACAAGGAGACCCTCTCCCGCGACCAGGTGCTCGACATCTTCGCCCCGGTTGTCGTCAAGGAGCACCGCCCGTCCTACGCGGGTTACGGCAAGCGGCTTCCCTCCGACCGCCCGCCCATCCTGACCCCCAAGGAGCAGTCCGCCAACGGCGCGCTGACCGCGGGGCACCAGGACGCCATCCCGTCCGGAGACGGTGCGTGAAGCAGCACGACGTTGACCTTGGCCGGATCGAGAAGGCCGTCCGGGAGATCCTCTACGCCATCGGCGAGGATCCCGACCGCGACGGCCTGCTCGACACCCCCGCTCGCGTGGCGCGCGCCTACGCCGAGCAGTTCTCCGGCCTCGGTCAGACCCCCGAAGACGTCCTGACCAAGGTCTTCGACGTCGACCATGACGAGATGGTGCTGGTGCGCGACATCGAGGTCTACTCGACCTGCGAGCACCACCTCGTCCCGTTCCACGGCATGGCCCACGTCGGCTACATTCCCAACGACAAGGGCCAGGTCACGGGTCTGTCCAAGCTGGCCCGCCTGGTGGACGTCTTCGCCCGCCGGCCGCAGGTGCAGGAGCGCATGACGTCGCAGATCGCCGACGCCCTGATGCGCGTGCTTGAGCCGCGCGGGGTCATCGTGGTGATCGAGTGCGAGCACCTGTGCATGACCATGCGCGGGGTCCGCAAGCCGGGCGCCAAGACCGTCACCTCGGCGGTCCGCGGCGACTTCCGCCACAGCGACAAGACCCGCGCCGAGGCGATGGCGCTCATCCTGGGCCGATAGATCTTTTCAGGTTCCTGTTTTACGGCGAGCCGCCGCCTCGCCAGTCGCCGTACTTCGGCTGGCCCCTGTCCAGGGAGACGCTCCTGCGGTGATACGGGGTTTCGCGCCGTTACGATGCGCGGAACCCCGTTCCCACGGCCCCGGTTTCTCGCCGCACAGGGCGCCGCCTTCCACCGCCCCACACCCCGCCGACCCGGCGCCTGGAAAACCCGGGATCCGGCCCCCTGGAAGCCCTCGGGATTCGGGCCGCCTGGTAAACCACTGGGGGTGCCGAGGGCCGTGGGACGTGGATTCTGGGCGCCGTGGCGGCGGGCAAGTGTCATCGACTCGCCGGAAGCGCCGTGTGCGGGCCCTCAGCACACGACGGCGGGCGGCCGTTGGCGGTGGCTTGCCGTACAAGATCATGCTGATTTCTACGGGTTTGTTATCGCAAGTGGGGGGCCAGCGGATGAGCGGCTACATGACACCGCCTAGGCTTGAGCGCATGGGTGTGCCGGGGCCGAATGTGGACCGGTGCCTCGTCATGGGTGTGGTCAATGTGACGCCGGACTCCTTCTCCGATGGAGGGCTCTGGTTCGACGAGGCAGCGGCGATCCGGCATGGCCTCGATCTGGTCGCCGAGGGCGCCGACCTGGTCGACGTAGGCGGCGAGTCGACGCGTCCCGGCGCGACCAGGGTGTCCCTGGAGGAGGAGCTGCGCCGCGTCGTCCCGGTGATCAGGGGGCTGAGCGCCGAGGGCGTGACGGTCTCCGTCGACACGATGCGCGCCGAGGTCGCCAGGGCCACGGTAGAGGCGGGCGCGCAGCTGGTGAACGACGTGAGCGGCGGCCTGGCCGACCCCGGCATGGCCGACCTGGTGGCCGCGACGGGCGTGCCGTACGTGGTGATGCACTGGCGGGGCCACAGTGACTCGATGGACGCCCTTGCGGTCTACGCCGATGTGGTGAGCGAGGTGCGCGAGGAGCTGGCCAGGCGGGTGGAGTCGCTGCTGGCCGCGGGTGTGACCGAGAGCCAGATCGTGCTCGACCCGGGCCTGGGCTTCGCCAAGCAGCCGGCGCACCGCCACGACTGGGCGCTGCTCGCGGGCATGGACAAGCTGCTGGCGCTGGGCTATCCCCTGATGATCGGGGCCTCGCGCAAGAGGTTCCTGGGCACGCTGCTGCCCGCAGAAGACGGCTCGCCGCGCCCCGCGGCCGAGCGTGACGACGCCACCGTGGCCGTGACCGCTCTGGCCGCGCAGGCGGGGGCCTGGTGCGTGCGGGTGCACGCGGTCAGGCCGAACGCCGACGCGGTTCGCGTGGCCGCCGCATGGAAGAGGGCTAACGCATGAGCGTCGACACGGCCGCGATCGAGACGGTCAACCAGTCTTTCTATACGGCGATCGAGGAGGCCGACCTCGACAGGATGACCGAGATCTGGGCCGAGGACGGTGTCGAAGACCAGGTCAGTTGCGTGCATCCCGGCTGGGCCCTGCTGACGGGCCGCTCGGAGGTGCTGCGGTCGTGGGCGCTGATCATGGCGAACACGACCTACATCCAGTTCGTGCTCACCGACGTCAGCACCACCGTCCTCGGCGACGTGGCGGTGCTGACCTGCGTGGAGAACATCCTGACGGCCGGCGAGGAGGGCGATGCCAGCTTCGCCGCCGGCAAGGTGGTGGCCAGTAACGTCTACATCCGCACCGCCAACGGCTGGCGGCTGTGGATGCATCATGGATCGCCTGTCCTGCAGGATGAGGAGGGCGAGGAGGAGGAAGGCGAGCTTGAGGCTTGATCGCATCACCCTGAAGGGCCTGCGCGCCCGTGGGCGCCACGGCGTGCTCGCCGCGGAACGCGAGCTCGGCCAGGAGTTCGTGGTGGACGCGACGCTGTTCGTCGACACCGCGCCCGCCGCGGCGGGCGACGACCTCGCCAAGACCGTGCATTACGGCGAGCTGGCCCAGGAGCTGGTCAAGGTGGTGGAGGGGGAGCCGGTCGATCTGATCGAGACGCTCGCCCAGCGCCTGGCCGACGTCTGCCTGGCCTACGAGCTCGTCTCGAGAGTGGAGATCAGCGTGCACAAACCGGCCGCGCCCATCCCGCTGCCGTTCGACGACGTGATCGTGACCATCGAACGGAGCCGCGTATGAAGGCCGTCCTCGCGCTGGGCAGCAACCAGGGGCACCGTTTCGACACCCTGCAGGGGGCCATGGACGCGTTGTTCGACGCGCCTGGGCTGGAGTTCGTGGCGGCCTCGCCCGTCTACGAGACCGACCCGGTCGGCGGTCCTGAGGGGCAGCGTCCGTACCTGAACGCCGTCGTGATCGCCGAGACCAAGCTGCAGCCGCGCATGCTGCTCGAGCGCGCGCAGAGCGTGGAGACCGCCTTCGGGCGGGTCCGCGAGGAGCGCTGGGGCCCGCGCACGCTCGACGTCGACCTGATCGTGGTGGGCGACACCGTGTGCGACGACCCGGTCCTGACGCTGCCGCATCCGCGCGTGCACGAGCGCGCCTTCGTGCTGGTGCCGTGGTCTCAGGTGGATCCCTCCGGCGTGGTGCCCGGTCATGGCGAGGTGACGGTGCTGCTTGCCGGCCTCGACCAGAGCGGGGTACGGCTGCGCTCCGACCTGACCCTGCAGGTGCCGGATTGAGGCCCACCAAACCCGGGATCCTCGTCGGTCTCGTCGTCATCGTCGCGCTGCTGACCTGGATCGTGGTCAAGCAGTTCTACTCCGAACTCCCGGTGCTGCCGTGGACCGCGATCCCGACGGTGATGCTGCTTGCCGTGGGTGAGTTCTACAGCGGGTGGATGACCAAGGCGCGCATCGCTCGCAAGCCCGGCACCAAGCCCGTCGAGCCGCTCGCGGTCGCCCGCCTGGCGGCCCTGGCCAAGGCCTCGGCCTACGTGGGCGCGGTCTTCGCGGGGGTCTTCGCGGGCTTCGCGATCTTTGACGTCCAGCTGTTCACCCGTGAGGTGCCGCGCGCCGAGTTCTTCATCGCGGCCGGCTCGTTCGCCGCGTTCGTGATCCTCATCTGCGCCGCCCTCTACCTGGAGCACGCCTGCAAGATCCCGAAGAGCCCGGAAGACCTCAAAGCCCGAGGTAACGACTGAGAGCGTCGCTCGTGCGTTCACCCGGCCGCGTCGCCGCGTGGATGAGGTCGGTTGTTCTGCGGTTGTGCTGCGCGTTTGGTGCGTCTGCCGTACAGGTAGACGACCGGGAGGGTGCAGATCAGCGGGCCGAGGATGGCGATCGGGCGTTCCAGCCACCACGTGAGGTTCGGCGGGACCTGGCCGCCGAGCGTGCCGAGCAGCCACCAGCCCAGGCCCAGGGCGATGGCCATGCCGGTGGTGTGGAAGAGGAACAGCGGCAGGGCGTAGCGGTTGATGGTCTCGTTGACCCGCTTCCAGCCGGGACGTTCCAGCACCCGTTCCATCGACGGGCGCAGCACCTCGACCAGCCCGATCTGGAAGATCAGCAGGGCCACGATGACGAACGTGGGCGGCGCCATGTTGGACCACTTGTCGCCGGGCACGCCGACCATCGAGCCCGGGTAGATGCCCGAGTAGACCAGTCCGAACAGCGCGAACAGGCCCGTCCACAGGATCCCCACGTCGTAGCGGCGGGGCAGGATCACGATCCGGTCGTAGAAGAACCCGGCCTGGTGCGCCAGCCCCCACACGATGATCATGTTCAGCCAGCCCGCCCACTCCACGCCGTAACGGAAGCGGAGCACGTCGACCACCAGCGCGGCGCCGCCCAACCAGATCAGGGCGAGCACGTCGAAGCGCCGGTGCATCCACAGCGCCAGCGGCAGCAGCGCGATCAGCACCAGGTAGACGCCGAGGAACCACAGCGGGCTGAGCACCAGCAGCACGACCCGCCACATCCAGTCGACGTGGAACACGGCGGTCACGACCGCCCCGATGGCCACCCACACGGCCGACAGGCCGAGCGCGGGGATGGACAGCGCCCTGATCCGCCGCCACACGAACGCGCCGAGCCCCTGGCCGCGAGCCTGTGCGCGTTCCCAGGACAGCAGGTGGACGTGCCCGCCCACGTAGAAGAACAGCGGCAGCACCTGCAGCAGCCAGGTCAGGATCCACAGGCCCGAGGTGAAGCCCAGCGGGCTGGTCGGCTCGGGCCCCGACGGGGTCCACTGCAGGATCGTGAAGGCCCAGTGCCACACCACGACCACGATCAGGCTGAGGGCCCGGAGCCAGTCGACGTACTTGTCTCTCACTTGTCGATGTCACCCACGACGAAGAACATGGAGCCGAGGATGGCGATCATGTCGGCGACCAGGTGTCCCGGCAGCACCTCGCGCAGCACCTGGATGTTGCTGTAGGAGGCCGAGCGCAGCTTGAGCCGCCACGGTGTCTTGTCACCCTTGGAGACCAGGTAGTAGCCGTTGATGCCGAGCGGGTTCTCCGTCCAGGCGTAGGTGTGGCCTTCCGGCACCTTGAGCACCTTCGGCAGGCGCTGGTTGATCGGCCCAGGCGGCAGCGAGCGGAGCTTGTCCACGCAGGCGTCGGCCAGGTCGAGGGAGATCTTCAGCTGGTCGAACAGCACCTCGAAGCGGGAATGGCAGTCGCCCGCGCTGCGGGTGACGACCTTCACGGGCAGCTCGGGATAGGCCAGGTACGGCTGGTCGCGGCGCAGGTCGAAGTCGATCCCCGAGGCGCGGGCGACCGGGCCGCTCACGCCGTACTGCAGGATCTGCTCCTGGTCCAGGACGCCGACGCCCCTGGTGCGGGCCAGGAAGATCTCGTTGTTCAGAATGAGGTTCTCGATGTCGGGGATCTTGCGGCGGGTCACGGCGACCGCCTCGGTGACCCGGTCGAGCCAGCCGTAGGGCAGGTCCTCCTTCAGCCCGCCGACGCGGTTGAACATGAAGTGCATGCGGCCGCCGGAGATCTCCTCCATCACGGCCTGGATGCGCTCGCGCTCGTTGAAGGCGTAGAAGACGGGGGTGATCGCGCCCAGCTCCAGCGGGTAGCTGCCGAGGAACATCAGGTGGCTGAGCACCCGGTTGAGCTCGGCGAGCAGCGTGCGCGCCCACACGGCCCTGACGGGCACCTCCATGCCCAGCAGGCGCTCGGCCGCCAGCACCACGCCCAGCTCGTTGGCGAAGCCCGCCAGCCAGTCGTGCCGGTTGGCCAGCATGATGACCTGGCGGTAGTCGCGGACCTCGAAGAGCTTCTCCGCGCCCCTGTGCATGTAGCCGATGATCGGCTCGGCCGCCGCGATCCGTTCGCCGTCGAGGGTGATCCTGAGCCTCAGCACGCCGTGGGTCGACGGGTGCTGCGGGCCGATGTTGAGGATCATGTCCTCGGTGGCCAGCTCCTTGGCGCCGGCGCCTATCCCGACCACGCGTTCCGTCATACAGCCCATGCTGCCACCGCGCTAGGCGTTGATCCAGCTCGGGTGATGGTCAAGGAACGGTATGCAGGCGCATCCCATGAATCGGACAGGGGAGAAATAGGAGGAACGGGGGGAGAAAACACCATGAAGCGGATTCCATTTGACATCGCAGCACTGATCGCGAGGGTGACGCTCGGCGTGATCTTTCTGGCTCACGGCCTGGTGCACTGGCAGATCGGGTTCACGCCCCTCGGTCGGCTGTTCGCCACGACCGGAATGCCCTTGCCCCAGCTCGCCGCCACGTACACCATGCTTGCGGAGATCGTCGGGGGCTTCTTGCTGATCGTCGGTCTGCTGGTACGGCTGGCCGCGCTGGCCCTCCTGGTCGTGTGGATCGGCGCGATCGTCTTCGTCCACGCCACGCACGGCATCTTCGTCACCAACAACGGCTGGGAGCTGGTCGCGTCGTTCGGGGCGAGCATGCTGCTGTTCATGGCGCTGGGAGGCGGCCGGTTCGGCATCGACGGCATCATCAACACCTCCTACAAGCGGCGTGGCGCCGCCAAGGAGGCCGAACGCGAGATGGCCGCCCACGCGCCCGTCACGACGCCGCCCACCGCCGAGGCACCCACGTCCCAGCCCACGGCCGAGGCGCCCACGGCTGCGATGCCCCGGCCAGAGGCACCCGCATCCGAGGCGCCCGCTTCGGAGGCGCCCGCCTCAGAGGCGCCCACGCCTGCTCAGGCCGGGGACACGGCCCCGCAGGCCGACGTACCCCAACAGCCGAGTGGGCCGCGCTCGAGCATGAGCGAGGAGGACAGGCGGGCCGAGGCCCTGGCCGCGGACAAGAACCGGCCGGAGAACACCTAGCTCATCGACGGGTGAGGTCACGGACGGCCTCGACGAGGCGGTCCACGTGCTCCTGCGTCGTGCCGATGCCGATGGAGGCGCGCACGGCGGAAGCCGTACCGTCCTCGCAGCCGCCATCTGAGGTGCCCAGCAGGTGGCGGACGAACGGGTGGGCGCAGAACTTGCCGTCGCGCACGCCGATGCCGTAGTCGCCGGACAGCGCCTCGGCCACCTCGCGCGCCGAGTAGCCCTCGACGGTGAACGACACGATGCCCACGCGCGGGTGGTCGGGGCCCCACAGCGACAGCTCGCGCACGCCCGGGGTCGAGGCCAGGCCGGCGCGCAGGCGCGAGATCAGCCGCTCCTCCTCGAGGACCAGCTCGGTCCAGCCGGTGGCCGTCAGCGCGTCGCACGCGGCGGCCAGCGCGATCGCGCCCAGCACGTTCGGCGTGCCGGCCTCGTGCCGCGGCTCGGGGTCGTCGTGCCACTCGGTCGTCTCGTCGACCGCCTTCACCGCGCCGCCGCCCTTGAGGTACGGCTCGCCGTCCGAGAGCCAGTCGCGGCGGCCCACCAGGACCCCGGCGCCGAAGGGCGCGTAGAGCTTGTGGCCGGAGAAGGCGACGTAGTCCAGGTCCAGCGCGGTCAGGTTGAGCCTGCGGTGCGGCACCAGCTGGGCGGCGTCGACGAGGATGCGGGCGCCGTGCCGGTGCGCGATGTGGGCGAGGGCGGCGATGGGCCACAGCTCGCCGGTGACGTTGGAGGCGGCGGTCACCACGAGCAGCTTGGGGCCGTCGATCGCGGCCAGGGCCTCGTCGGCCGCGCGGACCGCCGCGCCGGGGAAGGCGGGCGGCGCCAGCCGTACGGACTGGGCCCAGGGCAGCAGCGAGGCGTGGTGCTCGGTGTCGAAGACGACCACGGTGGTGTCCTCGGGGAGGCAGCCGGCCAGCAGGTTCGTGGCGTCGGTGGTGTTGCGGGTGAAGATGACCGCGTCGTCGGGGCGGGCGCCCACGAAGGCCCTGACGGTGTGGCGGGCCTGCTCGTATCGGGCGGTGGTGAGCTGGGAGGCGTAGCCCGCGCCGCGGTGCACGCTGGAGTAGGCCGGGAGCGCGGCGGTGACGGCCTCGCTGACCGGCACCAGACAGGGGGCGCTGGCGGCGTAGTCGAGGTTGGCGTAGGAGACCAGCTTGCCGCCCTTGACCGGGACCTCCAGGTCGGCGCCGAGCACGGCGGGGATCGAGCGGGCCAGTCCGGCGGGCTCGTCGGCGACGGCCTGAGCGGGCACGGAGTTGAAGATCGTCAGCGTGGACACAGCACGTCCCTCGGGTCATCGGACCCCAGGAAGCAGCCACGGAGCCCGCGCTTGCCCGCCACACTTCGTGGCGGACCAGGTCTTCACCCGGGGCACCCCGCCGCGGACGCGAGGGTTGCCGGCCAGCTAGCCGGGGCTTGTCGCTGGCACTCATGACCTACGAGGGGAACTATAACCGACACCCGGCCGTCGATCGCAACCCCGCGAACTTCTCCGCCGCCTGTGTCGTTGGTACCAGGAAACCGTCCCTGGCCTGCGTGGAGGTGTGCAGATGTTGGACTGGGTTGCCGACCCACAAATCTGGATCGGGTTCTTCACCCTGGTCGCCCTGGAGATCGTGCTGGGCATCGACAACATCATCTTCATCTCCATCCTGGCCGGGAAACTGCCCGAATCGCAGCGGGATAAGGCACGCATCATGGGCCTGGGCGCGGCGCTCATCAGCCGGCTGCTCCTGCTGCTCGCGCTGTCGTGGGTGGTGAAACTCACAGCGCCGCTGTTCGAGGTCTTCGGTCAGGAGATCTCGGGGCGGGACCTGATCCTGCTGCTCGGCGGTCTGTTCCTGCTGGCCAAGAGCGTCACCGAGATCGGCCACAGCATGGAGCTGAAGGAGCAGGACGGCAAGGCCCGCGCGGTCACCTCGTTCACCTCGGTGATCCTGCAGATCATGGTGCTCGACGTCGTCTTCTCGCTCGACTCGGTCATCACCGCCGTCGGCATGGTCGACAAGCTCGGCGTGATGGTCGCGGCGGTGATCGTGGCGGTGGTGGTGATGCTGTTCGCCTCCGGGCCGATCGCCCGCTTCGTGGACCGGCATCCGAGTATCAAGATGCTGGCGCTGGCCTTCCTGGTGCTGATCGGGGTGGTGCTCATCGCCGAGGGGCTGGGGCAGCACGTCTCCAAGGGCTACATCTACTTCGCGATGGCGTTCTCGCTCGTCGTGGAGCTGCTGAACATCCGGATGCGGAGCAGGCACAACAAAGCCGAACCTAAGATGCATTCGTGAGCTTTGATCCATGGAATCCGGATTTCGTGGCATGGCCCTATGACGGCCTCGCCGAGCTGAGGCGCGAAGGGGCCGTCCACTACTTCGAACCCAGCAACCAGTGGCTGATCCCCCGGCACGCGGACGTCAACGCGCTGCTCAGGGACAGGCGGCTGGGCCGCGACTACCTGCACGTGGCCACCCACGAGGAGTTCGGCAGGAAGCCCGCGCCGGACTTCCTCGAGCCGTTCTGGCGCATGAGCAGGGCCGGGATGCTGGAGGTCGAGCCGCCTGAGCACACCAGGCTGCGCCGCCTGGTGTCCAAGGCGTTCACCCCCCGCATGGTCGAGTCCATGCGGCCCCGCGTCCAGACGATCGTGGCCGGCCTGGTCGACGCCTTCGTCGAGAAGGGCGGCGGCGACCTGATCGCCGAGGTGGCCGAGCCGCTGCCGGTCACGGTCATCGCCGAGATGCTGGGCGTGCCCGAGTCCGACCGGCATCTGCTGCGGCCCTGGTCGGCCGACATCTGCGGCATGTACGAACTCAACCCCTCGCTGGAGGCCCAGCACACGGCCGCCCGCGCGGCGACCGAGTTCATGGACTACCTCAAGGACCTGGCCAGGACCCTCACCGGCGACAACCTGGTCACCGCGCTCGCCCAGATCGACGAGCTCACCGAGGACGAGCTGGCCGGGACCTGCATCCTGCTGCTCAACGCCGGCCACGAGGCCACCGTGAACGTCACGGGCAACGGCTGGTGGTCGCTGTTCAGGAACCCGGGCGAGCTGGCCAGGCTGCGCGCCGACCACTCCCTGCTGCCCACGGCCATCGAGGAGCTGATGCGCTTCGACACGCCGCTGCAGTTGTTCGAGCGCTGGGTGCTGGAGGACATCGAGGTCGACGGCGTCCGGATCCCGCGCGGATCCGAGGTGGCGCTGCTGTTCGGATCGGCCAACCACGACCCGGACGCCTTCCCCGACCCCGACAGGCTCGACATCGGCCGGGTGGACAACCCGCACATCTCCTTCGGCGCGGGCATCCACTTCTGCCTGGGCGCGCCGCTGGCCAGGATCGAGCTGATGGAGTCGTACGGCGCGCTGCTCGCCAAGGCGCCCAAGCTGGAGCTCGTGCGCGAGCCCGAGTGGAAGCCGGGCTACATCATCCGCGGCCTGGAGGCGCTCGAGGTCACGGTGTAGCGAACGGGGTAGTGATCGGGCGGTCGCCGCCGAACATCGCGGCCGGGTCGTGGCGCCTCTTCAGCTCGGCCAGGCGCCGCTCGTGCTCGGCGGTGAAGACCCTGCACATCTCGCCGGGCTCGCCGACGAAGTTGAACGGCACGCGCCCGTTGGCCGCCGGCCCCAGCCCCGCGGCCAGGCGCTTGCCGAAGTCCCTGATCTCCTGGCCGGCGCCGATGCTGATCGTCGCGACCACGAACTCGCCCGACCAGTAGGCCGACCCGCTGGCCCTGCTGTCCGCGTGGTCGCCGCCGCCGACGTGCCTGACCATCAGCATGAGGTACGGCTCCGCCCCTCGGGGCGCGATCGAGGCCAGGTGGTCGATCACACCGTCGGACAGCTCCGTGAGCACTTCCGCGTTGATCGAGATCGGCAGCGGATCCCGCGGATCCTGGGTGATCTCGTCGATCCGGGTGAACGGCATCGGTCCCGTCGTGTCGTCGACCAGGCCCGGGATCGCCCGCAGCCGGTCGAGGTCGGGAGCGCCGGGGCCGCAGTGGACCAGGCAGACCCGGGCGAACGAGCGGCCCCGCAGGTGCTCGGGCATCGCCGGGTTGTCGGGAACATGCAGCACCCCGGCCAAGGACGTGACCTCCACCGGGACGCCCTCCAGCCACTCCCGGTAGCCGGTCAGCACGTTCCTGATCTGCTCGACCGGCCAGTACAACGCCCCGCCGTACACCTCGGCCGCGGGGACCAGGCGCACGCGCAGCGCGGTGACGACGCCGAAGTTCGGCCCGCCGCCGCGCAGCGCCCACATCAGGTCCGGCGCGGTGCGGTCGTCGATCCAGCGCAGCTCGCCGCCGGCGGTCACGAGCTGGGCCTTGACGATCGCGTCACTGGCCAGGCCGTGCTTGCGCGACAGCCAGCTCAGGCCGCCACCCAGGCTGAACCCCACCGCGCCGACACTGCTCGAGGTCCCGCACAGCGGCGCGAGCCCGTACGGCGCGGCCGCCTCGGCGACCTGCTTCCACCTCGTGCCCGGCTGGATCAGCGCCGTGGCGGTCTCGGGATCGACGCTGACGCCGGTCAGCCGGTCCGTGAGGATGAGCAGCTCGTCTCCGGCCGGCCGGAGCGCGCCGTGGCCGGTCGCCTGGACCCGCACGCGCACGCCGTTCCTGGCCGCCCAGGCCACGGCCCGCGCGATGTGCTCGGACGACTCTGCGGCGACCACGTAGGCGGGGCGGTGCGTGACGGCCAGGTTCCAGGCCGGGCAGAGCGCGTCGTAGCCCTCGTCGCCAGGCCGCAGCAATCCGCGGACGTCATCTGTTCCGTGCATGCCCCGCCCTCGTCCGCGTCCGGTGTCGTTTATCAGGCAGAACGTTCCCTGAGCAGGTTCCGCGCAACCGGGATCTCGGCGCTGTAGGTGGTGCCCGCGCCGATCACGGTGTTGCAGCGCATCCTGCCCCACGGTCCACTGGCCTCCTCCCGGCCCGGCGCGACGCCGGATCCGTCGTGGCTCACTGTCACCCGTACCGAGCTGGCGCTCGCCGTGATCGCGACTGAGAGCGTGCGCACGTGGGCGGCACGTGCGACGCGGTCGAGGATCTCGTCGAGCAGATCGCGCAGCGCGTCGCCGAGGGAGAGGGGGAGGTCGGCTTCGGGCAGCGCCCAGATCTCCAGCCGCACGCCGGTCTGGGTCGACCATTCCGCGAGCTGATCGCACGGGCCCGGGAGGAGGCGGGTTCTCATGCTCCTGATTTCAGCTCCTGGAGCTCCCGCTCGCTATCCGGTAAACCCCCACGCCTAGCGCCGCTGGGTCAGCCAGCCGAAGCCGCCCAGGCCGGAGGGGTCGATGAGCTCGGCCTCCTCCGTGGCGCGCGCCAGCGCCCTCAGATAGCCGCGCGGGTCGGTGGTCGCCAGCTCGATGGACGGGCGTGTGCCGGTGATGCCCAGCGCCCTGAGCATCGCGCGCTGTGTGGACAAGGCTGTGGATATCGCGCCGGCCCTCGCGCCCGCCTCGGCGCACGCGTCGAGTGCCACGTGCGCGGTGATATCGCAGGTACCGTCGGGGATGGGCGCCACGACGGCGCCGTCTCGGTATCCCGTGAGCGTCCCGCAGGGCGGCCGGTTATCCACAGGGTGTGCATAATCGATGGCCACGGCTCGGCCCCGCGCCAGCCGTGCCAGGACCGCCGCCCAGGCCGCGTCGCGCGAGCACCCGATCTCGGCCCGCGCGCCGATCCGCCGCAGCGGCCACCACCGCTCCAGCCACCGCCTGGCGGCCTCGCTCACCGGGTCGCCCAGGCGCTCCTCGCCGGTCTCGGTGTCGACCAGCACGAGCCTGGGGCCGTCGGCGGTCAGCTCGGCGATGTCGACGGGGACGTTGTCGAGCCACTCGTTCGCGATGGCCAGCCCCACGATGCCGGACGGGATCGTGGCGCTCCAGGTGATCGCCTCCGGCAGCCCGCCGGGCCTGGGGGACAGGTCCACCGCCGTGATGCTCAGCCGCTCGCGCAGGTACGGCGGCGCCGCGGCGAGCACGTGGCCGACCAGGACCCCCTCGCCCGCGCCGATGTCCACCAGGTCCAGCTGCTCCGGCGAGCCCAGCTCGGCGTCGACCTCGAGCAGCAGGGCGAGCACGGCCTCGGCGAAGGCGGCCGAGGCGCTGACGGAGGTGCGGAAGTGGCCCGAGGGGCGTTCGCGCAGGTAGAAGCCGCCCTCGCCGTACAGGGCGCGCTCCACGGCGACACGCCAGCTCAGCCACATGTCTGGACTATCTCATGACCTGGAGGTGGAACGCTGGGTGATTGTTTGACTACGCAATGTCGCAGGTTTGCGCTAGCGTTACGCAGAGTCGCCGGACGATCTCTCCCGGTTCGGTCGTCCGCAAGTCGAGAGGAGCCCCTACGTGTTCAAGAAGGCTGTCGTCGTGGCCGGATCCCTAGCCATGCTCTCCCTGGCCGCGCCTGCCTACGCCGACACGACCAGTGGCCAGGGCGGTGTGCTCTCCGGCAACCAGGTGTTCGCCCCCATCACCATCCCGGTCAACGTCTGCGGCAACGCCGTGGCGATCCTGGGCGTGGCCATCGCCGGTTGCAAGGGTGGCGCCACCGCCATCGTGCACCGCTAGCAAGAAGAAGCTCGGATCGGTCAGACGTGACCGATCCGAGCTCCTAATCCTGGCCGGTCAGTCGGCGGATGGCCGGCCAAGTGCACCTCATGTCAGGGGTCGCACATCGTTCAGTGCGGGCGTCGGGTAGCAGTTGGGCTGCTCGGCGCCCGCCTCTATTCGATGATCCCCTCTCTTCATCTCTTCCGACAGGGGGTGCACCATTTGTATGCCCTCGTCCGATTTGGTCCTATCTCAACCCCTGGCAAAACCCTCAGCCACCCTCGGGAGATCCCCACAGCTCCCTCACCTCCCTCTATCTTCCTCGCCCCCTCGCGCTCCCTGCGCGCGCCCCCTTCCTTGCCCTCCATGGTCCGTTGTCCTGCGCTCGTGCGGCCGGTGGCGGCGGCCCGCCGTACAAGATCACCACAAACGCCGGGTGCGGTGGAGGGGTGTGGGGGTGGGAGGCCGTTACGCTGGTCGGCAGTGCCATACGGTCGACAGGGGTGGGACGTCATGGACGCAGGTGATCGCCCGGCACGGCTGGCCGTCGGCGTGCTGGGAGCCGGGAAAGTGGGCTCGGTACTGGGCGCGGCGCTCGCCCAGGCAGGACACCGCGTGGTCGCCGCGAGCGGCGTTTCCGACAGGTCGCAGAGGTGGGCCGTCGAGCGGCTGGGCGTCCAGCCGTCCAGGCCGGACGAGGTGGTGGCGGCGGCGGAGCTGATCCTGCTGACCGTGCCCGACGACACGTTGCCCGACCTGGTGGCCGGGCTGGTCGCGACGGGCGCCGATCTACGGGGCAAGCTGCTTGCTCACTGCAGCGGCGCGTACGGCCTGGCGGTGCTGGAGCCGGCCGCTCTCGAGGGCGCGTTGCCGCTGGCGCTGCATCCGGTGATGACGTTCACGGGGCGCGACGACGACCTGAACAGGATCACCGGCATCTCGTTCGGCGTGACCTCGCCCGAGCCGCTGCGCCCGATCGCCGAGGCGCTGGTGGTGGAGATGGGCGGCGAGCCGGTCTGGATCGCCGACGAGGACCGCGCGCTCTACCACGCGGCGCTGGCCAACGCGGCCAACCACATGGTCACGCTGATCGCCGAGTCGGAGGACCTGCTGCAGCGCATCGGCGTGGAGCACCCGGGCCGGATGCTGGGCCCGCTGCTGGGCGCCGCGCTGGACAACGTGCTCCGCTTGGGCATCGGCGGCCTGACGGGCCCGGTGGTGCGCGGCGACGCGGGCACGGTACGCAAGCACGTCGACGCGCTCATCCTGGCCGCGCCGGAGGCCGCCGACGCCTACGTGGCGCTCGCCCGCCTGACCGCCGACCGCGCCCTGGCCGCCGGCCTGCTCAAGCCAGAGGAAGCCGAGCGCCTCCTCGACGCCCTCGGCGGCAACATCTGGACGTAGGCCTCCGGACCTTACCGAGGCGTTCCAGGGCGGGGGATTGGTTGCCGGGGGTGGTCTCGGGAAACATATGGACCTGATCGGGCCGGAACTCCCTTAGTCCGGACCCTTGGAGGTCTCACATGGAACTGATCGTCGCCCGCAACCGTGCTGATCTGGTCAAGGCCCGCGGCGAGGGCCGGCTCGCCCTGGTGCCGACCATGGGCGCGCTGCACGAAGGCCACCGCTCCCTGATCCGCTCGGCCCGCGCCGCCGCGGCCCAGGTGGTCGTCAGCATCTTCGTCAACCCGCTCCAGTTCGGCCCGAACGAGGACTTCTCCCGCTACCCGCGGACGTTCGACGCCGACCTGGACACGTGCCGCGCCGAGGGCGTGGACGTGGTGTTCGCCCCCTCCGTCGAGGAGATGTACGACCCGGCCCGCCAGGTGAGCGTCGCCGCCGGCCGGATGGGCGCGATCGTCGAGGGCGAGAGCCGCCCGGGTCACTTCGACGGCATGCTCACGGTCGTACTCAAGCTGTTCAACCTGGTCCAGCCGGACGTGGCCTACTTCGGTCAGAAGGACGCCCAGCAGCTCGCCCTGATCCGCCGGATGGTGGCGGACCTGGACGTCCCGGTCGAGGTCGTCGGGGGCGCCACGGTGCGCGAGCCCGACGGGCTGGCCCTGTCCAGCCGCAACCGCTACCTGTCCCCGGACCAGCGCGAGGCGGCCCTGGCGCTGTCCAGGGCGCTGCGGGCAGGCGCGTCCCAGACGGGCCCCGCCGGGATCCGGGCGGCCGCGCTCGCCGTACTGCAGGAAGCCCCGATCGACCTGGACTACCTGGCGCTGGTGGAGCCGGGCACGTTCGAGGAGGTCCCCGACTCCTACACAGGTCCTGCGATCCTCGCGGTGGCGGCGAGGGTAGGGACAACTCGCCTTATTGACAACATCCCGATGGGTAATGTCGGGACATGACGGATGCGGAGTTACGGGACGAGCTGCTGCGCCGGATGGAGCTCGATCAGGAGGTCCGCAAGCAACTGGGCCCGATGACCGACGCCGAGTTCGAGCGCTGGCTGGAGATCGACAGGGACAACACCGAATGGCTGGCCGAGGTCGTCGAGCGCCGCGGCTGGCCGCTGATCACGCAGGTGGGCGAGGACGGCGCGCAGGCCGCCTGGCTCCTGGCCCAGCACGCCGACGCCTCGCCGCAACTCCAGCGCGACTTCCACAGCGCGCTCGGGCGAGCGGTCGAGCAGGCTGAGGCCTCCCGCGGCAACCTCGCCTACCTGGAGGATCGGGTCCGGGTGAACGCGGGCAGGCCGCAGCTGTACGGCACGCAGTTCGAGGGCCAGGGCGACGGCTTCCGCCCCTGGCCCATCGAGGACCCCGGCAGGCTCGACGAACGCCGCGCCGAGGCGGGCCTGGGTCCCTTCACCGAGTACGAGGAGATGCTCAGGTCCATCGATCGCGAACGGTGACCCCCGGGGAATCCCGGTGCGCGGGAGGCGTTATCGTCATAGTGACGAAATCGCCTCGATGAGGAGACCCCCATGAGCGCACCGGCGATTCCCCTGCGGTTGACGGCGCCGGAACCCGGCTGGATCCGTCAGACCGACGTGGTCGTCGTGGGATCCGGCGTGGCAGGCCTGACCGTGGCCCTGCGCTACACCGAGCTCGACCCCGGAGCCAAGGTGCTGGTCGTCACCAAGGACGTGCTGTCGTCCGGCTCCACCCGCTGGGCACAGGGCGGGATCGCCGCCGTGCTCGACCCGGAGGACACTCCAGAGGAGCACCTCAACGACACCTTGATCGCCGGAGTCGGGCTGTGCGACACGCGCGCCGTACGGACGCTGGTGACCGAGGGCCCGGGAGCGCTGCGGAGGCTGATGGCGCGCGGCGCGCAGTTCGACCGCACGCCGGACGGCGAGCTGCAGCTGGGCAGGGAGGGCGGTCACCGGCGCAACCGCATCGTGCACGCGGGCGGCGACGCGACCGGCGCCGAGGTGCAGCGGGCGCTTGCCCACAGCGTCAAGGCCAAGGGGATCGAGGTGATCGAGCACGCCCTGGTGCTCGACCTGCTCAAGGACGCCGAGGGCCGGGCGGCGGGCGTCACGCTGCACGTGATGGGCGAGGGTGCCAGCGACGGCGTCGGCGCGGTGCACGCCAGGGCGGTCGTGCTGGCCACCGGCGGCATGGGCCAGGTGTACTCCGCCACCACCAACCCGGTCGTCTCGACCGGCGACGGCGTGGCACTCGCGCTCAGGGCGGGCGCGGTGGTCAGGGACCTGGAGTTCGTCCAGTTCCACCCGACGGTGCTCTGGCTGGGGCAGGACTCGACCGGCCAGCAGCCGCTGATCTCCGAGGCGGTCAGGGGCGAGGGCGCCTTCCTGATCGACCACGAGGGCAACCGGTTCATGCAGGGCGTGCACGAGCTGGGCGACCTGGCGCCGCGCGACGTGGTCGCCAAGGAGATCATGCGCCGCCTGGAGCAGGGCCCCGTCTACCTCGACGGCCGCCACTTCGGCGAGGACAGATGGCGCACCCGCTTCCCGACGATCTACGCGATCTGCCGCGAGCACGGCATCGACCCGGTCACCCAGCCGATCCCCGTCGCCCCCGCCGCGCACTACGCCTCCGGCGGCGTCAGGACCGACCTGCGCGGCCGGACCACGGTCGCGGGCCTGTACGCCTGCGGCGAGGTCGCCTGCACCGGCGTGCACGGCGCCAACCGCCTGGCCTCCAACTCGCTGCTGGAGGGCCTGGTCTTCGCCGAGCGCATCGCCGAGGACATCCACGCGGTACGGCGAGCCCCGGCGGACCCGGTTACCGGCACCGAGCAGGAGGGCCTGGCCGACCCCAGGATCCGGACCCGTATACAGGGACACATGAGCAGGGGAGCCGGCGTCCTGCGCAGCCGCGAGTCGCTGGCCGGCACCGCCAAGGCGCTGCTCGACGCCCGCTGGACCCCCGTCCAGGTGGCTCCGTGCACCGAGTCGTGGGAGGCCACCAACCTGCTCACGGTCGCCACCGTCCTGGTCGGCACGGCCAGGGCCCGCCTGGAGACCCGGGGCTCCCACTGGCGCCAGGACTTCCCCGACAGGAACGATGACGAGTGGCTGGGGCACCTGGACGTGACCCTGACCGAGGAGGGACCGCGGATGACGTTCACCCCGCACGGCGACGCGATGCCGCCGCGCCTGGCCCAGGAGCTGGCCGGCGCGGGACTGGATCCCGCGATGGTCGAGGACCTGATCGACCGGGCGCTTGCAGAGGACTTGCAGGAGGCGGGCGACGTGACGAGCCTGGCCACGATCCCGGAGGACCAGCACGCCCAGGGAGACGTGGTGGCCAGGGCCGACGGCGTCGTGGCGGGGCTCGCGGTGGCCGAGGCCGTGCTGGTCCGGCTCGGCGCGAGCCGTACGGAACGACGCGTCAAGGACGGCGAGCGGGTCAGCAGGGGCGACGTGCTGCTGAGCGTGGAGGGACCGACGCGCGCGCTGCTGACCGCCGAGCGGACGGCGCTGAACCTGCTCACGCACCTGTCCGGGATCGCGACGCTGACCAGCAGGTGGGTCGAGGCGGTCAGCGGGACACGCGCCAGGATCCGCGACAGCCGCAAGACGCTTCCGGGGCTGCGGCAGCTGGAGAAGTACGCGGTGCGCTGCGGCGGCGGGGTCAACCACCGGATGTCGCTGTCGGACGCCGCCCTGATCAAGGACAACCACGTGGTCGCGGCCGGAGGTGTGGCCGAGGCCTTCCGCGCGGTGCGAAATCGGTACCCGGCGCTGCCGATCGAGGTGGAGGTGGACCGGATCGACCAGCTCGAGGCGGTGCTCGCCGAGGGAGCGGAGGAGGTCCTGCTGGACAACTTCGCCGTCGAGGATCTGCGGCTGGCCGTACAGATCACGAAAAATCGGGCTCGTCTGGAAGCGAGCGGCGGATTGACCTTGGAATTGGCCCATGATGTGGCGGAAACTGGCGTGGACTACCTTGCTGTGGGAGCGCTCACGCACTCCGCGCCGGCACTGGACATCGCGTTGGACCTCCGGGGGTAAGTAGATGCTGCTCACGATCGACGTCGGCAACACGCACACGGTGCTCGGCCTGTTCGAGGGTGATGAGGTCATCGAGCACTGGCGGCTGGCCACAGACGCCCGCCGTACCGCCGACGAGATCGCGGTCGTGCTCCAGGGTCTGCTGGGGCAGTCGCCCCTGCTGAAGAACGCGGACGTCTCCGGGATCTCGATCTGCTCGACCGTCCCGTCCGTGCTGAACGAGATGCGCGAGATGTGCCGCCGCTACTACGGCGACGTGACCGCGGTGATCGTCGAGCCGGGCATCAGGACCGGCGTGCCGGTCAGGATGGACAACCCCAAGGAGGTCGGCGCCGACCGCATCGTCAACGCGCTGGCCGCCATCGACCAGTACGGCGGGCCGTGCGTGATCGTCGACTTCGGCACGGCCACCTCCTTCGACGCCGTGTCGGCCAAGGGGGAGTACGTGGGAGCGGTCACCGCGCCCGGCATCGAGATCTCCGTCGACGCCCTGGCCGCGGCCGGCGCCCAGCTGCACAAGGTGGAGCTGGTCAGGCCGCGCTCGGTCATCGCCAAGAACACCGTGGAGGCGCTCCAGGCGGGCATCATCTACGGTTTCGCCGGCCAGGTGGACGGCATCGTCGAGCGGATGACGGCGGAGCTGGCCGACGATCCGGACGACGTGACCGTGGTGGCCACCGGCGGGCACGCGGGCCTGGTGGTGGGCGAGTCCCGCTCGATCGACGTGCACGAGCCGTGGCTGACGCTGATCGGCCTGCGGCTCATCTACGACAGGAACGCGACATAGAACAAGCGGCCCCCGCTCGGGTAAGGGGGCCGCTTGCGTCGGTCGGGGTGCTGCTACTCGGCGGAGTAGATCTCGTCCCACGGGCCGCACTTGTTGACGTAGTAGCCGCTGGGCGAGACCTGGCAGACCTTGACGCGCAGGCTGTAGACGTCGTCGGTCGAGAAGCTGAACTTCTTGTAGCCGGGGTAGCCGCAGTACTTCTTGGTGTAGACCGTGGACCAGTCGTTGTCGAAGTCCTCGGCCTGGAACTTCACGTACGCGCACTTGCCGCCCTCGTCGTAGCTACGGTTGTCCAGGTCCCACAGGCGTCCACGCACGTAGGCGGAGTTCGACTCGTCGTCGTCGTAGCTGACGCTGACGTAGCCCTGGGCCTTGGCCAGGTGGTACTGGGCGTAGTCGGGGCCCCAGTAGTCGGAGTAGTCGTCGTAGGAGGGGTGCGAGGCCGTGCTGGCGGAGGCCGCGGAAGGAAGCGACAGGGCCAGAGCGCTGGTGGCGGCGACGGCGAGGAAACCTGTCGCGATCTTCTTGAACATGATCTCTCCTTGAGCTCCCCCTTGGGCCGGCTCCCTGCCGATCCCCCCCGGAGCTCGTGAGAAATTTGTAAAACGGGGGTCTTGCAACGCTCCTGCAGAGGACCGACGAGCCCTTGCAGTTGGCCAAATCCAATACCCTTTGTTCTCGTGAGCGAAGAACTTCCCGAGCAACTGCGCGTCCGGAGGGAGAAGCTCGACCGCCTCCGCAGCGAAGGCGTCGACCCCTACCCGGTCACTTTCCCCCGCACGGCGACCAACGCCGAGGTCAGGGAGAAATACCAGGAGCTCGAGCCTGACACGGCCACCGGCGACAAGGTCGGCGTGGCCGGCCGCGTCATGCTCAACCGGGTCGGCGGCAAACTCTGCTTCGCCACGCTCCGCGACGGCACCGGCGACCTGCAGGTCATGATCTCGCTGGACAAGGTGGGCGAGGAGTCGCTGGCCGCCTGGAAGCGCGACGTCGACCTGGGCGACCACGTGGGCATCGAGGGCGAGGTGATCACCTCCCGCCGCGGCGAGCTGTCCATCCTGGCCGACCGGTGGCAGATCACCTCCAAGTGCCTGCGGCCGCTGCCGGAGAAGCACGTGGGGCTCACCGACCCGGAGGCCCGGGTCCGCCAGCGCTACGTCGACCTGATCGTCAACGACGAGGCCCGCAAGATGGCCCGGCTGCGCAGCTCCACCGTGCGCGCGGTGCGCGACTTCTGGCACGAGGAGGGCTACCTCGAGGTCGAGACGCCGATGCTGCAGCCCATCCACGGCGGCGCGGCGGCGCGTCCGTTCAAGACGCACATCAACGCCTACGACATGGAGCTGTACCTGCGGATCGCCATCGAGCTGTACCTCAAGCGGCTCGTGGTGGGCGGGATCGAGAAGGTCTTCGAGATCAACCGCAACTTCCGCAACGAGGGCGCCGACTCCACGCACAACCCCGAGTTCACCATGCTCGAGGCCTACGGCACCTACCTCGACTACAACGACATGGCCGACCTGACCCAGCGGATGTACCAGAAGGCGGTCGTGGCCGCGCTGGACACCTCGATCGTGCACCACGAGGGCACCGAGGTGGATCTGGGGCTGGAGAAGTGGCCGCGGATCACGCTCTACGGCGCCGTCTCCGAGGCGCTCGGCGAAGAGGTGACCACGGAGACGCCTCTGGAGCGGGTCAGGAAGTTCGCCGACGACCGGGCGATCCACTGGGATGCCAAGTGGGGCCAGGGCAAGCTCGTCCAGGAGCTGTTCGAGGAGCTGGTCGAGCACACGCTCATCCAGCCCACGTTCGTCATGGACTACCCGCTGGAGACCTCGCCGCTGACCCGCCAGCACCGCGAAAACCCGCTGCTGACCGAGAAGTGGGACCTGATCGGCTTCGGCACCGAGCTCGGCACCGCCTACTCCGAGCTCATCGACCCGGTCGAGCAGCGCCGCCGCCTGGTCGAGCAGTCGCTGCTGGCCGCCGGCGGCGACCTCGAGGCCATGCAGCTGGACGAGGACTTCCTGCAGGCCCTGGAGTACGCCATGCCGCCCACGGGCGGGGTCGGCGTCGGAATCGACCGGATGATCATGGCCTTCACCGGCAGGAACATCCGCGACACGATCCTGTTCCCGCTGGTCAAGCCGACTCAATGAGGCTTCGTACGGCTCCCGCCCTCCTTTGCGGCGGGAGCCGTACCCATGCTCAGGGGACCAGCACCAGACGGCCGCGCAGGCCCCCTGCCGCGAGGCGGGCGTGGGCGTCGGCCGCCTTCTCCAGCGGGTAGGTGGCAGCCACCCGGGGCGTCAGCCTGCCCGCCTCGACGAGGCGGACGATCTCGGCGAACTGGGCAGGCTCGGACCTGAAGAAGACGGTCTTCACCGTGGTGCCGCGCAGGGCCACCGGCGCGACCCCGACCGACAGGGCGATGAACGTCCCGCCGTCCCTGACCGCGTCGAGCGCCGCCTGCGGGGTGATCGCGGCGTCCACGACCGCGTCCGCCCCGCCGGGGACGCGCTGCCTGACCCCGGTCGCCAGGTCCTCCTCGCGCGGCACGAACCACTCGGCCCCGAGCCCGCGCACCAGCTCCTCGTCCCCGGATCCCGCGGACGCCACCACGCGCAGCCCACGCGCCACCCCCAGCTCCACCAGGAATCCGCCTACCGCTCCCGCGGCACCGGTCACCAGCAGGGTCTGGCCGGGACGCAGCCCGGTGGCGTCCAGCGCCTGCCAGGCCGTCAGTGAGTTGAGCGGCAGCGTGGAAGCCGCCTCGACCGAGACGTTCCGCGGCGCCCTGGCGACGGCGTCGGCGTCCAGCACCACGTATTCGGCCTGTGCCTTGGTCGCCGGCTCCAGCCGGGCCGCCAGCCCGATGACCGCCTCACCCACCTCGAAGGGCGCACCCTGGCCCACCTGGTTCACGGTGCCCGCCGCGTCGAAGCCGAGCCCGTAGGACTCCCGGGGACGGGCCAGGCCGTACTCGGCCAGCTTGCCCGCCGCCACCGCCAGGTCGAACGGGTTGACCCCGGCCGCCCCCACCTTGATCCGCACCTGCCGCGGTCCCGCCTCCGGCACTGGTACCTCGACCAGGCGGGGAGAGCCGGAACCACCGATGAGCGCACGCATGTTCGTCATGTGGGTAACCGTAGGATCGGCTACTCTCTATTGGAAAGTAGGCACCTGGAAGTGCGTAAGGGAGGCATCCGTGCCCACGATGACCGCGGCCGATCGTCGCATCGAGGCCAAGCAGGCCTACGACGCCTACATCGCCGAGTGCCCCTCCAGGAAGCTGCTCACCACGCTCAGCGACAAGTGGGTCACCCTCATCCTCAGCGCCCTGGCCGGCGGCGCGCTCCGCTACAGCGACCTGGCCAGGACCATCGCCGGGGTCAGCCAGAAGATGCTCACCCAGACCCTGCGCGGCCTGGAGCGCGACGGCCTGGTCGAGCGCACGATCACGGCCAGTGTGCCCGTCAGGGTCGACTACGAGCTCACCGACCTCGGCAGGAGCCTGCTGCCGCTGGTCGCGGCCATCAAGTCCTGGGCCGAGGAGCACATCGCCGACGTCGAGGCCGCCAGGGAGTGCTACGACAGCCGCGCGTGAAGCGCGGCCAGCCCGCGCAGCACCACGTTCTCCTTGTACGGCGGGGCCGCCTCGACCAGTTCCAGCCCGGGAGCCGTCAGAGCCAGGGCCCGCAGCGCGATCTCACCCTCGAGCCGCGCCAGCGTCGCGCCCAGGCAGAAGTGGATCCCCAGCCCGAACGCCAGATGCCTGCTCGGCTCCCGATCCAGGTCGAAGCGGTCAGGATCGGGGAAGGCCACCGGATCCCTGTTGGCCGCGCCGATGATGGCCAGCACCGGTGTGCCCGCGGGCGTCGCCGTGTCGCCGAGCTCCGCGTCCTCCAGCGCGAAGCGCAGCGTCAGCTGGACCGGCGGGTCGTACCGCAGCACCTCCTCGACCACCTGCTTGGGCCGGATCGCGGCCTCCTTCAGCACGCCGTGCCTGGCCAGGTTGAGCACGCCGTTGGCGATCAGGTTGACGGTCGTCTCGTGGCCGGCCACGAGCAGCAGCACGCAGGTGGCGACCAGCTCCGCCTCGGTCAGCTCCTCGACCTGGGCCAGCGCGCTCAGCAGGTCCTCGCCCGGCCGCGCGCGCCGCTCGGCGATCAGCGCGCGGAAGTAGTCGCGGAACTCGATCCTGGCCCGCTCGGTCTCGCTCGCAAGCTCGCTGGTCAGCATCGGGTCCAGGCTGCGCGCCAGCGTCTCGCTCCAGCCGCGGAACAGGTCGTGGTCCTCGGCGGGGACGCCCAGCATCTCCGTGATCACCAGCACGGGCAGCGGGTAGGCGAACTCCGACACCAGCTCGGCCTCGCGGGGCAGCGCCTCGATCAGCTCGGTGGTGATCGCCTCGATCCTGGGCCGCAGCCGCTCCACCATGCGCGGCGTGAACGCCCTGCTGACCAGCGAGCGCAGCCGGGTGTGGTCAGGCGGATCCATCAGCAGGAACGACTCCACCGGGCGGCTCGGATCCCCCTTGCCCAGCGGGTCGGACCCGTGCCCGAACCGGGGGTCGCGCAGCAGGGTCGAGCAGTGCTCGTAGGAGGTGGCCGCGAGCAGCCCAGCCCGAGTCCGGAACAATGCCCCATGATCACGCATTTCCCGATATTTCGTATATGGGGCGCGGAGGAAGTCCGGGGCGAACGGATCGAACCCCAGCACGTCGGCGGGGGTCATCTCCGGCTGCGGCGCACTGTATGGATCGTTGTTTTCGATCATTGAGTGTCGCGGCATATGCGGAGTACTTCATATAGAACTGATCATGTCAATAGAGATCGTCAAGTGCGGTGAATTCCGCGCTTGACGGCCTTTCCTGAATCCGTTTACCGTCTGCGAGACGAACGGGTTCGCCCGGTCACCGAGTTCTGCTGTCGAGAGGACTCTCCATGGATGTGCTCGCCGAAGGCGTTGAGCTGAGCCATGCGGATCTCGCGCTCCTCGCGGAGCTCGCCACTGGAGTCACGGTCGATCGGGTGGGCCGCCGCCTGGACATCAGCGGCCGCACGGTCCGCCGCCGCCTCCGCTGCATCTGCGACCGCATCGGCGTAGCCACCGCTATCGAAGCCGTCGCCTGGGCATGCCGCCGCCAACTCATTTGACGCCCATTGTCACGTTCCACCCGCACCTCCCCTGCTCTTTTGATGTACGGCGAGCCGTCCCACCTGCTTGTTCCGTGTACGGCAAGCCGCCCCACCCCTTGTTTCCTGTACGGCTTGTTTCCTGTACGGCGAGCCGCCCCCACCCGCCGCCCTCCGTACTTCGGCTGAGGACCCGCGACCGGCGCTTCCGGCGAGTCGGCGCCCCCACCTCGCCGCCACGGCGCCCCGTGATCGTGGCACTCGGGCACCGCACCGGCGTACAAAGCTGCCGACAGTACAAACCCCGTGCGGCGGGGGTCGCCGGACAAAAGCAGTCCCGCCTTACGGGAACCGCAGGCGGGACGCTGGAGAGGAATTAGTCGGCGATGCGGACGGCGCCTGCGAAGGGGCGGTTGCCGAGGGGGGCGATGCGGACGACGTCGCCGGTCTGGGGGGCGTGGACCATCATGCCGCCGCCGATGTAGATGCCCACGTGGTGCAGGTCGCTGTAGAAGAAGACCAGGTCGCCCGGCTGGAGCTCCTCGCGGGAGATGTGCCGTCCGGCCGTCCACTGGTCGCCCGTGTAGTGCGGCAGTGAGATGCCGACGGTCTGGTAGGCGGCCATGACCAGGCCCGAGCAGTCGTAGGTGCTCGGCCCTGCGGCGCCCCAGACGTACGGCTTGAGCTGCTGGGTGAGCGCCCAGCGGGCCGCCGCGGCGGCCTTGCCGGAGCCGACGACGGGCAGGTTGACCTTGACCGCGCGGGTGCCGGGGCGGCCGGCCTCGCCGATGGCGCGCTTGTAGAGGTTGCTCTCGACCTTGGCGACCAGCTTGCTGATCTTGTCGCGCTTGTCGGAGAGGTCGGTGACGAGCTTCTGCACCTCGGTGATGCGGGCGTTGGCGCTGTCGCGGGCGCGCTGGGCGGTTTCCATCGCCTGGGTGATCTGGTTGACCGCAGCGCCCTGCTGCTCCTCGATGACGTAGGTGGTGGCCGCCCGGTCGAGGAAGGTGTTGGGGTCGGTGGATCCGGCGAAGGCCAGGGCCTTGCCGAGGCCGCCGGAGATGTACTCGTTCGTGGCCAGCTCGGAGGCGATCGCGCGCTTGGACTCGAGCTGGGCGTTGCTGTCGGCGAGCGTCTTCTTGGCGATCTCGACCGACTTCTTGGCGGTCTTCAGCCGCTCGCGCTGACCGTTGTACTGCTCGGTCAGCGTCTCGATCTGTGTGTGCATCGCCTGCACCTGGGCCGACAGTTCCTTCAGCGAGGGCTTGGGCGCGGCGGTGGCGGAGGTCACGGGCAGGGCAAGCACTAAGGCCGTCAGGGTGGTGGCGACGACGGCGAGCCTGCGGGCGAGACGTTCCGGAGGGCGGGCATTCTTGCCCGCCTGCTTCCCCCCGCGGTCGCGCGTGCGCTTCACCAACCAGCTCCTTTCTGCGGCGCCTACCGGGTTAGCTGACGGGTTCGGGCCGGAGCAGCCCTACCGAGCGGCGGTGCTCGGATTCACCCCGGTGATGGCGCGTGGCCACCGGTGGGTCCCCGGCTCCCCTTGCGGGGATTGGGCGCGTCACCCAGAAGGGTGACATCGACGGTGGACACTAGTGCACCTGCGGTTCGTGCTCAACCAGAACTGCCAAGTCCGTAGAGGTTTCGCAACCGGAGGGTCACGAGGGGATCACGCGGACAGCCGTGCAGGATCGACTTTACGTCCTGTTTGCCCCAGCTTTGACCGCGCCTGATGGGATTCCAGGTTGAAAGGCTGATCGTGGTCGTATGGCCACATCATGTGACTACTACTCGTATACGGAAGAGTTAGGGATGAGCCGTAATGGGATCGGTAGGCTGAGCGCCCATGGAGCAGGCCGCCGAGCTGGCAGTCAGTGAAACCGAGGTCCCCGAGGTCGCGGTGCGGCGTGCCCGCACGCCCGACGTCAGGATGATCAGGCGACTCGTCGACGCCTATGCCGGTGCAGGTCCACGCCTGCTGGAGAAGGCCACCGTGACCCTGTACGAGGACGTGCAGGAGTTCTGGGTGGCCGAGCGGGGTGGGCAGATCGTCGGCTGCGGCGCGCTGCACGTTCTCTGGGAGGATCTCGCCGAGATCCGCACGCTGGCGGTCGATCCGGAATTCCGCGGGCTGGGGGTCGGTCACAGAATCGTCTCGGCCTTGATCCACACCGCGAAGGAGCTCGGTCTGCGCCGGGTTTTCTGCCTCACATTCGAGGTCGACTTCTTCGCCCGACATGGTTTCCGCCCGATCCAGGGCACCCCGGTCTCACCCGAGGTCTACGCCGAACTGCTGGCCTCGTATGACGAGGGTGTGGCCGAGTTCCTTGATCTGGAACACGTCAAGCCGAACACCCTGGGCAACACCAGGATGCTGCTCCACTTGACACCGGGTGACTCGGTCCTTGACTAATGGGAAAGATGATTGTTGATACCTATGCCGATACGTTGGGCCACACAGGCATGTGCCACATGCGCACTCGAAGCGAGGTGACACGGTGAGCACCGGACAGCCGCCGTATCCACAGGACGATTCCGGCGAGAATGCTGCCGGGACTCCCGAATACGGCCAGCAGAACGTGGGCCGGCCCCAAGGCGAGCCCGACCCGGACGTGACGGTCGTGGGTTACCGGGCCGATGACTACAACCAGCAGCCCAATTACGGGCAGCAGCCCGGATATGGCCAGCAGCAGCAGTACGGCCAGCAGCCCCAGCAGGGGCAGCAGCAGTACGGCCAGCAACCGCAGTACGGCCAGCAGCAGCCCGGCTACGGGCAGCAGCCTCAGTACGGCCAGCAGCCCGGTTACGGGCAGCAGCCGCAGTCCCAGCAGTATGGTCAGCAGCCGCCTTCCCAGCCGCAGTACGGGCAGCAGCCCCAATCGCAGCCGGGTTACGGGCAGCAGTACGGCCAGCAGCCCTCGGACCCGCAGTACGGCCAGCAGCCTTCGGGCCCGCAGTACGGGCAGCAGCCCCAGTCCCAGCCGGACTACGGCCAGCAGCCGCAGTCGCAGCCTGGCTACGGTGACCAGCCGGGTTACGGCCAGCAGCAGTACGGCCAGCCCGGCTACGCCCAGCCGGGTCAGCAGCAGTACGGCCAGCCCGGCTACGGCCAGCCCCAGCAGGGCTACGGCCAGCCGGCCTACGGTCAGCCCGGTTACGGCCAGCCGGTCGGCGTCCAGCCGCCCGGCGCGCCCGCGCCGCTGGCCGAGTGGTGGCAGCGCCTGGTGGCCAGGATCATCGACATCGTCATCTTCGTCGTGATCGGCCTGATCATCGGCGCCATCTTCACCGCCGTGTTGCTCGCCAGCTACGACTGGCGCACGGGCACCATGAGCGGCGGCATGAGCGCCTTCGCGGTCGGGATCATCACATCGGTCCTCATGACCGCGCTCTACATCGGCTACGAGTTCTTCCTCACCAAGATGAAGGCTCAGACGCTGGGCAAGATGGTCATGGGCATCAAGATCGCCCAGGTGGGCGGTCCCGTGCCGCTCGGCGGAATTCCCAACGACGTGGCCCTCAAGCGGGCGGCGCTGACGTGGGGTGGCTACATCCTCAACCTCATCCCGTTCCTCGGGTGGCTGCTCGCGTGGCTGGTGGTGGGCCTCCAGGGTGCCTCCCAGCTGTGGGACAAGCCGATGCAGCAGACCTTCGCCGACAAGGTGGCCAACACCGTGGTTGTGAAGGTCAAGTAGCGTTTTCCGCGCAAATCAGGGGCCGGCAGCGTGCCGGCCTCTGTTTTGTGTGCGGCCGGGGGCGGCAAAATAGGAGGCACCCGATCGAGCGAGGTGGGCCATGGCCGGGATGCCGCGGTGGACCGGCACGGTGCCCGCTGAATGGTGGGAACGGCTCGCCGCACGCGTCATTGAAGCGCTCGTGTTCGGGGTCCTCTATTACATTCTGTTCATCGCGCTCTGGGCTCTCTTCCGATCTGTCGGGTTGTTGGAGGCCTTCAGCGGCCGGCTGTCCGGTGTCTTCGCATGGCTGCTCGCCGGGATGGCATATACCGGCTATGACTGGATCGCGCATTCCGCTCGCGGCCGGACCTTCGGCCAGGCGATCATGCGGATTCGGGTGGTGCCCGTCGAAGGCGAGCTTCGCTCAGGAGCGCTGCTGAAACGAGCGCTGGTGTATCCGGGGCCGGCCATGGCCATGGGCATTCCCGTGGTGAATCTGCTGGTAGGAATCTTCGTGTTCTACAACGGCCTGCGTATCTTGATCGACAAGCCGTTCCAGCGCGGGCTGGATGACCGGGTGGCGGGAACACGGGTCATCAAAGATCCCCGCTGAGGCCCGCGTACCTGCGAAGACGGATTTTCGCAAAGTTTTCTGATGATCCGGTAAGGGTGCTGGAGAGACTGGCATTAGGCTATGGGGCATCCGGAGTCCCCGGAGGTTGGTGCCCCCGGCGTGTCGGCATCGTCGCCGCACCGCTATGGTTCGGGTGCGGGTGGTAACACCGCATGGACAGCGGGCCGTCCGGCTCGGCTGGCGCAGCGTCGCGTTACATGCGCATAAAGCTCCCCGAAACCCCCGTGCCAGTGGAGTCGAGGAACGAATGCAAGGCCTTACGGACGTTTTGTGGCGCCCGTGATGGCCGTCGCGGCGTAGCCATTGGCGTAGTGAAGCCGGTCGGCCGGGAGCCTCCAGGGGCGGGGGCCAAACGACCGGGGGCCGGCGGACAAGCACAACTGAGCCGCCGCTCAGCGAATCTCCGTTGCGTTGAATTGTCTCAAGGCCTTTCCGGGTATATGTTTGGGCAGGCGAATGAAGCAATACTCCGAAGGGAATGCGTAGATGGCCAAGCAGATCCAGGAGATTCTCATCGATGACCTCGATGGGGGCGAGGCCAATGAGACGGTCAGCTTCGCTATTGACGGCTCCTCCTATGAGATTGACCTCAGCGACCTTAACGCCAAGAAGCTGAGGGACGCGCTGTCGCCTTTCGTGCAGCACGCCCGCAAGTCGGGCGCCGTCTCCGCCCGTCGCAGCCGGCGTGGTGGTCAGCGGTCCATGAGCCGGGAGAAGAGCTCCGAGATCAGGCAGTGGGCCAAGGCCCACGGCCTGCCGGTCAGCGAGCGCGGTCGTATCGCCTCCACGGTGGTGGAGAAGTACGAGGCGGCCCACTGACGCAGTCATCATGTGGCGACCATGCGCTTATGCCGACCGCCTAGAACCCCGGCGGCCGCCATAAGCGCATGATCATTTGGTGCGCTTCTCAAATGCTGGACGCACCGACCTCCTCAAACGAGGACATTTTTCCCGCGCGTCCCATACTCGTCCAGGGGCGCGCGGTTTTTGTGTGACGGGGTCCACGGCGAAGGATTTCCTGTGGGCCCGCTCCCAGCTCTGGTAACCGTCCTGACCGGATGGCCGGATTTGGCGACAGTCTGTCGGCAACATCGCGCGATCCCCGGCGGGCACGGGCTTCCCGGTGGCGGGTCGTGCTGTCAGTTGGCTGTCTTTGACTCGGCCCATAGGATGTTTAGTGGAAGCGGCATCCGGGAGGGGTGGGTAGAGGCTGGCTCCTCTGCGCGCTCCGATGGTGGATCCGTCTTGATCCGCGGGCGCCTAATTCCAGCCGCCTTCCGCAGAGCGTCCTAAACATCGTTCGCTTGCGGCGTATCGGGAACACGTCACCCCCGAACGGTAGTTGGATGGAGGGTGAACGCCCTGCTCTCGGGGAACGCTTCTGCTATAGAGCGTGTCAGCGGCAGAGGGCACGGTTCGCCGAGCCAGGGCTAGCATGCGGGAGGACGGGACCGGATTTACCGGCCTGACTGACCGCTCTGTGAGGAGCGACGAGATGTTCGAGAGGTTCACCGACCGAGCGAGGCGGGTTGTCGTCTTGGCCCAAGAAGAGGCCAGGATGCTCAACCACAACTACATCGGCACTGAGCACATTCTTCTTGGTTTGATCCATGAGGGTGAAGGCGTGGCGGCCAAGGCTCTGGAGAGCCTCGGTATCAGCCTTGAGGGTGTGCGTCAGCAGGTCGAGGAGATCATCGGCCAGGGACAGTCGGCTCCGTCGGGGCACATTCCGTTCACCCCGCGGGCCAAGAAGGTTCTTGAGCTGTCGCTCCGTGAGGCTTTGCAGCTGGGTCACAACTACATCGGCACCGAGCACATCCTGCTCGGTCTCATCCGCGAGGGTGAGGGTGTGGCGGCCCAGGTGCTGGTCAAGCTTGGAGCTGATCTCAACCGTGTCCGGCAGCAGGTCATCCAGTTGCTCCACGGCTACCAGGGCAAGGAGCCGGCCGCGGCCGGCGGTCCCCAGGAGACGGCCCCGTCTACCTCCCTGGTGCTCGACCAGTTCGGCCGCAACCTGACCCAGGCCGCCCGCGAGGGCAAGCTGGATCCGGTCATCGGCCGCGAGAAGGAGATCGAGCGGGTCATG